>NZ_JCAFTB010000004.1:0-384610 GCF_059369855.1 Stenotrophomonas sp. YJH_SMC_138
CCGTAAACCCCCAGGCCGGCCCAGCCGCTGGCGGCTGTGCGTTCGGGCGCTTGCGAAGCAGTGCTTCGCAAGCAAAGCGCCCTCACCCATGGGGGCTTGGCCGCGGCATCCATGCCGCGGACACTCCCGCAACCGGACCCACCCCGCCTTCGACAGTTTTCCGCGATCTGTCGGAACGGCGTACTGCTCTGGTAGGTGTCGACCTTGGTCGACACGGTAGATCCACGTCATGCGTGGATGAATTCACTCAATATCTGACAGATGTGTCGACCAAGGTCGACACCTACCAACAGCCGCGTGAACCTGTCGAAGGTGGGGCGGTGTCGGAGTGCGGGGTGTCAGCCGCATGGGCCCGAGGCATGCCTCGGGCGGGTTGGGCAGGACGCCCAACCCCGGTCTTGCCGTGTGCGCAGGAAAGCGCACACGAGCAAGCGGCTGCCAAGCCTGCATGGACGTACTTGCGGCGTCCCCGCACTCCGACACCGCCCCGCCAACCCACGGAATGCCAGCTTCTGCTGTTGCCGTTGAGGTTGCCGGCCAGCGGCCGGCACTACCAGGGGGGCAGGGCGCAGCCCTGCCGAAAAACACGCACAAAAAAACAGCAGGCCGAGGCCTGCTGTTTCGGTGTAATGGTGCGCCCGGAGAGATTCGAACTCCCGACCGCCTGGTTCGTAGCCAGGTACTCTATCCAACTGAGCTACGGGCGCCAATTACATAAACTTGTTGTGCTGACTGTGTATGGTGCGCCCGGAGAGATTCGAACTCCCGACCGCCTGGTTCGTAGCCAGGTACTCTATCCAACTGAGCTACGGGCGCGCGGTACACAATCAAATTTTACTGCATTTCCAGCGGCGGATGCTGAAAACCTGTCGAGTGGTGCGCCCGGAGAGATTCGAACTCCCGACCGCCTGGTTCGTAGCCAGGTACTCTATCCAACTGAGCTACGGGCGCCCTGCGACAGGAGCGGAATTATGCGGATGTCGGCGCGTACCGTCAACAGTTTTGTGAAAATTTTCATCCAACTGAATGAAAAAGCGGTCCGCCACAGCGTCAGGGGCCTTCAACCAGGCGAAATGATCCGCACGCGTGCCCAGTTCCTGCGCCGACAGCACGCGCAGCTGCGCGTCCACATTCGGCAGCTTGGCCAGCAATGTCTGCATCGATCCGGTCGGTGCCAACCAGTCGTGTTCCATCAACACCGCCTGCGCGCTGCCATGCACGCGCGCCATCTGTGCGTCGAGGTCTTCGTCCATGCCGGCCGCGGCATAGTGGTTGTTCAGGCCCACGCGCGCCCAGTCGGCGATCAGTCCGCGCGCTTCGGTGCCGCCGAAGCCGAGGCGCCGGCCATGCAGCACGCCCTGGCGCTGTGCGATCCACGGCAGGAAGCGGTAGACCAGTGGCAGCAGCCAGCCCCGCGGTGGCGGGAAGCCGCGCCAGAACGGTGAGCCGCTGGCCGCCAACCACAAGCGGTTGAAGTGCTGCGGATTGCGGCCGGCATGCACGCAGGCCAGCTGACCGCCGAGGCTGTGGCCACCGATGATCCAGGGCAGCGCGCCGGCCTCGTCATCCGCCGCGACAAGGACCGCCTGGCTGGTGGGCAGATCCTGTTCGAGTACCTCGCGATAGCCCCAGTCCTGCGTGCGCGACGGCCGCAGTGAGCTGCTGCCATTGCCGCGCCACTCGTGCAGGTACACCGCCACGCCCTTCGCCGCCAGCGCCTGCGCCAGCGGCAGGTAGTGGCGCGCGGCCACGCCCAGTGCCGGCAGCCACAGCAGGCGCGCGATGGGCTGTGCAGGCACGCAGGCAATCACTTCGTAGCGATGGCCATCAGCGCACTGCACGGCGAGGACGTCCGGTGTGAGGCTCATGCGTGTGGTGCCGCGCCGAAGTGATCGAGCACCAGCACCTCGCTGCGGCCGGGGGCATAGCCCTGCTGCAGGCCGCGTGCAACGTAGTCGATACCGGCTTCGCAGGCATTGGCCAGGCTCAAGCCGTTGCACAGTTGCGCGGCGATGGCCGAGGCCAGCGTGCAGCCGGTGCCATGTGCGTCCAGCGGCAGGCGGGCATGGATGAATTCTTCGCTGCTGACGCCGTCGAAGTAGCGGTCGATCACGCGGTTGCCTTCCTGCAGATGGCCACCTTTGAGCAGCACCGCACCGGCGCCCAGGTCGAGCAGGGCGGAAGCGGCGCGCTCCGCGTCATCGCCGTTGCCGATCTTCCGTCCGACCAGCAGCTCTGCTTCCGGCGTGTTCGGGGTGATCAGCGTGGCCAGCGGGATCAGCCGCTCGCGCATCGCCTGCAGGGCGCTGTCTTCCAGCAGGCGCGCGCCGCTGGTGGCGACCATCACCGGGTCCAGCACCACGTGTGGCGGGCGATGGCGCTCCAATGCATCGGCGACGGCATTGATCACCTCGGCGTTGGCCAGCATGCCGAGCTTCACCGCGTGGATGTCGAAGTCGTCGAAGCAGGCGTCCAGTTGCGCGCGCAGGAAATCGATCGGCGGTACATGCACGGCGATGACGCCGCGGGTGTTCTGCGCGGTCAGTGCAGCAATCGCGGAAAGGCCATGCACGCGATGCGCTGCAAAAGCCTTCAGGTCGGCCTGGATGCCGGCACCGCCGCCGGAGTCGGAGCCGGCGATGGTGAGGGCGGAAACGGGAGTGGTCGGGCTCATCCAGCGATTGTGCCGTGGTCACCGTAAAGGCGGTAGCGTCGCCGCTGATAGATGGGGTCAGATCCCTTTTCCGCAGGAAAAGGGATCTGACCCCCCGGAGCGCCGCCCTCAATGCCGCCAACGCGCCCACTGCTGGTACAGCACATAACCCAGTCCGGTCAGGCCGGTCAGCAGGGCGGGGGCAAGCAGGGCGTCGTACTGCCAGCGCACGAACAGCCAGGCGCCGAGGATGCCGCCGGCGAGGAAGCCGCTGATGATCAGGCCGCTGAGGGTCAGTCGCCGTACCTGCAGTGGCAACCCGCGCAGCAGGTGGCCCAAGCCGATGCCGAGGTCGGTGAACATGCCGCTGAGGTGGGTGGTGCGCACCACCGCGCCGCTGAAGGTGGTGGCCATCGCATTCTGCAGGCCGCAGGCCATGGCGGCGGCCAGTGCACCCCATATCTGGTGCCGTTCGAACAGCGGAATGGCTACCAGCAACAGTGCTGACTCCAGCGCCAGCGCCACGCCGTAGCGTCGGCCCAGCTGCAGGGTGCTGTCCTGGATCAGCAGGCCGCTGAGCATTGCGCCCAGCGAGAACGCGATCAGCAGTCCCCACAGGTGTCCGACCGCGCGCCAGTCACCCTGGGCCAGTGCCATGCCGAGCTGGCTGGTACTGCCGGTCATGTGGCTGACCGCCTGGTGCTCGAAACCGAGGAAGCCGACCACGTTGACCATGCCGGCCACGCACGAGAGCGCGACCGCGCCGATCCAGACCCAGGTGGGCAGGCGTATTCCCATCGGCGGGGCCCCTCAGGGCCCGCCGAAGCCGCCGTTGAACTGCAGCTCGCTGAAGGTGTTGCTGGCCGGGTCGAACACCGCGCCCCAGAACTGCGCGCCGCCATCGCAGACGCGGATCGCTTCGCGGGCCGGATTGATGCCGCTGTCGTCGGGCAGGTGGAAGGCATTGATGTAGATCAGCCGTCGGCCTGCGCTTTCGATGCCGACGTACTGCCGGTCAAAGTCGAGCACCTTCGGCACCTGGGCCTCCAGCGAAGACAGGTTCGCTTCCAGCTGGTCGATCTGCTGCCGGCTGGGTGCCCAGTAGCCGCTGACCCGCCCGGCCTCGCGGCCGGGGCTGGGCCGCGAGCAGGTGTCGAGCACCTGCGCGGCGATGATCGGGCGGGTGACCACCCAGGACTGGCCGGTGCGCTCGGCGGTCGGCACACTGGCCGGGCCGCGCGTAGTGGTGCAGGCGCCCAGCACGGCTGCGAGGGTGATTGCAGCCGTGGGCAGCAGCAGGCGGGTGCGGCGGTTCACAACACCTCCGAAGCGTAATCGGCCAGGCGCGAACGCTCGCCACGGCGCAGGGTGATGTGTGCACTATGCGGCCAGTTCTTGAAGCGATCCACCGCGTAGGTCAGGCCCGAGGTGGTCTCGGTCAGGTACGGGGTGTCGATCTGCTCGACGTTGCCCAGGCAGACGATCTTGGTGCCGGGGCCGGCGCGGGTGATCAGCGTCTTCATCTGCTTCGGGGTGAGGTTCTGCGCCTCGTCCAGGATCAGGTAGCGCGACAGGAACGTGCGGCCGCGCATGAAGTTCATCGAGCGGATCTTGATGCGGCTGGCCAGCAGGTCGTTGGTCGCCTGGCGCCCCCACGTGCCGCCTTCCTGGTTGTGCGTGAGCACTTCCAGGTTGTCGGTCAGCGCGCCCATCCACGGCGTCATCTTCTCTTCTTCGGTGCCGGGCAGGAAACCGATGTCTTCGCCGACGCTGACCGTGGCGCGGGTCATGATGATCTCGCGGTAGCGCTGCTGGTCCATCGTCTGCGCCAGGCCGGCGGCCAGCGCCAGCAGGGTCTTGCCGGTGCCGGCGGTACCCAGCAGCGTGACGAAGTCGATCTCCGGATCCATCAGTGCGTTGAGGGCGAAGTTCTGCTCGCGGTTGCGTGCGCTGATGCCCCACACGGCGTGGCTGCCGTGGCGGAAATCATCGACCAGCGACAGCACCACCTTGCCGTCACCGACCACGCGGCTGACGCGCAGCTCGACTTCATCTTCGCCGGGCAGGTAGACGTACTGGTTCGGGTACCACTCCTCGCCGTCCTGCGCCTGGATTTCGTAATGGGTACGGCCCTTGTCGCTCCAGCTGCGCAGGTCGTCGCCGTGGCGCTTCCAGAAGTCTTCCGGCAGCTCGGTAGCGCCGGTGTAGAGCAGGCTGAAATCGTCCAACGCGCGGTCGTTCTCGTAGTCCTCGGACACGATGCCGGCGATGGCGGCCTTGATCCGCAGGTTGATGTCCTTGGAGACGAACACCACCGGCAGGTCGGGGGTTTCTTCCTTCAGGGCCAGGATCGCGCCGAGGATGGCGTTGTCCGGGATCACCTTGCCGAAGCTCTTGCCAGCGTCGAAATGGCTGGTCTGGAAGCGCAGCTTGCCGGCGCTCTGCTTGCCGCGCAGCTGCAGCCCATTCGGGCGCTGCAGCGGAATGCCGTCGGCCAGGTTGTCCAGGCCGGAGGCCTGCACCAGCTCGTTGAGGAAGCGGCTCACCTGGCGGGCGTTGCGGCTCGCTTCGGAGGTGCCCTTCTTGCCGTTGTCCAGCTCCTCGATCACCTGCATGGGCAGGTAAACGTCGTGCTCCTCGAATTTGAACAGCGCGGTCGGATCGTGCATCAGCACGTTGGTATCCAGCACGTAGATGCGCTTGCCTCGGGTCATCGTCGATTCCTGGTTACGGACAGGGAAAAACCACCACGGCCTGCTGCCTGGCAGGGTGATGGCAGACACAGTAGGCAGTGGGACTCACTTGGACTGGGAGGCCTTCAGTTCGGCGAGAACGGCATCGGCATGGCCGGCGACCTTGACCTTGCGCCAGGACTGCACGATGCGGCTGTCGGGGGAAATCAGGAAGGTGCTGCGTTCGATGCCACGTACCTGCTTGCCGTACATGTTCTTCATCTTGATCACGTCGAAGGCGCTGCACAGCGCTTCGTCGCCATCGCTGACCAGGGGGAAGCCGAAGCCCTGCCTGGCACAGAAATTGTCGTGCGACTTCACCGAATCGCGCGAGACGCCCAGCACGACCGCGCCGGCCTTCTTGAACTTCGGCAGCAGCGCGTTGAAGTCGATGCCTTCGGTGGTGCAGCCGGGAGTGCTGTCCTTGGGGTAGAAGTACAGCACCAGCCACTGGCCGGCATAGTCGCCGAGGGTGGCCTGGTCGCCACCGGACAGCGCCAGCGGCAGGGAGAGGGTGGTGCTGTCCAGGGTATCGCCGTTGTTCATGAGGTCCTTCTGTCGAGCCTGGGTTCTTTCCAAGACAATTGCATGAAACGCCACGCGCCCGTGAGAGGCGCGCGAAAAATCAGGAATTCATTCAGAACTTCATCGGGTCCATGATCGCGTCCAGGTTGAGGTGGTCGCAGAACTCAAGGAAATCGTCGCGCAGCGCGGCGATGTGCATGTTGGCCGGCACGCCGATGGTGACCTGTGCACTGAACATTTCCGCACCGGTCTGCATGGCGCGGTAGCGCGTGCTCTGCAGGTTCTCGATGGTGATGCCCTGGCGGTCGAAGAAGTCGGCCAGCTGGAACAGGATGCCCGGCTTGTCGGCGGCGATCACTTCGACGATGTACGGCAGCAGGTTGGACTGCGCCTGCTTGGCGGCGGTGCGGTACCAGACCAGCTTCAGGCCCTCCTCGCGCTCCAGCCGGGTCAGCATCGCCTCGAGCTTGGCCACCGAGTCCCAGGAGCCGGTGGCCAGGGCGGTGACCGAGACATCGCGGCCGACCGTGGCCAGGCGTGCGTCCACCAGGTTGCAGCCGCTGTCGGCGATGCGGCGGGTGACGGACAGCAGGGGGGACTCCGGATGCGTCGTATAGGCGTTGATCAGGAGGTGGTTTTCGCTCGGCGCGGGGCGCGGGGTGGTGTCGGTCAAGGCGATTCCGGGTAATGCATGCATGAGTCTGAATGCCCGCCAGAGGCGGGGATCCACCGGTGTCCAGCATACTTGCCCGTGCTTTCGCGCCGCAAGTAACATTCAGGCCGCCCCCAGCCTTTCGTGGCGGGCGTTTCCCTTCCCAGCCAAGAGCAGCACGTCCTTGTCCCTTTCCGGCCTCATCACCGCGCTGGCGACCCCGTTCCGGGCCGACGGCGCCCTCGATCCCGATGGTTGGCAGCGCCTGCTGCACCTGCAACTGGAGGGTGGCGTCCATGGCGTTGTCGTGGCTGGCTCGACCGGCGAAGCGGCGACCCTGACCGATGCCGAGTACGACCAGCTGCTGGCCAGCGCCGTCGAACGCATCGGCGGCCGCATCCCGGTCATGGCCGGCACCGGCCTGTCGGGCACCGCCAAGACCATCGAACAGACCCGCCGTGCCGCCGCCCTTGGCGCCAGCCACGCACTGGTGGTCACCCCGCCGTACGTGCGGCCGACCCAGGCTGGCCTGATCGCGCACTATCGCGCGGTGGCCGACCAGGGCGGGCTGCCGGTCGTGCTGTACAACGTGCCCGGCCGTACCGGCTGCGACATGCAGCCGGAGACCGTGGCCGAGCTGGCCAGCCACCCCAATATCGTCGGCATCAAGGAAGCGGTGGGTGACACCGGCCGGGTGCAGGCGCTGCTGGCGCTGCGCAGCCCGACGTTCGCGGTGCTCAGTGGCGACGACGGCACCGCCGCGCGTTCGATCCGGGCTGGCATCGATGGCCTGATCTCGGTCGGTTCCAACGTGCTTCCGGGCGCGTATCGCCGGATGTGCGAGCTGGCTGCCGCGCACGACCACGAAGCCACCGAGTCGTGGGACGCGCGCCTGCATCCCTTCCATGATTTCTGTGGCGTCGAACCCAACCCGATCCCGGTCAAGGCGCTGCTGCGCCGCATCGGCATCGGCCATGACCTGCGCCTGCCGCTGCTGCCGCTGTCGGCAGCACATCATCCCGCGGCCGACCACCTTGCCGGCGACATCGCCGCCCTCGAAGCCCTTTCCAGCCACTGACCTTCCGTCTTGGTCTGACCCAGGAGATTCACATGCGTCAATCCGTTTCCACTGTCCGCGTGCTGTCCTACGCCCTGCTTGCTGTAGCTGTTGCGGCCGGCACCACCGGCTGCTTCAAGCGTGGCGTCAAGGGCGACTACGCCCTGGCCCCGGAAATGCGCCCGCTGGAAGTACCGCCGGACCTGAACCTGCCCAACGCCACCACCGACAACAAGGTGCCGACACTGGCCTCGGCCACCAAGCCGGCGGCGCCGGTCGCCGCAGCCCCGGCGGTGGGCAACACCGGTTTCACCATTGCCGGTGGCAAGGATGAAGCCTTCGCCAAGGTCGGTACCGCACTGGAAGGCGTGGAAGGCGTGACCATTGCCAGCCGCGCGCAGCTGCTGGGCTCGTACGACGTGGCCTACGAAGGCAGCAACTTCCTGGTCCGCGTGGTGGCGGTTGATGCAGGTGCCTACATCTCCGCGGTCGACCCGCGTGGCCTGCCGGCCACCGCCGAAGCGCCGGTGAAGCTGATCGCCGCGCTGAAGGCGAAGCTGGCTCAGTAAGGGTCGCCCTGGTAGAGGCCGACCTTGGTCGGCGCTTCCGTGCCAACCAAGGTTGGCACCTACCGGAAGACGTGCTTGGTAGAGGCCGACCTTGGTCGGCGCTTTTGTGCTAACCAAGGTTGGCACCTACCGGAAGACGTGCCTTGGTAGAGGCCGACCTTGGTCGGCGCTTTTGTGCCAACCAAGGTTGGCACCTACCGAGAACAGAAAAGGGCGCCATGGGCGCCCTTTTCCGTTGCCGCCGCGGGCGCTTCTCAGCGCTCCAGCAGCTTCAGCTTGTCCGGCTTGCCGTCCCATTCGCCGGCGTCGGCGGGCGGGTCCTTGCGCACGGTCAGCACCGGCCATTCCTTCGCCAGCTCGGCATTGAGGGCAACGAAGCCTTCCTGGCCGGCGGGGACGTCGTCCTCGGGGAAAATCGCGTTGACCGGGCACTCCGGCTCGCAGAGGGTGCAGTCGATGCACTCATCCGGGTCGATCACCAGGAAGTTCGGGCCTTCGTGGAAGCAATCCACGGGGCACACTTCCACGCAATCGGTGTGTTTGCACTTGATGCAGTTTTCGGTGACGACAAAGGGCATGGGCTGGGGGTGGATCGATTCCTGAACCCGCCAATTCTAGAACAGGTTGGCCCCCGGTGTCGGGATGGGACGGAAAACGGGCGTCTGGCAGGCGCGGCCATTGGCGGCACGGCAGGGCGTGTGCGAGGCTGCGCGACAACCGGTCCTGGTGGCCGGGCTCCCTTCCCAGCAGGATCGTCCATGTCCCAGGCCCCGTCCCGCACCGCCTCCCACGGTGGTGAAAACACGGCGTTCATCGTCCTGATCAGTTGCGTGGCCACGCTTGGTGGCTTCCTGTTCGGCTTCGACAGTGGTGTCATCAACGGCACGGTCGATGGCCTGCGCCAGGCCTTCAACTCCAGCGAGGCGGCGCTGGGTTTCGAAGTTGCCTCGATGCTGCTGGGCTGCGCGGTCGGTGCATTCCTGGCCGGTTGGTTGGGCGACCGCCTGGGGCGCCGTGGTGTCCTGATCGTGTCCGCGCTGATGTTCCTGGTCTCGGCGCTGGGCGCCGGGGCGGCCCACGCGTCCTGGCTGTTCATCGCGGCCCGCGTGCTGGGCGGCTTTGCGGTGGGGGCGGCCAGCGTGATGTCACCGGCCTACATCGCCGAAGTCGCCTCGGCGCGCTATCGCGGCCGGCTGGCCACGGTGCAGCAGATGGCCATCATCTGCGGTTTGTTCGCGGCCTTCCTCAGCAATTACCTGCTGGCCCACGCTGCCGGCGCCTCGACCGAGCCGCTGTGGCTGGGCCATGAGGCGTGGCGCTGGATGTTCTGGATGCAGGCGCTGCCCTCCGCGCTGTTCCTGCTGTTGCTGCTGGTGATTCCGGAAAGCCCGCGCTTCCTGGTGCTGAAGGGCCGCCAGGGGCAGGCGAGGGCGGTGTTGTCGCGACTGTACGGCGAGGCCGCTGCCCGGGCCAAGCAGGCCGAGATCGAAGCCAGCCTGGCACAGGACCAGCACAAGCCGCGCTTCGGCGACCTGCGCAGCAGGGCTACCGGCAGGCTGCGCCCGATCCTCTGGGTGGGCATCGGCCTGGCCATGTTCCAGCAGCTGGTCGGCATCAACGTGGTGTTCTACTACGGCGCGGTGCTGTGGCAGGCGGTGGGTTTCTCTGAAAGCGACGCACTGCTGATCAATGTGCTGTCCGGCGCGCTGAGCATCGGCGCCTGCCTGCTCACCGTGCTGCTGATCGACCGCATCGGGCGCCAGCCGCTGCTGTGGGTCGGCTCGGTCGGCATGTCGGTGGCGCTGGTGCTGATGGTGGTGGCGTTTGCCAGCGGCAGCCTGGCCGGCGGGCGCCTGCAGCTGTCCGATGGCATGGGACGGCTGGCGCTGGTCGCCGCCAACGTCTACGTGGTGTTCTTCAACATGTCCTGGGGCCCGGTGATGTGGGTGATGCTGGGCGAGATGTTCCCCAACCAGATCCGCGGCCCGGCGTTGGCTGTTGCCGGTGCGGCGCAGTGGACGTCGAATTTCGCGATCACCGTGACCTTTCCGATGCTGCTGGCCGGCATCGGCCTGGCCGGGGCCTATGGCATCTATACGGTGGCGGCGATCCTCTCGATCTTCTTCGTGGTCCGCTACGTGCGCGAGACCAAGGGCAAGGAGCTGGAGCAGATGGAAGGCTGACGGCGACTGGCTTCGGTTGCGTTCCGTTGGCGCCTGCTTGTCCAGAGTGTGAGGGGGCAGGCTGATCTGGCCCCCTCCTGACAGTTTCATGGTGCGTGCGGATGCGGCGAAGCGCTGGTCGGTTGTTGCCGCAGCTGGCGGGAAACCGTCCAGAGTCGGTGGGGTCACCCAGGGCAGGACCGTTGGCGCCAAGGATGGCGCCATCGAGCCCCCATGGATGGGTTCACGGCGTGTCCTGCCCTGGGTGACCCCACCGGCTCGAGCCGATTGCAGGGAGGCGCCAAAGCGACCAACCCGACCGCAATCACTGCAATCCCGGAAAACAGAAAAGCCCGCACAAGGCGGGCTTTTTCGGTTCCTGCTGCGGCGACTGGCGCTCCCTAGGGGACTCGAACCCCTGTTTTAGCCTTGAGAGGGCCACGTCCTAACCACTAGACGAAGGGAGCGTAACTGTGTCGCTGCCGAGGCAGGAGCGCTAGTATATGCACCTCGATGCCATTGGGCAATCCCGAAACTTCAACCGGAAGCGCCAACATCATTTCCTCTGCTACATCACCGTTCAGCCTGCGCGTCATCCCGCGCGACCAGCACACGATCTCCCGCAAGGACATCAGCCCGAACGCCCTGCGCGTGCTTTACCGCCTGCGCGATGCCGGCTTCGGCGCCTACCTTGTCGGCGGCGCGGTGCGCGATCTGCTGGTCAATGGCCAACCCAAGGATTTCGACGTGGCCACCGACGCCACGCCCGAGCAGGTCAAGCAGCTGTTCCGAAACTGCCGCCTGATCGGCCGCCGGTTCCGCCTCGCCCACGTAGTGTTCGGTCGCGAAATCATCGAAGTCGCCACCTTCCGTGCCAACAGCGATGACGGCAGCGGCGACCGCGAGATGGAAAACGGCATGCTCGTGCGCGACAACGTGTACGGCACCATCGAAGACGACGCCATCCGCCGCGACTTCACCTGCAACGCCCTGTACTACGCCATCGAGGACTTCTCGGTGCGCGACTACACCGGTGGCTTCGAGGACGTGCAGGCGCGCCTGATGAAGCTGATCGGCGACCCGGTGCAGCGCTACCAGGAAGACCCGGTACGCATGCTGCGAGCGGTGCGCCTGGCGGCCAAGCTCGGCTTCCAGATCGAAGAGGGTACTGCCGCGCCGATCCCGCACCTGGCCGGCCTGCTCAACGAAGCCGCGCCAGCGCGCCTGTTCGAGGAAGTGCTCAAGCTGTTCCTGTCCGGACACGGCGTGGCCAGCTTCGAAGGCCTTGAGCGTTACGGCCTGCTCGACGTGCTGTTCCCGGAAAGCGCCAAGGCGCTGAAAGCCAACCGTACCGGCGCGCTGCGCCGCATGCTGGTCGAGGGCCTGGCCAATACCGATGCGCGGGTGGCCAACGACGAACCGGTCTCGCCGGCGTTCCTGTTCGCGCTGCTGCTGTGGCCGGCGTTCTGCCGTGCACAGGCGACCCTGCTCAAGCAGGGCGTGGCACCGGAAGAGGCGCAGCGCCGCGCCGCCGACCGCGTCACCGTGCAGCAGTTGAGCACCATCGCGCTGCCGCGCCGCTTCTCGCTGCCGATGCAGGAAATCTGGCTGCTGCAGTCGCGCTTCAGCTCGCGCCAGCGCAAGCGCGTGTTCCGCACCCTGACCCATCCGCGCTTCCGTGCCGCGTTCGATTTCCTCAGCCTGCGCCAGGTGGCGTCGTCCGAGCACGCCGCCGATGTCGAGTTCTGGCGCGAAGCGCAGGCGCAGTCCGGTCGTGAGCTGGAGTCGTCGCTGGATGCGATGCACAGCGAAGATGGCGATGACGAGAGCGGAGCGCCGCGCAAGCGCCGCCGTCGCCGCCGTCGTCCGGGTGCCGCGGCCGGTGCAGCGGGCGAGTAAGCGATGACCCTTGCCTGGATCGGCCTCGGCGCCAACCTCGGCGACGCGGCCGCCACCGTCGGCGCGGCGATTGCCGCGCTGGACGGCCTGCCCGGGACCCGGCTGCGCCAGGCCTCGCGGCTTTACGCAACGCCGGCCTGGGGCAATGAAGACCAGCCGCCGTTCGTCAATGCGGTGGCCTCGGTCGAAACCACCTTGCCGGCCGATGAGCTGCTGCAGGCCATGCTGGCGCTGGAGCAGCGCTTCGGTCGCACGCGTGATCCGGCAGTGCACTGGGGCCCGCGCGCGCTGGACCTGGACCTGCTGCTGTATGGTGCGCAGGCGCTCGACCAGCCTGGGCTGAAGGTGCCGCATCCGTACCTGCACGAGCGTGCCTTCGTGCTGGTGCCGCTGGCCGAAATCGCGCCGGAACTGACAATTCCTGGCCATGGACGCGTGCAGGATGCAGTGATGCGGGTCGATGCCTGCGGGATCGCGCCGATAGGGTGATAATGCCCGGGTTATCTCCCCCGGTTATCAGCACATGAGCACCCACGCAGACAGCAAGCCCTGGACCGTTCCCGCCCTGGCCGAGGCCAAGCGCAATGGCCAGAAGCTGGTCATGTTGACCGCCTACGACGCCGGCTTCGCCCGCACCTTCGATGCCAACGGCGTCGATCTGATCCTGATCGGCGATTCGCTGGGCATGGTCGTGCAGGGTCATGATTCGACCCTGCCGGTGACCGTGGCCGACATGGTCTACCACACCCGGGCCGTGGCCCGCGTGCTGCAGCGTGCGCTGCTGGTGGCCGACCTGCCGTTCGGCGCCGATGCCACCCCGGAACGCGCGCTGGATGCCTCGCTGCAGCTGCTGCAGGCCGGTGCCGAGATGGTCAAGATCGAAGGTGCCGGCTTCAAGGTCGACATCATCCGCTACCTGGTCGAGCGCGAGATTCCGGTCTGCGCGCACCTCGGCCTGACCCCGCAGTCGGTGCTGCGACTGGGCGGCTTCAAGATCCAGGGCCGCGGCGATGCTGCGCGCCAGCTGGTGGAGGACGCCAGGGCCGTGGCCGCCGCAGGCGCCAGCATCATGGTGCTTGAATGCGTGCCGACCCCGGTCGCTGCCGAGGTGACCGCTGCGGTGGATGTGCCGACCATCGGCATTGGCGCGGGCCCGCAGTGCGATGGCCAGGTGCTGGTGCTGCACGATTTCCTCGGCCTGGACAGTGGCCATCGCCGTCCCAAGTTCGTCAAGGATTTCCTTGCCGAAGGTGGCTCGGTGGCCGGTGCCACCCGCGCCTTTGCCGACGCGGTGCGCGACGGCAGCTTCCCCGACGAACAGCACGCCTACGCCCAATGATCCAGACCTTCAACGAGCTCGGCGCGTTGCGCGAGCAGATCGCCCAGTGGAAGCGTGAGGGCCTGCGCGTGGCGCTGGTGCCGACCATGGGCAACCTGCATGGGGGGCACCATTCGCTGGTGACCCTGGCCCGCCAGTACGCCGACAAGGTGGTGGCGAGCATCTTCGTCAATCCGACCCAGTTCGGCCCCAACGAGGATTTCAGTCGCTACCCGCGCACGCCCGAGGCCGACGTGGCCGGGCTGGAGCAGGTCGGCTGCGATGCCGTGTGGCTGCCCAGCGTGGAGACGATGTATCCGCTGGGCGTGGACAGGACCACGCGCATGCACGCGCCGGGTGTCAGTGAAGTGCTGGAAGGCGCCAGCCGCCCGGGGCACTTCGATGGCGTCTGCACGGTGGTGGCGCGCCTGTTCCTGCAGGTGCAGCCGGACGTGGCCGTGTTCGGCCGCAAGGACTACCAGCAGCTCGCCGTGATCAGGCAGATGGTGGCCGAGCTGTCGTTCCCGATCCAGATCGTCGGTGCTGAGATCGTGCGCGACGAGGATGGCCTGGCCAAGAGTTCGCGCAACCAGTACCTGAGCGACGAACAGCGCCCGGTCGCGACCACCATCCACCGCACCCTGCTGGGCATGCGCGAGGGCTACGTGGCGGGGCAGGCACGTGATCGCATCGAAGCCGACGCCACGGCCGCATTGCAGGCAGCCGGGTTCCAGGTCGACTACGCGGTGCTGCGCACCCCGGAGCTGGTCGAGCCGACCTTCGACGGCGGTGGCCGCGTGGCGCTGATTGCCGCGCGCCTGGGAACCACCCGGTTGATCGACAACCTGGAGTTCTGAGTTCCGGCGGCGCCGCGCGATGCATGGGGTCAGATCCCTTTTTCCAGGGGAAAAGGGTTCTGACCCCGGTTTCACCGCCTACCTGAACAGGTTGCCGGCCGTGATGCCCCGCGCTGCGCGGGTGCTAGAATCCGCTCTTTCCTTTGCCGTTGCAGCGCCCCCATGCACCTGTCCCTGCTCAAGACCAAGATCCATCGCGCCACCGTCACCCATTCCGAGCTGAACTACGAAGGCTCGATCGCCATCGATGACAACCTGCTGGCTGCCACCGGCATCCGCGAGTTCGAGCAGGTGCACATCTGGGACGTGACCAATGGTGCGCGTTTCTCGACCTATGCCATCCGCGCCGAAGCCGGCAGCGGCGTTGTCTCGCTCAACGGTGGCGCCGCGCGCCACGTGCAGGTCGGTGACATCATCATCATCGCCGCGTTCGCCAGCATGACCGAGCAGGAAGCTGACAGCTTCAGGCCGAAGCTGGTGTACGTTGATGGCAACAACCAGATCACCCACACCAACGACACGATCCCGACCCAGGCCGCATGACAACGAACAACGGATTCGACTCGCTGCATTCCCACGCCCAGCGCCTGAAGGGCGCAAGCATTCCCAGCCTGCTCGCCGCCGAACCCGGCCGTGTACAGGAGCTGGCGCTGCGGGTCGGTCCGTTGTACGTCAATTTCGCCCGGCAGAAATACGATGCCGCGGCGTTGCAGGCGCTGTTGGCGCTGGCTGCCGAGCGTGATGTCGGTGGTGCCATCACGCGCCTGTTCCGCGGCGAACAGGTCAACCTGACCGAAGGGCGCGCCGCGCTGCATACCGCGCTGCGCGGCGATGTGGTCGATGCGCCGGTGGCGGCCGAGGCCTATGCCACCGCGCGCGCGATCCGCCAGCGCATGGGCGTGCTGGTGCGCGCGCTGGAAGACAGTGGCGTGACCGATGTGGTCAGCGTCGGCATCGGTGGTTCCGACCTTGGCCCGCGCCTGGTCGCCGACGCGCTGCGTCCGGTCAGCGGTGCGCGCCTGCGCGTGCATTTCGTCTCGAACGTGGACGGCGCCGCCATGCAGCGCACGCTGGCCACGCTGGATCCGGCCAAGACCGCCGGCATCCTCATCTCCAAGACCTTCGGTACGCAGGAAACGCTGCTCAACGGCCAGATCCTGCACGACTGGCTGGGCGGCAGCGAGCGCCTGTATGCAGTCAGCGCCAATCCGGATCGCGCCGCCAAGGCCTTCGCGATCGCCGCCGATCGCGTACTGCCGATGTGGGACTGGGTGGGTGGCCGCTATTCGCTGTGGTCGGCGGTCGGTTTCCCGATCGCGTTGGCGATCGGCTTCGAGCGCTTTGAGCAGCTGCTGGAAGGCGCCGCACAGATGGATGCGCATGCGCTGGATGCACCGCTGGAGCGCAACCTGCCGGTGCTGCATGGCCTGACCGACATCTGGAACCGCAACCTGCTGGGCCATGCCACGCATGCGGTGATGACCTACGACCAGCGTCTGGCGCTGCTGCCGGCCTACCTGCAGCAGCTGGTGATGGAAAGCCTGGGCAAGCGCGTGCAGCGTGATGGTGCGCCGGTCACCACCGACACCGTGCCGGTGTGGTGGGGTGGGGCAGGCACCGATGTGCAGCACAGCTTCTTCCAGGCGCTGCACCAGGGCACCAGCGTCGTTCCGGCCGACTTCATCGGCTGTGTGCACAACGATGATCCCTACACGATCAATCACCAGGCCCTGCTGGCCAACCTGTTGGCACAGACCGAGGCGCTGGCCAATGGCCAGAGCAGCGACGATCCGCACCGTGATTACCCGGGCGGGCGGCCGAGCACGCTGATCCTGCTCGACGCGCTCACGCCGCAGGCACTGGGTGCGCTGATCGCCATGTACGAACACGCCGTGTACGTGCAGTCGGTGATCTGGAACATCAACGCGTTCGACCAGTTCGGTGTCGAGCTCGGCAAGCAACTGGCCAGTGGCCTGCTGCCGGCGCTGCAGGGCGAGGATGTGGCGGTTGCCGATCCGATGACCCGCGAGATCCTGGCGCAGCTGAAGCGCTGATGCTCTGGTAGTGCCGGCCGCTGGCCGGCATCCAGGTGATGCTTCAATCGTTCATGAGGTTGCCGGCCAGCGGCCGGCACTACCGCAGCAGATGGGTTGCCGGCCAGCGGCCGGCACTACCGCAGCGGATGGGTTGCCGGCCAGCGGCCGGCACTACCGCGTCACCGGCTCGGGTCGCGCTCCGGGCTTGGCCGCTTGGCCAGTTTGCGCTGCAGCGAGCGCCGGTGCATGCCGAGCAGGCGCGCGGCCGCTGACACATTGCCGCCGGTCTCGTGCATCGCCTGCTGGATGTGTTCCCACTGCAGGCGGCTGATCGGCGTCATCGCATCGGGCACTTCCATTTCGCCATCGTCGGCCGGGCCGTCGTCTTCCTCGCCGAGGGCGCGCAGGATCATCGGCACCGTGGCCGGCTTCGGCAGGTAATCATCCGCACCCAGCTTGATCGCCTCCACCGCGGTGGCGATGCTGGCGTAGCCGGTCACCAGCAGGATCCGCATGTCCGCGCGCAGCGCGCGCAGCGGCTGGATCAGTGCCAGGCCGGAATCGCTGCCCAGCTTCAGGTCGATCAGCGCGAACGCCGGTGGATGCTGCCGGGCCAGCGCCAGCGCACTGGCGGCATCCTGTGCGGTCTGCGTTTCAAGCCCCTTGCGGGCCAGGCTGCGTTGCAGGGTACGCAGGTACAGCTCGTCGTCGTCGACCAGCAGGCCCAGGGTGGAATGGTGAAGGCTCATGGGGTGTCCTCGCGTGGGGCCAGCGGCAGGCGGAAGCCGACGCGGCTGCCGGCCCCCTGGGCCGGGCGCATCCACATCTCGCCGTCGAGGCGTTCGATGGTGGCATGGGACAGGGCCAGGCCGACGCCCATGCCCTCGCTCTTGCTGCTGCCGAACAGCTTGCCCGGCAGCACGGCGGCACGGGCGTCGAAGCCATGGCCGTAGTCGCGGACTTCGCCGATCAGGTCGTCGCCTTCGATGCGCAGGTCCAGGTCCACGCGTGGCCGGCCGGCTTTCTCGCCGGCATCGGCGGCGTTGTTGAGCAGGACCATCAGCAGATGGCCTACGCCCGGGTCCAGCGGCAGCCGCAGCGGCGCATCATCGTTGCGGTGCAGGTCGATGGTCGGCCGCACCAGGCGCCATTGCTCAAGCACCTGCTGTGCGCTGGAATGGCTGCGGCCCGGTGCGTCGGCCGAGGCCGGAGCAGCCAGCGCCAGCACGCGCTCCCGGCACTGCACCAGCAGCTCGCGCAGGGTTTCCATGTCCTCGCGCACTTCCGGCTCTTCGCTGCGCTCGGCCACATCGTCGGCGAGCAGGGTCATGGTCGCCAGCGGCGTGTTCAGTTCATGCGCCACCGAGGCGGCATGGGTGGCCAGCGCGACGATGCCCTCGTTGCGGGCGAAGCGCTCGCGCAGTGCCGACAGTTCCAGTTCGCGCTCCCGCAGGGCCAGCGCCAGCCGGGTGGAGAAGGCCAGTACCACCGCGGCGGAGATCAGGAAGTTGGCGACCACGCCCCAGCGATTCAGGTCCTGCGCGCGGAAATAACCGTCCGGCAATGGCTGGCCGAAGATGCCGCTGGCGGCGTAGCCGAGCAGGCAGGCCAGTGCGACCGCCAATGCCCAGCGCAGGGGCAGGGCGAACGCGGCCAGCGCGATCAGGATCAGGAACAGCGAGCTGAACGGGTTGGCCATGCCGCCGCTCCAGCCGACCATCCAGGTCAGGATGATCACGTCCACCAGGATGTGGCCGAACGCGGTCAGCGGTGCGGTGTCAGCCGCGTCCGGACGCAACTGGGTATAGATGTTGAACAGGGCCAGCACCGCCACGCCGGCCCATAGCGGCAGCTGCGGCAACGGCAGGCCCAGCACCCAGGTGGCAACCAGGATGGTGGCGGCCTGGCCGCCTACGGCAAGCCAGCGCAGGCTGCACAGGGTACGGAGAAACGGGGCGTCGGGACCGGTCATTCACGCTCATCGTATGCGTTCACGGGCGGCTGTGCCTGCGACAATCGGCCGCAGCCGTGCCACCGGCTGAATGCGAGTCACCCGGAATGCGGGGGCGGGCGGTAGAATGCGCCCATGCATGACGCCGTCACCCGCCCGACTCCTCCCTCCGATGCCACCTCCTGGCCCCGCCGCCAGACCCATGCCGTGCAGATCGGCGGGGTCACCGTAGGCGGAGGCAAGCCGGTCGTGGTGCAGTCGATGACCAACACCGACACGTCCGACGTGGCCTCCAGCGTGAAGCAGGTGGCCGAGCTGTGGCGGGCCGGTTCGGAAATGGTGCGTTTGACCGTCAATACCGTGGAAGCCGCTGCGGCGATCCCGCGCATCGTCGACAAGCTGGCGATGATGGGCATCGACGTGCCGCTGATCGGTGATTTCCACTACAACGGCCACCAGCTGCTGACCGCCGAGCCGGCATGTGCCGAAGCGCTGGCCAAGTACCGCATCAATCCGGGCAACGTCGGCTTCGGCAAGAAGAAGGATCTGCAGTTCGCTCAGTTGATCGAGTTCGCGATCCGCTACAACAAGCCGGTGCGCATCGGTGCCAACTGGGGCTCGCTGGACCAGGCCCTGGCGGCGAAGTTGATGGACGAGAACAACCTGCGCGAGCAGCCCTGGGATGCCGGTCGCGTGCTGCGCGAGGCGCTGATCCGTTCGGCGCTGGATTCGGCCGAGCAGGCGGTGGAGCTCGGCCTGCCGCGCGATCGCATCGTGCTGTCGGCCAAGGTCAGTGGCGTGCAGGAGCTGATCGCGGTGTACCGCGACCTGGCCCAGCGCTCCGATTTTGCCCTGCACCTGGGCCTGACCGAGGCCGGTATCGGCAGCAAGGGCATCGTCGCCTCGTCGGCGGCGTTGGGCGTGCTGCTGCAGGAAGGCATCGGTGACACCATCCGCATCTCGCTGACCCCGGAACCGGGCCAGTCGCGCACGCAGGAAGTGATCGTCGCCCAGGAACTGCTGCAGACCACCGGCCAGCGTGCCTTCACGCCGCTGGTCACGGCTTGTCCGGGCTGCGGCCGCACCACCTCCGAGTTCTTCCAGGAACTGGCCAAGGTGGTGCAGAACCACGTGCGCGAGAAGATGCCGCTGTGGAAGATCCACCATCCGGGTGCGGAGAACATGACCCTGGCGGTGATGGGCTGCATCGTCAATGGGCCGGGTGAGTCGCGGCACGCCAACATCGGTATTTCCCTGCCGGGCACCGGTGAAACCCCGGCCGCGCCCGTGTTCGTCGATGGCGAGAAGAAGGTGACCCTGCGTGGCGAGAACATCGCCCAGGAGTTCGTCGCCCTGATCGACGATTACGTCGAACACAAATATGTCCGAAGCGCCGGATAAGCCTGCGATCCTCGCTGCGCCGGAGTCCGCCTCCGGTTTCCGCCACTGGATGGCGCACAATGCCTGGCGCCTGGTGCTGCTGTTCGGTGGCGTGCTGCTGCCGTTGGCGGGTTTCGTCGCGCTGGCCGACGAAGTGCACGAGTTTGAATCGTTCCATTTCGATGCGCCGCTGCTGTGGCAGATGCATGGCCTGCACTCACCGCTGCTGGACCGCTTCTTCGTGCTCATTTCCAGGCTGGGCTACGAATGGTTCCTGATTCCCGCCGACGTGCTGATCATCGGCGTGCTGCTGGGCTACCGGCGTTGGCGTGAGGCCACCTTCGTGGCGGTCAGCTTCGTCGGCTCGGCGCTGCTGAACATGGGCAGCAAGCATTTCTTCCAGCGCCAGCGCCCCAGCCTGTGGGAATCGATCGCGCCGGAATCGACGTTCAGCTTTCCCAGCGGCCACGCGATGGGCTCGATGACCCTGGCCGTGACCCTGGTGCTGCTGGCCTGGAACACCCGCTGGCGCTGGCCGGTGCTGCTGCTGGCGCCCGCGTTCAGCCTGCTGGTCAGCGTCTCCCGGGTCTATCTGGGCGTGCATTACCCCTCCGATATCCTGGCCGGATGGTGTGCCGCGCTGGTTTGGGTGGTAGGGTGCTATCTGGTCATGTTCAGTCGCCGGCATCCTTGGCGACGTCAGGATTCGCCGCCAGCGACGGCCAGCGAAGCATCATCACAGGGGGATTGACGTGGATGGCCCCTCCGGGGCGTCTACGTGATAGATCAGTTGTTTCGTTGCAGCAGGTTCTGCAAGACAGGGGGCAAGCACAACGCGCGGTACTGTGATGCGCAAGGCAGAATGCCCGGGTCGCATCTCGAACGCGCTTGCAGGGGTATCGGCGCCCTGCCTAGCTTGACCTGCAATGGCCGCATTCGAAGAGGTACGTGAATGACGATTCGAGTCTACCTGGTGGATGACCACGCACTGGTCCGCACCGGGATGAAGATGATCCTGTCGGGGGAGACCGACATCGAGGTGGTGGGCGAAGCCGAGACCGGCGAAGATGCGCTGCGCGACGTCCGCCAGTTGCTGCCGGACGTGGTGCTGTGCGACCTGCACCTGCCCGGCGTGAGTGGCATGGAGGTGACCGAGCGCATCGTCCGCAGCCATCGCAACACCCGCGTGGTGATCGTGTCGGTGCTGGAAGACGGGCCGCTGCCGAAGCGCTTGCTGGAAGCCGGGGCTGCGGGCTACATCGGCAAGGGCTGCGATGCACAGGAGCTGCTGCGTGCGGTGCGCGATGTGGCCATGGGCCGTCGCTACCTGGGCACCAGCATCGCGCAGAACCTGGCCTTGTCGACCGTTGAAGGCAACGGCTCTCCATTCGACAGCCTGTCGCCGCGCGAGCTGGAAGTGGCGTTGCTGCTGACCCAGGGCCTGCGCCAGGAAGACATCGCGCGGCGCCTGAGCCTGAGCGCGAAGACAGTGAACACGCACAAGGCGCGGCTGTTCGAGAAGATGGGGATCCACGACAACATCGCGCTGGCGCGCATGGCCAGCCAGTACGGGCTGGTGGATCCGGCACGGCCGCTGTAAGGGATTCGGCCAACGGCTGAGCCCTCCGCAGGGCCACCGACAGGTTCCGTGCGCCGTCACTGCCGATAGAGGAAATGTAGAGCCGAGCCTATGCTCGGCTGCTTTCCGGCCTGCGGGCGCGGAGCCGAGCGTGGGCTCGGCTCTACAGCTGTGTCGGGCTCAGTGGCCGCGTACGCGCTTGATGATCTTCGCGGCGTCGGCGGCGCTGGCGCGCACCTTGTCCCACTGACCGTCGGCGATCCAGCTGCCCGGCACCATCCACGAACCGCCGATGCAGACCACGTTCTTCTGCTCGAGGTACTCGGCGGCGGTGTTTTCGGTGATGCCGCCGGTCGGGCACAGCTTGAGGTCGGCAACCGGGCCGGCCAGACCCTTGATCATCGCCAGCCCCCCCACGGCGGTGGCAGGGAACAGCTTGCACACGCGGAAGCCGCGCGCATACAGCGACAGCAGTTCGGTCGGCGTGGCCGCACCCGGCACTACCGGCAGCGGTGCCGCCGCCAGCGCATCGGCCAGCGCCGGTGGCGTACCCGGGGTCACCAGGAAGTCCGCGCCCGCATCGATCGACTGCTGCATCTGCTCCACGGTCAGCACCGTGCCGGCGCCCACCACCACGTCCGGCAGCTCGCGCTTGAGCATCGCCAATGCTTCCATCGCCACTGGCGTACGCAGCGTCAACTCGATCGCCGGCAGGCCACCTTCCAGCAACGCCGCACTGACCGCACGCGCCTGGTCCAGCGTATGAATCGTCACCACCGGCAGGATGCCCGCCGCACGCAACAGCTCCGCCGCCTTCACCTGATGTTGTTCGATACCCATGCTTTTGCCCTTGCCTTTGCTCTTCTTGATTCAGTGGCCGCAGCGCAAATGACGCGCCGGGAATTGTCCAGGGCGCTCTACTGCCCAGGCCGGGAAGCCTGCCGCGGCTTTTCGCTTCAGGCGTCTTTTGCCTCATGCGGCGCCGCCGCCGCTGCGGCATCGTGCCCCAGCTCGTACTCCGCGTCGTATTCCCACGGCCCGCCATCGGCCGCCGCCGGCCCGCACGAAATCGAAATCGCACCCTGATCGGCCGGCCCCACCACGCGTCGGTTGATCGCGAACAGGTTGCGGCCCAGGTCATGCGCGGCAGGCGCCGTGTTCGGGGCCAGCGGACGCGCGGCCCACTCGGCCGCGTCCACCAGCACTTCCAGCGTGCCGGCCTCACCATCGAGGCGGATCATGTCGCCTTCGCGGACCTTGGCCAGCGGACCACCGCGTGCCGCTTCCGGCGTCACATGGATCGCCGCCGGAATCTTGCCCGAGGCGCCGGACAGGCGGCCGTCGGTGACCAGTGCCACGCGCCGGCCCTGGTTCTGCAGCAGCCCCAGCAGCGGCGCCAGCGAATGCAGTTCCGGCATGCCGTTGGCACGCGGGCCCTGGTAACGCACCACCGCCACGAAGTGCTCGGGCAGCAGGCCGCCGGCATGCAGCTTGTTCAGCACCTGCGGCGCATCGACAACCACGGCCGGTGCTTCGATCGTGCGGTACTGCGGCTTCACCGCCGACAGCTTGATCAGCGACTTGCCCAGGTTGCCGCGCAGCAGGCGCAGGCCGCCCTGGTGCTCGAACGGATTGTCGACGCCACGCACCACTTCGTCATCGGCGCTGTGTTGCAGGCCCGGCAGGTAGACCAGCTGGCCGTCGCGCAGCTGCGGCTCGCGCGCGTAGTCGGCCATGCCGCCGCGCGCCACGCTGACCAGGTCACCGTGCATCAGGCCCGCCCTGATCAGCTCGCCGAACACGAAGGCCGGTCCGCCAGCGGCCGCGAAACGGTTCACGTCGGCCTCGCCGTTCGGATAGACGCGGGCCAGCAGCGGAATCAGCTGCGACAGTTCGTCGAAGTCGTCCCAGGTCAGCACGATGCCGGCGGCACGCGCCACTGCGATCCAGTGGATGGTGTGGTTGGTCGAACCGCCGGTGGCCATCAGCGCGATGACCGCGTTGATGATCGCGCGCTCATCGATGATCCGGCCCAGCGGACGGAAGTCGTCGCCGAGCGCGGTGATGTCCAGTGCACGTTCGGTGGCTTCGCGGGTGAGGGCGTCGCGCAGCGGCGTGCCCGGATTGACGAACGATGCGCCCGGCAGCTGCACGCCCATCGCTTCCAGCAGCACCTGGTTGGAATTGGCGGTGCCGTAGAAGGTGCAGGTGCCGGCGCCGTGGTACGAGGCGGACTCGGCTTCCAGCAGCTCTTCGCGGGTGGCTTCGCCGGCGGCATAGCGCTCGCGCACTTCCGCCTTCTGCTTGTTCGGGATGCCCGGGGTCATCGGGCCAGCCGGCACGAACACCGCCGGCAGGTGGCCGAAGGCCAGCGCGCCGATCAGCAGGCCCGGCACGATCTTGTCGCACACGCCGAGGTAGACGGTGGTATCGAACATGTCATGGCTGAGGCCGATCGCAGTGGCCTGGGCGATCACATCGCGCGAGAACAGCGACAGTTCCATGCCGCCGCGGCCCTGGGTGACGCCGTCGCACATCGCCGGCACGCCGCCGGCCACCTGTGCCGTAGCACCCAGCTCGCGGGCGATCTCGCGGATCTGCTCGGGATAGGTCTCGAACGGCTGGTGCGCCGACAACATGTCGTTGTAGGCGGTGATGATGCCCAGGTTCGGCGTCACGCCGCCCCGCAGGCGGCTCTTGTCGGTACCGCCACAGGCGGCGAATCCATGGGCGAGGTTGCCGCAGCTCAGGCGGCTGCGGAACGGGCCTTCGCGCAGGGAGGCGTCGATCGCGGCCAGGTAGGCGGCACGCGAGGCGGCGCTGCGGCGGATGACACGCTCAGTGATGGCTTGCAATTGCGGATGGAGGCTCATTGGCTACCGGCGTTCAAGGTGGCGAGAGGCAAGCGGCGGCAGGGCACCGCCGCCGACATCAATCAGCCCAGTGGACGCGCAGGCGCGCGCCTTCCAGGTTGATCGCGTTGAGGATCGGATACTGCTGGGCGTCGTTGCTGTCCAACGCTTGGCGCAGCACCTGCAGCTTCTGCTTGCCGCGCAGCAGCAGCAGGCGCTGTCGGCACTGGCGCAGCCCATGCGGGGTCAGCGTGATGCGCAGCGGCCACTGGTTCGCACCCGGGCAGCCGGTGGCATCCAGCGCGGCATAGGGCAGGGTGCTTTCCAGTGCGCGGGCGAGGTCCTTCGAGCCCGGGAACAGCGAGGCGGTGTGGCCGTCGTTGCCCATGCCCAGTGCCACCAGGCTCGGCGGCTGGCTGTGCTGTGCCTGCAGGTTGGCGGTGTACACGCATTCGGGCAGGGGCTTGCCGATCCGCACCAGTGGATCGAAATGCGCACCCTCGGCGCGTTTCAGCAGGTGCTCGCGCACCAGCCAGGCATTGCTGTCGCGATCCTGCGGCGACAGCCAGCGCTCGTCGGCCAGGCTCACTTCCACCCGGTCCCAGTGCACGTCCAACTCGGCCAGCGCCTGGTAGACCGGCGCCGGTGTAGTGCCGCCAGACAGCAGGATGCGGGCGCGGCCCACTTCGTTGATGTCGTGGTTGAGGGTGTGCGCCATCTCGGCGGCAACGGCTTCGATCCAGCCATCGGCATCGCCATGGTTGATGAACTCGATGCGGTCGTCGTGGAAGGTGGTGGGGCTCATGCGGCAACTCCAGGTGCGTCACGTTCGGCGTCGGCGGCATAGGCGGCGGCGCCCAGCAGTCCGGCGTGGGGATGCATCACCGCCAACGAGGGCACGCGCGCCATGATGGAAGAGAACCGGCCCTTGTGCTCGAAGCGCTGGCGGAAACCGGAGTGCTGCAGCGAATCGAGCATCTTCGGGGTCAGCCCGCCGGTCAGGAACACGCCGTCCCAGGCGCCCTGGGTCAGCACCAGATCGCCAGCAATGGCGCCGAACACGGCGCAGAACACATCCACGGTGCGCATCGCCTGCGGATCGCCGTGCAGGGCGCGGGCGGTCACGTCCACCGGCTGCAGCTGGCCCGGATCGATGCCGGCCATCTCGCACACGGCGCGATGGATGTTGACCAGGCCGGGGCCGCAGATCAGGCGCTCGTTGGAGACGCGGCCGAACTGCTCGGACAGGATCTCCAGGATGCGGATCTCTTCCGGGGTTCCCGGCGGGAAGCTGACATGGCCGCCTTCGGTTTCCAGCGGATAGCAACGGCCGTGGCGCATGATCAGGCCGCCGACGCCGAGACCGGTACCGGGCCCGATCACCGCGTAGTTGCGTGGCTGGCCGGGCTTGCCCGGTACCCAGGCAGCCCCGCCGACCTGGACCACGTCATCGGGCTGCAGCAGCGAAATCGCCATCGCCTGTGCGGCGAAGTCGTTGATCAGGTGCAGTTCGTCGAACCCGAGCATGGCAGCGGTGCGGCTGCGCGAGATTACCCACGGATGGTTGGTGATGCGTGCTTCGTCACCATCCACGCGACCGGCCACGGCGAACACGCCGCGGCTTGCCGTGGCGCCGATCTGTTCCAGATGGTGGCGCGCGGCATCACCCAGCGACGGGAACTCCGCCACCGCGTACTCGCGGATGCTGTCCTTCTGCAGCGGTGCGTCCAGCGAGGTGTCGGCCAGGGCGAAGCGCGCGTTGGTGCCACCGATGTCGGCGACCAGCACTGGCTGCGAGCTGGCACTCATGCCGACGCTCCGCTGTCGGGCGCGTCCAGGTCCTGCGGCAGGAACCCGCCCGCATTGCCCGGGCCCCATTGGCCGGCGGGGTAGGGCTCCAGCGGCAGCTTGGCGTCCTTCCAGGCGTCGGCGACGCTGTCGATCCAGGCCCAGGCCGCACGCACTTCGTCATCGCGCACGAACAGCGTGTGGTTGCCGTTGAAGGCATCCAGGAACAAGCGTTCGTAAGCGATACGGCGGTGCAGGCCGGTCGGCACCGACAGTTCCAGCTCCAGCGGATGCAGCTCCAGCGCGCCCCATTCCGGGCCTGCCAGGCTGCTCATCAGGCCCAGTTCGATGTTTTCCTGCGGCTGCAGCTGGAACACCAGGCGGTTCGGTGCGGCCTGCGCGCGCTGCGGGCGCTCGAACAGCCAGTGGGTGACCGGCTTCAGCGTGACCACCACGCGGGTGGTGCGCTCGGGCAGGCGCTTGCCGGTGACCAGGTGGAACGGCACGCCGCTCCAGCGCCAGTTGTCGATATGCGCGGTGACACCGGCGAAGGTTTCCACGTCGCTGCCTTCCGGCGGCTGGTAGGCCTGTGCCGGCTGGCCATTGATGGTGCCGGCGGTGTAGCGGCCACGGATGCTGTCACGCGCGGCGTGCCGGGCATCGAGCGGGCGCAGGGCGCGCAGCACCTTGACCTTCTCGTCGCGGATGCGATCGGCTTCCAGCGATGCCGGCGGTTCCATCGCCACCATGCACAGCAGCTGCAGGATGTGGCTCTGCACCATGTCGCGCAGCGCGCCGGAGCGGGCGTAATAGGCATCGCGGCCATCCACGCCTTCGCTTTCGGCCACCAGGATGTGCACCGATTCGATGTAGTTGCGGTTCCACACCGCTTCCAGCAGCGTGTTGCCGAAGCGCAGTGCGATCAGGTTCTGCACCGCGGCCTTGCCCAGGTAGTGGTCGAGGCGGAACACGCGGTCCTCGTCGATCCACTGGCCGATGGTGCTGATGATTTCCTCGGCGCTCTCGCTGTCGCTGCCGATCGGCTTTTCCAGCATCAGGCGTGCCGGCGCGGCGAGGGCGCCGCCCTTGGCCAGGCCTTCGCAGGTGGAGATGTACAGGCCCGGCGGGATGGCGAGGTAGCTGACGCACTTGCGGTGCACGAGGTCGGCGACCGCGGCGGCAACCGAGTCGACGTCGCGCAGGTCCACAGAGCGGTAGTCGATGCGACGCAGCAGGGCGCTGATGTCGTCCTGCGTGGCCATCGGCATGGCCTGCTGCAGGCGCGGCCGCAGGATGTCATGGAAGGCTTCGGTGTCATGCCCGGACAGGGCCAGCGCACGGATGCGGAAGTCCTCCGGCAGCAGGCCGTCGCCAAGCAGGCGAAGCAGCGAAGGGAACAGGTAGCGCTGGGCCAGATCACCTGTGGCACCGAACAGGAAGAGGGTGTCGTGCATCGCTCGAGTTTCAGATCCGGGTGACATCGTTGTCAATCGCTTCATGGCTGGGTTCGGGGGACATCCGCGCAACTGCCTGTCCGAGGTTCGTCAGGGGCGTTCTCCGGGGTGCCGGAAGACCGTTCCATTCGAAACCACTGCCTCGGCGGAACCTTCGTTCAACCGCCGACGCAGATCGGTGCGCACCGATCATCGGATAGTGCCACGTGAAAACGTTTACATGGCAGAATGGGCAACTGTATTCGATTGCAGTGCTCGCCGTCATGCGGCAAGCGCGCAATCATCACTGCCATCGGGAGGGCCGAGGCAGTCCCAAAAGACAGCCCGGCTTCGGGCGGACCGGATAGGTGATATGGCAAAAGTGCAGTTGCAGGGTGTGCGCAAGGTCTATGACAACGGCCAGGTCGCGGTGAAGGACGCCAGCTTCGAGGTCGCCGATGGCGAGCTGATGGTGCTGGTCGGCCCGTCCGGCTGTGGCAAGTCGACCCTGCTGCGGATGGTGGCTGGCCTGGAGGAGATCAGCGGCGGCACGCTGACCATCGGTGATCGCGTGGTCAACGACGTGGCGCCGAAGGATCGCGACATCGCGATGGTGTTCCAGAGTTATGCGCTGTACCCGCACATGACCGTGGCCGAGAACCTGGCCTTTGGCCTGAAGCTGCGCGGTCACGACAAGGCGACCATCGACAAGCGCATCGCCGAGGCGGCGCAGACGCTGGGCCTGACCGAGATGATGGACAAGCTGCCCAAGGCGATGTCCGGTGGCCAGCGCCAGCGTGTCGCGCTGGGCCGTGCGCTGGTGCGCGAGCCGGCGGTGTTCCTGCTCGACGAACCGCTGTCCAACCTGGATGCCAAGCTGCGCCACAGCGTGCGTACCGAGATCGCGCAGCTGCACCGCAAGCTGGGTACCACCATGATCTACGTGACGCACGACCAGGTCGAAGCGATGACCCTGGGCCAGCGCATCGTGGTGCTGAAGGATGGCGTCATCCAGCAGATCGATACGCCGATGGCGCTGTACGATCGCCCCGCCAACCTGTTCGTGGCCGGCTTCCTCGGCAGCCCGGCGATGAACGTGCTGCGCGGTACGCTGCAGGGCGATGCCGGTGGCGTGACCGTGGTCGATGGTGAGTGGCGTGCACCGCTGGGCCAGGCCACCATCGATCCGGCCTGGCTGCAGAAGCCGATCGCGGTGGGCGTGCGTCCGGAGCACCTGCAGCCGGCGGCCGCCGACGATGCGCATGCGTTCGTCGCACGCATTGAAGGCATCGAACCGGTCGGTAACGAGATCTTCGTCAACCTGAGCAGTGGCCAGCACGCGCTGACCATGCGCGTGGCGCCGCAGGCGCTGCCCGAGGTGGGCGAGCAGATCCGCGTGGCGATCCATCCGCAGGGCCTGCATTTCTTCAACCCGGAAACCGGCGCGCGCCTGTAAGGGGTAGTGCCGGCCGCTGGCCGGCAACCTCAACCCTGCATGGTTGCCGGCCAGCGGCCGGCACTACCATTCCTGCACCCACCCGTGCAGGTCCCCGCCTGCTTCAGCGGGCCAGGCCATCCAGCAACGGCACGCGCTGCGCAATGGCATCGCCCACCTGCAGATCAGCGTCGCTGGCCTCCAGTGGCAGTACCGCCAGTGCCAGGTCGCCGGCCACGCTGGCAATCGTGCCCAGCCCCGCGCCATCCTGCTGCACGCCATCGCCGGCCTGTGCCGGTGCTGCGGTATGCAGCAACTGCACCGCACGCTTGGCCTTGCCGAGGAAGTGGGTGCGGGCGACGATTTCCTGGCCGGGATAGCAGCCCTTCTTCACGCTGTAGCCGTTCAGGCGGTCCAGGCCCAGCTGTTGGGGGGTCCACACTTCGCGCTGGCCTTCTTCCAGCCGCGGCAGGCCGTAGCGCAGGTCGGCCTGGCGCCAGGCCAGGGCGAAAGCGGCCTCATCGGCTTCATTGCCGGCCGCGAACGCGTCGGCGCTGCCAACGCGCAGGGTGCGCGGCAGGGCATCGCTGCCCAGGTCCAGCTCCCAGCCGTCGCCTGCGGTCTGCGCAATCGCCGCGCCGCTGGCGGCCTCGGGCGCGGTGAACGCGCCAGCCGCCGCCAGATCGCTGCGCACCTGCACCTTCACCTTGCGGCGGAACACGAAGCGCTGCAGTTGCGACGCAATCGCATCGGCATCGCCGTCAGCCAGCACCAGCATCACGTGGTCTTCGGCCAGCCGAAGCAGCTGGAACACCGCCAGGGTGCGGCCCTTGGCGCTCAGCCAGGCACTCCACTGCCAGTGCTGCAGGGGCAGGGCGGTGACATCGCTGCTGAACTGGGCGTGGGCAAAGACAGCCGCATCCGGGCCCTGCAGGCTCAGCAGCTGGTGGCCGGGCAGGCGAGGATATCCGACGAAAGCAGGGGGCAGGTTGTCAGGCACGTGAACGAGGTCTAAAATTTGTGCGTTGCGAGACCGAACATGATAGGCCAAACAACCCCCACTCCCGACGACGAATCTGAAGCCCCGCTGGTCCCCGTGGCACCCGTGCCCGTGGAACAGGAAAAAGCGGAAGAATTCGGCGGCCGCGGCGGACTTGATCCGGTGCGGTATGGCGATTGGGAGAAAAACGGACGCTGCATCGATTTCTGATCAGCATTGAGCCAACGCGGCCGTGTGCCGCCCAGCCGAGACAACGAGCCCAGCGAATGGCGACCAGACAACGCCCACTTTCCCCGCACCTTCAGGTGTATCGCTGGCAGATTCAGATGGCCACCTCGATCCTGCATCGAGCCACTGGCGTCTTTCTGTCTGTTGGTGCCCTCATCATCGCCGCCGGCCTGCTGGCCCTGATGATGGGGCCCGAGTCCTGGAACTGCTTCACCGGCCATGCCGGGGCCTGGTATGGCCGCGTGTTCCTGTTCGCGTGGACATGGTCGTTCGCCTATCACCTGTGCAATGGCATCCGCCACGTCGTGCAGGACTTCGCCATCGGCTTCAGCATCCCCGCCTTCATCCGCAGCAGCTGGCTGTCGGTCATCGGCAGCTTGGTGATCACCCTGCTGGTGTGGGCCTATGTGATGTTCGGAGGTGCCGCGTGAGCAAGTTCCGTACCCCGTTGAAGAACGTGCGCGGCCTTGGCTCGGCCAAGACCGGCACCGAGCACTTCGTGCACCAGCGCCTGACCGCCGCCGCACTGGTGGTGCTGGGCATCTGGTTCCTGGTCTTCGTGCTGGGCCTGCTGGGCTCGGACTACGCCACCGCCGCCGCCGCCGTGGCCAAGCCGTGGAACGCGGTGCCGCTGATCGGCCTGCTGATCGCCATGTTCTGGCACGCGCAGCTCGGCATGCAGGTCGTGCTGGAAGACTACATCCACGAATCGCTGCTGGCCCTGGTGCTGCAGACCGCGGTGAAGTTCGTCGCCGTGCTCGGCATGATCGTCAGTGTGTTTGCGGTGGGCCGCATCGCCCTCGGCGTTGCCTGAGCCCAGGCACCTACACAGGAATCCAGATTAGATGTCCGCTTACAAGATCACCGAACACAAGTACGACATGGTCGTGGTCGGCGCCGGCGGTGCCGGCCTGCGCGCCACGTTCGGCCTGGCCGCCAAGGGCCTGCAGACCGTGTGCCTGACCAAGGTCTTCCCGACCCGTTCTCACACCGTTGCCGCCCAGGGCGGTATCTCGGCCGCGCTCGGCAACATGGGCGAGGACGACTGGCGCTACCACTTCTTCGACACCATCAAGGGGTCGGACTGGCTGGGCGACCAGGACGCCATCGAGTACATGTGCCGTGAGGCCATCCCGGCCATCATCGAGCTCGAACATTACGGCGTGCCGTTCTCGCGCACCGCCGAAGGCAAGATCTACCAGCGTCCGTTCGGTGGCATGACCACCAAGTATGGCGAAGGCCCGGCGGCGCAGCGTACCTGCGCGGCGGCCGACCGTACCGGCCACGCGATGCTGCACACGCTGTACCAGCAGTCGCTGAAGCACGACGCGCGCTTCATGATCGAGTACTTCGCGCTCGACCTGATCTTCGACGAGGAAGGCGCCTGCCGCGGCGTGCTGGCCCTGGACATGTCCGACGGCACCCTGCACCTGTTCCGCGCCCAGGGCGTGGTACTGGCCACCGGCGGCTACGGCCGTGCCTACTTCAGCGCCACCTCGGCGCACACCTGCACCGGCGACGGTGGCGGCCTGGCCATGCGTGCCGGCATCGCCATGCAGGACATGGAGTTCGTGCAGTTCCACCCGACCGGCATCTACGGCGCCGGCTGCCTGATCACCGAGGGTGTCCGCGGTGAAGGTGGCATCCTGCGCAACAGCAGCGGCGAGCGCTTCATGGAGCGTTACGCGCCGCACTACAAGGACCTGGCCTCGCGCGACGTGGTCAGCCGTTCGATGACCATCGAGATCCGCGAAGGCCGCGGCGTCGGCGAGCACAAGGACCACATCCTGCTCGACCTGACCCACCTCGGCCCGGGCGTGATCGACGAGAAGCTGCCGGGCATCGCCGAGAGCGCCCGCATCTTCGCCGGCGTCGACGTGCACAAGCAGCCGATTCCGGTCATCCCGACCGTGCACTACAACATGGGCGGCATCCCGACCAATTACCACGGCGAAGTGGTGCAGAAGGTCGGCGACAACGACAACGCGGTAGTGCCGGGCCTGTACGCCATCGGCGAAGCGGCCTGCGTGTCCGTGCACGGCGCCAACCGCCTGGGCTCGAACTCGCTGCTGGACCTGGTGGTGTTCGGCCGTGCCGTGGCCAACCGCTGTGCCGAGACCATCAAGCCGGGCGCTGCGCACAAGCCGCTGCCGGCCGATGCCTGCGACAAGGCGCTGGGCCTGCTGGACAAGCTGCGCCACGCCAACGGCGATACCCCGACCTCGGTCATCCGCGATCGCATGCAGCGCACCATGCAGGCCGACGCGGCGGTCTTCCGCACCAGCCAGACGCTGAAGGAAGGCTGCGAGAAGATGGACAAGATCTTCGACTCGTTCCAGGACGTGAAGGTCTCCGACCGTTCGCTGGTGTGGAACTCGGACCTGATCGAGACCTACGAGCTGAACAACCTGCTGCTCAATGCGGTGGCGACGATCAACTCGGCCGAACAGCGCAAGGAAAGCCGCGGCGCGCATGCGCACGAGGACTTCCCGGACCGCGACGACGTCAACTGGCAGAAGCACACCCTGGTCAGCGTCGACGAGAAGGGCAAGTGCAGCTTCGACTACCGTCCGGTGCACATGTACACGTTGACCGACGACGTGTCCGTGGTGCCGCCGAAGCCGCGCGTGTACTGATCCGACCCCGCCTACCATGCAATCCGCGCCCACGGGCGCGGGCCGCCTGAGCCAACGAGAGCAGCCATGGCCGAGTTTTCACTCCCCAAGAATTCCAAGATCACGAAGGGCAAGCACTTCCCCGTCAAGAACGGCGGCAAGAACGTGCGCACCTTCAAGATCTACCGCTGGAGTCCTGACGACGACAGCAACCCGCGCACCGATACCTATGAAGTCGATCTGGACGCCTGTGGCCCGATGGTCCTGGACGCCCTGATCAAGATCAAGAACGAGATCGACCCGACCCTGACCTTCCGCCGCTCGTGCCGCGAAGGTATCTGTGGTTCGTGCGCCATGAACATCGACGGCACCAACACCCTGGCCTGCACCCGAGCCATCTCGGACTGCGGCAAGAAGGAAGTGCCGATCTACCCGCTGCCGCACATGAACGTGGTCAAGGACCTGGTTCCGGACCTGACCCACTTCTACGCGCAGTACGCGTCGATCAAGCCGTGGATCCGCACCCAGACCCCGGCACCGCCGGACCGCGAGCGCCTGCAGTCGCCGGAAGACCGCAAGAAGCTGGACGGCCTGTACGAGTGCATCCTGTGCGCCTGCTGCTCGACCAGCTGCCCGAGCTACTGGTGGAACGGCGAGCGTTACCTGGGCCCGGCGATCCTGCTGCAGGCCTACCGCTGGATCATCGACTCGCGCGATGAGGACACCGGTGCGCGCCTGGACGATCTGGAAGATCCGTTCAAGCTGTACCGCTGCCACACCATCATGAACTGCGCCCGGACCTGCCCGAAGGGCCTGAACCCGGCACTGGCGATCGCCGAGATCAAGAAGCTGATGATGGAACGCCGCGCCTGATACACGGCGCAGGGTAGTTGCATGACCCCAGTAGAGCCACGCCATGCGTGGCTTTGCTGTATCTGGAGAAACACGATGGAAGAAGATGTTCTGCTGAAGAAGCTGCGCTGGCGCTGCCGCCGCGGCATGCGTGAGCTGGACCAGCTGTTCGGCCGCTACCTGGACCACGAGTGGAGCACTGCGCCGACCGAAGAGCGCGAGGTTTTCCTGTTCCTGCTCGACTGCGAGGACGATAAGTTGTGGCGCTGGTTCATGGGCTACGAGGCCTGCCCGCATGCGCACGCGATCCCCCTCATGCAGAAGATCCTCGCCCTCAAGCCTTGAGTGGCGCCCCTCGCGGCTGCAGGCCGCCGCCCAGTTGGCGGTGCTGCTGGCTGCGCCGTGGCTGCTGCGCGCATCGGATCTGCCTTCACGGCTGCTGATGCCCGCAGTGGTGCTGGCCTGGTGCACGGGCCTGGCCGAACTGGCCTGGCGCCAGCGCAGGCCGCGCGTGCAGGTGCTTCTGCCGCCGCTTCCCGAGCCACTGCAGGTGGCCGGGCAGGACGTTGATACGCCACGGCTGGTGGTGCGTGGCCCATGGCTGTTGTTGCTGTGGCGTGAGGATCGGCGCCGCCAGCGCCTGCTGTTCTGGCCGGATGTGCTCGATTCCGGGCAGCGACGTGAACTGCGACTGGCCGTAGCCGCACGCGCCGTTTCCCGTCAGCCCCGGACGATGGCACCATAAGCTGAATTGACCGGCGTGCCTGCATGTTCAAACCCATTCCCGTGGCCATTGGCCTGCGCTACCTGCGCGCCAAGCGCCGCAACGGCTTCATCTCCTTCATCTCGATGGCATCGATCCTGGGCATCGCGCTCGGCGTTACGGTGCTGATCACCACGTTGGCGGTGATGAGCGGATTCCAGAAGGAAATCCGCAGCCGCCTGCTGCAGATGACCGCGCACACCACCATCAGCCGCGACGGCGAGCCGATGCCGGACTGGATGCGCGTGGTCGACGTGGCCCGCAAGGATCCGCGCGTGGCCGGTGCCGCGCCGTACATCGAGATCCAGTCGATGATCAGCGGCCCGCGCGTGCAGGGTGCGATCATCCAGGGCATCGATCCGGCGCTGGAGCCGAAGGTATCGGTGATCGACAAGAAGGTCACCAAGGGCAGCTATGCCAGCCTGACGCCGGGCAGCTTCAACCTGCTGCTGGGCAAGGAACTGGCGATCTGGCTCGGCGTCGACGTCGGTGACCAGGTGCTGGTGACCTTCGCCGAAGTGCAGGGCACGCCTGCCGGTGCCGTGCCGCGGATGAAACGCTTCACCGTCAGCGGCATCTTCGAGGCCGGCTACAACGAGGTCGACCGGGGCGTCGGCTTCGCCAACATGCAGGACCTGGAGCGCGTGCTGCGCAGCGACGGCGCCACCGGCGTGCGGCTGAAACTGCACGACATGGACCGCTCGCTGGAAGTGGGCGTGGACCTGGCGCAGAGCCTGGGTGGTGCGTACCGGGTAAGTGACTGGACCCAGCAGAACGCCAACCTCTACCACTCGCTGCGCATGGAGAAGGTGGTGATGGGCATCCTGCTGTCGCTGATCATCGCCATGGGTGCGTTCAACCTGGTGTCCTCGCAGGTGATGTTGGTGACCGACAAGCAGGCCGACATCGCCATCCTGCGCACCCTCGGCCTGACCCCGGGCGGGGTGATGCAGGTGTTCATGGTGCAGGGTTCGCTGATCGGCATCTTCGGCACGCTGGCCGGCCTGATCGGCGGCATCACCCTGACCCTCAACCTGGAACGCATCCTCGGTGCCATCGAGAGCGTGTTCAACGTCAAGCTGCTGCCGGAGGATGTGTACTACATCACCGGCCTGCCGACCGACATGCAGACCGGCGACGTGGTGGCGATCACCGTGGTCGCGCTGCTGATGAGCTTCCTGGCCACCCTGTATCCCGCCTGGCGGGCAGCACGCACCCAGCCGGCGGAGGCCCTGCGTTATGAATAAGGTCTTCAACCGCGGCGATGAGGTGATCCGCGCCGAAGCACTGGGCAAGACCTACGCCGAAGGGCGCATGCAGACCCCGGTGTTCGATGGACTGGACCTGACCGTGACCGCCGGCGAGACGGTGGCGATCATCGGTGCCTCCGGTGCCGGCAAGAGCACGCTGCTGCACCTGCTGGGCGGGCTGGATGTTCCGACCGCAGGCGAGGTGTACGTCACGGGCCAGCGCATGTCGGCGCTGTCGGATACCGCGCGCGGCCTGCTGCGCAACCAGGCGCTGGGCTTCGTCTACCAGTTCCACCACCTGTTGCCGGAATTCACCGCGCTGGAAAACGTGATGATGCCGGTGCTGCTGGCCGGCACTGCCGTGGCCGAAGCGAGCAGCCGGGCCACCACGCTGCTGGAAGCGGTCGGCCTCGGACATCGCCTGGACCACAAGCCGGGCGAGCTGTCCGGCGGCGAACGCCAACGTGCCGCGGTGGCACGTGCGCTGGTCAATCATCCGGCCTGCGTGCTCGGTGACGAGCCGACCGGCAACCTGGATGACCGCACCGCGGGCACCGTGTTCGAGCTGATGCTGGAACTCAACCGTGCGCGTCATACCAGCCTGGTGCTGGTTACCCACGACCGCAGCCTGGCGCGGCGCCTGGACCGGGTGCTGGAGCTGCGCGAAGGGCGCCTGCACGCACTGGCCCACGCCGACGTCTGAGCGGCCGGCAACGGCCGCCTCCCGGCGCCTGAACGGGTTTACCTGCCATCGCGCCGGCCGCACATCGGCCGGCGCATGATCGCAGCAGGTTCCCCGAGGAGATCGCCATGAAGACCCCGATCCTGATCGCCGGACTCTGCCTGGCGCTGGCCGCCTGCGCGACCACCGGCCGGCTCAGCAGTACCGAGAAACTGGATCTGTACCGCGCCCACGCCGGCGCGCCGCAGAACGACATGCAGTTCTTCGGCAGCCTCAATGGCTGGACCGAACTGGGTGACAGCGCGCTGGCGGTGTGGACCCGGCCGAGCGAGGCTTACCTGCTGGAACTGAGTGGTCCGTGCCCGGACCTGTCGTACGCCACCGCCATCGGGTTGACCAGCAGCATGGGCCGCGTGTCATCGCGTTTCGACAAGGTGCTGGTGCGCGACCCGACCGGTGGCCCGCGCATGCCGTGCTTCATCAACAGCATCCGCAAGCTGGACGTGAAGGCACTGCGTGCCTCCGAGCAGGAGCTGCGCCAGGCGCAGGTGCAGGAGCGCGAGGAAAATACGAAATAGCGCGGTAGTGCCGGCCGCTGGCCGGCAACCTGGCATCTGCGCGATGCCGGCCAGCGGCCGGCACTACCTGTGGGTCAGGCTTCCGGGGTGAAGCCGGCAGGCTTTTCCGCGTCCTTCTCGAACAGGAACTTGACCAGTTCGCCCTCAAGGAATGCGCGATGCTCCGGGGTGCGCGGCGACAGGCGGTTTTCGTTGATCAGCATGGTCTGGTGCGCAAGCCACGCGGCCCAGGCCTGCTTGCCGATGTTGCTGAAGATGCGCTGGCCCAGTTCGCCGGGGTAGGGCACGAAGTCCAGGCCCTCGGCATCGCGTTGTTCGTACTGGCAGAAGACGGTTCGGGACATGGTACTCACTCGTGGTTGCGGGGTTTCTTGGGCGTTCGTTTCGGCGCCTTGACCGTGGCGCCATCGAGCAGCTTGCGGATGGGGGCCGGCAGGCCCAGCGCGGGCAGTTCGTCGGTGGCGACCCAGCGCAGCGTGGGTTCTTCCACGCGCAGGCCGTGCACCTGCCGCGACAGTACCTGCAGGTGCAGCTTGTAATGGCTGAAGGTGTGCTGCAGCACGGGCAGCTCCTCGGCGTCTTCCAGCGAACCTTCGACGTGCGCGTCGAACCAGTCCTGCAGTACGCTGCCGGCATCGGCCTGCGGCAGCGTCCACAGCTGCGCCCAGATGCCGGTGTCCGGCCGCTTCTGCAGCAGCACGCGCTGCTGGGCATCGCGCAGCAGCAGGGCCACGGCTTCGCGCTCGGGCAGGGTCTTGCTGGGCTTGGGCGTGGGCAGTTCGGCGGTACGGCCTTCGCGGCGCGCCACGCACGCGTCCTGCAGCGGGCAGATCACGCAGGCTGGCTTGGCGCGGCTGCACACCGTCGCACCCAGGTCCATCTGCGCCTGGGTGTAATCAGCCATTCGCCCGGCCGGCACCTGCGCCACGTGCGCCTCGGCAATCGACCACAACTGTTTCTCGATGGCCGGCAGGCCGGGAAAGCCGTCGATGCCGTGGTAACGGCTGAGCACGCGCTTGACGTTGCCATCGAGGATCGCGAACGGACCGTTCCAGGCCTGGCTGAGGATCGCACCTGCGGTGCTGCGGCCGATGCCGGGCAGGGCATGCAAGGCATCGAAATCGCGCGGCAGGTCGCCGTCGTGCAGTTCCACGCAGCGCTTCGCGGCGGCATGCAGGTTGCGTGCGCGGGCGTAGTAGCCGAGCCCGGCCCACTGCGCCATCACCGCGTCATTGCTGGCGGCGGCGAGGTCGGGCAGCGTCGGGAAATGCTGCAGGAACCGCTGGAAGTACGGGATCACCGTGGCTACCTGGGTCTGCTGCAGCATGATTTCCGACAGCCAGACCCGATAGGGGCTGCGTGGGTGCTGCCAGGGCAGGTCGTGGCGACCATGGTCGTCGAACCAGTGCAGCAGGCGGGCGACGAAACCGTCCCGTTCTGCAGTTTCGGCGCTGGCGTGCGGCTGGCGGGGCATTGGAGTTCCAGAGAGGCAGCCACCCGTGGGGTGGCTCTACCAGGCTGCGGTAGAGCCACGCCATGCGTGGCTGCGCGGTGTATCAGGCGCCCAGCGCTTCGGGCAGCAGGGCGTCGACGAACGCTTCCGGATCGAACACGCGCAGGTCTTCCGGGCGCTCACCGATACCGGCAAAGCGGATCGGGATGCCGAACTCGCGGGCCAGCGCGAACACCACGCCGCCCTTGGCAGTGCCGTCCAGCTTGGTCACCACCAGGCCGGTCACGTTCACTGCGGCATTGAACTGGCGCAACTGCGACAGCGCGTTCTGGCCGGTGGTGCCATCGATCACCATCAGCACTTCGTGCGGGGCGGTGGGGTCGATCTTGCCGAGCACGCGGCGGATCTTGCCCAGCTCGTTCATCAGGCCGGACTGGGTATGCAGGCGGCCGGCGGTATCGGCGATCAGCACCGAGGTGCCGCGGGCCTTGCCGGCCTGCAGCGCGTCGAACGCCACCGAAGCGGCATCGGCGTTCTGCCCCTGCGCGACCACGGCTACGCCGTTGCGCTCGCCCCAGGCCTGCAGCTGGGCCACGGCGGCGGCGCGGAAGGTATCGCCGGCAGCCAGCATCAGGCTGTGGCCGTCGTCCTTGAAGCGCTTGGCCAGCTTGCCGATGGTGGTGGTCTTGCCGACGCCGTTGACGCCGACGGTGAGCACCACGAAGGGCTTGGCGTTGCGATCGATCACCAGCGGCTTGGCCACCGGCTGCAGGATCGCGATCAGCTCGGCGCGCAACGCGGCCAGCAGCGCATTGGCGTCGGCGAACTCGCGCGACTTCATGCGCTTGCGCAGGCCCTCGACCAGATCGGTGGTGGCGCCCACGCCGACGTCGGCGGTGATCAGTGCGGTTTCCAGTTCGTCCAGCAGATCGTCGTCGAGCTTGGGGTTGCGCGAGAACAGTCCACCGAAGCTGCGCGCGATGACGCTGTTGCGCAGGCGTTCGCGCCAGCCGGGCTTGCCGGCAGGCGCCGGAACGGCATCGATCGAGGCGGCGGCAGGCAGGTCGTCGGTGACCGGTGCCGGGGTGGGCTGAGGCAGTGGCGCGGGTGCCGGTTCGATGGCCGGGGCCGCCACCGGGGCGACGTCGATCCGGGCGGCCGGTTGCGGAGCGCTCGGAGCGGGAACGACCGGTGCCGGAACCACCGGGGTGGGCTCGACAGCGACCGGAACGACGGCTGCCGGCGGCGGCTCGGCCGGCGCAGGCGCGGCCGGTACGGCTACCGGTGCTGGCTCTTTGTCCTCGACCGGCGCGGCCGACGGGAACGCCGCCGCCAGCTCTTCAGCCGAGTAGTGCTGGGTCTTGGGTGCCTCCGCTGCGGGGGCATCCTGGGGCTTCTTGCGGCGGAAAAAACTGAGCATTGGCAAAAGGCGCTGAAATCAGGGGGATATGCTACCACTCGGGCCTGTCGGGCCGATGTGGACTCAAGGTCGCTGCCCGCCGGCCGTTAACCGGTCCGGAGGGCCGCGTCGTGCGGCCCGGAGACCGCCATGGACAACGTGATGGGAATTGCCCTCGGCGGGATGCGTGCGTCCCAGCAGGGCGTGCAGGTGGCTGCGCACAACGTGGCCAACCTGGCGACCCCGGATGCCCAGCGCCTGCAGCTGCAGCGCAGTGCTGCCGGGCAGGGTGGGGTGCAGGCCGCGGTGATTCCCGTCGGCGCCGATGCCGGCGCGCCGCTGGGTGACCTGCTGGCCGCGAAAGCCGAGGTGGTGGCCTTCGCCGCCAATGCCGCGGTGATCCGCCGCCAGGACCAGATGCTGGGTTCGCTGCTGGATCGCGACGCCTGAACCCCTTTCGGCAGGCGCCAACCGCCGCCCCTGGTGGGTGCCAACCTTGGTTGGCACTCTCCACCCGCGCCGGTAGCTGCCAACCTTGGTTGGCACGCTCGATCCGCCCCGGTAGGTGCCAACCTTGGTTGGCACGCTTTTGGGGCGCCAACCAAGGTCGGCCTCTACCAGAGCACCGCCGGGTAAGCCGGGCCATGCCCGGCGACCACCCTGTCGATCAGGCCGACAGCTCCAGCAGCAGCTTGTTCAGCCTCGCCACGTAGGCACCCGGGTCCTTCAGGCTGTCACCGGCGGCCAGCGCGGCCTGGTCGAACAGCACCCGGCCGAGGTCGTCGAAACGCGCGCCATCGGCTTCGGCATCCAGCTTGGCAATCAGTGGGTGGCCCGGGTTGATTTCCAGCACCGGCTTGCTGTCCGGCACCTTCTGCCCGCTGGCTTCCAGGATCTGGCGCATCTGCAGGCCCAGGTCCTGTTCGCCGATGGCCAGCACCGCCGGCGAATCGGTCAGGCGGTGTGACACGCGCACTTCGGCCACGTCATCGCCCAGCACGGTCTTCAGGCGCTCGACCAGGCCCTGCTTGTCCTTCGCCGCGGCTTCCTGTTCCTGCTTGTCCGCTTCGGTTTCCAGCGCGCCCAGGTCGAGATCGCCACGAGCGATGTCGACGAAGCCCTTGCCGTCGAAATCGGTGAGGTAGCCCATCAGCCACTCGTCGATGCGGTCGGTCAGCAGCAGCACTTCCACGCCCTTCTTGCGGAACACTTCCAGGTGGGGGCTGTTGCGCACCTGGCTGTAGCTCTCGCCGGTCAGGTAGTAGATCTTGTCCTGGCCTTCGGTCATGCGGCCGAGGTAATCGGCCAGCGACACCGTCTGCGCATCGCTGTCGCCGCGGGTGGAGGCGAAGCGCAGCAGCCCGGCCACCTTCTCGCGGTTGTTGTAGTCCTCGGCCGGGCCTTCCTTCAGCACTTGGCCGAATTCCTTCCAGAACGTGGCGTATTGCTCCGGCTTGTCGGTGGCCAGCTTGTCCAGCATGTCCAGCGAGCGTTTGGTCAGCGCCGCCTTCATCGAATCGATGACCGGGCCGGACTGCAGGATCTCGCGCGAGACGTTCAGCGACAGGTCGTTGGAGTCGACCACGCCCTTGATGAAGCGCAGGTACAGCGGCAGGAACTGCTCGGCCTGGTCCATCACGAACACGCGCTGCACATAGAGCTTCAGGCCCTTGGGCGCATCGCGGTGGTACAGGTCGAACGGCGCGCGGCCGGGCACGTAAAGCAGCGAGGTGTACTCCAGCTTGCCTTCGACCTTGTTGTGGCTCCACGCCAGCGGATCGCTGTGGTCGTGCGCCACGTGCTTGTAGAACTCGGTGTACTCGGCGTCGCCGATCTCGGTGCGCGGACGGGTCCACAGCGCGCTGGCGCGGTTGACGGTCTCCCACTCGACGGTGGCGCCTTCTTCGCCACCTTCCTTCGGCATCTGGATCGGCAGGCCGATGTGGTCCGAGTACTTCTTGAGGATGCTGCGCAGGCGCCAGCCGTCGGCGAAATCATGCTCGCCATCCTTCAGATGCAGGACGATGCGGGTGCCGCGCTCGGCCTTGTCGACAGTGGCGACGTTGAAATCGCCTTCGCCGCGCGAGGTCCAGCGCACGCCTTCACCTGCGGCCAGGCCGGCGCGGCGCGAGGTCACTTCGACCTCGTCGGCAACGATGAAGGCGCTGTAGAAGCCGACGCCGAACTGGCCGATCAGCTGCGAATCCTTCTTCTGGTCGCCGGACAGCTGGCGCAGGAAATCGCCGGTGCCGGACTTGGCGATCGTGCCGAGATGGGCAATCGCCTCGGCGCGACTCATGCCGATGCCGTTGTCTTCGATGGTGATGGTGTGGGCGGCGGGGTCGAAGCTGACGCGCACGCGCAGTTCGCTGTCGCCTTCCAGCAGGGCCGGCTGGGTCAGGGCCTCGAAGCGCAGCTTGTCGGCGGCGTCGGCGGCGTTGGAGACCAGCTCGCGCAGGAAGATCTCCTTGTTCGAGTACAGCGAGTGGATCATCAGCTGCAGCAGCTGCTTGACTTCGGTCTGGAAGCCAAGGGTTTCGGTCTGGGTGGTCTCGGTCATCGATAGGGCTCCATGTGCAATGCCGCGCCAGCGCGTGCGGCCTCGCCAAGGGGTATGGCTGATTGTCCCGAAATCAAGGGGTTGGTCGGCCGGGCGGCGCCCGGCACCTGCAGAGGCCGAAGCAACAGCAACAGCAACAGCGGGCTATCCGTGGGATGGCGGGGCGGTGTGGGTGGGCAGGACACGCCGTAAACCCCCCTCCGGGGGCCGGCCCAGCCGCTGGCGGCTGTGCGTTCGGGCGCTCGCGAAGCAGTGCTTCGCAAGCAAAGCGCCCTCACCCATGGGGGCTCGATGGCGCCATCCATGGCGCCAACGGTCCTGCCACCCCACACCGCCCCGCCTCTGACAGGTTCACTCGGCTGTTGGTGGGTGTCGACCTTGGTCGACACATCTGTCAGACATCGAAATAAATCTGGGGTCAGATCCGTTTTCCGCAGGAAAACGGATCTGACCCCAAGAGCCGTTCCGACAGATCGCAGGAAACTGTCGAAGGCGGGGTGCATCCAATGGGGTCAGATCCGTTTTCCGCAGGAAAACGGATCTGACCCCAAAAGCCGTTCCGACAGATCGCAGGAAACTGTCGAAGGCGGGGTGGGTCCGGTTGAGGGGGCGTGAGCCGCATGGATGCGGCGACCGAGCTTACATGGACGTACTTGCAGCGTCCCCCTCAACCGGACCCACCCCGCCATCCCACGGGGATGCCCGCTGTTGCTGTTGCTTCGGCTTCTGCGGGTGCCGGGCGCCGCCCGGCCGAACTACAATCCCGCTCATGCTGAATTTCTCGAATTCCTCCCGCCGGGGGCGCCGATGAGCGGCCGCGGTGGCAATGACGGCCAGGTCCGCATCATCGGCGGGCGCTGGCGCAATACCCGGCTGCCGGTGCCGACCCTGCCGGGCCTTCGCCCCAGCAGCGACCGCGTGCGCGAGACCCTGTTCAACTGGCTGATGCCCAAGCTCGGCGGCGCCCGCGTGCTGGACCTGTTCGCCGGCAGTGGCGCGCTGGGCCTGGAGGCGGTCTCGCGTGGCGCTGCCCACGCCACCCTGGTCGAGCGCGATGCGCAGCTGGGACGCAACCTGACCGCCGCCGTCGCCAGGCTGCAGGCCAGCGACCAGATCACCGTCGTGCAGGCCGATGCCCTGCGCTGGCTGCAAGGGGCGCAGGCGCAGCAGGCCGACCTGGTCTTCATCGACCCGCCGTTTGCCGATGGCCTGTGGCAGGACGTGCTGGCCCAGCTGCCGCGGCACCTGGCCGCCGACGCCTGGCTGTACCTGGAATCGCCGGCCGGCCACGTGCCGGTGCTGCCGCCGGACTGGCTGCTGCACCGCGAGGGTGGCACCCGCGAGGTGCGCTTTGCCCTGTACCGCCGTGCCACTGCTACACTTTGACCTCATCTGAACATCTGCATCCGCCCATGACCGTGGCCAACCGCCGCATTGCCGTCTACCCCGGCACGTTCGACCCCATCACCAACGGTCATATCGACCTTGTGAGCCGGGCCGCGCCGCTGTTCGAAAAGGTCGTGGTCGGCGTGGCGCAGAGCCCGTCCAAGGGCCCGGCGCTGCCGCTGGAGCAGCGCGTGCAGCTGGCGCGTGGCGCGCTGGCCCACCACGGCAACGTCGAGGTCATCGGCTTCGATACCCTGCTGGCCCATTTCGTACGTTCGGTGCAGGGCGGGGTGCTGCTGCGCGGCCTGCGCGCGGTGTCCGACTTCGAGTACGAATTCCAGATGGCCAGCATGAACCGCCACCTGATCCCCGAGGTCGAGACCCTGTTCCTGACCCCGGCCGAGCAGCACAGCTTCATTTCGTCCTCGCTGGTCCGCGAGATCGCGCGCCTGGGCGGCGACGTGTCCGGTTTCGTGCCGGCCGCGGTGCTCGAAGCCCTGCGCAAGGTCCGCGAAGCGAAGTCGGCACAGTCGTAAGCCCCGCTGTACCCGCACCCCATTACGTACACCACCACGCACCATTCCGGGAGGAAACCCATGAACACCACCATGCGCGCGATGCTGATCGCTTCGTTGGCCCTGGCATTCACCGCCTGCAAGAAGGAAGAGGCCGCTCCGGTCGACGAGGCCAAGCAGGCCCTGGTCGCCCCGGCCAAGGACGACGATGCAGGCTGGAAGAAGTACCTGCAGGAAGTGGCGATCCAGAACATGGGCAACATCACCAACAGCCCGTTCCTGTACTACCTCTCGCCGGAATCGGACCCGGACTTCCAGGCCAAGTACGAGCGCCAGACCGAAAGCGCGACCCAGGCCGTGGCCCGTGGCGTGCAGCCGGGCAACATGCTGGCCTTCGGTTCGTCGGCCTCGGGCAAGATGGCTGACATGATCCAGGCCGTGTTCAAGGACGTGTCGCCGGATTCGATGAAGGGCGTGCGCGTCGTCTTCATCGGCCAGTCGGCCGACAACGCCCGCGTGCAGGCTGCGATCCAGCCGACCGGTGCCGAGTACATTTTCGTCGAAGCCAAGTAATACCGAGCCATGGCGGCCATGCTCCGGCATGGCCCGGGCGGCATCCTGCAAGGGCGCCGCTGATGACCTGACCGGCCCGCGCGCCCGCGCTGGCCGGTCCTTTGTCCCAGGGCGCGGGCGAGGAGTATCGCCGTGTCGCTGAAAATCAACGAGCTCTGCGTCAACTGCGACGTATGCGAGCCGGCCTGCCCCAACCAGGCCATTGCGATGGGTGAAACCATCTACGTGATCGACCCTGCGCGCTGCACCGAATGCGTGGGTCATTTCGACGAGCCACAGTGCGTGGTCGTCTGCCCGGTCGAGTGCATCGACCCGGACCCGGAGATCGTGGAAACGGAAGACCAGCTGCTGGCCAAGCTGCGCCAGCTGCAGCACGATCACCCCGAACTCTACGCGGAGCCCCCATCCGAATGAAGACGCTGATCGTCCGCCCCCTGTTGCTGCTCGGCCTGCTGCTGAGCCCGATGGCCTGGGCCGACAGCCCGGCCCGTGCCGATCGCCCTGATGGCGCGGCCATTGCCAGCGGCCACGCACTGGCCACCCAGGCCGGCATCGACATCCTGGCGCAGGGCGGCAACGCCTTCGACGCTGCAGTGGCGGTGTCGTCCACGCTGGCGGTGGTCGAGCCGATCAGTTCCGGGTTGGGCGGCGGCGGCTTCTTCCTGCTGCACGACGCGGCCACCGGCAAGGATGTGATGCTGGATGCGCGCGAGACCGCCCCGGCTGCGGCGACCCCGCAGGCCTTCCTCGACAAGCAGGGCAACCTGGACCGTGATCGTTCGGTCAACGGTGCCTGGTCGGCGGGTATTCCCGGCCTGCCCGCAGCGCTGGTCGAGCTGTCGGCCAAGCATGGCAAGCTGCCGTTGTCGGCCTCGCTGCAGCCGGCGATCCGCATCGCGCGCGAAGGTTTCCCGGTGTACGACCGCATGGCCAAGGGCTACGCGTCGCGGCGTGAAGTGATGGAGCGCTATCCCGGCACGCGCGAGGTCTACCTGCGCAATGGCAAGCCGATCGCCAGCGGTGACCTGTTCAAGCAGCCGGAACTGGCGCAGACGCTGGAGCGCCTGGCCGCGGGTGGCTTTGATGGCTTCTACAAGGGCCAGACCGGAAAGCTGCTGCTGGCGGGCGTGAAGCAGGCTGGCGGCAAGTGGACCGCTGAAGAACTGGCCGGTTACCGCGTCAAGCAGCGCGAGCCGATCGTGTTCAACTACAACGGCTGGAAGATCACCACCGCGCCGCCGCCGTCGTCCGGTGGCATCGCGCTGGCCAGCATGCTGCAGATCCTGGAAGGCTGGGACATCAGGAAGATGGACCCGGCCCACCGCACCCACCTGGTGGTGGAGTCGATGCGCCGCGCCTACCGCGACCGCACCTTCTTCCTCGGCGATCCGGACTTCGTGCAGATCCCGCAGAAAGTGCTGACCAGCAAGGATTATGCGCAGGGCCTGCGGGCGACCATCCATCCGGAGAAGGCCACGCCCAGCGACCTGCTGTCGGGCAATCCGACGCCGCTGGAAGACGACGAGACCACGCACTTCTCGATCATCGACCGCGACGGCAACCGCGTCGGCGCCACCCAGACCGTCAACCTGCTGTATGGCTCGGGGCTGATTCCCAAGGGCACCGGCGTGCTGCTGAACAACGAGATGGACGACTTCGCGCTGAAGCCGGGCACGCCCAATGCGTTCGGCGTGATGGGTTACGAGGCCAACGCGCCGAAGGCCGGCAAGCGCATGCTCAGCTCGATGACGCCGACCTTCATGGAGAACGCCGACAAGGTCGTGGTGCTGGGCACCCCGGGTGGCAGCCGCATCATCACCATGGTGCTGCTGGGCATCCTCGGCTACGACGACGGCCTGGATGCACAGCAGGTTGCCGCGCTGCCGCGCTACCACCACCAGTGGCTGCCGGACCTGATCGAAGCCGAGGACGATGCGTTCGACGCGGCGACGGTGAAGCAGTTGCAGGCGATGGGCCACAAGATCGACCTGCCGGGTGACGTCGCCGCAGGCGGCCGCGGTTCCAGTCACGTGTGGGGCAACCTGCAGACCGTGGAATGGGACCGCAAGGCGAACAAGCTGTTCGGCGGCAGCGACCCCCGCAACCCGGTGGGCAGCGCCCAGGTCGTGCCGGCACGCTGATCCGGTAGCGCCGGCTGCTGGCCGGCAATCCGGCAGATTACCGAAACCCCGCCTTTGCCGGCGGGGTTTTCTGTTTCCTTTCTAGCGATTATTTAACGGGCTGGCGCCGATAATCGACGCATGAAACTCTGGTCTATTCGTGGAAACTCGCAGCGCCTCGATGGCGGTGCGATGTTCGGCAACGCACCGCGTGCGTTGTGGGAAAAATGGGCGGCGCCGGACGAGCTCAATCGCATCGAGCTGGCCTGCCGCGCACTGCTTGCCAGTCCGCTGGAAGGCAAGACCGTGCTGTTTGAAACGGGTATCGGGGCGTTCTTCGATCCGCGCATGCGCGAGCGCTACGGCGTGCAGGAAAGCCAGCACGTACTGATCGATTCGTTGCGCGAAGCCGGCTTCGAGCACGAGGATATCGACGTGGTGGTGCTCAGCCACCTGCACTTCGATCATGCCGGTGGCCTGCTGGCGGCATGGAGCGAAGGGCGAGAGCCGGAACTGCTGTTCCCCAATGCGACTTATGTGGTCGGTGCGCAGCATTGGCAGCGCGCCGTGCAGCCGCATCCGCGCGACCGTGCCAGCTTCATTCCGGAACTGCCGGGCCTGCTGCAGGCCAGTGGCCGGCTGGAAGTGGTGGACGGGGAGTACTCGAAGGCACTTGGCCGCAGCGTGCGCTTCAGCTACAGCGACGGGCATACGCCGGGACTGATGCTGGCCGAGATCGTCGGTCACGCGCATGCCGGCGAAAGTGCGCATGGTGGCGTGGTGTTCTGTGCCGACCTGATCCCGGGGCGCTCATGGGTACACGTGCCGATCACCATGGGCTACGACCGCAACGCCGAGCTGCTGATCGACGAGAAGCGGCAGTTCCTTGAAGACAAGCTGGCGCGCAACGTGCGGCTGTTCTTCACCCACGACCCGCAGGTGGCGCTGGCGCAGCTGGGCCGTGATGACAAGGGACGTTTCGTGACCCTGCACGAACAGGGCGAGCTGAAGGCGCGCGCCCTGGGGTAATGAAAAGGCCGGGCAATGCCCGGCCTTTCACTGACGGTGGCAGATCCACGCCATGCGTGGATGGCGTTCGATCCGGACGCGACGATTACGACGACTTCAGGCAGCTGCTCATGAAGGTCTTGCGCGCATCACCGGCCAGCTTCTTCGCGCCCGCGTCAGCGTTGCACTTGCGCATCCGTTCCTGCTGCGGATTGACCGCCTTGGTCTCGGCGGCGTGGCCGCTGAGGCAGGAGCTCTGCGCGGTCTTGTAGGCATCACCCTTCAAGCCCTTGTTCTTGGCCGAGCATTCGGCCATGCGCTGCTGCTGCGGGGTGGTGGCGTTGGCAGCCAGGGGCAGGCCGACCAGCAGGACGGCGGCCAGCAGGAAAGAGGCTTTCATCGGGAGCTCCAAGGGTGGCGGGTGCGCGGAGCATTCGCTTCGGGCCGGCAAGGCCACGTGAAGAATCACGCCAGTGCCGCGCCTGCTTGCGGCAACGTTCAGACCGGCGTATTACTTAGCCATATGGGTAAGTATTATCCTGCCATTGAATATGTCTTCCAGGCACTGGCCGACCCGACCCGTTGCGCGATCGTAGCGGCGCTGGGGCAGGGGCCGCGCACGGTGTCGATGCTGGCCGAACCCTTCGGGATGGCCTTGCCCTCGCTGATGAAACACCTGGCCGTGCTGGAGCGCAGCGGCGTGGTGCGCAGCCACAAGCAGGGGCGCACACGCACCTGCGAACTGGTGCCGGCGCGGCTGGGCCAGGCCGAACAATGGCTCGCAGAACAGCGTGCGGCTTGGGAAGCGCGTTCCGACCGCATGGTCGATTTCGTCGAAACCCTTCACCGACAGGAGCAGGCCCATGGCCGTAGACGCAGGTAACAACCCCGACACCGATCTGGTGATCTGCCGTGTGCTGAACGCACCGCGCGCCGCCCTGTGGCGGGCGTGGACCGACCCGGAACTGCTGCGCCAGTGGTGGTGCCCGAAGCCGTGGACCACCGAGGTACGCGCATTCGACCTGCGCCCCGGCGGGGCCTTCCACACCTTCATGCAGGGTCCCGATGGCGGCAGCAGTGACAATCCGGGCAGTTTCCTGGAGATCGTGCCGCAGCAGCGCCTGGTGTTCACCTCGATGCTGGGTGCGGGCTGGCGACCGCAGTCACCCTGGCTGGGCTTTACCGCCGTGATCACGATGGAGGACGAGGGGCAGGGCTGCCGCTACACCGCGCGGGTGATGCACCCGGACAAGGCGCTGCGTGACCAGCATGAGCAGCTGGGCTTCTTCGACGGCTGGAACACCGCCATCGACCAGCTGGAAGCCTTCGCCGCCGGGCTGTAGGCCGCAATGCGGGGTGGTGGGGTCAGGGCCCTTTCTGCGAAAGGGGTCCGACCCCCGCGATGTTGGGGTCGGATCCCTTTCGCTGTGAAAGGGCTCTGACCCCGGTTCACCGGATCAACCGACGCGGGTACCGAAGATGCGGTCGCCGGCGTCGCCCAGGCCCGGCAGGATGTAGCCCTTGTCGTTGAGCTGGGCATCGATGGCTGCGGTGTAGATCTCCACGTCCGGGTGCACGGCCTTGACCGCTTCGATGCCTTCCGGCGCGGCCACCAGGAAGATGCCCTTGATGCGGCGGGCACCGGCACGCTTGAGCATGTCGATGGTGGCGATCAGGGTGCCGCCGGTGGCCAGCATCGGGTCCAGGATCAGCGCGTCGCGCTCTTCCAGGCGGCCGGTCAGGCGCTCGAAGTAGGGCACCGGCTGCAGGGTTTCCTCGTCGCGCTGCAGGCCGACCACGCTGACACGGGCCGCCGGGATCAGCGACAGCACGCCGCTGAGCATGCCCAGGCCGGCACGCAGGATCGGCACCACGGTGATCTTGGCGCCGGCAATACGCTGCACCGTCACCGGGCCGGCCCAGCCGGGCAGGGTGTGCGGCTCGGTGTCCAGGTCGGCGGTGGCCTCGTAGGCCAGCAGCGTACCCAGCTCGTTGGCCAGTTCGCGGAAATCCTTGGTGCTGAGCGCAGCGTTGCGCATCAGGCCGATCTTGTGCTGCACCAGCGGGTGGCGCACTTCGACGATCTTCATGGTCGGGAAGGGGGAAAAGGAGAGAGGAGGCCATTTTGCCGGATTGGCGTGTCGAACCCCAAACCGGGCCTGGATCTGATGTACATGAAATGTGCAGGCGCATGTCACGGCCATGCAACCTTGTGGACATACCGTGCAGACCCATTCTTAACAGGAATGGGGATTCCCAGTGCATATCAAGACTCCGTTGGCCGTTGCCATCACCCTGACCCTGGCGATGGGGGCCGCGGCACCGCTGCAGGCTGCCGGGCAACAGGCGGTAGCCGCTACCGGCACCGTGGCGGCCGACGCGGTCGACCTGGACCGTATCGAAGTGCGCGCCCAGCTCGAATCGCAGATCCGCGCGGTCGACCTCAAGCGCAGCAGCGACGCCATCGAGGACGCGGTGTCCTCCGATGCCCTGGGCCAGTATCCGGACAAGAACGTGGCCGAATCACTGCAGCGCCTGCCGGGCGTCAGCGTGACCCGCGACCAGGGCGAAGGCCGCTTCGTGGTCATTCGCGGCCTGGATGCCAATCTCAACAGCGTCAGCGTGGATGGCATCGCCATCGGTACGCCGGAAGATTCCAGCCGCGCCGCGCCGCTGGACGTGATCCCATCGGACTCCACCGAGCGCCTGCGCGTGGTCAAGTCGCCGACCCCGGACATGCCCGGTGATGCCATCGGCGGCGCCGTGCTGGTGGAATCGGCGTCGGCCTTCGACCGCGACGGCCGCAGCCTGCGCGGCAAGATCGAGGGCAGCCACCAGCAGCTGTCCGGCGAGACCAGCCCCAAGGCCGCCTTCAACTACAGCGAAGTGTTCAACGACACGTTCGGCGTGGCGCTGGGCGTGAACTACCAGAAGCGGAAGTTCGAGTCGGACAACACCGAAGTGGAATATGACGGCGAGGACGATGCCGCCCCCGGTGACGTGACCGCGATCAACCTGCAGCACCGCAAGTACGAGATCGAGCGCAAGCGCATCGGTGCCAACCTCAACCTCGACTGGCGCCCCAACGAAGACAGCACGTACTACCTGCGCACGCTGTACAGCCAGTTCGACGATGCGGAGACCCGCCAGCGCGTGATCTTCAACTTCGACGACGCGAAGATGGTCAAGACCGGCACCGACCAGTACCGGCTCGATGGCATGCCGAAGGACTCGATCGACAAGCGCATGCGCTACCGCACCAAGAAGGAGAACACCTTTGCGGCCAGTCTTGGTGGCGAGAACAAGCTGACCAACGCCGTGGTCGATTACCGGATCGGCTACACCCGTACCGAAGAGCGCGTGAACGACGAGATGGAGGCGCGCTTCAAGCTCAACGGCAAGGCCTTCAATGGCACCCTGGACCAGAGCAGCCGCCTGCCCAGCTACAGCTTCGACAATCCGCAGTGGCTGGACAACGGCAACTACGCGTTCGACCGCGTCGTGCTTTCGCCCAAGCAGGTGAACGACAAGGAACACAGCGCGCAGGTCAACGTGCGCTTCGACGGCGACAGCAGCAGCATCAAGTTCGGCCTGCTCGGCCGCTGGCGCGACCGCGACGTGAATGTCGATGAGCGCGAACTGCGCGTCGGCCCGAAGGTGGTGCTGTCGAGCTGGACCACCTCTTCGCCGGAGCATCGCCACGGCAACATGGGGGATGGCATGGACTCGGCTGCGATGCGCGCGTTCTGGGCCGCCAATGGTGGCCAGTACAGCGCCCGCCCGCAGGATGTCGGCGGCAATGCGATGACGTCGCTGGAAGAGGATTACGTGGCCAGCGAGGACATCTTCGCCAGCTATGCCATGGGTACCTGGGATGTGGGCGCGCTGCGCATCATCGGCGGCGTGCGCGTGGAGAACACCCGCTTCAAGGCAGTCGGCAACCAGGTGGACGTGGCCGCCAACGGCCGCAGCTTCACCGTCACCCCGCGCGTGGCCAACAGCAGCTACACCAACGTGCTGCCGGGCCTGCATCTGCGCTATGACGCGGCCGATGACTGGGTGCTGCGCGCCTCGGCCAACAAGACCGTATCGCGCCCGTCCTTCGGCGACGTCTCGCCGCGCGTGGGTTACAGCCGCGGTGACGAGGAAGTGCGCCTGGGCAACCCGGAACTGGATCCGTACGAATCGAAGAACATCGACCTGTCGGTGGAGAAGTACATCGGCAGCAGCGGCATCGTTTCGCTGGGCCTGTTCCACAAGTCGATCGATGGCTACATCGTGGAGACCGTGCGGACCAATGATCCGGCCTACGGCGGATTCGACGTGACCCAGCCGATCAATGGTCGCAAGGCCACCGTGCGTGGCGCGGAATTCAACTGGCAGCAGCAGCTGGCCTTCCTGCCGGAGGGCCTGGATGGCCTGCTGGTCGGTGCCAGTGGCACCTGGCTGGACACCACGTTCGATGCCGGCATCAAGGGACGTGAGGGCGAGGACTTCACCCTGCCGCGCGCTTCCAAGCATGTCTACAGCGCACACATCGGCTATGAAAAGTACGGTGTAAGCACGCGTCTGGCGGCCGTGTACCGCAGCGAGTATCTGGACAGCATCGGCAAGGGGCGTGCATTCGACATCTACGTGGCACCCAACACCCAGCTCGATTTCTCGCTGGACTACAAGTTCACCCCGCGCGTGAGCATGTACTTCGAAGCGCAGAACCTGCTGGACAAGCCGCTGGAGCTGTACCAGGGCACCCGCTCGCGCACCCTGCAGATGGAAGAGTACGGCCGCACCTATGCGCTGGGCCTGAAGGTGGCGCTGTGATGGGGCGTGGCGTCACTGTCCTGGCCGCCGCGCTGGCGGCTACACTGGTCGCCGGCTGCACGCCGGCCACCGGCAACGATCCGGTTGCGGGAGCGGCCGCGCCGGCCGCCAATGGCGAGCGCGTGGTGAGCACCATCGCCGAAGCGTTCCTGTCACCGATGACCCCGGCCGACAACATCGACTCGCCGGCGGCCTGGCGCGCGCCGGACGGCGCGCTGTGGCTGATCGCCACCGCCAAGGCCACCGACAAGCTGGTGGTCTACGACGGCAGCACCGGCCAGCACCTGCGTGACGTCGGCAGCAGCGGCACCGCACCGGGGCAGTTCGACCGCCCAAACGGCATCGCGGTGACCGACGATCTGCTGTGGATCGTCGAGCGCGACAATCACCGCGTGCAGGTGCTGAGCCTGCCGGACTTCGCGCCGCTGGCGACCTTCGCTGCGGACGACCTGCGCAAGCCGTACGGTCTGTGGGTCGACCGCCGTGCCGATGGCTACAGCGTCTACGTCACCGATTCCTGGGACAACGGCGAGGATGCGCAGGGGCGTGACATCCTGCCGCCGCTGGCCGAGCTGGACAAGCGCGTGCGCCAGTACCATGTGACCCGCGACGGCGCGAAGGTCGAGGCGAAGCTGGTGGCCAGCATCGGCGATACCACCGAGGCCGGTGCACTGCGCGTGGTCGAGTCGATCTGGGGCGACCCCGAGAACGACCGGCTGCTGATTGCCGAAGAGGACGAGCGCTACGCCAGCGAGTTCAAGGTCTACACCCTGGCGGGCCGCTTCACTGGCACCACCTTTGGCCGCGACGTGTTCAAGGCCCAGGCCGAAGGCGTGACCCTGCGCACCTGCGGCAAGGACGGCTGGTGGATCACCACCGAACAGGGCAAGCAGCGCAGCGTGTTCCACCTGTTCGACCGGCACACGCTGAAGCCGGTCGGCGCGTTCCAGGGCAATACCGTGGCCAACACCGATGGCATCTGGATGATGCAGCAGCCCAGCGCGCGCTTCCCACACGGTGCGCTGTATGCAGTACATGACGACCAGGGCGTGGTGGCCTTCGACTGGGAGAGCATCGCCAAGCAGCTGGCGTTGCCGCTGGAGTGTGGCGCATGAGCGGGCAGTGCGTAATGCGCGCGCTGGCGCTGGGCCTGCTGCTGGCGCTGCCATCGCTGTCGTTCGCGGCGGCCGAACCGAATACCCAGGTGCCGGCAGGTAGCCGCCACTACGCGGCGACGACGGTGCCGGACCGCATCGTCGCCTCGCCGGCGGTTGATTCCAGTCATGGGTTCGCCGTGGCCTGGCGTACCGACGACAGCGTGCAGGCGCCGCTGCTGGAAATCGCGCTGGCCGCAGATTCGCCGGCCATTGAAGGCATCCGCCAGGTGCGTGCGACGACCCGCGCGCTGCAGACCGAGAACGGTCTGTCGCACCACCATCGGGCAGATATCGATGGCCTGCAGCCGGATACCCAGTACGTCTACCGTGTGCAGGGCAATGGCAGCTGGAGCGCCTGGAACCAGCTGCGCACGCTGGCCAGCGCCGATCAGCCGCTGACCCTGCTGTACTTCGGCGATACCCAGAACAAGAACGTCAGCCATGTCAGCCGCGTGGTGCGTGCCGCGCAGAAGGCTGCGCCGCAGGCGCGCATGAGTCTGTTTGCCGGTGACCTGGTCAGCGGAGGCGACAACATGGATGACAGCGAGTGGGGTGAGTGGTTCGCTGCGACCAGTTGGCTGGCGCAGGAAACGCTGGTGGCGCCGGCCATCGGCAACCACGAGTACTTCGAGGAATTCGAGGACACCCCGCAGGAGCGCCGCGTGCTGGGCCGCCACTGGCCGGTGACGTTCGCGCTGCCGGGCAATGGTGCCACCGCCGCGCAGCAGACCAGCTACTGGTTCGATGCGCAGGGCGTGCGCGTGGCCGTGGTCGATGGCACATCGGCACTCGACCTCGGCACCGCCAAGGCGCAGGCACAGTGGCTGGACAAGGTGCTGACCGGCAATCGGCAGGCGTGGACCATCGTGCTGCTGCACCAGCCGTTCTACTCGCCGCGCGAAGGGCGCGAGAACGCCGCGTTGCGTGACGTGCTGCTGCCGGTGGTACGCCGCCACAACGTCGATCTGGTGCTGCAGGGCCATGACCACACCTATGGCCGCCGTGGCGAAGGGCAGGCCGCGACGCCGCAGTATGTGGTGACCGTGGCCGGACCGAAGCAGTACCGCCTTTCCGACGAAGCGCGCAGGACGATGGACCCGGTGGCCGAGGACACCCAGCTGTTCCAGGTGCTGAACATCGACCCGCAGCACCTGCGCTATGAAGCACGCACCGTGACCGGCCGTCTTTACGATGCCTTCGAATTGCGTCGTGATGCCAAGGGTGGAAAGCAGCGCACGGAGCTGACCGAAGGCCGCATTGCTCCGCGCGACTGCCCGCGCGCGCAGACCGCCAAGGGTCGCGCCGACCGCTGCTGGGAATGAGGAGACGCCGATGACCACACCCCGCCGCATCATTCCATTGGCTGCCATCGGCGCGTCCCTGCTGTTGCTGGCCAGTGCGGTAACCGCCGCCGATACCGTGCTGCATCCCTTCCTGGTCGCCCAGCCGGCGCAGGCCCCGCAGGAGGTGAACCTGGCGGTGGAGATCCCGGCCGGCAGCTTCACCAAGTACGAGATCAAGGAAGACGGCCTGGTGCACGTGGACCGCTTCCAGTCGATGCCGGTCGCCTATCCGGCCAACTACGGCTCGATGCCGCGCACCCTGGCCGGCGACAACGATCCGCTGGATGCACTGGTGTTGACCCGCGAACCGCTGCATCCGGGCGTGATCGTGCGTTTCCGGCCGATCGGTTACCTGAAGATGATCGATGGCGGCGAGCACGACGAGAAGATCATCGGGGTGCCGACCGACAAGGTCGACCCGACCTACGCCAGTATCCGGGACCTGGCGGACCTGCCGGAGGCCGAACGGCAGCGGATCGAAGCGTTCTTCCGCGTCTACAAGGACCTGCCGGCCGGGCGCAACCCGGTGCAGCTAAATGGCTGGGGCAACGCCGCCGAGGCACGGTCAGTGATCCGCGAGGCCATGCAGCGGTTCAAGCGCTAGAACCCCGCCGTGGGTGGGTGGCCGGACGCGCGCATCACCTTCACCGCCCCTGGCTATCATGTCCGCCTTCCACAACGAAGGCGGTGCATGTGTCGGTAGCGTTGGTATGGTTCCGCCGTGATCTGCGGCTGCAGGACAATCCGGCCCTGCAGGCCGCGCTGGATGCGGGTCACGACGTGGTGCCGGTCTATCTCCACGCGCCGCACGAGGAAGGCGAGTGGGTGCCTGGCGCGGCCTCCGATGCGTGGCGCCACCGTTCACTGGGTGCCTTGGACGCCGACCTGCGCACGCGCGGTTCATCGCTGGTGCTGCGTAGTGGTGACAGCCTGCCGGCCCTGCAGTTGCTGATCGGGCAGACCGGCGCCGAGGCGGTGTACTGGAACCGCAAGTACGAGCCGGCCACCCAGGCACGCGACGCCACCATCAAACGCACGCTGCGCGAGCAGGGCATCGACGCACAGAGCTGCAATGGCAGCCTGTTGTTCGAGCCCTGGGACATCGCGACACAGCAGGGTCAGCCGTACAAGGTGTTCACTCCGTACTGGCGCAACGTACTCAGTCATTGGCGCCTGCCGACGCTGAGTGCCGCGCCGAAGGCACTGACCGCGCACTCGGTCGACGGCCTCGCATTGGACGAGCTGCGGCTGGCGCCCACGCTGGACTGGGATTCCGGCTTCTGGGAGCACTGGCAGCCGGGCGAGGCCGGCGCGCTGGAGGCGTTGTCCGTGTTCGAGGACGGCGCGTTGCGCGGTTACCGCGAGCAGCGTGACCTGCCGGACCGGGTCGGCACCTCGCGGCTGTCGCCGCATCTGCATTTCGGCGAGATCGCACCGTGGCGCATCGCGCATGCGCTGGAGAGATTGCGCAGTGTCGGCACTGACGCCGACATCGACGGCTATCTGCGGCAACTGGGCTGGCGCGATTTCGCCTACCACCTGTTGCATCACTTCCCGAAGACGCCGACCGACAACCTCAATCCGCGTTTCGACCGCTTCCCTTGGGCCACGCCCACTGCAGCGCAACTGCATGACTGGCAGCGCGGCAACACCGGCGTGCCGATCGTCGATGCGGGCCTGCGCGAGCTGTGGCACACCGGTTACATGCACAACCGGGTACGGATGATTGTTGCCAGCTACCTGTGCAAGCACCTGCGTGCGCACTGGCTGCAGGGCGCGCGCTGGTTCTGGGACACCCTGGTCGATGCCGACCTGGCCAACAACACGATGGGCTGGCAGTGGGTGGCAGGCACCGGCGCCGACGCGGCCCCGTACTTCCGGGTGTTCAACCCGGTCACCCAGGCCGAGAAGTTCGACCCGCAGGCCCGCTACATCAGCCGCTGGGTGCCCGAACTGGCGGCGCTGCCGGTGAAAGCGCGCTTCGCGCCGTGGCAGCATCCGCTGCTGCTGGCGGCGCATGCCCCGGGCTATCCGCGTACGCCGCTGGTGGATCTGGCCGTCGGCCGCGATGCTGCGCTGGCCGCCTACCGGCAGACGGGGGCTGGGTAAAGCGCGGGCTGAGCGTTCCAGTCAGTTAGCTGAACGCGGCCCTGTTGCCGCGACCGATCATCATCCCGACATCGCATCGGGCTGTTTATTCTCTCTGCGCCCGTAAGCCGCCGACCCGACCGGAAAACAAGGAGAACCACATGATCCGCAACACCACCCGCAACGTCGCACTGGCCCTGATGAGTGCGGCCGTCCTGTCGGCCTGCGCCACCGGCGGCTCCTATGTGCAGAGCGACCAGTACGGCAACCCGACCGAACAGCAGAACCGTACCGGCCGCAACGCGCTGATCGGTACCGCCATCGGTGTGGCTGCCGGCCTGCTGACCGGCGACAGCGCCACCGAGCGTCGTCAGCACGCACTGATCGGTGCCGGTATCGGTGCGCTCAGCGGCGCCGCCGTCGGCCAGTACCAGGATCGCCAGGAACGCGCGCTGCGCGAGCGCACCGCCAACACCGGCATCGATGTGCAGCGCCAGGGCGACAACATCATGCTGAACCTGCCGGACGGCATCACCTTCGACTTCGGCAAGGCCACCCTGAAGCCGCAGTTCTACGGCTCGCTCAACGGTGTGGCCGGTACGCTGCGCGAGTACAACCAGACCATGATCGAAGTGGTGGGCCACACCGACAGCATCGGCAGCGACGCGGTCAACAACCGCCTGTCGAAGGAACGCGCCGATTCGGTGGCGCAGTACCTGATCGGCCAAGGCGTGCAGAGCGTGCGCATCGAAACGCTGGGGGCCGGCAAGTCGTATCCGATTGCCGACAACAGCACCGATGCCGGCCGTGCCAAAAACCGTCGCGTTGAAATCCGCGTGATTCCGCTCAAGCAATAACGCGTAGCGTTGTTGCTGTTCCGGCCTGGCCGGAACGAAAATGCCGCCCTTGCAGGCGGCATTTTCTGTAGGTGCCGAGCTTGCTCGGCACGCCGATAGCGCTTCCGGTTGCGGCTTCTCCGAACGGCGCCGACCAAGGTCGGCATCTACCGAGAGCCACGCAGCCGGAACGAAAATGCCGCCCTTGCAGGCGGCATTTTGTGGGTGCCGAGCTTGCTCGGCACGCCGACAGCGTTCCCGTTCGCGGCTTCTCCGAACGGCGCCGACCTTGGTCGGCCCCGTTCCAACCGCAGTCGAGCATGGCTCGACTCTACAGAAGCCGGTTACACCGCCGAGGCGGCGACCTTCTCCAGGATGCGCTTGCCGCTGCTCTCCAACGCCGCGTCTTCCTGGGCCTTCTGCTGCTGTGCCAGCTTCGCACCCGGGCACTGCGCCAGCATGTAGTTGGCGTCGAAGTTGAGCTTTTCCACCAGGAAATCGACGAACGCCCGCACCTTCGGCGAGACCAGGCGGCCACCGGCGAACACGGCGTTGAAGTCCACTTCCGGGCCGGTCCAGCCGGCCAGCACGCGCCGTACCATGCCGGACTCGACGAACGGCTTGGCCATCACATCACCGGTCAGCAGCAGGCCTTCGCCACACACCAGTGCACCATTAAGCGCAGACATGTCGTTGGCGGTCATCAGCGGGGTGACCGGGAAGTCACGCAGTTCGCCGCCGTTCTCGCCCAGCTGCCAGGTGAAGCGCGGTGAATTGCCAGTGTGATACGGCTTGCGCATCGCCAGGATGCGATGGAACTGCAGTTCTTCCGGATGCAGCGGCTCACCATAGCGCTCGATGTAGGCCGGGCTGGCGAACACCTGCGTGCGCAGGCTGCCCAGCTTGCGCGCGACCAGGTTGGAATCGGGCAGGGCGCCCACACGCAGCGCCAGATCCGCTTCGCCGGCAATCAGGTCCAGCTTCTCGTTGCCCATGTGCATGTCCAGGCGGATTTCCGGATACTGCGCATGGAACTGGCCCAGCAGCGGGGCGATCCAGGTGATGCCGATCGAATAGGGCACGGTGAAGCGCAGCCAGCCGCGCGGGCCGGACTGCAACTGGCTCACCGCGCTTTCGGCTTCTTCCAGCTCGCGCGCGATGCGCTGGCAATGCTCGTGGTAGATCGAGCCGGCTTCGGTCAGGCCGAGGCGGCGGGTGGTCCGGTGCAGCAGCCGCGCGCCCAGGCGCGTTTCCAGCTCCTGCACTTTGCGGCTGACCGTGGTCTTGGGCAGGCCGAGCGATTTGGCAGCGGCAATGAAACTGCCTTGCTCGACCACCTTGACGAAGATCAGTGTCTCGTTGAGATCGTGGGACATGGTCGGGGATCCTGGACGTCGGGGATGGGACAATCGTGACAGAACGATTGGACCGGGAGCGGGATGATTATTCCCCTTAATCAGGACTAATCAAGTAAAGGTTTGAGGTCTATCGTGGCGCCATTCGTGAAATGGAGCCCCCTCGCCATGAGCCTGCGCAACATTCTTGCCCGCTTCCGGCATGTCGGCCAGAACACCCTGGACCTGGCGATGACCGTCGAAGCCCGTCCGAGTTCCTTGGTACACAAGGACTTTCGTGAGTTTACCGCGCCCATGCGTCAGCAGCGTGGCGGTGCCATCCGCCTGGCCCCGCACAAGGGTGACCGGCTGCGCCGGATCGGGACTATCCCGGATTTGGGAGGAAATGTCCCGTGAATGGGATACTGACGCCCGAAGTCCTGGTCCTCGGTGGCACCGGTGCCGTCGGCCAGGGCGTGGTCGGCGCATTGCTGGAAGCCGGCAGCCCTGTGCTGGTGGTTGGCCGCGACCCGGGTCGGCTGGCGGCGCTGCATGAGCAGTTCGCCGATGAGCCTGGCCTGGAGACGCTGCTGGGCTCGCTGAGCGATGACGGCTCGGCACGTGCCTTGGCCGAACGCATCGCGCAGCGCCCGCGTCCGCTGGCGGCGGTCATCGCCGCAATGGGTGGCCCCTACCGTCGCGGCCGGGTGACCGACCGCAATGGCGATGAGCTGTTGGGGGCGATGCAGGCCGACCTGATGCCGCACGTGCACGCGGTGCGTCACCTGCTGCCACTGCTGCAGGACAACGTGCATGCACGCCGCTACGTGATGATCGGCAGCCCCGCCAACGCCAAGCCCTGGGCGGGCTACGGCGAGACCTCGATCACCACCGCCGCGCTGCGCATGTACGCGCAGGTGGTGCACCAGGAAGCGCAGGCACTGGGTGTGCGCGCGCAGATGCTGGAAGTCTGCAGTCCGGTGTGCACCCCGGCCAACGCGGCCAATGCGTGCATCGAGTGGCCAAGCTCGTTGCTGGTCGGTCGTCGTGTGGTCTCCCTGCTGGACGGCTGCCGCGACAACCGCGCCATCGTCCGCTGCGACAGCAGCGATGCCGAACTGCCGCGCGGCCTGCTGCACCTGGATGTCCCTCCACTGTGGCGCGATACCGCGGGCATCGCTTGACCTCGACCATGGTTGAGGTCGCAGTATGCGCCGCCGATTTTTGCAACACGTTCTCATATAGCTGTACCACCCCTCCGTACGGATGCATGCCATGACTTCCCCCAATACCACCCCACATCGTTTCGGCCATCGCATCGCGATGGTCGGCGTGTCGATCCTCGCCGCGGCCGTGCTTGCGGCCTGCAGCGGCGGCCATGCCGAAGAGGCCGGTGCTCCGCCGCCGCCGCAGGTCAGCGCCGCGCCGGTGCTGGTCAAGCAGGTCAGCCAGTGGGACGAGTTCAGCGGCCGCGTCGAAGCGGTGCAGAGCGTTGAACTGCGCCCGCGCGTGTCCGGCTACATCGACAAGGTCAACTACGTCGAAGGCCAGGAAGTGAAGAAGGGCGAAGTGCTCTTCACCATCGACGCGCGCAGCTACCAGGCCGAGTACGATCGCGCGGCCGCCGAGCTGGCCCGCGCCCGCACCCAGGCCACGCTGGCCCGCAGCGAGTCCGAGCGTGCCAAGCGGCTGTCCGAGCAGCAGGCGATCTCCACCGAGACCGCCGAGCAGCGCCGCGCGGCTGCCGACCAGTCCGGCGCCGCCGTGCAGGCCGCGCAGGCGGCGCTGGATGCAGCCCGCCTCAACCTGGAGTTCACCAAGGTGCGTGCACCGATCGATGGCCGTGCCGGCCGCGCGATGGTCACCGCTGGCAACCTGGTCACCGCCGGCGACAGCGCCAGCGTGCTGACCACGCTGGTCTCGCTGGATACCGTGTTCGTCTACTTCGATGCCGACGAAAGCACCTTCCTGCGCTATGCACAGATGGCACGCAAGGGCGAGCGCCCCAGCGAGCGTGACAGCGCGCTGCCGGTGAAGGTCGGCCTGTCCGGCGAAGAGGGCTACCCGCATGCGGGCAAGGTCGACTTCCTCGACAACCAGGTGGCCCGCAGCACCGGCACCATCCGCGTCCGTGCGCTGCTGGACAACGCCGACCGCCAGTTCACGCCGGGCCTGTTCGCCCGCGTGCAGCTGCTTGGCAGCGGCCAGTTCCAGGCCATGCTGATCGATGACAAGGCCGTGCTGACCGACCAGGACCGCAAGTACGTCTACGTGGTAGACAAGGATGGCAAGGCCCAGCGCCGCGACATCCAGCTCGGCCGCACCGCCGACGGCCTGCGCATTGTCGAGCACGGCCTTGCCGCCGGCGACAAGGTGATCATCGACGGCGTGCAGAAGGTCTTCATGCCGGGCATGCCGGTGCAGGCCAAGGCCGTGGCGATGCAGCCGCAGGCTGCGCCGGCACCGGGCCGCGATGCCACCGCCGCCCTGAACCACTGATCCGCCGGCTCCTGATCCGCGTCCCCGCTTAGCTGCCGGCGCCAGCGGCAGCCTTCCCTGCCTTCGTCATCCCGGCGAGGGGCAGGGTGGCTGTTGCCCGCCGGACGCCTTTCCCAGGAATTCCTCCATGGACTTTTCCCGTTTCTTCATCGACAGGCCGATCTTCGCGGCGGTGCTGTCGATCGTGATCTTCGCCGCAGGCCTGATCACGATTCCAATCCTGCCGATCAGCGAGTACCCCGAAGTGGTGCCGCCGTCGGTGGTCGTGCGCACGGTGTATCCGGGCGCCAACCCCAAGGTCATTGCCGAGACCGTCGCCACGCCGCTTGAAGAAGCGATCAACGGCGTCGAAGGCATGATGTACCTGAAGTCGGTTGCCGGCTCGGACGGCGTGCTGCAGATGACCGTCACCTTCCGCCCCGGTACCGATCCGGACGCGGCGGCGGTGAAGGTGCAGAACCGCGTGGCGCAGGCGCAGGCGCGCCTGCCCGAGGACGTGCGCCGGCAGGGCGTGACTACGCAGAAGCAGTCGCCAACCTTCCTGATGGTGGTGCACCTGACCTCGCCGCAAGGCAAGTACGACACCCTGTACCTGCGCAACTACGCCCGCCTGCACGTCAAGGATGCGCTGGCGCGTATTCCGGGCGTGGGTGACGCGCAGATCTTCGGTGGCGGCGACTACGCCATGCGTGCCTGGCTGGACCCGGACAAGGTGGCTTCGCGTGGCCTGACCGCCAGCGACGTGGTGCGTGCCATGCGCGAGCAGAACGTGCAGGTTTCGGCGGGCCAGCTCGGCGCCGAACCGTTGCCGAACAGCCAGTTCCTGACCCTGATCAACGCCCAGGGCCGCCTGAAGAGCGAAAAGGAATTCGGCGACATCGTGCTCAAGAGCGGCACCGATGGCGAGATCGTGCGCCTGGCCGACGTGGCCCGCCTTGAACTGGGTGCCGGTGACTACACCCTGCGCTCGCAGCTGGATGGCAAGAACGCGGTCGGTATCGGTATCTTCCAGTCGCCCGGTGCGAATGCGCTGGAGATTCGTGACCAGGTCATCTCGACGATGGACGAGATGCAGAAGACCATGCCGGCCGACGTGAAGTACGAAGCCGTGTATGACACCACCATCTTCGTGCGCGACTCGATCAAGGCCGTGGTCTCCACGCTGCTGGAAGCCATCGCCCTGGTGGTGCTGGTGGTGATCCTGTTCCTGCAGACCTGGCGTGCGTCGATCATCCCGTTGATCGCGGTGCCGGTGTCGGTGGTGGGTACCTTCGCCGCGTTGTACCTGCTGGGCTTCTCGATCAACACGTTGAGCCTGTTCGGCCTGGTGCTGGCGATCGGCATCGTGGTCGACGACGCGATCGTGGTGGTGGAGAACGTCGAGCGCAACATCGAGGAAGGCCTGTCACCCACCGCGGCGGCCCACCAGGCCATGCGTGAAGTGTCCGGCCCGATCGTGGCGATCGCGCTGGTGCTGTGTGCCGTGTTTGTGCCGATGGCCTTCCTGTCCGGCGTCACCGGCCAGTTCTACAAGCAGTTCGCAGTCACCATCGCCATCTCCACGGTGATCTCGGCGATCAACTCGCTGACCCTGTCGCCGGCCCTGGCCGCGCGTCTGCTGAAAGCCCATGGTGCTCCGAAGGATGCGCCGAGCCGCCTGATCGACCGCCTGTTCGGCTGGGTGTTCCGTCCGTTCAACCGCTTCTTCAAGTCCAGCTCGGAGAAGTACGAGCGTGGCGTAGCCCGCATCCTCGGCCGTCGTGGCGCGGTATTCGTGGTCTACGCGATCCTGCTGGTCGGTACCGGCGTGATCTTCAAGCTGGTGCCGCCGGGCTTCATCCCGACCCAGGACAAGCTGTACCTGATCGCCGGTGTAAAGCTGCCGGAAGGTTCGTCGATCGCGCGCACCGATGAAATGCTGCGCAAGGTCGCCAAGATCGCCCAGGAAACCGATGGCGTGGCCCACACCATCTCGTTCCCGGGTCTGAACGCGCTGCAGTTCACCAACACGCCGAACACCGGTGTGGCGTTCATCCCGCTCAAGCCGTTCGCCGAGCGCCATGGCCGCACCGCCGCACAGATCAATGCCGAGATCAACCAGAAGATCGCCGGCCTGCAGGAAGGCTTCGCGTTCGCGATGATGCCGCCGCCGATCCTCGGCCTGGGCAACGGCAACGGCTACCAGATGTTCATCGAGGACCGTGGCAACCTGGGTTACGGCGCGCTGCAGAATGCGGTGCAGGCAATGCAGGGCACCGTTGCGCAGACGCCGGGCATGGCCTTCCCGATCAGCAGCTACCAGGCCAACGTGCCGCAGCTGGATGCCGAAGTGGACCGCGTCAAGGCCAAGGCGCAGGGCGTGCAGCTCACCGAGCTGTTCGACACCCTGCAGACCTACCTCGGTTCGGCCTACGTCAACGACTTCAACCAGTTCGGCCGTACCTGGCAGGTGATCGCCCAGGCCGACGGTCCGTTCCGCGAGACGGTCGAGGACATCGGCAAGCTGCGTACCCGCAACGACCGCGGCGAGATGGTGCCGATCGGTTCGATGGTCACCATCAAGCAGACCTTCGGCCCGGACCCGGTGCTGCGCTTCAATGGCTATCCGGCAGCAGACTTGGCCGGTGAGGCCGACCCGCGCCTGCTGTCCTCGGCCGAGGCGATGAACAAGCTGACCGAGATCGCCGGCAAGGTGCTGCCGGTGGGCATGACCACCGAATGGACCGACCTGAGCTACCAGCAGGCGACCCAGGGCAAGGCGGCCTTCATCGTGTTCCCGGTGGCGATCATGCTGGCCTTCCTGGTGTTGGCCGCGCTGTACGAGAGCTGGTCGCTGCCGCTGGCGGTGATCCTGATCGTGCCGATGACCCTGCTGTCCGCGCTGTTCGGCGTGTGGCTGACCGGTGGCGACAACAACGTGTTCGTGCAGGTCGGCCTGGTGGTACTGATGGGCCTGGCGTGCAAGAACGCGATCCTGATCGTCGAATTCGCCAGAGAGCTGGAGATGGGCGGCAAGGGCATCGTTGAAGCCGCGCTGGAAGCCTGCCGCCTGCGTCTGCGCCCGATCGTGATGACCTCCATCGCCTTCATCGCCGGTACCGTGCCGCTGGTGCTGTCGCATGGTGCGGGTGCCGAGGTGCGCTCGGTGACCGGTATCACCGTGTTCGCCGGCATGCTGGGCGTGACCCTGTTCGGCCTGTTCCTCACCCCGGTGTTCTACGTGGCCCTGCGCAAGTTCGTCACCCGCAACGGTGGTGGCCAGCTGGTGCAGCACGGCGAGCCGACCATCCACCACTGACATGGAACCCCGTCGCCGCCGGTCACTGGCTGGCGGCGGCTTTCCCCTCACAAGGCATGCATCCATGAATACCCATCAGAACAAGATCGCGCTGGTCACCGGCGCCACCCGTGGCATCGGCCTGGAAACCGTGCGCCAGCTGGCCCAGGCAGGTGTGCACACGCTGCTGGCCGGTCGCAAGCGCGATACGGCGGTGGAGCTGGCACTGAAGCTGCAGGCTGAAGGCCTGCCGGTCGAAGCCCTGCAACTGGACGTGACCGACGCGGCCAGCATCGCCGAAGCGGTGGAGCAGGTGCGCCAGCGTCATAGCCGCCTCGACATCCTGGTCAACAATGCCGGCATCATGATCGAGAACCCGGCGCAGGCGCCGTCGGAGCAGTCGCTCGACACCTGGAAGCGCACCTTCGACACCAACGTGTATGCGCTGGTCGCAGTAACCCAGGCATTCCTGCCGCTGGTCAAGCAGGCCAAGTCCGGGCGCATCGTCAACGTGTCGAGCATGCTCGGCTCGCAGACCCTGCACGCGGATCCCTCATCGGGCATCTACGACTTCAAGATTCCCGCCTACAACGCGTCCAAGGCCGCGGTGAACAGTTGGACCCTGAGCCTGGCCTACGAGCTGCGCAACACCCCGATCAAGGTCAATACCGTGCATCCGGGTTACGTGAAGACCGACATGAACGGCGGCAACGGCGAAATCGAAATCGCCGAAGGCGCGCGCTCCAGCGTGCAGATGGCGCTGATCGGCGAATCCGGTGCCAGCGGCAGCTTCACCTACCTGGGCGAGGTGCTGCCATGGTGATCCGCACGTTGGCGATGGCCGTCTCCAGCCTGGTGCTGGCAGGCTGTGTCAGCGTCGGCCCGAACTACAAGGCACCGGTGCAGGAACCGGTGGTCCTGCAGAGCGCACAGCAGCCGGTCTTCAGCAGCGTTTCGCCGGTGGCCAGCTGGTGGGCGCAGTTCGATGATCCGGTGCTGGAACAGCTGGTGCATGGCGCCCTGTCGGACAACCTGGACCTCCGCGTAGCCGTGGCCCGCGTCAGCCAGGCCCGCGCAGTGTTCGTCGAAAGCCGTTTCGACCAGGCGCCGCACATCACCGCTGGCGGCAGCTACGACCGCCGCAAGCAACCCGATCCGCAGCTGGGTGGGCAGCGGGTGTTCAGTGAAAGCTACCAGCTCGGCTTCGACGCCGGCTGGGAGCTGGATCTGTTCGGCCGCAAGCGCCGTGCCGCTGAGGCCGCCCGCGCCGACCTCGGTGCCGAGCAGGCCAACCTGGCCGATGCGCAGGTACTGGTCGCCGCCGAAGTGGCACGCAATTACTTCGAGCTGCGCGGAACGCAGAAGCGCATCGCGGTGGCCCAGCACACGCTGGAAAACCTGCGCGATACGCAGAAGCTGACCGAGGCGCGCTGGGAACTGGGCGCGGGGAGCGAGCTGGATGTGCAGAGCAGCCGCGCCCGCCTGAAGGCGATCGAGGCCGACATCCCGTTGCTGGAAGTGGCCGAGGCGCAGTCGCGCAACCGGCTGGCCGTGCTGCTCGGCCAGCGCCCGGAAGTGCTGACCGACATGCTCGCGCCGCACGACGTGCCGGCCTTCGCCAAGGCGCTGCCGCTGGGCGATACCCGCGAACTGCTGCGCCAGCGCGCCGACGTGCGCGTGGCCGAGCGTCGCCTGGCCGCTGCGACCGCACGCGTGGGCGTGGCCACCGCGGACCTGTTCCCGCGGTTGTCGCTGTCCGGCTTCGTCGGGTTCCTCGGCGGCGATGCCAGTGGCCTGGTCAATGGCAACAACAAGGCCTGGTCGCTGACCCCGTCGCTGAGCTGGGCAGCATTCGACTTCGGTACCGTGCGTGCACGCCTGCGTGCCAGCAAGGCTGAAGCCGAAGGCGTGGCCGCGCAGTACGAGCAGGCCGTGCTGCTGGCGCTGGAAGATACCGAGAACGCGCTGACCCGCTATTCCAAGCAGCAGGCACGGCTGGCGATCGTGGTCGAGCAGGCACAGGCCGCACGGCGTGCCGAATCACTGGCACAGATCCGCTATCGCGAAGGCTCGGAAGACTTCCTGACCCTGCTGGATGCGCAGCGCACGCAGTTGGCGGCCGATGACGCCCTGGCGGCGGCCGAGTCCGAAGTCAATGTCAGCGTGGTGGGCGTGTACAAGGCGCTGGGCGGCTGGGGGCAATCACCGCAGCAACCGAGCGTGGCGCAGGTGCAGTAACCGCAGGGGACGGAGGCAGTGGCTTCCGTCCCCTCCTGCTTTCAGGGCCACTGATTGGCCGGCACCTCGCGCTCGCGCATGCGCACGATGCAGAAGCGATGGCCGGTCGGTGCTTCCATCACCCACCAGCGTTTGACGAAGCCTATCCGGCGCGCGCCGAGCTTCTCCAGGCGGTCGGCCTCGGCATCGATGTCGTCGCTCTCGATGTCCAGGTGCACCCGTGACGGGTGATCGACCCGCTGGACTTCCACGTTCAAGCCCGCCGGTGCACCCAGCAGGTCGGCATACTCGGCGCCCCCTTCGACACGCGCCGCCTGTGCCTGCAGGCCGAGCGCGGCGGCCCAGAAGCCGGCACCTGCGTCGGCGGGAAGGTCCTGGCAGTCGATGATGAATCCAGCCAGCCGGCTCTGGTGGGCCATGTCCTGCTCCGCAGTTCGGGGGAGGAGGCAGGGTAACGCGATGCGTTCCGCGTACATCTTCACCTTCGTGACGTTTCTGACTCTGCCGGAATGCCGGCCCGACGTGTAACAAGTGGGTCAGGCACTCGGGAGGACAGGCGATGGCGGATGGAAGGCGGGATACCCAACGGATGTTGTTCGGCGATCCGGGTCCACCCGGTGCGGGTCTGTCAGTGGCGGTCGTGGTGCTGCTGGTGCTGGCGACGATGGCGGCGGCGGTCGGTTTCCTGCGCCTGCAGGATTCGATGTTGGGGCTGGGCCTGATTGGCGTGGCCGTGTTCCTGGCGATCGGGGCCCGCATCTGCCAGGCGCGCGACCAGCATCAGGCGCTGTATCGCCTGCTGTCGCGGCAGCCACCGCCGTAGCGAAGGCTGCCGTGGCTGCTCAGTGCCTGGGCCAGTCCAGTTCGACCACCAGCGGGAAATGATCCGATGGCAGCACGCCACCGATGCGGCGGTCATCGGTCAGGAAGCTGCGCGCATGGAAGCCGCGCACCAGGACCCAGTCCAGCTGCACGGTGGCCTTGCCGGTGAAATCGTGGAAGGTCAGCCGCGGGCCCTGCGGAGCCTTCACCTGGGTACGGGTGTCCTGCAGCACGCGGGTGAATGCCTTGTAGGTGTCGCCGCCGGGTTCGCTGTTGAAGTCGCCGGTCAGCACGACGGGCAGATCGGCCGGCAGGTTGGCCACGCGCTTGCCGATCAGTTCGGCACCCTTGACCCGCCGCGGCTCGTCTTCGTCGCGGTAGGGCAGGTGGGTGTTCATGAAGTAGAAGCGGCGGCCGTCGTCGATGCGGCGGAACAGCGCCCAGGTGACCATGCGTGGATACAGGTTGCCCCAGGTGATGCTGCCGGGCACATCGGGCGTATCGGACAACCAGAAGTTGCCTGATTCCTCGATCGCCAGCACCTTGCTGTCGTAGAACACGCCCATGTGCTCGTCGCCGCTGCCGCCGCGGCGGCCCTCGCCGAACCAACGGTAGCCGGGGAGGTGCCCTGCCAGGTACTCGGCCTGCTCCTGCACCAGTTCCTGGGTGCCGATCACCGCCGGGTGCGCATCGAGGATGACTCTCACCATCGCGTCGCGACGGTCGGGCCAGCGCTTGCCCGGCTCGGTATCGGCCGGGGTGCGCACATTGAACGACATCACCTTCAACGGCGCGGGGGCTGCGGCCCAGGCGCTGGTCGCAGGCAGGGCAAGCGCCAGCAGCGCAGACAGTACAGGGCGACGGAAACGCGACAACATCGTGGAATCCCTCCATTCCATGAAAACGGTTTCATAGAGCATCGCACGGATTGCCTGTTCATGGCTGTGCGCGCGCTGGCGGTATCCGCCGGTCGCCGCGGCGTATTCAGCAGGGCCTTTGACAGCGCATTGACCCGCCCGCGCGGGCCTGCGTGCTAGAACGGCGCTGCCGGCCACTGAACCCGGCACCGCAGCAACCATCAACGGAACCACAAGGAGCTGTGCCATGACACGATTGATTCGCGCCCTGCAGGTGTCGCTGAACCTGCGTTCGGACAATTCCACGCAGTGCATCCGTTCCAAGTATCGCTACTGGAATATCTTCTGACCGGAAGGACTCCACGTATTCGATGACATCGCCAGGGAGGGTCGATGATCTTCCCTGGCATTGGAGGCAGGGCATGGATGAGCGTGCAGCGGATGCGGAAGTGGTTTCCATCGACGACCTGCTCGAACGCGTGCGTCGCGAAGGGCCGGTACTGCGCTTCAACAATGATGTCGTCGGCATCTTTGATCCGGCCCTGGCGGTCAGGATCGACAAGGCCAACACCGACCGGCACACCGTACCGGATTCACTGATTGATTTTCTTGGGCTGCGCAGTGGCAGGGACCCCGTTGCGTGGCGCGAGGTGCGGGCGTTGCTGAGCGAGCAGGCCGGGCGGCTGGCCAGTCCCGGCCACATGCGCGACCTCTACACGCGCATGCACGGCTTCCTTGCCCAGCGCGCGGACAGGCCGCATGACCTCAGCGAACTGAGCTGGTGGACGATCTCGCAGTCGCTGTTGCCGATGCTGATCGACGGCCTCAGTCGATCCGACGTCGATGCGCTCATCGGTGAGCAGAAGACCCGATACAACGCCATCGTGCTGCAGAACTTCTCGTTCTGGCGGCGGATCATCGACTTCCATCTTTCCCGCCGCGCGGCGCGCACGGTGTCGCGGCACATCCGGCGTCGTGCGCGCCAGACCGTGCCGCGCGAGGACTTCCTGCAATCCCTGCTGCCGCTGGTGCAGCGGGTCGGGGTGGACCGCGTGGCCTATCTGGTGTCGATGGTGCTGGCCGGCATGTCGGGCCTGCCGGGCATCACGGCGGCCAGCCTGCTGTACGCGATGCATCGATTTCCGCACTGGCAGGCGCGCATCCGCGAGGAAACCTCGGCGCTGAGCCTGGAGCAGTTGTATGCGCTGCCGATCAAGTCGCTGCCGTGCACGTCGCGTTTCGTCAAGGAAACCCTGCGGCTGTGGCCGGGACTGTTCGCCCTGCATCGTCCGGCCTCGCACGATATCGACATCGAGGGCGTGTGCATCCGCAAGGGCGGGGCATACGAGTTGTCGTCCTACTTCCAGCATCATTCGCCGGAGTACTGGCAGAACCCGGACAGCTTCGATCCTGATCGCTGGTTGCCGGAGCGACGCCAGGCCAACAAGGGCGCCTACGTGCCCTTCGGATTTTCCTCGCGGGCCTGCATCGGCAGTGCGGTCGGCCACGCGCAGCTGCTGCTGTTCTGCGCATTGGTGACCCGCGATTTCGAGTTGACGGTGCAGGATGAGCCCACGCCGTGGATGCAGCTGGAAGGCTTTGCCATTCCGGTCGATTTCATCGGTACGCTGACGCCGTGGCACGCCTGACAGCATCTGTACTGCCTGGCTCAGTCTTCAATCTCGCCACGGCGGCCTGCCGCGCGCACCGCCTGCGCGGTGGTGGCCACGCCGAGCCGTTGTCGCGCTCGCCGCAGGTGGTTCTCCACCGTGCGTGCAGACAGCCCCAGCGTGGCCGCGATCTCCGCCTGGCGCCGTCCAGCAGCGACCCAGCGCAGCACCTCGCGTTCGCGTGCGCTCAACGCGCCTGCGCGAACATCCGCGGGCGCCTCGGCGAACTGGCGCGCCGCACGGAAGGCTGACGTTCCGACCATTTCCAGCAGCAGGCGCGCGCTGGCGGATGCATCAATCGAGGTGCCGGCGAAACTGACCGCACCCTCCAGGCCGGTCGGGCCGAACACCGGCACCTGCAACCCATGCAGGCCATCGCCGCGCGGCTGCTTCACCACCTGATAGCGTTCGCCGCGCACGCCCTGGCGCTTGCTCCAGAAGAACGGCGCATTGCCGTCCAGTACATGGCGGTTGACCGGGCAGGCATGCAGGTAGCGGGCAAGTCCGGTATCGCTGCCGTCGCCGAACCAGTCACCCTCGATCCAGTACACGCGCTGCGCGTCGCGTTCCAGCCCGGTCCCGGTGGCAAACACCAGCAGTCGATCGTAGCCCAGGGGTGAGGCGGCGGCGCGCAGCACGCCGCCCACCGCGGGCAGTGACCGCGCCTGTTCCAGTTCCAGCAGCGCGGGCACCAGCGCAGGCATGTGCTCAGCGCCCCGCCAGTGCATCGAGCAGCGTACGCGCGGCCAGCTTGCCCAACGCGTTGCCGGCCAGCGGACTGTCGCCGGTCAGCAGCAGGCGATCCTGCAGCACGCTGCCATCGATGCCCTCATTGACGATCTGCACGCCCTGCTGGGCCAGTCGTTCACCGAAGAACCAACGCAGCTGCCCCGGCATGTAGCCGATCTCCGGTGTCTGCCGGTCCATTGCGTCGGGGAAGGCGCAGATGCGGTAACCACGGAACAGCGAGCCACCGTCGGCTTCGTCGACGCCCGCCGCCAGCAGCGCCGCCGGGCCATGGCAGAGCGTGATGATGTGGCGCTGCCCGGCCATGGCCCACTGCAGCGTGGCCTTCACCGCCGCGCTCTCCGGCAGGCCGATCAGTGCGCCGTGGCCACCGGGAATGAAGATGGCGGCATAGTCCGAATCGGCTCCCAGGCCGGCCACCACCTCATCCAGCTGCAACGGCTGGCGGAAGCGCGCCTCATAGCGTTCGTACAGGGCGCCGATCTCGCGGTCCTCGCGCGGGAAGGCCCACCACTCGAACTTCACGGCGTTGCCGGACAGCGTCGCCACGTCGATGTCGAAGCCGGCCTTGTCCAGGTGGTACATCGGCAGCAGGGTTTCCACTGGGTGGTTGCCGGTGGAGAACAGGTGGCCATTGGCGGTCGGCAGATAACGCTCGTCGGCGGCGATCATCAGCACCTTCCAGCGGCCATCGCGGCGTGCATCCGGATAGTCGGCCCCGGACAGGTCGCTCCTGGGCGATGTGAACTGCGACAGCGAGTACGGCGACGGGAAGAAGGCATCGCGCTCGGCCGGATCGGGGCTGGGCTGGCGGCTGGGCTCTTGCGTGTTCATGCGGACCTCCGTTGGGGGAAAGTGAGCCCAGCATAGGAGGCCGCGTGCGCAGGCGCGATGAGGGATTCCCCTCAATGGACCACCACCCGGATGCTGCATCGCGCCACCGGCCCGGTTGGACAGCGGGATTATGTCGTGTTATCTAGCCGGTGCCGGGATAATCCCGGCATAACCACACAGCAAGCAAAGGAATGAAAATGAAAAGATTCGCCCGAGCATTGCGCGTCACTCTGAATATCCATCCGAACGAGAAGAGCAGTGTGTGGAATACCTGGCCGCTCTGGGTCGAGTTCTGATCCCGCGGGGCAACCCCGCGATTGAGCGGTAGCAAGACGAAGGGACTCGTCTTTCGAGTCCCTTCCTGCCGGAGACGCACTGCATGCAAGGGATGTCGAATGAAGGCAGCGCCATTGCTGCCGAGCGCTTGGCTGCGCGGGTGGAGCGCGAAGGACCGGTGCTGAAACTGGAAACCGGCGGTATCGGGGTATTCTGCCCAGAGCTGGCCGGCAAGGTCGACAAGGAGAATTCCGAGCACCTGTTCGTGGTCGAGTCGCTGGCCGACCTGTTCCGCCGGCACGAACGCGTGCGCTGGACCGAAGTGCGCAGCCTGATCGCGACCCGCAGTGCTGAGCTTACCGGAGCGCAGACCCTGGAGGCGCTGCAGTCGCGCATGCGGCAGGCGTTGGACGCACTGTGCGGGCGCGAGCTGGATGCCACGCCAGCCGTGTGGAAGGTGATGGCGCATCCGCTGGTGCCACTGGTGATCGACGGGCTCGACGCGCGCGGTACCGAGGCCATCGAACGCGCCCTGCATCTGCGCTACACCACCCAGGTCGAGCAGGTCATCCATCGGCGTCATCTGCTGCGCAACTTCCTCATCGGTCGTGGCGAATCGCGCACGATTCATTCCGAACTGAAGCGGCGCGTGCGCGATGGCCGTACTCCGCTGGACTACGCGCAGTCATTGTTGACCCTTCGCGAGCGCATCGGCCTGGACAAGGTCACCTACCTGGTCACCGTGCAGCTGATCGCCATTTCCGGGGTGCCCGGCATGATGGCCGCCTGCCTGCTGCTGGCGATGCAGATGCATCCACACTGGCGCCAGCGCATCGAGGAGGAATTCGCGCCGCTCTCGGATGCGGAGATCCATGCGCTGCCGATGGCCAGGATTCCCTGCACGATGCGCTTCCTGAAGGAAGTGATGCGGCTGTATTCCACCCCCTTCAACAACCGTCGGGTGGCCGCCTGCGATCTGCAGGTGGAAGGGCAGGCCATCGCCGAGGGCACGGTGTTCGAGCTGAGCTCGTTCATCCAGCATCGCTCGGCGAAATACTGGGATGACCCGCTGCTGTTCGATCCCGATCGCTGGCTGCCTGAGCGGCGCAAGCGCACGGCCGGCATCTATGTGCCTTATGGCTTCCCCACGCGCTCGTGCGTGGGATCGGCGGTGGGCAACGCGCAACTGGTACTGCTGTGTGCGCTGCTGGCGCGCGAATTCCGTTTCACCCCCAGCGCCGACTACCGGCCCGAGGTGCGCATGGAAGGCTTCGCGATTCCCGCGGCGCTGCACGGCACGTTCTCGCGCCATGAGGCCGGTGCCTGATCTGCAGGGGCGGGCGGCTTACTTTGCCGTACGCCCGTGTTCCTGCATGTCCTCATGCAGGATCCGCCGCAGCTCGACGATGGCCGGCGTGGCTTCCTGCACGCTGTGACCGGACACGATCACCTTCTCCGAAACGGCGTGTGGCAGGTGCGAGCTCCAGTAGGGCACCAGCCCGTCATCGGTTTTTTCCAGTGGGCCATCGGCCTTGGCGCGGGCGATGATCGAGTGGTAGTGCACCTTCGGTGACATCGGCAGGTCGGCCACGGCGCGGACGAACGGGTCGTCCTTGTCCAGGTTCTGGATGCTGTTCATCTGGTAGCCGTGCTTGCCATCGTTGCGATCGATCCGGCCGTCGTTGGCCAGCGTCGCCACGTCCTCCAGCACGGTCAGCGGCAGCCGTACCAGGCGGCCGATCCAGCGGCCGAGGCGGGTACCGGCCACGTCGGTGCCGCGATGCGGTGTGGCGATGAACACCACCCGCGATACTTCCGGTTCCGGCAGGAAGGTCAGTACCGGCGCGCCCTTGGTGCGCAGCAGCTCGCGCTGGGCGGGCGTCATCTGCGCGGTGGCCAGCAGAGTGTCGACCAGGTGGTCGCCGGAGGAAGAGACCATCAACCGCGCGATCACCCCGCCCATGCTGTGCCCGACCAGCACCATGTCATGCGAGGCCTGCGCCTTGCCGCTGGGGTCGAAGTGCTTGAGCACTTCGGCCAGCGTGTGGCGCATCGCATCGTGGCTCATCGCGATGGGCATGTTGGTCGGGTAGTAGAACTGCCAGACCTGGAAGTCCTGGCGGATCTCGTCGTCGCGCATCAGTTCGTTGGCCACGTTCACCCAGGCCTCGGGACTGCTGGCCAGGCCATGGATCATCAACAGCACGCGGCGGTTCGGGTCGTAGGGCTGCATCATGTAAAGATGCGGCGCGTCGATGCCGCCCTTGCCACCAAACAACGAGCGCAGCGACTGCTGGCTGAAGTTGGAGCGCGCCAGCCACAGTGCGTAGCCCGCAGTGAAGTTGGCCGCCAACGGCACCTGCTGGCCGTGCAGGGTTACTTCCGAGACCTGGTAGGGATCGTGGATCTCCAGTTCCGGCTCGTCGTCGTGCAGCACTTCCCACAGGTTCTTTCCCGAGAAGCGCAGCAGCACCGTCATCGAAGGCGAGGGCATCTCGCTCCAGCTCTGCGCGGCCGGGGTGCTTGCCTGCGCGGCGGGCGTCGCTGCCGAAGGCGGGGTGGCCGTGCTGCCAGCCGGATCGTCCATCACCGCCACCAGCTCGGCACCGAAGCCATCGCGGCGATGCACGCTGCGCAGCGTACCGGTGAACGACAGCGAGGCCGCCGGTACCAGCTCGGTGGGGGTGCGCGTGTCCAGCGGCGATGCTTCGCCTGAAGGGGCCAGCACGAAGGTCCAGCGGCCCAGCTGGAAATGGCTGGCCTGGCTGTGCACGCGCCCGGTGGCGTACGCGTTGTACAGCTGCACCGAGGCTTCCTGCACAGCCAGGTTGTAGTAGTCGCGCACCTGGGTCTGGCGGTCCTCGAAACCACGCTGGTTGGCGGTGCGCTCGGTGAAGAACAGATAGGCATAGGCCTGGCGCGCGACCTGCATCCACGCATCGAGGCGCGGCTGGAAGTCGGCATCCAGTTCGGTGATCGCGGTCTTGGCGCGGCCGGATGCCGAGTACTCGCGCTTCGGTGCCGGCAGGGTCATCGCATGCTGCAGCCACAACTCGGCCAGGCTGGAGCGCTTGTCTTCCTCGCGCACCACGATGCTGCTTTCCATGGCCTCGATGCAGGGCAGGCCGGGCTTGGCACAGACGCCCTCATCGAGCCCGGCCACGCGCAGGGTCTCGGTGGTCGCCGCGCTGAGCTTGCCGGAGGTGAGGATGTCACCGCGCTTGAGCGCGATGTACTGGCCGGGCGTGACCGAGGCGACCTGCACCGACGGTCCGAACTGGCGCAGCGTCGCGCAGCCCCCCAGGGTGAGCAGCACGGTGATGATGAGGGTCGTGCGGCCGATGAAGCCCATGCCCGTGGTAGCCATACGATGCTCCTGCGCGGTGGCGTCACTCTAGCGGCCGGCCTGTCAAAGCGGAATAGACCGAACGGTCGGTTTGGGCCTGGCCGCCGTGGGCGATTCAGCCATTCCCGTGTGACACTGCGGCGAATGGAAGGGACACGGTGATCGCGATGGCCTGGCTGGAAACCCGCATTCCCCCGCCCGTGGTGATGCTGCTGTGCGCCGCTGCGGGCTTTGCAGCACGCTGGCTGTGGCCGGGTTTCCACCTTCGGGTGCCGGTGCCGGTTCTGCTCGCAGGCGTGACGGTGACGCTGGGTGTCGTGCTCAATCTGCTGCCCAAGCTGTCTTTCCAGCGCGCCGGTACCACCGTCAATCCTCTGCGACCTTCGGCGTCGAGCGCGCTGGTTACCAGCGGAATCTACCGCCGCACGCGCAATCCGATGTATCTGGGCCAGGCGTTGGTCCTGCTTGGCGCCATGGTGTACCTGCAGAACCTGATCGCGCTGCTGGTGGTGCCGCTGTTCCTGGTGTACATCACCCGGCTGCAGATCCTGCCGGAGGAGCGGGCACTGATGGCCCGCTTTCCCGAGGCGTACGCGCAATACCGTCATCGCGTGCCGCGCTGGCTGTAGCGTCGGCTACGCCATCAGCGGCTGATCTGGCACTTCATCGCAGCCGAATAACCCTCGTAGTCGTCGCCCGCGATCACGTGCAGGGTGTGGCGCTTGTCGATGCGCTTCACGTACGACGGCTCTTCGGTGTTGGCATGCTCGTTGACCTCGGTCACCGACCAGGCCTTGGCCAGGCGCTTGGAATCGACGCCGTTCAAGTACACGAAGAGGCTCTTCTCGCCTTCGGCCACGTTTACATCGGCACTGGTGACCGTGCCGCCAAACAGCGCGACCGGCTTGTCCTCCGGCTCGAAGGTGCCGCCCGGTTTCTTGGCCAGGCCGGCGGCCTGCAGCGCATCGATGGCGTCGGCCGCACTGAAGTTCGAGCCGGCCTTGCAGGCCAGCAGCGCTTCCAGCGTGGCGGTGCCGGGGGGCGCGATGGCCGGCGCCGCAGCGAGCGAGGCTGAGGCTGCGGCGAGGGTGGTGAGGAGCAGGACGAGCGTGGTTGTGGCGGTTTTCATTGCAGATCCTTCTGGCGGCAGCAGGCCGGGGCAATGCAGCGATGGAGCGAAAGCTCCATCCCGATTATGCCCCACGCTTCCCGCACGACGAGCAGGCACAAAAAAGCCGGAACCCCCTCGACGGGAGATCCGGCTTCTTGCGGCCTCGACAGGCCATACAGATGGTGGAGGTGGGCGGAGAGGTCTCAAAAGACCTGTAACTCACTGATTCCACTCATAATATTGGGGTGGCGACCGTTAGCGCGGCGATACCTCAAACGATACATGATCCTAATTTGGTTGGGCGGCGCAGCGCAAGCCTTGGGCATCGGCGATACTGACAACCACGCCAAGACATCTGCAAGGACGCTATGTGAGCACTCAGATTCCTCCACGGGTTCGAGAGGCATTGGAGCAAGCTAGGGCGGCCAAGCTCGCCCGAACTGCTCCTGATGAGGCTTTCTCTGACCTGCTGACACACGAGGTCAACAACGATTGGCTTGGATCGATGCAGGCGACGAACGATCAAATTGCCAACGCGATGCGTCGGTGGTTCTTGCAACGCTACTGCGATCCCGCCATGGAGACCCCGTATAGCAGCGACATGGGGGACTACTTCTATGTGAATGGAGGCCCTTATGATGCTCACGACGAGTTATACGACCGCTTCCAGAGGCTAGTGGAAGAAGGCCTCATTGAGGCAGTCGCCGATGATCTTGTATCGGACCAGGGATTGTACTGGGCACCTACCCAGCTCACCTACTACAGGCCAGATGAGGATGTTTTCGTTGATGATCGGAACGAGCCGACCGTCAGATTGGAAGGCCGCTTAGGTGCTATCAATGCGGTCTTAGGATTAGGTGGTGATGCGTTCGCAGAGGTGACTGCGAGAAATTTGGTGTTCGCCTCGGTCATCAGTTCTCTGGAGACATTTCTGTGGGAGACCCTTGTCTACTGGGTGGACCATGATGAAGGCGTGGTGAGGCGGTTGATAACTGATCATCCCCACTTCCGAAATGAAGACGTGAAGCTCCATACCATTTTGGATATCAGCGATCCAATTGGGTTTGCAAGAACGAAAATTCGCTCCCACATGCAGACGACTGTGTGGCATCGCTGGGACAAGGTCACCTCGCTATACCAGTTCGCGTTCAGAATTCGTATCCCTAGCGTGGAGGGGTTCACCGAGGCAATCAAGATCCGTCATGACATAGTTCATCGAAGCGGCCAGACGGTCGAAGGCGTTGAGCACGCTGTAACAGTTGAGGCGATCTCGAATCTCTCGGCTCAGGTTCTGGACTTCGCGAACGAGATGGACCGCAAGATTGCCGATGCTACGGCACCCACAGCTGAGGAAGAAGAACCGTCTGCGGAAGAGGAGTTCTGATTCGTGCAGCTCACAAAGATCAGAATGCGCACTAGAGTGCTGCACGGACTGGCTCTTCTTGTCGTCGGGCCGTGGCTTGCATGGCTGTCGTTCGGTCTGCTGGTTCGGTTCGAGCAGTCACCAGCATCTCTAGGCACGATCCCCTTTACTTGGGCCTACTACCTGGGAATCACGGCGATCCCGATGCTCTTCGGGCTGATTCTTATCGGCTTCGTGCGGCCCTTGTTCGGCTGGATCATCTACGCGCTGGGGAGTGTATTCATGCTCTACGGACAGGCGGCGTTGTCTTCGACGCCAACCGCCTACTGACAGGGGTTGCTATGTTGAAAGAGTTTCCTAAGCCGCTCGCGATAACAGTTGGTGACGTTGTGGGCTCTTACTACTACAGTCATCGGCGCCTGGAGACGATGCTGTATGAGGCGGGTGCGTCCGGGGACGTTCCGGAAGGCAACTGCGTCGATAAGGTGACGAATTGGCTGATCAGAGAGGGTAGGGAGGACGTATCTAGGTCCTTCTCCATTCTGGGCAACCTCATCGAAGACATCATGGATGGCGAAGTCCCGTCTTGGGAGCCAGAGAAGAAGCTCAACGCTCGTAAGCGGATCACTGAGGCCCTTGCACGCTACCAGCTGTCTTACGGTTTCGGTGGCCGCATTCTGGGGGCGCACTCGGTCACTGCTCCGAGCAAGGCGTTCGGCGAAGCGCTAAAGGAGTTCTCTGTCTCGGAAGTTGAAGAGGAGTTCGAGCGCGCCGTCAGGTTCATTGAATCCGACCCAGCCGCAGCGGTTACGGCGGCATGTGCGATTGTTGAGGCGTTGTGCAAGCACTACATCGCGACGGAAGGCCTTGAGCTACCTTCAAATCAGACCGTCAAGCCGCTTTGGGTAGTGGTCGCCAAGCACCTCAAACTGTCGCCTGAGCAGCTGGAAGATGATGACCTCAAGCGAGTTCTCGCGGGGCTTAGCTCGATCATTGATGGCATCGGCGCCTTCCGGACTCATGCGGGTAGTGCCCACGGGCAGCACAAGCGCACGTATAAGGTCGCTCCGCGTCATGCTCGGCTAGTTGTCCACTCAGCGCACTCACTGTGCTTGTTTGTTGTGGAGACCTGGAAGGACCGCAAGAAGAGCGATACAGGCAGGCTGAAGGCTTAGGGCGGAGCTATGGGGATCGTTGGCTTTCTGAAGTCGCTTGTGGGGGCAAGGCGTCCTGCCGCTCCCCAAGGTCAGGTGCCGCAAGAGGCTGGCTACAAGGCGCTCGAAATCACGCCAAGCGATGACGTGTTCGATTGCTACGACGCCGTATTCGACCAAGCGATGGCGAAGGTGTCGGGTCTCCCTGCGGAAGACGTAGGCGCCATCAAGGACTACATCATGGCTGTTGAAGGAGGCTTCTTGAATGCTCACGGATACTACGAGCACGTGTGGGAGAACTACTTCGCAGCCCGTTCTTGGCGATGGCTTGAGCATGAGGAGTGGCTGTCCATTTTCTCTGAACTGGGTCGCTTCCCGCTCAACTTTCCTCAGCCCGTGCCGTCTCAGCGGCCGTCCGTTTCTTCATTACTACAGCGGATGAAGGTTGCTGACTTGAAGCTACTGTGTAAGTGCTGCTCAGTGAGTTTCAACTCAAAGACTAACAAGGCCCAGCTGATTGGGATGCTGGAACTGATTCCAAGTATAGAGAAGCAGCCGCAGCTTCAGGCCATCGCGTCTCAGATCAACTCTGAGGCGAAGCGGTCCATCTACTCTCTACTCATGCGGACAATCCAGTTCCGGGCAATGAGCCTGCACAACAAGAGAAGAGCTCACGCCATCGGAGTGACAGAGTTCAGGGTCATGCACACTTTCGAGCAGGATAGAGAGTTTGTGGAGTTGGCTTGGAGGAGAGTGCCAGATGGACTTCCCCCTTTGTTTCCGGGCGACATGAGTGGTCTGCGATCAGTGATCCCATCATTTGATAGCTAGACTCTACGGTTCTCAACACAAAGACTGATGCAGGAATTCCAATCCGAAAGCACGCCCGTGTCCTTCTCAAGCAATGTGTTGCATTTCTGCTCTACGCAAGGTGTGGCTATTGAAATCAGCCAGCCTCGGCAATTACCCGAAATCTGAGGTTTCAAGCAATGAACACACAGGGTCGGCGAAACTTCTTCCTGTCGGTAGCAGGGTGCTTGTGGAGTGATTTCTGAAGATGGTGTTCCCTTCGCCTTCGAAGGCCAGCCCGGGGCGGATGCACGATCACGGTTAAGCTATATCTAGCCAGGGGGTGCTTGACGCCCTCGATTCTGCAGCTAGATTCTCGGAATGACCTCCAAATGCCATTCCGCTGACGCCGTGCTTATCAACTATCTCTTGGACCTTGGTCTTAAGGTCGAACGCGCAGCACCTTATGACGAGGAGATTGAGGGCATAGTTTGGAGGATCGGTTTTACTGATGATGACGGCTCGGAGCCGCTGCCATTAGAGTTCAGGTCTAGACAAGATGTATGGCGGTGGTGGCGGACAACTGCCGCTGATTTAGCATTCGCAAATTCTTTTGCAGCTATGATCGGAAAGGCCTGCGGCAAGGGTAATCAGTCGGCCCACGGCGTGCGAGTATGGGCGGAGAAGGGTTTCGGAGTTCGTCGTCCTGATTTGGTAACAATGTTGTTCTCGCTGCACAGCTCAAAGCGTGTCAGGTCATTGCCTGGATGGACGCGGAAGGCCCGGGTTAACACCGAGATGGCGGGATACCCGTGGTCGCTGGATCGGTTGATACTGAGATACACAGCCCGTACGAAATGATGATTGGACTTCTTTGCATGAAATGAGAAGATCATGATTCCTGAGGTCGCTGATGTGGACGGGTATGGGACTCAAGTATGCGTACGATTCTTCTGACCCTGGGCGTACAGCCGTTAGCATCTTGGGCTGGCTGGCTCGTCACCGTGGTAAGACGCCGAGATGTTTGTTATGTAATGAAGATTTGGTGGTTAAAGGTGAGCGCTCGCTACAGGTGGATTGCTATTTTTCCCACCAAATGAATTCAAGTTGCCCTACGATTTCATCGAAGTCTCCGACTTCGTACATATTAAATGCCCAGATGAGTCCGGGGGCATCGCACGCCTCGCGTGACTATGCGAGAGAAAATATATTGGGTGTTTATATAGCGATGCGTGGTCTGGAGAAGGGAGTGGGGTGGCTTGATCTTGAGAAGGCGTGTGACGTTGCTAAGCAAAAGAAAGTTTGGGATCTTGTAGGGATAACTCCTGAGTTTATACCCGCCATTTTGCTTTCCTGCTTGGATGCGTGGACTCCTCGCGGGTCAACCGGGCTCGTAGCTTATTTTTTGGAGCCCAGCGCAACTCCTGGAAGTCATTGGAATTTTGGTGGCGCTAAAAAAACTAAATTGTATGAGGTTGATATGAAGACCGGGGATATAAAAATTCATCCCATTGGCATGAAACAACCGAAAAGCAATCTCATCTCTCGAATAGAGAAGTTGCTCATATGACTATTTTTCACGAGCTGGCGTAATTCAGATTTAAGCTCTTGGCAGTCGAATGTACAACTGTGAATTGTCCAAGCGATTACTGAGAGCCGAGCCCCGCAGACGCGGGGCCATTTTTGGGTGCGATACGCCAAGCGGCAGTAGTGGCTCGCTTCAGGCTGTCTCTGGCTTAGGCGCCAGGCTCACCGACCACTGCCCATTTTCTTCCTGCTTGAGCGACAGGAGATCGTAGGTCTTCACCATGTTGAGAAGACCGGAATGCCCATAGATGCCAGGCGAGAAGCCGGAATCTGCTCGCTTCAGGTATGAGCCTAAGGAGTTGAGGCTTACCTTGCCCTCTGGGGTGCTACCGGCAAGCAGTGAGACAGCCTCGATGACGAACCGAGGGCGGCGCTTCGGAAGCGGCGCGCTGCCGGTGGTCTTGGTTTCATTAGTGTGGTCAGTAGGGTGCGTCGGGTCCTGAAGATCAGGCGGCTCTGGCGATGAGGCTTCTTTTGCGGACCACTCGAAGAACTGATCGCAGGCATTGCGCAAAGCATCGGGGGTCTTGGCTTCGCCGACGATCAAAACCGTGGCCCCCCGCTCGCGGAGCTTCCTGCAGAGGTAGGCAAAGTCCGAGTCGCTGGTTACCAAGCAGAAGATGTCTGCCCTCTGATCGAAGAGCGCCTCCAGTGCATCTAGAGCAAGGGCGATATCGGAGGTGTTCTTCTTCGCTGCGTATTGGAACTGAAGGCATGGAGTGAATGCCTGGCGAACCAGGGCCTCTTGCCAAGAGTTGCCTAAGGTAGTGCGATTGCCATAGCCCCTCCGAAGCGTTACGCGCCCGGCCTGTGCAGCCATGAGGAGCGCGAAGTCCACGATTTCGGGAGCAACGTTGTCGCAGTCAATCATTACTGCGACGGTCGATTCTTGCGGTTGAGCCATGTTGATTTCCTTATCGCGTAGAGCATATATGGTGCGACAGCTTGCCGATGGCTACGTCTTCCGCCGAACGATATGGTCCCCGGCTGCATCATGTTTCTGGTAGCTAACCCAAGCTTGCCCGTTGCTACCTTTGACAATCCTGAGCTTCTCTGGGTCTGCGGTGCTTTCAAAAGCATAGCCAGTCATATGGATCTCGACCGGGAAGTGACCGAGCGCCTTTCCAGCCACATCCAGTTGCCAATGTGTCTGAATGAGAAATTCGCCAGGCGCCTTCATTGTCGCTCGTGCATCTGGGGTGACTGAATCGACCTCGAACCTATGAATGGAGATTGGGCGTTGGGCGCCCCTTAGAAGGTCGAAGCCAAAGTCAATGTCTTCAAAGTTCTCGTCAGAAAGGGAGTCTGACGATTCTAAGGTAAAGTCGGATTTGAGCGCGCGCGCGACCATGTGCAGCCTGCTCAAGCTTCTAATGTGTTGAAATACAGGGAGCATCTTTTTAATGGGTGAAACCGGGGGCGTCAGAGTCTGACGGGCGCCGTTGAATTCTATAGTCAGCAGCATTGCATCCTCGGCGGCGATCTGGTCCGCCCAAGTTGCCAAAGGGGCGAGAGAATTCACCTCCTTTAAAGGCACTCCGTATATCTCGTTCCCCCTGATGCCCAAGCTGATCTCTGTCTCCAATGTCGAGCCAGCAACGGTCCCACGGATTATTATATTAAGTGCGGATGGGAGAAGTTCATTGGTGATGCCTATCCCGGCGGCGCCGTTGAATAGCTGGGCAGCTAGGCTTAGCTCCTGCGCCAAGACCGAATATTCTTGGCCGGGGCAAATGATGACGTGGCCTTGGACGTAAGTGTTTGACCTCATGGTCACCTTGCCATGAGCAAGTATTGACTTCGTTTGATCCTCGAAGCCGGGGAGGGGGCCGAGTTTGAAGTCCTTCACGTCAAATGTGCGTGGGAGGCCATACAGATATGCGTCCCGGACAAGGGCGATGTTCTCGGCGGTTCCGACCGATGTGAAGGATAGATCCAACCGAGAAAGCCTCTTCGAGAGCTCCTGCACTTTCTGAGTCTTGTTCTCGCCGGAGCCGGGGGGCGCTCTTCGGGCGCTGCGCTTTGCTAGATCAATAGATGGCTGATGCCCGATGGATAGTGGATCTCGGGTTTGAAGGAGTGGCCCTACGATGTCTCGCAGATAGCGTTCAAAGCCTTCACGGTCATTGAGGGCCTTTGAATGGTCGAACGTGACAACACCTTTGCCATCGCCGATCAGCTTTCCTTGATTGCCCCTCGCCCACTCTTGAGCGTGAACCCAATAGATGGAACGGTCGGGGGTCACCCTCAAAATGAAGACTGGGAGCACATTGTTCGCATACTGCCGTAATCTGCTTTTGGAAACTTGAGCGGTGAGGCGGCCTCCTCTGGGCTCGACAGAGGTCCCTTTCACTTGTGCTAGAAAGTGAATGCCGTGGTAGACCGTGTGATCGGGGGTGATGCAGAGGTCGTAACCAATGTCTATCTGATCGTGCCCAACATTCCAGTTCCAATCTACGAAGGCTTGTTCTACTACAAGCTCTGCTTGTCGACCAGTCTTCTGAGATTTAGGGAAGTTCATCGGCCAGAACGATAAAGGGTTGCAAGGATGACAGCCTACCACTGACTTTCGGACACATCATGGATAGAACCTCTTCTTGTCCTTCAAGCAGCGCTTGAACTGCCCCTTAGCATAGACCGGAAGCACCACCGCAGGCCTGTATCTCTCCAAGGTCTCTATCTGCTTCCTGCGCATCACGGCGGGCTTCTTGTGGAAGTAGGCCTCGTGAAGCACCGGCACGCGCTTGCTTACAGAGTGGCCGGTGATCAGAGCAATGTCTTCGTCAGGGACGTTCTGGTGGTGGAGCTCTGTAGCGATGGTGTGTCTGAAGGCATGGAACCCGACACCTCTAGGAAAGCCAAGGTCTTTCATGTAACGGCTGAACTGGCTAAGCGCTGCCAGGCTGTAGCGAGCATTGGTCTCGCCGGTCTTACGGTTCACACCAGCAGATAGGTGTGGGAAAAGGCGAGGGTGACCGCAGTCCCTGATGTCATCCATGAAGTCTAGGAAGCCTGCGTCCAACAGGGGCTTCGGGATGGGGATCGTTCGGATAGATGCCTTGCCTTTTAGGCTTTGCCGACTCCTGAGCCGGGTCCGGTGCGCTAGGTCAGGGTCTACTGTCTTCTGGATGCGGATACACCAGACTTCGCTCTCCTGGACGATGTCTGCGACTTTTAGCTGAGCGACCTCGTTGATGCGGGCACCTGTGTAGAGTCCGATCATAGGAAGCCACCATCGATGCGGATACTTGCTCGCCCAGGGAATGAACGTCTTCGGGTCGAAGATGCGGCGGAGGTCGTCTTCATCAAAGAGCCGCTCTGGCTTGTTGGGATCGGTGACCAGGTCTTTCTTGATCTCTGCGAACGCAGCCATGGGGGACGCATCAATGGCCTTGGTCTTGACCAGCTGGTTGAAGAAGGAGACCAGGAAGCGTCGATGACGTTCAAGCGTTGCAGGGGCGAGCTGAGGAACATCTAGCTCCTTGCCGCAGGCAATGGCTTCGTCATAGCTGATACGTTGATAGGCGGGGTCAGAGAAGAGGCCTGGGGGCGACCAGCGCATGAGGTCCCAGAGCCGGTAGATGTGAGGGTGGTCAATGCGCGAGACGGGGATGTCGCCGCAAGTCATCTGGAGAAGGCGTAGGGTTCGGGCCGTGGAGTCGATGGTCTCCTGGGCGAGGCAGCGCCGTTCCCGGTCCCCCAGGTAGTCTTTGATCTCCACTGACAGAAGGCGGGCAGGGTGGCCTGCGGAGAGTGGCTCAAGGTAGCGCGTGCCTGCGGCATTGATGCGAGAGCGTCGGGAGCGCTCCATCGCAGCGTTAAGGATCTCTTGCGCATGGATGGCCGCTTCGCGTCCGGTGATGACAAGCTCATCAATTCGGAAGCGTCCGATCTTGATGCCCTTAAGGTGCAGCGTGTCATCGGCGTCTGGATTGAATGGGAAGTCTTGAAGGAAGTTCTTTACTGTTTTTGGCACGGCACTGTCTCCTTGGATGATGGGAGCAGTGCTAAGGCCTGGCTTTGATTCGTCAAACGAGATCTAGAGGGTTGCCGCGTTGCTTAGGCATTCGCCGGAACGTTGGAATTAGCGCGAAAACTTTTAGAGGGGATTGGTTCGGTTTGTCTTGCGGGGCGCTGTGGCGTAAGGGTTTTCCTTTGGTGACCGCTTCTATCTTGCAGTCATTTCTGTACTGTACGATTTTGAGAGTGCTTACGCCTAAGCGTGCTTTCTTACAGAATAGGCATTTCGAATTTGTGATTGTGCTCTCAAAAATATCTTCCAGATCATTCCTGTCGCCAGGATTGGATGCTCTTTGGAGGAACGCTAATCGCCACTTTCTCTCTGGGTCTAGGAGTCAGAGTCTCTGGCTTCTTTTGATTTCTTTACTGACTGCCCTAGGGGTGTCCATATTAAGCGCACTGCACTGAGCCTCAGCTGCTATCCGATCTAGCTCTCTCCTAAAGGCTTCTTTTCCTTTTATGCTGTAGATGCGGGACTCCGCCTCCATTGCGTCAGCATGAGGAACAAGCGCGGCAAGCACGGCGTCCTTGCCCTCGGTAAATGCGACAACCATTGCAGCAGTGCAATCAGCCCGCGAGACGAACGAGATCAGCCGCTTGACCACGTCGATGTGTCCCGCTTCGGCGGCTTCACATATCGCATTCAAACCACATCTTCTGGGCCGTCCAGCGCGTTCGATCTCAGGGATAAGCAGATCAACTACTGATGCACGCCCGTTCCTGGCAGCTAGATCCAAGCCAAGGGTGTAGGTGTCGCCTGGATCTGGAAGCCGAGCTTTTAGTAGGACCTTTAGAACGGGGATATGCCCAAGTGCCGCCACGGCCGGGAAGACTTGAGTCGCACAGATGATGGATGAGGATACCGGTAGCAGCAGCTTGACTATCCGCGCATGGCCGCCCCGCGCTGCTGCGCTCAGTGCGCTGCTTTCGCGTGCCTTAGGATCGCTGACAGGAATAAGAAGGCGGACAACCTCAGCATGCCCTGCCTTTGCGGCCTCCTCTAGCGCCTTTGAGTCGTCGGCCAGTGGATCGGTCACGGGTAACAGAGCTAACACAGTTTCAACGCTGCCACTTCTCGCGGCATTAGCGAGCACTAGAGATTGCTCGCCTGCGGGAGCGGGATCGGATAGGGGTATGAGCTTTTGCACGACTGAAGCCATCCCTCTCTTGGCAGCGAAAGCCAAAGGGTAGGGCGTCTTCCTGGGAACTAGCTTGTGAAAGAGCGCGTCTATAACGTGCTCGCGCTCCGATGAGATGGCATAGGAAACTGCTTCCCAGGCGAACTCTGATGGCATGTTTGACATCTCAATTAGTGACAGAACCATTGAGATGTCGCCTGTTTGTACCGCTGTGCTTAGCTCGTTCAATGTTTTCAATTCATACGCTCCGCCGCAAAGGCTAGGGCTGGGCGCTAGCTTGTCAAACGGAGATGTTGTCCCTCTTCGCTTGCTCTGTAAAAAGAGGGTGGCAATTAGCTTGTGCCCGGCTGCGGGAGGCGATAGCGTATAGGGCATGGTGCTACTGGGGTTTCCTAATATCGCCATAGGCCATTGTTTCATCTCATCGCACTTATCTCGGGTTTTTTAAGAATGACCAAGCCGTCACTCGATTCCATTGCCTCCGCTAAAGCCAAGCTTGCTGAAGAGCTGCGCAAGCTTGAGGAACAGGAAGTTCAGCTTCTCCAAGAGCAGGCTGCTGATGCCTTCGCGGAGGTCGCCAACCTCGTTTCCCAGTACGGTAAGAGCTTCTCTGCGAAGCAGCGCGCCGAGATCGTCAGCATGCTGGCGGCGGATGTCCCTAAGAAGGCGGGAGGTGTGAAGAAGGAAGTCGCGCCCAAGTATTGGCTCCCACATACGGGCGAAACCTGGAGCGGCCGAGGCAGAACCCCTCGCGCGTTCGCTGCATGGGAAGGGACTTCCGCTTACACAACTTGGAAGGCTTCCCACCCTAACGAGAAATTCCCGGCTTTCCCTGGATAATTCATCCAAGCAGGGGCAGCTTAGCGCCCCTGCTGTCTCATCTTGGGAGACCGCCTGATCGTCTAATGGAGCCTTGGCTCTTGGTCCGGCATAACGCTGGCGCTCAACCGTCGTATCTGGGGTGTCGAGATGAAGGTTTTCATTAGTTCGTTGATTTCCGGGATGGAAGCCGAGCGAGCCGCAGTGAAGCGTGCCGTCGAGAGGCTGGGGCACGCTCCCATCATGGCGGAGGACTTCGGCGCTAGGCCTAGCTCTCCGCAAGTTGCTTGCCTTGGCGGAGTGCGAGAGTCCGATCTTGTGATCCTGATCTTGGGGCCTCGCTACGGTGTGCCCCAGGCGGGCGGGGTCTCGGCTACTCACGAAGAGATTCTGGAAGCGCGAAACCGGAAGCCGATCCTTGTCTTCCTGCAGGCAGGTGCGGAGCCGGAAGATAGCCAAGTTGCTTTGATCAATGAAGTCGGAGGTTGGGAGGGAGGCCTCTTCCGACAGGAGTTTGCGTCCCCAGAGGACTTGGAAGACAAGGTGACCCGCGCCATTCATCGGCACGAGCTGGCGCACGCTGTAGCGCCCCTGAATCCAGATGAGTTGAAGGCTAGGGCGACTAGGCTCTTTCCTGCCCTGGAGAGGGGGTATGGGGCGAACACGCTTCAGCTGGCAATAGCCAGCGGTCCCGTCTCAGCTATCCTTCGACCCGCAGAGATGGAGGCTCCTTCCCTGATTGCGGAGATGCAGCAGAGCGCACTCTTTGGCGCACATCCAATTTTTGATCGGGCGGCCGGTAGCCGATCTCGGTTGGAGGGTGAGGCGCTCGTTGTGGACCAGGATGACGGCCACAGGTCTGGGGCATCGGTGCGCCTTTGGCCAAACGGTGATCTGTCAATCAGTCTTCCCGTGCCGCCTCCCGCGCGCGGGATGGGGCTGCCAGTGGTCTTGGAAGAAGACGTAGCTAGCAAACTGGCCAGCGCTGTTGGATATGCGGCATGGCTGCTGTCGCGGATCGATCCCACTGAGAGAATCACACACATCGTGCCAGCCGTTAGGCTCAGTGGGGATGGTGGCGGCGCGTGGCGCACCAGGGCGGAGCATGATGCGAGCCCCAATTCGGGACAGTTCCCATGGCGACAAGGTGAGCACGAAGAGCCGGCGTTTCTCGCTCCCGCGCACCAAGTCAGGCAGGTGCTGTCAATGGATGCGCGTCGTGTGATCGAAGACTTCGTCGTTTTGCTGAGGCGGCGCTGGAATCAGGATTGATCAGGTTAGAGCCCACCATTTCGTAAGCGGCTAGGCGAAGGAGAGCAGCTTTTAATAGAAGTCGTCATTGAATTCGTTTCGGGACGTGTCCGATGACGACTTGCTCTCAATTGGATGCCTGCCAAACACGAGTTCTGCAGATGGACGTATGCCAACCTGAAGGATTTCATCAATGCAGACTTCCTGCTTCTTGAGTTCGAAACTCTCGGTGGAGAAGCGGACATCGAACATTTCGATCTTTGGAGACACGTCGTGCATTGTTTTCACAATGGCCGTCTGAACTGCTGATGGGCACCGCGCTCCAAAATATATGGCTGAAAGGTCAAATGGGGCGCCTCTGGACGAACTCGCCCTTCCCAGGACTCTCCATTCCTTTTCATAGGCCCAAGCTGGAGCTTTGGAAAGGAATGCGGTCTCAATGACTCTTTCTCTGGCAATGGGATCTGCTTCTAGTCTCCACTTCGCCAGATCACTCATGTTGATTGATCGCGGCTTGTCATAGCTAACTTGACGGATGCTGTGTGCGACATGGTCTGCTGTCGCATACTCCAGACATATGCCCATGTGTTGGTCAGCGTAGTGGCTCCACATAAGGGGGCAGGACCAGTTTGAGGCTAGGCTCAGGATCCCCTTGCTAGCGGTCCAGTCAAGGATTAGTAATTCGATTCGCCGCTTCAACTCGCGACGGTACGCAATCTCTAGCTCTGACGGATTGTGGGCATGCTCAGTTGCCATGTATCGACAGTTCTGAAGTTCTTGCCCAGCGTCCCTTTGGGGCCAGCGCTCCTTAAATAGATCTTCAAGCAATTGCTCAGCTCTTGGGGTTTCCAAGTCATTGACTATGGTCGGCCTCGAATCGAGTGGATCATTGAAGTTCACAGGACTTGAGAAGAACGTCGCGCTGTCGCAGAGTTCCTGCAGTAAGAAACGATTGAATGATCGGTACTTGTAAAGGAACGATGGCGGAGCTGACATGTGCTGGTCATCAATCTGACCTGACTCATGCTCCGATTCGGAAAGCTTCATTGATGCCGTTCCCTTGTGTTTCTGAAATTCTAGCTCTCAGAGAGTCGTTTCAGCAGCACCAACGCTTCTTTCTGCTTTCGCACATCGAGCTGGGACAACACGAGGATGGCCTCAGCCACTACATCCGACGCAGCAAGAAAGTAAGCCGCAGGAAGGTCTAGAAGCTCTGCGAGCTTCTCGATGGTCTCCAAGTCCGGCTTGTGCATTCCTCGTTCATATCTACTGATGCGAGGCGCGGTCGTGTTCGAGTCATCGACTCCCATCAACATCTCCCCTAGCTGCGCCTGCGTCCAGCCTTTGGCGACGCGTGCTGCGCGTAGGCGATGACCAAGGGCTGTAGGCGTGGGCTGGGGGGCGGGCATCCGGTAGAAACAAACACGTTGACTCTCCAGAGTTTGACCGCATAAGCTTAGCGGGTCATTTGCGTTCAACGCAAAAAGTGGATCGGGAGGCAGTCGTATGGATATGAGGTGCTGGGCATTGGTGGGTCTCTTGGCGTTCGCCGCTTCTGCTGGGGCTGCGCCCAGCCTGTCGTGCCAACTGCAGAGCGGTCAGTTCAAGGCGGGTGGGGAAGGGAAGCCCAAGGTCTCCGCTTTCATCTGGGCCACGGGTCATGGCTCTGCAGCGCCTACTGGCCCCATCCGAACCAGCATCGGCCGCATCGAACCCGTAGAAGGCCGGGACTACAAGCGCGCTATCAAGCTCGATGGCAAGCCGGTGCCGCTGCCTACCGAAGCGCATAGCGTGGTCGGTTTCGGCAAGGTCTACGACTTCGGTGGAGCCGTCGCCCTGGCCTATCTGGGAGAGCGCGAAGAAGACTCGTCCGCCCGGCCTAGCCAGATCGTCATCGTCATCAACAAAGCCGGCTCAGTGATTGACAGCGAAGTCCTGCCTGGCACTGCGACGAATCCCGGCGATCACTGCCTACTTATCGACTGATCAAGGAATTGAGATGAAGAGGATCTGGATGCTTTCGGTTGCTGCGCTGCTGGCGGCTTGTTCTGGTGGGCCCGGCAATGGCGATGTTGAGAAGGCGTTGGCCGTGTATTTCAAAGAAGCGACGGGAACGACGATGACCTTTGAGGGGTTGAAAGTGGGCGAGTGTGTGCGAGGGGGCGGTCCGGGCTACGCCTGCAGTGTCACTGGAACTGCGCGGTATCAGCTGGGCACTCGCACTGAGCAGCAGCATCTTGTCGGCACCTTCGTCATCGACAAAGTTGGTGGCACTTGGACTGTCGTAGACCGTCGTTGACCCAGCCCATCCCACCCATCGCTAGGAAGCTCGTATGTGGACCTTGTTCAAGGTAATCCGCTGGATCATCACCGGTCTCGCGCTGTGGTGGTTGTGCGGTGTGGTGTTCGAAGAGGGCACGACGGCTGACGGGGCAGTCTTCGGCCTGATGCTGTTCGGGCAGTTGGTCTTCTGGCCGCTCGCGCTGCTGTGGGGCTTGCCGTGGCTGTTCCGGCGCCGAGCGCCCAAACTGAAGAAGCATAGGCCTGAAGAATTCGAGCCCACGGTGTCCCATGAGCACATTGCCTTGGACCTCGGCAGGGACGCAATCTGGGTCCGAGATCCCGTGAAGGGCGAGCGCTACCTGCGACGGGCTGAAGTGCTCGCTATCCGCACTGGGGAATACAACTACAAAGGAGTGGTCACCCATCGCCTGGAAGTCCAGGTGCGGGACGTTGTTCACCCGCTCTGGCTGGTTCCTTTCGTGCGCCATTCTGATCGTTGGCTTAAGAGCACAGCATTCAATGAATCAGAGCGCGATGAGTGGTTCGCTAGGATGAAGGCATGGATCAATGCACCTGTAGCTTACTGACGTAAACGTGCGACCTGCCAGCTCGCCTTCGTGATTCGTCGCGCGAACGCTCTGGCTGCCGAGCTTGACGGGTTAAGTGGATGTGAAGTATGAATGAGGCTCAGCAGGTGGGGCTGGGCAACGGACATGTCAACCAAGGCGACAAAACACAGCGCTCCTGGGCCATACCTCGGATACGGCCTGCAGACTGTGCGGCTATGCGCACGGCTTTTGAATGAACCTCCGGATTCAACCGTTTTTGTAGAGCACGATGACGATGTCTCGGTGCTTTATAGCGACGGGACAAAGCTCCTTGAGCAGACGAAGCGAGTCAAAAGCAACCCTTTGTCAGATTGGTCTGTAGACCTATGGAAGACTGTCCATAATTGGCTTGAGGATCACGCTCCATTTGATGTCGTATCCAAGCTGTGCCTCTACATAACGCCAGATCATGAGCCGGGCGAATTTGCAAGGGCGTTAGCAAAGGCAAGCAGCGCGCAAGATGTTGCAGAATTGGTCACGCGCATCAAGAGCCAGCTCACCTCGGCGAAAAAGAAGTCGAAGGTTTATCCCTTTGTCAGCAGGTTCCTTTCGGCCGAGCCCGATGAACAGCTCTCGCTGGCGGCTCGCTTTGAGATTGTTCGCGAGGGAGATCCATTTTCCACCATCCGCCTGCGCTATGAAGCCGCAGTGTCCCCACTTCTGCTTGAACGAATCATCTCGTTCGCATTGGGGGAGGCCAAGGTGAAATCTGACCGGTTACTGGAGATGGGGAAACCTGGCGCGATCAATGCTGGCGAGTTCAAAGATACTGTCAGGCGCTTTGTCCAAGAAATTAATCTTCCGGCCTATTTCGATTTTGATTCTCCTCCCATAGATCCGGCCAAAATTGATATGGAGTTTGTCTCCAGGCCAACCTTCGTGCGCCAGCTGGAATTGATCGAGGCTAGTAAGCAGCAACAGCTACAAGCCATCAATGACTACTTGAGAGCCATTTCCAGCAAGACTAGGTGGGGCGAGGAGGGGATACTGCTTCCGGGATCACTGGACGAATGGGAGAGCGGGCTTCTACAGCGGCATTCGGCCATATGCGACAGTCTTGACGTGCTTCACTCAAGTCTCAACGATGTAAGTCGCGGCAAGGTCGTGTATGCCGAATGTCGGAAGCTAGAGCTGTCTCTACAAGGGAAAAGCGTCCCGGGGCACTTTACTCACGGCTGTTTTAACGAGCTCTCGGGAACAATGAAGCTCGGTTGGCATCCGGCCTACCTATCACTTTTGGAATAAATCGTGGTCGCTGCTATTGGATCCAATAAAGCTCCTGCCCATTTGTCGGGTCTGGATCTGATATATAACCCGTCGTTCGGGTCGTATCTTATATGGCGCGCAGCGTCCGGACATTTTTCGGAATCCGGCCGAGGGCTTCCGATAGTCCTCGCATTTTTGGTACTTCCGATAGCGCTCCACGGAGAATCCAAGAGCGCGCTGATAGGGACGAATATGCCTTCAGGGTTAACTTTGTTCGCGGCAAAGCTCGGCGCCAAACAAGAGAGTCTGCTTGCTATTCATGAGCGAGCGATTGCGCTTCGCAGCCTTTCGCTTGCCTCATTGACTACCGGCACAATGGCGAAATTCATGATTGTGGACCCGGGGACCGCAACGATCTTGTCCTTGGATTCAGAGCTTCCATCGCCGAGTTCGAGTATGCGAAAGCTTGGTTTGGCGTGTGAGAAGCTGGGGGTTTGGTTTGGGCGCCTTCCGGTCGATCAAGTTGCGTCAATTCTCAGGGTGGCCTTCTAATGTATTTCCAAATCTTGAAGCTGGTTCTTTGGCCGCGAAATGGTGGTTCAATTAGGGAGGTGGTATTTGAGCCTGGTATGGTAAATGTAATAACCGGTGCTTCCAAAACTGGTAAGTCAGCTGTTATTCCCATAATTGACTATTGTTTGGCATCCAAGACGTGTGCAGTTCCCGTTGGTGTTATTAGAGACGAGTGCTCATGGTTTGGAATTCTCGTTGAGACGGTGGAGGGGCAGAAGCTATTTGCGCGAAAGGAGCCGGGTGAGCAAGCGCAGACCGGTGAGATGTTTGTTATTGAGTCTGGCGAGGTCGAAGTGCCTCAGAGCTTGGATGAGGGCAACACCACGGCTAGTGCTGTGCGTGGACTTCTTGATCGACTTGCTGGTCTTACGCAGTTGGACTTCGAACCCGACACTGAGTATGGCTACAAGCTTCGACCGTCCTTTAGGGATCTAACATCTCTAGTCTTCCAGCCTCAGAACATCGTTGCAAATCCGAATGTTCTTTTTTACAAGGCCGACTCTAATGAGCACCGGGAGAAGCTCAAAACTGTCCTTCCGTATGTGTTGAATGCTGTCACGTCCAAGACCATTGCGCTGAGGCATGAGGCAGATAGGCTGGGCCGGAGGCTTAAGAAGCTTGAATCCGAGCTTAGAGAGGCGAGCTCTATATCTGAGAGGCGAGTTTCGGAGGGTCGGCGCTGGCTAACCCAAGGTCGAGAACTTGGCCTGTCGGCTCGGCAGGGTCAGCCAGCTGGGTGGCCAGAGATCTTGGAAGAGCTTCAGGAAATTGCAGGCGCCAACCACATCGGCCGGTCTGCGTCAGTTGAGGGGATTGAGGCGACTCTTAATGTGCTTTCTGAGCTCCGTGCCAGAGAGCAGGATTTGGCCGCTAAAGCATCGGGACATCGGCAGCGGTTGATGGAGTTGAAGCGGTTGCGCGAGGGGAGCGATGACTACGCTGGCGCTCTTCGTATACAACGTGAGCGTATTTCTTTATCGACTTGGATGCGTGATGAGGTGGAGAGAAGAAATGATGCTTCTCTGCTATTCCCATCCGAAACTGCGAAATCACTTGATTTGCTATCGAATGCATTATTGGAGGTGGAGGCAAAGCTCCAGGCGCATCCTCTCGCTACTACCTCTCTAGATGCAGAGTATCAGCGGCAGCGAGTGCTGACTGAGAATGTGCTGTCTGAGATAGCCATCGTGCGGCAGGAGATTCGCGCATACGAAGCAAGCTCTGAGGCCGCTCGGCAGGAAATTACTCTGACCTCCACAATCGATAGGTTCTTAGGGGGTCTGCAGCAGCTGCTCAGTCAGTACGAGGCGTCGGACTCGTCTCCAGAGCTTGAAGGCGAAATCTCTGACTTGCGCAAGAGGCTGAGTGAGATCAATGGCAATATCAATGGGGCTGCCCTTCAACGGCGACTGGACAGCATTCTTGACGAGATTCAGCAGATCACCGGAACGATCATTCCATCACTCAATGCAGAGTGGGGTGACAGCCCGGTGCGACTGGATACGAAGGAGCTCACGGTAAGGGTGTCTCGCAATGGGCGGATGGATTACCTTTGGGAGATCGGCAGTGGGGCCAACTGGCTCGCGTATCACGTTGCGGTGACTCTGGCGCTCCAGATCTATTTCCTCAAGCATCCCCCGAGCCCGGTACCGGGTCTTATTATTTACGATCAGCCGAGTCAGGTTTATTTCCCGGCAGTGGTGATCGATAAGGTTACGGGTGAGAAAGATAAGAGACTGGTGGATCAGGAGGATATTCAGGCAGTTCGAAGCATCTTCGATGAAATTGGGAAGCGCGTGGTGGCCGCCAAGGGTGCGTTGCAAGTGATCGTCCTAGATCACGCTAATCAGGAAGTATGGGGTGAGCTAGAGGGCGTGTGCCTTGTGGAGGAGTGGCGGGGGAAGAAGCTCGTTCCGTTGGACTGGTAATCCGCAACCACGATCTACGCGCTCGCTCGCTTGCTGGCGGAACTTTTTTGTTACGAACCTAAAGCGACAGAGCAAGAGCGCACTTAGGCATTGCCCTGCGGGCAATGCGTGCGCAAGAGGCTGTGCCCCTTGACCCCCTAAAAAAGCGCTTGCCAAAGCCTAAAACGTAGGCATAAAGGCAAGTGCGGGGGCCAGAACAAGGAGCATTAATGGCCATCTATCACACAAGAGTAAAGACATTCAGTCGTGCCCAGGGTCACTCATCCACAGCTGCAGCAGCCTATCGCGCAGGCCTGCTCATCATCGATGACCGCACCGGTCTCCGGCACGACTATCGAAGGCGCGGCGGGGTCGTTGAGACCCGTTGCCTCGCTCCCGACGACGCTCCCGATTGGGCTTTCGATCCTCGGCAGCTTTGGCCTGCAGCCGAGGCTTCAGAGCGGCGCAAAGACGCTACCGTTGCCCGTGAGTTCGAAGTGGCGCTGCCACACGAACTGAGCAGCGAGCAGCGTTCAGACCTGGCAGCCGAAATATCGCGCTGTCTGGTCCAGCGTTACAGGTTTGCTGTCCAATCCAGTATCCATGAGCCGCAGACCGCTGACGGGCTCAACTACCACGTCCACATCCTAGCTACGACTCGACGGGTGGATTCAGAGGGCCTGAAGGACAAGACAAGGGAGCTTGATGGCGGGCCTTCAGGCCGAGGGGAGGTCGAATGGATTCGCGCGATGGTGGGGGAAGCCATCAATGCTCACCTGGCCGCAGCCGGTGTCTCGGCCCGTGTCGATCACCGTAGCCTGAAAGAGCAGGCGGCTGAGGCCGCAGAGCAGGGAGATGGGCTCACAGCAGCGGAACTTTCCCGTGCTCCAGGACTTCATATGGGCAAAGACGCCACTGCCTTGCACCGCCGAGGCGCCGATACAGTCCTTAAGCAGGGCAATGAAGGAATTGCTCAGGCTAACAGCGCTGCTTGGGATCGCGCCGTGGCTCAGATGGCAGGAGAGGGCAGGTTGATGGCCCCCGCATCCGATCAGGCAGTGCCGGTTGGCTCGCGCCAGGTTCCACTGGGCCCCGCCAACCTACCAATGCTGTCTCCTGGTGGAGTGACTCCTCTGGGTAACGTGGCCAGGGAAGTCATGCCGGTTGAGGCGGTTGCCGCGCCCCTTCATCGGCAACCGCAGGCCACAGCATCCAAGCAGGCCCTGAAGGAAGTGTTGGAGATGTGGGCGGAGGCGTGGATAGAGGCGCTGCGAGATAGGCTCAAATTCACGCGCAGATTGCTGCGCAACAGTGCTGCCTTGATATCCGCTCATGTCGCGGCGCCCAGGCTCCGTGGCGACTTGGAAGAGCTGCTCGTAAGACTGAAGAAGTTGAAGCGGGACGCACTGCGCTTCAAGCGTAGGCTGAAAGCTGAAGACCGTGCCCAGCATGTATTGGCCCAAGCAGAATTTGCCTTGGAGAACTTCGAAAGCCAGAACCCACGTCCAGGGATCCTGACTCGGTCGGATTGGTCGCGTCGCCGAGCGCGCCGGGTTCGGGCTTTCGAACTGGGGCGCCTGGAGTATCAACGCGCCCATGAAGCCACAGGCCCGAAGGCTCAGGAAGACTACAACCGTCGAACAGGCGAGTCGTTGGTGCAGCTGGAGAATTGGAGTGAAGTGTTGCTGCGTCGATATCCGGTGGAGGATGCGCCCACTGACGCTCCTGCAGCCCCTATTTCAGCTGACCCCTTGCTCCTAGTGAATCCCGGCAGAGAGCCCGGAGCCCGGTTGCACTGATAGACAAGCGAAGGCCCCGGCGAACCGGGGCTTTAGCTAACTCTCTCATTGCCATCAGTGGTAGGTAGGCCCCCGAGTGGGCTTGGACACTGCACCACGGCGCTCTGAGATCATGTCGCTGAGCTGCACTTGGTCGCGTTCTACGATGGCTTCTCTGACCCTAACGGCAGGTTTCAGTGTGTGGTCGTCAGCCGGAGGCTTAGGGTGTATGCATCGGTTGATCAGTTCGTCGGCGATTTCGAGAGCATGGATGATGTCCTCGATCCGCTCCTGGGTGTCTCGTGTCCGGTCTTGGGCAATCAAAGGGCACAACACTCGACTAGCGATAGCCAGCTTTCTTTCTAAGGGCATATGGAGCTCCTAACGTGGGGGAGCTTCCATAAAACCACCATTTGCGTTGATCGCAAGGCTCCAGCCCCGAATCTTGAGCGCCAAGAGCGGTTGATGGCGTTGCCTAATCATTGTCGCCTCAATTCCCCGGGTGCTACGACGCCTTTGATGGCTTCCTCACGCGACTTGCTGGCGTCGTGGAGTGCGCGCTTTTGGCAAGAGCGAACGCTTTTCGTTCACGTGCGGCTGCATTGACCGCCCTCCGCTTCGCTCTGAGTTGCGCTTGCCTGAGAGACTGCGCTGCCTCTCCAGGCTGATAGACCGGCAGACCTTCGGGAACGGGGAGAAGCGCTACCGCGTCTGCGCGCGATTGGAGCGTGGGCACATCAACATAGGTTCCGAGCTCGCCGGGCATATGCGCCTTGTGCCCCGTAATGGCAGCGGCAATAGAGCTAAGCACCCCCGCATAGAGAAGTCGGGTGCTCGCAGTATGTCGGAACGAGTGGAAGCCCATGCCGGGCTGCATCATGCCCAAGCCCACAAGATAGGCGCGGAACTGATCTCCGAGGGCGTCCCCGTAGCCTGCCTTCTTGTGCCAAGGCAGGTGGGGAAACAGGCGCTCATGGCCTGCCTCCATGACATCACGGGCATATGTGAGGATCCCAGCATCCAAGAGGCGGGGATGTAGTGGGATGAAGCGCAGCGAGTTGGCGTTCTTCAGCTTCTGGTCGCGATGGACGGCGCGGATGTGGATCCCCCAGATGCCGTTCACTTCTGCAACATCTTCCGCATAAAGCTGACCAACTTCGTTGACCCGCGCCCCGGTGCCTGCCGCTAGCAGCACGCCCCAGTAGCGATCAGGCCGTCCTTCGGCCCAAGGCAGGAAGTTCTCAGGGTCAAAGATCTTGTTGATCTCTTCAATCGTGAACTGGCGGCGGGGCAGGGCAGCCACGGATTGTGCCGAGTTCTGCCGTTTGATTCCGTCCAAAGGCGAGCGCGCGATGATGCCGCTGGCCACTTGTGCGTTAAAGAAGCTGGCAAGCCGGTCTCGGTGCTTTCCGAGTGTCCGATCTGAGAGACCGGCAACAATGATGCCCTTATCTCTCTGCTGCCTGACCTTGGCCATGATCTGCGGCGCGGTCAGCTCTTTGTAGTCACTCTTCTTCCTAGCATTGCTTGGCCAGTGATGGAGTCCTGTCAGAAACGCTCTGACTTGGGCTTCCCCGACCTTCGACATCAGCAGATCAGGTCCTGCGACTTCTTGGAAGATGATGAGCGTGTTCTCACTATCTAGAAGATTGCCGGGTGAGGTCTTGGCATTCCTCAGGTCGGCCAGATACAGGGCGATGCGGTCGGATAGCGTGAAATCTGCGCTGGCGGGTTCATTGGGCAGTCCCACTACCGAGAGCCCAGGCAACGCCAAGCCTCTGATCGTTTCCAGAAGTGCTTGAGCATCTTCTCGCCCATTGACGTTCAGACCGGTGAGCTTAGTCCCATTCGGCAGCTGGATGTTTCCGGTCCACTGGTTGATGGAGCCGCCGACGACTTTCAGCAGGTCTTCTCTATCCTTGTCATCCATGCGGCTACCTCTCCAGCGCTCGAATGCTTCGGAGAGTGCCACAGCCATGCGGGCCGCGACGAGGCGGGCAAGGTCAGCAGCAGAAGGGGGGAGGCGGCGGACCAAGAAGCGTGAGCCGATAGCCTCGCGCAGGTCTACAGGAACAAGAAAGCGGACATGAAGTCCGCTAGGTCGGCGTAGAAGATAGGGCTTGGGCAAGGGGCGATACCTCAAAAGATCCTTTTGGAAAGATCGTTTTTCGGTATCGCGCCCTGCCAAAACCCAACAGAATCAGCAAGATACAGCTGAACTGCTTACAGATGGTGGAGGTGGGCGGAATTGAACCGCCGTCCGAAGGCACTCCATCCCCAGCACTACATGCTTAGCTCACCGTTGGATCTCGTCCCCGAACAGCACGGTGCGCAAAGCGCATCCGGGAACCAGCCTGTTGTGTTCTAGTGCCGGACTGACAGGCAGCCATCCAGCGCGATTCCATGATAGTGACTCTACACCGCGAGCATGGACACAAGCGGTTTCGAGGCTTAGGCCTTAAGCGGCCAGAGCGTAGTTGTCGTCGTTGGCAACTAGAGTTTTGCAGCTGGATTTACGAGGAAAGCTACCCCCTCGGCATGCGCCAGGCGACTTCACAACCCCCGTCGAAACCAATGCACCCCCGGCTTCTTCAAGTTCTGCAAGGTACAAGGCCTGTTACGTGTCGCCACGGCCAGTGCCTGCCCAACGCTGCCAATGCTACGCCAAAACAGCTGAACAGTCACCGTGGCAATCCACAACATGTTGTAGAGCCAGTGGCATAGCGGATTGGTAACGTCATTGGCACGAATTTGCGACACACTGGCGGCGACCATCCGGGCCAGGACAGACACGGAGACTGTGGGTGACCGATGCAAGCCAACAACGCAGCCTGCGGCAGCTGATCGGGCCGGTCGGTGCCGACTACCAGCGACGCGCCCTGCCGCCCGGCTGGGTCTGGGTGGTGCTGGCGGTGTCGCTTGCGGCCACCGCGCTGACCGAGCTGCCGGCGACTGCGGCCGCGGCATTGGTGGCCAGTGCGGTGGTTGTGCACTGGTCGCAGCGCGGTCGCATCCATTGGCTGGGCTGGCGCCTGCCGGGTCTGGCCGTGTTGGCGGCCCTGCTGTGGGGGCCGGAAGTGCTGTCGCAATGGTTCGAGCACGGGCTGGCCGTGGTCCTGATGTCGCTGGCCAGCCTCAGCATCGGCGTGCATGTATGGCAGGCGCGACAGATGGCGCGGCAGCTCCAGGGCGCGGCCGATTCGCTGGATGACGCCCAGCTGCTGGCCCTGCTGCCGGCCGACGCGGCCCAGCTGGCGCAGCGGTGGCGCGCCGGCGATGACCGGCATGCGCCGGAACTGGCAGTGGTGATGCACCTGGCCGTGATGCACGCGGCGCTGGCACCGCGCATGCGCGGGCAGGGCGTGCTGGCAGGGTGATCGGTCGGCGGCTTCTACAGCCGCCGTGGTCAGGAGCCTGGCAACGCCTTGCGCAGGTAGATCCGCTCGTGCCCGGGCGGGCAATCGGGCAGCCGCCCATAGACGGTGTAGCCCTGCCGCAGGTAGAAAGCTTCGGCCTGCCAGTCGAAGGTATCCAGCATCACGTTGCGGGCGCCAAGCTGGCGCGCGGCGGCTTCTGCTTCCGCCAGCAGGCGCTGGCCGATGCCTTGCCCGCGCAGTTCCGGATCCACCCACAGCACATGTACCTGCAGCCAGCCGGCACAGACGTCGGCCAGCACACCACCGCGCAGCGCGCCGTGCTCGTCATGCCAGGCCAGGCGGACTGGAGTCTCATCGAGTGAATCGCCGCCGTGGGCCTGGTTGAAGGCCAGCAGGCGCGCGCACAACGTGCGCGTTTCATCGGCGCTGGCAGTCACCATGGCGCCGATGGGGGCGGTCATGCGTCGCGGTTGCCGCGACGCATCACACGCTGCTTCTCGATCGCCCAGTCGCGGTCCTTGGCGGCATCGCGCTTGTCGTGGGTCTGCTTGCCCTTGGCCAGCGCGACTTCGAGCTTGATCTTGTTCTTGCTCCAGTACATCGCAGTGGGCACGATCGTGTAGCCATCGCGCTCGACCTTGCCGACCAGCTTGTCGATCTCGCTCCGGTGCAGCAGCAGCTTGCGCTCGCGCCGGTCATTGGCCACCACGTGGGTGGAGGCCTGGATCAACGGGGTGATCTGCGCGCCGATCAGGAAGATCTCGCCGTGCTTCACATAGGCGTAGGCGTCGATGATGTTGCCGCGGCCAGCGCGGATCGACTTCACCTCCCAGCCCTGCAGGGCCAGGCCGGCCTCGAAGCGCTCTTCGATGTGGTACTCGTGGCGGGCACGCTTGTTCAACGCGATGGTTTTGTTGGCCGTCGCGCTCTTTGCTTTATCCTTGCCGCTGTTCTTGCTCATTTCCGTATTGTCTCCGATTCGGGCCCGCCCGGTCGATTGCCGAAACGTCCTGTATTCATGCCTACTATCCGCCGCAGCGCCCTGGTCGAACATTCGGCCGCGCGCATGTTCGACCTGGTCAACGACGTCCAGGCCTATCCGCGCCGTTTCCGCTGGTGCTCGGCTGCCCAGATCCTGGAGCAGGGCGAGGACCGCCTGGTGGCGCGCCTGGACCTGGGCCTGGGCTCGTTCAGTACCTGGTTCCAGACTGAAAACACCCTGCAGCGCCCGCACAGCATCGACATGCAGCTGCGCGATGGCCCGTTCAAGCAGCTGCACGGCCGCTGGGAATTCCATGCGCTGGCCGAGGATGCGTGCAAGGTCACCCTGACCCTGGAGTTCGAACCCAGCTCGCGCCTGCTCGGTCCGGCCCTGGCGATCGGCTTCCAGGGACTGGCCGATCGCATGGTCAATGATTTCGTCCGCGTCGCCGACGAGGGCTGAGCGATGATCGAGGTCGAGGTGGTGCTGGCCTGGCCGGAGCGCGTGCTGTCGCGCCACCTGCAGCTGGAAGAGGGAGCGACCGTGGCCGACGCCATCGCCGCCGCTGCGCTGGAAGGTAGTGCCGACTGTCCGGCCGCCGCGGTGCATGGCGTGCTGGCCCGTCCACAGCAGGCGCTGCTGGACGGGGACCGCATCGAGCTGCTGCGCCCGCTGCTGGCCGACCCCAAGGACAACCGCCGGCGTCGCGCGCTCGGCGGTTGATCCCGGCAACCCGTCCCTGCGGACGGGCAGGCCTCAGCGGCCCTTCTTCTTCTTGTCCTTCGGCAGGTTGCGGCCGAACTGGCGCACCGTCTGCTGGGCCAGGGCCTTGTCGTTGCCCGGGAAGTAGTCGCCTTCCCAGCGGGTAACGGCGTCATTCTCGAAGAACACCACGAAGTTCTTCACTTCGGTGCGGCCGAGGCGGTTCACGCGCTGGCTGGAGGTGTAGTCCCAGCGCTGGGCGTGGAACGGGTCGGGGATGGACGGGGTGCCCAGCAGCGCGGTGACCTGCTGCTTGCTCTGCCCGACCTGCAGCTTGGCCACGGCATCTTCCCGGATCAGGTTGCCCTGATAGATGGGTTGCTTGTAGATGATGCCGCACCCGGTGGTGGACAGGGCGACGGCGGCGACCAACAGGAGATTGCGCATCGGGACTGGCGGTTGGGGAAATCAAACCGATGATACACTCCCGGCGTGCCACCGCGACCCAATCCGAGGCAGCTGGCGCTAAATCGCCAATGAACGGAGACCTATGGAAACCCACGACCTGCGTAAAGTCGGCCTGAAGGTGACCCATCCGCGGATGCGGATCCTGGCGCTGCTCGAACAGCGCAATGCCCAGCACCACCAGCACCACATGACCGCCGAGGACATCTACCGCCAGCTGCTCGAGCATGGCGACGAGATCGGCCTGGCGACGGTCTACCGGGTGCTGACCCAGTTCGAGGCCGCCGGCCTCGTGCTCAAGCACAATTTCGAGGGTGGCCAAGCCGTTTACGAGCTGGACCGTGGTGGCCACCACGACCATATGGTCGACGTGGACAGCGGCAAGATCATCGAATTCGAAAGCCATGAGATCGAGGAGCTGCAGCGCAAGATCGCGGCCGATCACGGCTATGAGCTGGAAGAACACTCGCTGGTGCTCTACGTGCGCAAGAAGCGCAAGTAGGCCGTTCCGGCCAGCCGCTAGCGACGAAACCCCGGGCTTGCCCGGGGTTTTTCGTTGCCGGGGTCAGGGCCCTTTCCCTTCCAGGAAAGGGGGCCGGCCCCGGGCGCTCTGCGGGGTCGGATCCCTTTGCGCCAGCAAAGGGCTCTGACCCCTTGCAACCGAGCAGGATCTCCAGGTCCACCGCCTCGGCCATCGCCCGGTTGCCGGCATCCCCCGGGTGGAGGTGGTCGCCGGAGTCGTAGGCGGCGGCCATCCGTGACGGATCGGCCGGGTCGCGTAGCGCCGCGTCCAGGTCGATCACCGCGTCGAACGGGCTGTTGCTGCGCAGCCATGCATTGAGCTGTTGGCGCAGGGCCTCCTTGTCCGGGTGGTAGTAGTCGTCCAGCGGCGTGCCGGGCAGGGCGCCCGCGAACGGCATCAGGGTGGCGCCGAATATGCGTAGACCCCGCCGGTGGGCCTGTTCGGCCAGGGCACGATAGCCGGCCTGCAGCTCGGGCAGGCTGGGCCGGGGCTGCGCGCGGGCGAAGGCAGTACCGGGCCAGCCGATGTCGTTGATGCCGATCAGCACGATGACGCTGGCGACGCCGGGCTGGTCCAGTGCGTCACGCCGCAGGCGGGCCAGAACCGACTCGCCCATGCCGTCGCTCAGCAGCCGATTGCCGGAAATGCCCGCGTTGACCACCGCGACGCCGCGCGGTGCCAGACGCGCGGCCAGATGGTCGGTCCAGCGCTGGTCCTGGTCGAGGCTGGCGGTGGCGCCGTCGGTGATCGAGTCGCCAATCACCACCACGCTACGCGCACTGGCGGCGGCCTCGACCTCGATCCCGGTGAGGAACAGGCGTGCGGTAGTGGAACTGGCACCCTGCAGGTCGCGCGCCCGGGCCTGATTGCCGCCGGCGATCCAGCTGGTCTGGCGGCCGTCCCAATGGAACGCCTGCACCGGCGTCGGCCCCGGCACGAAGACGCTGACCTGCAGCGCCTGGTGGTCTTCCGTGGCCACCGCCAGCGGATCGCTCAGCCGTTCCTGACCGGCACCGATCAACACCCCAGGCTGGCCGTCGAAGCTGAGCGGTTGCGGGGTGGCGCCCGCGCCCGCGGCCACGCTGGCCGCCCCGATCCGCAGCGGCTGGGTGCCGTAGGCATTGCTCAGCCGCACCCGCAGCCGGGACCCGCCCAGGCTGATGCGCGCGGTCTGGCGGAAGGTCTGGTCCTGCAGCGTGGCCGGAACCAGGGTCGGGAACAGGAAATCCGCGTCCCAGACCGGTTGCGGGCTGGCCTGCCAGCTGGCGACCCAGTGCGGGGCGGATGCGGCACTGCCGACGCCGGACAGGGCGAGCAGGGCGGTGGCGGTGAGCTGGCTCAAGCGGTTCATCGGGCAATCCAGGTGGGAGGGAACGCCATGGTGATTCCGGGGTCATCTGTGAACTAGACTGCGTATGGACAATCATCTGTGAACTGGATTCATCGCCATGGCGCGACCCGACATCAACCGATCCGGCGAACTGGAAGTGTTCGTGCGGGTGATCGAGACCGGTGGCTTCTCCGCCGCCGCACGCACCCTGGACATGACGCCGTCAGCAGTGAGCAAGCTGGTGGCCCGGCTGGAGCAGCGGCTGGGTACGCGCCTGCTGCAACGCTCCACCCGCCAGCTGCAGCTGACCCCGGAAGGCTGCGCGTTCTACGAGCGCGGCCTGCGCGTGCTGGCCGACCTGGAGGAGGCCGAGCGCTGTGCCAGTGCCCATGCCGAGCCGCGCGGACGGCTGCGGGTAAACTCCAACGTGCCGTTCGGCCAGCATTTCCTGCTGCCGCTGCTGCCGGCATTCCTCGAACGCAACCCGCAGGTAGGCGTGGACCTGACCCTCAATGACGAGGTGATCGACCTGCTTGAGCAGCGCACCGACGTGGCGGTGCGGGCCGGTCCACTGAAGAGCTCCAGCCTGGTGGCGCGGCGGCTGGGTGCGACGCGGATGATGATCGTGGCTGCACCGGCCTACGCGCAGCGGCACGGGCTGCCACGCACTGCCGAGGAGCTGCAGTCGCACAACCGGTTGGATATCGGCCATGCGCGCGCGATGCAGGGCTGGCCATTGTTGCAGGACGGGCGCGAACGCATGCTGCTGCCCAGTGGCAACGCGCGCGCCAGCAACGGCGATGCGCTGCGCCAGCTGGTGCTGGGTGGGCTGGGCATGGCGCGGCTGGCAGCATTCCAGGTGCAGCAGGACATTGCCGCCGGGCGCTTGCTGCCGGTGCTGGAGGACGCCAATCCCGGTGACCTGGAAGAGGTGCACGCGGTGTTCCTGGGGCAGGGCGGCTACCTGCCGCTGCGGGTGCGCGCGTTTCTTGATTTCCTGGTGGAGAGCGTCGATCTGACGCAGCCACAGGGGTAGTGCCGGCCGCTGGCCGGCAACCTCATGATCTTCATCCACCCGCATCGGGGTGCCGGCCAGCGGCCGGCACTACCTTGCGGAAGCCGAGCCAATGCTCGGCTCGGCCGGCGTTACACCTGCAGCAGCTTGCGTGCGGCGGCGCGCGCTTCCTTGCTCACTTCCACGCCGCCGAGCATGCGCGCCAGTTCTTCCTCGCGCGCCTTGCTGTCCAGCTTTTCCACTGCGCTCTGGGTCATGCCTTCCACCGGGGCCTTGCTGACCCGGTAATGGGCATGGCCCTTCGAGGCGACCTGCGGCAGGTGGGTCACGCACAGCACCTGGCGCTTCTCGCCAAGGGCGCGCAGCTTCTGGCCGACGATGTCCGCCACCGCGCCACCGATGCCGGAGTCGACTTCGTCGAACACCATGGTCGGCACTGCATCCAGGTCCAGCGCGGCCACTTCGATGGCCAGCGAGATGCGCGACAGTTCGCCACCCGAGGCCACCTTGCGCAGGGCACGCGGTGGCTGTCCGGCATTGGCCGCCACCAGGAATTCCACGCGCTCGGCACCCTGCGGGTCGGGCTTGCCGGCGTCCTGCGGTTCCAGCTCGATCAGGAACTGGCCGCCGCCCATGCCCAGCTCGGCGATGATGCCGGTGGTGGTGGCCGACAGCTCGGCAGCGGCGGCGCGGCGGCTGGCGGTCAGCAGCCCGGCCTGCACGCGCCACGCCGCAGCGGCCTTGTCGATCTCGCCGGCGAGGCGCTGCAGGCGTTCGTCAGCCCCACGCAGCTGTTCCACTTCGGCGTGCATGCGCTCGCGCTGCGCGCCCAGTTCGTCCATCGGCACACGGTGTTTGCGGGCCAGGTCGTGCAGGCGGCCGAGGCGACGCTCGTTCTCCTCGAACTGTTCCGGGTCGGCGTCGAGGTCGTCATGCACGCGGTCCAGCAGCGACAGGGCTTCGTGCAGCTGGATCGAGGCGTTTTCGATCAGGCCGTCGACCTCGCCCAGGCGCGGGTCGTGTTCGATCAGGCGCGACAGCTCGTGGCGCACCTGCTGCAGCAGGTCCAGCGCGGAACTGCCGTCGTCGCCATTGAGCTGGTTGCTGGCCGCCTGGCAGGCACTCAGCAGGGCACTGGCATGGGCCTGGCGGCGGTGGCTGGCGCCGAGTGCGGCAATCGATTCGGGTTCCAGATCCTCGCGGTCCAGTTCGCGCAGCTGGTGCTCCAGGAAGCCGATCCGGTCACTGACGTCGCCCTGCTGCGACAGCGCCAGCGATTCATCGACCAGCGCCTGCCAGGCCGCAGCGGCGCGGCGCACCTGGCGGCGCTCGTCCTCGTTGCCGGCATAGGCATCCAGCAGGGCCAGCTGCGAAGGGCGCGTCAGCAGGGCCTGCTGCTCGTGCTGGCCGTGGATCTCCACCAGCAGCGAGGCCAGGTCGCCCAGCTGCGCCAGGGTCACCGGGCGGCCGTTGATCCAGGCCCGCGAGCCGCCATCGGCACGGATCACGCGGCGCAGCTGGCACTGCTCCTCGTCGTCCAGCTCGTTGTCGGCCAGCCACTGGCGCGCGGCCTGCAGCTGGTCCAGCGCGAACTCGGCCGACAGCTCGGCGCGCGCGGCGCCGTGGCGGACCACGCCGCTGTCGGCGCGCAGGCCGGACAGGAAGCCCAGCGCGTCGACCATCAGTGACTTGCCGGCGCCGGTCTCGCCTGAAACCACGGTCATGCCTGGCCCGAACTCCAGTTCGGTGGCGCGGACGACGGCGAAATCCTTGATCGAAAGATGTCTGAGCATGGGTAAGGGGGTGTCAGCAGCCGCGCAACGCTAGCACGCGGGCGCGGGAGGTCCAATGACTTGCCAAGGTGATCCGCCGCCATTATCTAGTGTCCGTGTCTCACAGGTTGATTCCATGCACGGTTCTCCCGACCAGCTTGCCCCGCGTGCGCGCCATCTGCTGCGCACGCTGATCGCGCGTTACATCCAGGACGGTGAGCCGGTCGGCTCGCAGACGCTGGCGCGCGTGGCCGGGCTGGAGGTCAGTCCGGCCACCATCCGCAACATCCTGGGTGACCTGGAAGACCTGGGGCTGCTGGCTTCGCCGCACACCTCGGCCGGGCGCGTCCCGACCGCACATGGCTACCGGGTGTTCGTCGACAGCCTGCTGCAGATGCAGCCGCCGGGCGAAGGCGAGCTGGCCCGGCTGCGCCAGGAACTGGCCGGCGGCGGCAGCACCCAGGCCCTGCTTGGCAGCGCCTCGGAGCTGCTGTCGGCGATGAGCCACTTCGTCGGCGTGGTCAGCGCCCCGCGGCGCGAGCAGTTCGCGTTCCGCCAGATCGATTTCGTGGCGCTGGACGGGCGCCGGGTGCTGGCGATCCTGGTGTTCGCCGACAACGAGGTGCAGAACCGGGTCATCGAGACCCGCCAGGAGTTCGCGCCGGGCCAGCTGGAACAGGTCGCCAACTACCTCAACGCGCATTTCGCCGGCCTGCCGATGGCCGAGATCCGCACCCGCCTGCTGCTGGAACTGCGTGATGCCCGTTCGGAGCTGGAGCAGCTGCTGGCGCACAGCATCGAGCTGGCCGAGCAGGCCCTGCAGCCGGCGGCCGATGACATGCTGGTGGCCGGCCAGACCCGCCTGATGGGGGTGCAGGACCTGTCCGACCTGGAGCGGCTGCGCGAGCTGTTCGAGCTGTTCTCCAGCAAGCGGGAGATCCTGCAGCTGCTGGAGCGGACCATCCAGGCGCCCGGCGTGCGCATCTTCATCGGCGAGGAGACCGGGATGATGCCGCTGCAGGGCGTCTCGCTGGTCACTGCCCCTTACACGGCCAATGGCCAGGTGCTGGGCGTGCTGGGCGTGATCGGCCCCAAGCGGATGGCCTACGACCGGATGATCCCGCTGGTCCAGGCTACTGCCGATGTACTCGGCGCGGCGTTTTCGCCAGCCGGGCGCACTCCTGGAACATCCGACGCTTGAAACGCAGCATCCCGCCCACACTAGGGTGGGTGGAGGCGGAGACTGACCGCCAGGGACCCAGACATGAACCACGAACATCCAGATATCGAATCCCAGCAGACTGCCGCCGATGCGGCCGCCGCCGCCGGCGTCAACGACGAAGTGGAGCGCCTGCGCGCCGAGGTCGAGCAGATCAAGGCCGATGCGCTGCGTGAGCGCGCCGACCTCGAGAACCAGCGCAAGCGCGTTGCCCGTGACATCGAGCAGGCCCGCAAGTTCGCCAACGAGAAGCTGCTGGGCGAGCTGCTGCCGGTGTTCGACAGCCTGGATGCCGGCTTGAAGGCGGCCGGCGATGACCCGCATCCGCTGCGCGAGGGCCTGGAGCTGACCTACAAGCAGCTGCTGAAGGTTGCCGCCGACAACGGGCTGGTCCTGCTGGACCCGATCGGCCAGCCGTTCAACCCGGAACACCACCAGGCCATCAGCCAGGTGCCGGCCCCAGACGCCGCCCCGGGCAGCGTGGTGACCGTGTTCCAGAAGGGTTACCTGCTCAACGAGCGCCTGCTGCGGCCGGCGCTGGTGGTGGTGGCCGCCGACTGACCCCTCCAGGGCCGGAAGGCGGGAATGTCCCGTCACCCGGCCCGACGCTGAACGCGCCGGGCGACCGGAAACACAGCGTTCGGGAGATGGCTTGAATGTTCCACGAGCCTCCCCCACATCGTATTCATCCACCGGCCGAACGGCCGGACTGACCCCAACAAGCATCCTCAGGAGTCTCCCCCATGGGCAAGATCATTGGTATCGACCTCGGCACCACCAACTCGTGCGTGGCGATCATGGACGGCGGCAAGGCCCGCGTCATCGAGAATTCGGAAGGCGATCGCACCACCCCGTCGATCGTCGCCTACACCAAGGACGGCGAAGTCCTGGTGGGCGCCTCGGCCAAGCGCCAGGCCGTCACCAACCCGAAGAACACCTTCTACGCGGTGAAGCGCCTGATCGGCCGCAAGTTCACCGACGCCGAAGTGCAGAAGGACATCGCCCACGTCCCGTACAGCATCCTGGCCCATGACAACGGCGATGCCTGGGTGGCCACCAGCGACGGCAAGAAGATGGCGCCGCAGGAAATCTCGGCCAAGGTGCTGGAAAAGATGAAGAAGACCGCCGAGGACTTCCTCGGTGAGAAGGTCACCGAAGCGGTCATCACCGTGCCGGCCTACTTCAACGACAGCCAGCGCCAGGCGACCAAGGACGCCGGCCGCATCGCCGGCCTGGACGTCAAGCGCATCATCAACGAGCCGACCGCGGCCGCGCTGGCCTATGGCCTGGACAAGGGCGACAACAAGGATCGCAAGATCGTGGTGTACGACCTGGGCGGCGGCACCTTCGACGTCTCGGTGATCGAGATCGCCAACGTTGACGGCGAGAAGCAGTTCGAAGTGCTGGCCACCAACGGCGACACCTTCCTGGGCGGCGAAGACTTCGACAACCGCGTCATCGAGTACCTGGTTGAAGAATTCAACAAGGACCAGGGCATCGACCTGCGCAAGGATCCGCTGGCCCTGCAGCGCCTGAAGGACGCTGCCGAGCGCGCCAAGATCGAGCTGTCCAGCGCCCAGCAGACCGAAGTGAACCTGCCGTACGTCACCGCTGACGCCTCGGGTCCGAAGCACCTGAACATCAAGCTGACCCGCGCCAAGCTGGAAGCGCTGGTGGAAGACCTGATCAAGAAGTCGATCGAGCCGTGCCGCGTCGCCCTGAACGATGCCGGCCTGCGTTCGAGCGACATCAGCGAAGTGATCCTGGTCGGTGGCCAGACCCGCATGCCGAAGGTGCAGCAGGCGGTGACCGAGTTCTTCGGCAAGGAACCGCGCAAGGACGTCAACCCGGACGAAGCCGTGGCACTGGGCGCTGCGATCCAGGGCGGCGTGCTGGGCGGCGACGTCAAGGACGTGCTGCTGCTGGACGTGACCCCGCTGTCGCTGGGTATCGAAACCATGGGCGGCGTGTTCACCAAGATCATCGAGAAGAACACCACCATCCCGACCAAGGCCTCGCAGGTGTTCTCCACCGCCGAGGACAACCAGTCGGCCGTGACCGTGCACGTGCTGCAGGGTGAGCGCGAGCAGGCCCGCTTCAACAAGTCGCTGGCCAAGTTCGACCTGTCCGGCATCGAGCCGGCCCCGCGTGGCCTGCCGCAGGTGGAAGTGTCCTTCGACATCGACGCCAACGGCATCCTGCACGTGTCGGCCAAGGACAAGAAGACCAACAAGGAACAGAAGGTCGAGATCAAGGCCGGTTCGGGCCTGTCCGAGGAAGAGATCGCACGCATGGTCGCCGACGCGGAAGCCAACCGCGAAGAAGACAAGAAGTTCCAGGAGCTGGTGCAGGCCCGCAATCAGGCCGATGCCCTGATCCACGGCACCCGCAGTGCCATCACCGAGCACGGCAGCAAGGTCGGCGGCGATGTCATCGGCAAGGTCGAGGCGGCCCTGGCCGACCTGGAAACCGCGATGAAGGGTGACGACAAGGCACAGATCGAAGCCAAGTCGAAGGTGCTGGAGGAAGCCGGCCAGTCGCTGTTCGCCGCTGCTTCGGCCGACCAGGGCGGTGCCCCGGGTGCCGACGCCGGCAACGCCGGCAAGGCGCAGGACGACGTGGTCGACGCCGAGTTCACCGAAGTCAAGGACGACAAGAAGTCCTGATCCGGACCGACACGGGACGCTGGCCATCAGCGTCCCGTTGTCGCATCAGGGTCCTGACCGCCCACCGGCGTGTCGGGGCGCCCGACGCAAGAGCGGACCTGGTTCCGCTCTTCCGCTTTGACGAATCCCGACTTTCCGGAACCAGATTCACCATATGAGCAAGCGCGATTACTACGAAGTGCTGGGCGTTGCCCGCACCGCCACCGACGACGAGCTGAAGAAGGCCTACCGTCGCTGTGCGATGAAGTTCCACCCGGACCGCAACCCGGGTGATGCGGCGGCCGAAGCCTCCTTCAAGGAGTGCAAGGAAGCCTACGAAGTGCTGTCCGATGGCAACAAGCGCCGCATGTACGACAGCCACGGCCACGCCGCGTTCGAGCACGGCATGGGCGGTGGTGGTCCGGGCGGCCCGGACATGAACGATATCTTCGGCGATATCTTCGGCAACATTTTTGGCGGGGGCGGCGGTGGGCCGCGCCAGGCCCGTCGCGGCGCCGACATCGGCTACGTGATGGAGCTGGACCTGGAAGAAGCGGTACGCGGCGTTGAGCGCCGCATCGAGATCCCGACCCTGGCCGAGTGCGGCGACTGCGATGGCAGTGGCTCCGAAGACGGCAAGGTCGAAACCTGCAATGTGTGCCATGGCCGCGGCCAGGTGCGCATCCAGCGCGGCATCTTCGCCATGCAGCAGGCCTGCCACAACTGCGGCGGCCGTGGCCAGATCATCGCCAAGCCCTGCAAGACCTGCCACGGCAACGGCCGTGTCGAGGAAGACAAGGTGCTGTCGGTGAAGGTGCCGGCGGGCGTCGATACCGGCGACCGCATCCGCCTGCAGGGTGAAGGTGAGGCGGGTCCGGCCGGTACGCCGCCGGGTGACCTGTACGTGGAAGTGCGCGTGCGCGAGCATGCGATCTTCCAGCGCGATGGCGACGACCTGCACTGCGAAGTGCCGATCCGCATCTCGCAGGCAGCGCTTGGCGACACCGTACGCGTGGCGACCCTCGGCGGCGAAGCGGAAATCCGCATCCCGGCCGAGACCCAGACCGGCAAGCTGTTCCGCCTGCGTGGCAAGGGCGTGCGTTCGGTGCGCAGCCGCAGCGAGGGCGACCTGTACTGCCGCGTGGTGGTGGAGACCCCGGTCAACCTCACCAACGAACAGCGCAAGCTGCTGGAGCAGTTCGAAGCCACCTTTGTCGGCGAGGAAGCACGCAAGCATTCGCCGAAGTCGGCGACGTTCATGGATGGCGTGAAGGGCTTCTGGGACCGGATGACGTCCTGAGTTTTTCAACCGAAGCGTTGAGCGGTAGCGCCGGGTCATGCCCGGCGTTTTCGTTTGCGATCAGCGGAAAAACGCCGCGGGCGTCTGCCCCAGTTGGCGTTTGAACATGCTGGTGAACGCGCTGGGGCTGTCGTAGCCCATCGCCAGCGCCACATCGATGACCTTGTCGCCGACTGCCAGCCGCTCCAGGGCGGCCAGCAGGCGCGCCTGCTGCCGCCACTGCCCGAAGGTCATGCCCAGTTCGCCGGCGAAATGGCGCTGGATGGTCTTCACGTCCACCTGCAGGGCCTGGGCCCAGTCCTGCAGCGTGGCGTCGTCGGCGGGATGCTTCTGGATGTGCTGGCAGATCCTCTGCAGGCGCGGGTCGGTGGGCGAGGGCAGGTGCAGCGGCAGCACGTCCATGCGGTGCAGCTCGTCCAGCAGCAGGCGCACCACGCGACCGTCGCGGCTGTCGTCCACGTGCGCGGACTCGATCAGGCTGGCCGCCAGCAGTAGTTCGCGCAGCAGCGGCGCCACCTGTACTGCGAACGCCCCATCCGGCAGTTGCGGTGCAAAGTCCGGTTCCACGTACAGGCTGCGCATGTGCACCTCGGCGATGCAGTCCACCGCATGCACCATGCCGGCCGGAACCCAGATCGCGCGGGTGGAGGGCACGACCCAGCGGCCACCGTCCGCGCGCACCACCATCAGGCCGGACATGGCGAAGACCAGTTGGTGACGGCGATGCCGGTGTGGCGCGATGTGGGTACCGGGCGGGTAGTGCCGGGCGCGGCTGGTCACCGGGCGGTGTACCGGCACTTCGTTCCACGGCGCGGTCTCGCGGATCGGGCAGGGAGTGTCCTTTTTGCGATAGGCCATGACCCGAACGCGGCAGAAGGGAGTGGGGGCCCACCGTAGCATGCGTGGCTCGCCCCCAACCTGACTGTGTCCATGTCGACCCTGGCTTCTCCCGCAACGACCTCACGCCCGGTGGCTCCCGGCGTGCTGGCCGCCATCTCCACCTCCCATGTCGTCAACGACATGATGCAGTCGCTGATCCTGGCCATCTATCCGGTGATCAAGGGCGGCTTCAACCTCAGCTTCACCCAGATCGGCCTGATCACGCTGACCTACCAGCTCACCGCGTCGATCTTCCAGCCGTTGATCGGCATGGCCACCGACCGCCGCCCGGCACCGTACTCGCTGCCGATCGGCATGGCCTCGACCCTGTGCGGCATGCTGCTGCTCGGCTTTGCGCCGAACTACGCGGTGGTGCTGATGGCTGCGGCGATGGTCGGCATTGGTTCGGCCATCTTCCACCCGGAGGCCTCGCGCATCGCCCGGCTGGCCTCGGGCGGTCGCCATGGCTTCGCGCAGTCGGTGTTCCAGGTGGGTGGCAACTTCGGTACCGCGCTGGGGCCGTTGATCGCTGCGGCCGTGATCGTGCCGTATGGCCAGCGTGCCGCATCATGGTTTGCCGGCGCCGCGCTGATCGGCATCGCGCTGCTGACCTATGTTGGCCGCTGGTATGCACTGCACCTGGGCACACCGCGTCCGGCCAACACCGCGTCTATGGCCCCGCGGCATTCGTCGCGCACCGTGGCCAAGGTGCTGGCGATCCTGCTGGTGCTGATCTTCAGCAAGTACTTCTACATGGCCAGCATCGGCAGCTACTTCACCTTCTACCTGATCCACCACTTCGGCATTCCGGTGGCACAGGCGCAACTGCATCTGTTCGCGTTCCTGGTGGCGTCTGCCGCCGGTGGTTTCCTCGGCGGCCCGCTGGGTGACCGCATCGGCCGCAAGCCGATCATCTGGACCTCGATCCTCGGCGTGGCCCCGTTCGCGCTGATGCTGCCGCACGCCGATCTGCTATGGACCACAGTGCTGGCAGTGCTGATCGGCTTCGTGCTCTCCTCGGCGTTCTCGGCCATCGTGGTGTACGCGCAGGAGATGATGCCGCACCGCATCGGCATGGTGTCCGGCCTGTTCTTCGGCTTTGCATTCGGCATGGGCGGGCTTGGCGCGGCCGTGCTGGGCATGCTGGCAGACAGGACCAGCATTGAATTCGTCTATCAGCTGACCGCGTTCCTGCCACTGCTCGGCATCGTCGCGGCGTGGCTGCCGCCATCGCGGCCTGCTGCTCACTGAGGGGGTTGGGTTTGCAGGGCTTGCAGCCCTGCACCTGCAGAGGCAACGTCAACAGCAGAAGCGGGCTATCCGTGGGTTGGCGGGGTGGGTCCGGTTGCAGGGGACGCCGTAAACCCATCCCTGGGGGCTTGGCCGCGGCATCCATGCCGCGGACACCCCTGCAACCGGACCCACCCCGCCTTCGACAGTTTCCTGCGATCCGTCGGAACGGCTCTTGGGGTCAGATCCGTTTTCCGAAGGAAAACGGATCTGACCCCGATTTATTTCGGTATCCCACAGATGTGCCGACCAACGGTCGGCACCCACCAACAGTCGCGGGAATCTGTCAGAAGCGGGGCGGTGTGGGTGGGCAGGACCGTTGGCGCCATGGATGGCGCCATCGAGCCCCCATGGGTGAGGGCGCTTCGCTTGCGAAGCACTGCTTCGCAAGCGCCCGAACGCACAGCCGCCAGCGGCTGGGCCGGACCCCGGAGGGGGGTTTACGGCGTGTCCTGACCACCCACACCGCCCCGCCATCCCACGGAATGCGGTTCTTGATCTTGCTTCGGCTTCGCCTTCGGCAGGTGCAGGGCTGCAAGCCCTGCCGAAAACTCCCTTGGGCGTAGAATGCGGCCATGAGCGAATCCCTTGATAACCACCTGGTCCACGGCCGCCGCCAGCGGCCGGATGGGCCGTCGCCGATCGATGTCATCTCGGTCCAGTCGCAACTTGTGTACGGCCACGCCGGCAACAGTGCCGCCGTCCCGCCGATGCGCGCACTGGGCGTGCGCGTCGCCGAAATCCCGACCGTGCTGCTGAGCAATGCGCCGTTCTACGACACTACGCGGGGCCGCGTGCTGCCCGCCGACTGGTTTGCCGACCTGCTGCTGGGTACCCACGAGCGTGGCCTGCCGCAGCGGGCGAAGATGCTGGTGTCCGGTTACTTCGGCAGCACCGCCAACGGTGCGGCCTTCGCCGACTGGCTGGACAACATCCTGCCGGCCTGCCCACAGCTGCGTTACTGCCTGGACCCGGTGATCGGTGATACCCATACCGGACCCTACGTGGAACCGGGCCTGGAAGCGATCTTCGCCGAGCGCCTGCTGCCCCACGCCTGGCTGGTGACGCCCAATGCCTTCGAACTGAATCGCCTGACCGGCATGCCGGCACTGGCCGAGGCCGATGCCATCGCCGCCGCGCGCACGCTGCTGGATCGTGGCCCGCACTGGGTGATCGCGCACAGCGTAGGCGGCAACCCGGGTGAGCTGGTCACCCTGGCGGTCGGGCACGAGGAAACCTGGCGCTGGACCTCACCGCTGCTGCCGGTGGACGTGGCCGGTACCGGTGACGTGCTGATGTCGCTGGTGGTGTCGTTCCTGCTGCGCGGTGAGTCGATGCAGCAGGCGATTTCGCGCGCGATTGCCGGCACCCATGCGGCGCTGGAGGCGACCCTGGACAACGGCTTCGAGGAGTTCGACGTGATCGCTGCCGCGCCGGCGGCGCTGGCCGAAGGAACGCGCTTCCGCGCTGAACGCGTGGCATGAGCGGCCTGGATCCACGCACGCCGCGCACGGTCGGCATCGTCGGCAGTGCTGGTGCCTATGGGCGCTGGCTGTGCCGCTTCTTCCAGCAGCACCTGCAGCTGCAGGTGATCGGCCATGACCCGGCCGACCCGGACTCGCACACGCCGGAACACCTGCTGGCGCAGGCCGATGTACTGGTGTTCTCGGCACCGATCCGGCACACGCCGGCGTTGATCGCCGAGTACGTGCGGCAATCGGCGGGCCGCGAGCAGGGCAGGCTGTGGCTGGATGTGACCTCGGTAAAGGAGGCACCGGTGCAGGCGATGCTGGCCTCGCAGGCCGAAGTGGTCGGACTGCACCCGATGACCGCGCCACCCAAGGCGCCGACCCTGAAGGGGCGGGTGATGGTGGTCTGCGAAGCGCGGCTGCAGCACTGGCGGGCATGGGTCGATACGCTGTGCACCGCGCTGCAGGCCGAGTGCGTGCGCGCGACGCCGCAGCACCACGACCAGATGATGGCGCTGGTGCAGGCGATGGTGCATGCCACCCACCTGGCGCAGGCAGGCGTGCTGCGCCAGTACCAGCCGCAGCTGGGCGATCTGGCCGCGATGATGCCGTACCGTTCGGCGTCGTTCGAGCTGGACACGGCGATCATCTCGCGCATCCTGTCGCTGAATCCGGCGATCTACGAAGACATCCAGTTCGGCAACCCGTACGTGGCGCCGATGCTGGAGCGGCTGGTGGGGCAGCTGCAGGCCCTGCAGGTGCAGGTCGGACAGGGCGACGACGGCGCACGGGCTGCATTCCGTGAGCAGCTGCTGTCAGCCAATCGCAGTGCCTTCGGCGAGCAGGCCCTGGCGGATGGCAACTACACGTTCGAACGCGTGGGGTATCTGCTGGCCGATCTGACCGAGCGCAACGCGCTGTCGGTGCACCTGCCGGAGGACCGGCCTGGCTCGCTGCGCGAGCTGTTGAACGTGTTCGAGCAGCATGGCATCAGCCTGGCTTCGATCCATTCCTCGCGCACGCCCGGCGGTGAAGTGCACTTCCGCATCGGATTCGTGGCCGGCAGCGATCCGGCGGCGATCACCCGGGCCGCGGCCGACGTGGACGCCAGCGGCATCGGACGGGTGCTGGGCTGAATTCATCCACAGGCGGTGTGGATGGTTTCTGAGCAAACGTGTGGATAACCCTGCGCAGCCCTTGTCAGGAAAGGCTGTCAAGATGCTTGGTGAAAAATTGATCACGCCTTCTTGTGGAGTCGAGCCTTGCTCGACTGCCCTTGGCAAAGAGCGTGTCGACCGAGGTCGACACCTACCAGAGCAGGGCGACACGGCCAGTGCCCACCAAGGTGGGCAGCGCTAGATCATCAACCGCAGTTCGCCGCCGCTGGTGGTGAATTCGCGGCCATTGCGAACCAGATGACGCCCGTCATCCAGCTCGTAACGCGGCGTGGATTCAGAGTGATGCCCGCTGCCATTCGCCTCGGGCTTGAACTCGATGATGATGTGGCTTTCGCCATTGCTGTCGACTGCAGGGAACTGACGGAACGACATCGCGTACCTCCTTCAGCGGATGCTGCTGATGCGAGGCCAGCTTGGTCCGGCCGATGTTAGCCGGCCGTCATCAATCGATGAACTGCAGTCGTGCCAGTTCAGCGTAAAGTCCGCCTTCGGCCAGAAGCTGGGCATGGGTACCTTCGGCCACGATGCGGCCCTGGTCCATCACCACGATGCGGTCGGCCTTGAGCACGGTGGCCAGGCGGTGGGCGATGACCACCGTGGTGCGACCGGCCATCAGCCGCTCCAGCGCCTGCTGCACGCTGTGCTCGCTCTGTGCGTCCAGCGCGCTGGTGGCTTCATCGAGCAGCAGGATCGGCGCGTCCTTCAGCAGTGCGCGGGCAATCGCCACGCGCTGCTGCTGGCCACCGGACAGGCGCGCACCGCGTTCGCCCAACTCACTGTCGTAGCCCTGCGGCAACGCGCGCAGGAAGCCATCGGCCTCGGCCGCACGCGCGGCAGCTTCGACCTCGGCGTCACTGGCCTGCAGGCGGCCATAGCGGATGTTGTCGCGCGCACTGGCCGCGAACAGCGTCGGCTGCTGCGGCACCAGCGCCAGCTGCGCGCGCAGCTCGGCCGGATCGACCTGGCGTACGTCGATGCCATCCACGCAGATGCGGCCGCTGGCCGGATCGTGGAAGCGCAGCAGCATCGACAGCACCGTGCTCTTGCCCGCGCCCGACGGGCCGACCAGGGCCACCGTCTCGCCCGGGCGGACATGCAGGTTGAAGTGGTCCAGCGCGGCCTGGTCCGGACGTTGCGGATAGTGGAACACCACGTCGTCGAACTGGATTTCGCCGCGCAATGGTTGCGGCAGAACGTGCGGCTGCGCCGGCGCACGGATCTCGATGTCTTCCTGCAGCAGCTCGCCAATGCGGCCCATGCCACCGGCTGCACGCTGCAGTTCGTTCCACACTTCGGCCAGCGCGCCCACCGAGCCGCCGCCGATCAGCGCGTACAGCACGAACTGCCCCAGCGTGCCGGCACTGAGGCGCCCGTCGATGACATCGTGCGCGCCCAGCCACAGCACGCCAACGATGGCGCCGAACACCAGCAGGATGGCGCTGGCGGTGACCAGCGACTGCGCACCGATGCGTCGGCGCGCGGCGCCGATGGCATCGCCCAGTGCCTTGTCGAAGCGTCCGCGCTCGTAAGGCTCGCGTGCATGTGCCTGCACCGTGCGCACGGCGCCCAGCGTCTCGCTGGCCAGGCTGTTGGCATCGGCGATGCGGTCCTGGCTGCTGCGTGCAACCGTGCGCAGCTTGCGCGCGCCGATGATGATCGGCAGTACCGCCAGTGGGATGCCGAGCAGCGACCATGCCGCCAGCCTGGGGCTGGTGACGAACAGCATGGCCAGGCTGCCGACCACGGTGACGCTGCTGCGCAGGGCGACCGACATGGTCGAGCCGACCACGCTGCGCAGCAGTTCGCTGTCAGCGGTCAGGCGCGAGACCAGTTCGCCGCTGCGGCTGCGGTCATGGAAACCGGCACCGAGTTGGATCAGGTGTGCGTACAGGCGGCTGCGCAGGTCGGCCACGACTTTTTCGCCCAGCAGCGACACGAAGAAGAACCGTGCGGCCGTTGCCAGTGCCAGCACCACCGCCACCAGCATCAGCAGGGCGAAGGCACGGTTGATCTGGCCACCGCTGGTGAAGCCGTGGTCGATCATCTGCTTCACGGCGGGGGGCAGGCTCAGCGTGGCGGCCGAAGAGACCGCCAGCGCCAGCAGCCAGGCGGTGAACAGCCCGCTGTGGCGGCGCACGAACGGCCACAGCGTCCGCAGGCTGCCGAGGCGGCGCAGCGGTGGGGCCGAGGCGGGGGCGTCGTCCTTGTCAGTCATCCTGGTCGTCGTCTTGTATGCGGATACGGTCACGGGTGGCGTCGCGCAGGCGGATTTTCAATGCATCGACCTGATCGGCCGGCAATTCGACCCGCAGGCACACGCCGTTGGCATCGAACTGTTCATCGCGCTTCACGGCGCCGAAGCTGGGAAGGGTGGCATGCAGGGTGCCCAGATCCTCGAAGCCGGCCAACAGCTGCAGCCGGGCCATCGCCACCAGCGGCAAGCGCGGGGCGGTACGCAGGCATTCGGCGGCGGCGCCACCGTAGGCGCGCACCAGTCCACCGGCGCCCAGCTTGATACCGCCGAACCAGCGCGTCACGACCACCATCACCCGGTCGAAGCCCTGGCCGTCGATCGCAGCCAGGATCGGCCGCCCAGCGGTGCCGGCGGGCTCGCCATCGTCACTGGAGCGGTAGTCCTGGCCGTGCCGGTAGGCCCAGCAGTTGTGGGTTGCGTCGGCTACGGCCACCTGTTGCAGGAACGCCAATGCTGCCGCGGCGCCATCGATCGGCGCGGCATGGGCAATGAAGCGGCTGTGTTTGACTTCCAGCGTGTGGCTTACCGGCTGGGCGAGGGTATCGGGCATTCCCGCCATTCTACGGGGTCGCCGGAGGTCACTGCCCGCTTCAGTCGTCCAGCAGCGGGCGCAGGTCGCGCGGCAGGCGCGCTTCCGGATACTGCTGCACATAGCGCTCCAGGCTGGCGCGGGCCAGGTCGCGCTGGCCGTCATCGCGGCGCGCGCGGATCTTCTGCAGCCACTGCCGTCGCGGCAGCTGTGCATCGGCGTCCACCTCGGCCTGCACGGCATCCGCACTGAGCCGCGCGTCGGCGCCCCGGCGCATGACGCCGGGCGCGGAGCGGCTCGGGGCCTGCCGCTTCATCGAGGTGATCTCTACCCGATCCAGTGCCTGCGCCCGTTCCGCATCGGCAGCATTGGCCACTGGCGCCTCGGCGCTGCGTGCTTTCAGCGCCCCTGCCGGGGCCGGCGCCAATGCCGGTGCAGGTGCCGAATAGGCAGCCGGTGCGGGAGGCGCGGGCGGTGCCGCTGCCGGTGCGGTGGCCGGACCAGGCGGGAGCGCCGCAAAGGACGTATCGGCGGCCGCATCCGCCGCCATCGATCGTGCAGCCTGGGCCGGAGCTTCAGCAGTCTCGGTCGGCGCAGGCTTGGCTACCCGCGCGACGGACGGCGCCGGGGGAGCGGCAACAGGGGCCGCCTCGGGTGCTGCAGGTTCGGTGGTCGTTTCCGATGCGGCAACCGCGCTGTCGGCTGGACTGCTCCCAGCGGCCTGATCGGCGGCCGCGACGTCTGCCGCAGCGGGCGCCGCGGCAACAGCGGCCTCGCCTGCCGGAACCGGCGGCGGTTCCGGGCGCAGCTGCCAGGCGATGCCGATGGCGAACACCATCGAGGCGGCGATGCCGAACACCGCCGGCCAACGCGGACGTGTGCGCTGCCTGCGCGGCGCCTCGGCGGAGACAGCAGCATCGGCCACCGGTGCGTGCACGGCAGCGCGCGCCGCGGCCAGGATGGTGGCGTCCAGCGCGGCCGGCGGGGCCTGTTCGACGCGACGGCCGAGCAGGCGCGCCAGCTCGCGTTCTTCCGGCGTCAGCGGTTCGTCTCGGTTCATGCGTTCAATCCCGCACGCAGCTTGTCCATCGCATAGCGCAGCCGCGATTTCACGGTTTCCCGGCCTACGCCGGTGATCTGGCCGATCTCCTCCAGGCTCAGTTCCTGATCCAGCCGCAGCTGCAGCACTTCGCGCTGCTCGGGCGGCAGTTGCTCCATCGCCAGCTGGATGCGGCGACGTTGTTCGAATTCGGAAAGCTCGGCTTCCGGGGTCTGCCCGTCCTCGATCGCGGCCAGGCGCAGGTCGGCGTCGGCCGGTGCGGCAGGGCGATGGCGAGCGGCCCGCCAGTGGTCGTTCAGGCGGTTGTGGGCGATGCGGAACAGCCAGGTGCTGAATGCAGCGTCAGGCTGCCAGCCCGCGCGCGCGCTGATCACCCGCTGCCAGACATCCTGGAAGATCTCCTCGGCCAACGCGTTGTCGCGCAGTTGCCGCAGCAGGAAGCCGAACAGGCGCTTGCGATGGCGTGCATACAGGCTTTCGAACGCGCGCAGGTCGCCACCGGCCCAGGCCAGCATCAAGGCTTCATCGGTTGGCAGTGCGCTGGCTTCCACGGCGTACAGGGTAAGGCCTGCAGGCGGTGGCGCATAGCCGGTGACGGGGGCGGGCAGGGCGAGGTTCATGGCGTGGAAGCGGCTACGGGCAGGAGGAAAAACGTACGGGCGCACGATTCGGGGTTTACGGGCTTCCATTGCCCCCCGGGTGGCGCGCTATGCTCGGCGGCTCAGGGGAGGCGACGCACAGACGGCGCCGAGAGATTGTCATTTGTCCACGCACGTTGAACCGGCGGAAGAGCCACCACACGAGGCCGTGCTGAGCACGGCGCTGGTGCGCGCATTGCATGCGCTGCTGCCGGACTCGGCCGTGGTCCGCGTTGGCTGGGATGACCCGCAGCTGGGCCGCGGACAGGGCGGCTGGCCGGCTGTCGCGGCGGCCGACGCGTTGACGGTGCCTGGCGTGGGCAACGGTTGCCATGGCTGGGAATATGACGGTGCCCGCCTGCAGTTGTCGGTCGAAGGCGCCGTGCCTTCAGCGGCGTGGTGGGGGCTGGCCCGGCAGGCCATGGAGCTGGCGTTGCAGCGCGGTCGCCAGGCCGGGCAGATCAAGGCGCTGGAAGAAGCTGAACGGCTGCAGCAGGCGCTGTTCCAGATCGCCGATCTGGCTGGCGCCGACCTGGAGATGTCGGAGATGCTGCGTCACGTGCACGGCGTGCTTGGCACGCTGATGTACGCGGAAAACTGCTACATCGTCGAGTACGACGATGTCCGCGACCAGATCCGCTTCCTGTACTTCGCCGACCAGGTCGATGACTTCGTCGCCGATCCGTCGCAGAGCCATGACGCCGATGAGATGCCGCGCAGCCTGACCGTGGCGTTGCTGCGCCACGGCAAGCCGCTCAGCGGCCCCTCGCGCGAGTTGCTGGCGCGCGTGGTCGAGCAGGAGCACGACCCGCAGCGTGGACCGGAGAGCCTGGACTGGCTGGGCGTGCCGATGCTGCGCGATGGCCGGGTATGCGGCGCCATCGTGGTGCAGAGCTATGAGCTGGCGGCCCGTTATGGCGAGGCCGAGCGGGCGCTGCTGGGTTTTGTCGCGCAGCACGTGCAGACTGCGATGGACCGGCGCCAGGCGCAGGTCCGGCTGGAACAGCAGGTGGAGCGGCGCACGCTGGAGCTGCAGCGTGCCAACCACAGCCTGCAGGATGAAGTGGCCGAGCGCCGCCGCGCAGAGCAGCTGCAGACCGCGCTGTACAACATCGCCGAGATGGCGATGTCGGCCGACAGCCTGGCCCAGTTCTACGGGCAGGTGCATGGCGTGGTCGGGCGCCTGCTTGACGCGCGCAATTTCTATATCGCGCTGGTGAACGGGGCCGGCAGCGGCCTGGACTTCGTCTACTCGGTGGACGAGCACAACGCCAGCCGTGCGCCACGCCCGTTCAGCCGCGGCCTGACCGAGTACGTAGTGCGCAACCGGCGTCCGTTGCTGGCTTCGCGGCAGCAGATCGACGCACTGCTGGCCAGCGGTGAAGTGCGCGAATCGGGCGCACGTTCGCATTGCTGGCTGGGTGTGCCGCTGCTGCGCGATGACGAGGTGGTCGGCGCGATCGTGGTGCAGAGCTACAGCGAGAACAGCACGTTCAGCGTGCACGATCAGCGCTTGTTGACCTTCGTTGCACAGAACATCGGAACCGGGCTGGCGCGCCAGCGCGACCAGCAGCAGCTGCGTTCGGCGCATGCCGAGCTGGAAAAGCGCGTGGAGGAACGTACCCGCGAGCTGGCCGAGGTCAACGAGAAGCTGCTCGGGCAGATCGGCGAGCGCCTGCGTGCCGAGCAGCGCCTGACCCATCAGGCCATGCACGATGCGCTGACCGGCCTGCCCAACCGCCTGCACCTGCTCGATCGCCTGCAGGATGCGCTGGCGCTGGCCAAGCGCGAGGGTGGGCCGGTGTTCGCCGTGCTGTTCCTCGACCTGGACCGCTTCAAGCTGGTCAACGACAGCATCGGCCACGCTGCCGGCGATCGCATGCTGGTGGAGGTGGCCAAGCGCATCGTATCGATGGCCGGCACCGATGACGTGGTGGCGCGGCTGGGCGGCGATGAGTTCGCGGTGCTGCTGCAGTGTCCGCAGGGGCTGGCACAGGCGCTGGAGTTCGGCCAGCGGCTGTTGCTGGCACTGCAGGAATCGATGTGGATCGCCGGGCGCGAACTGTTCCCGTCCGGCAGCCTGGGCATCGCCTTGTGGAACCCGCGCTACCGGACCGGTGAAGAACTGCTGCGCGACGCAGACGCGGCGATGTACCGGGCCAAGGCGCAGGGTCATGACCGCTGCGCGATCTTCGACGAAGACATGCGCGAAGAAGCGATGCGCAGCCTGGACCTGGAAGCGGATCTGCGGCGTGCGATCAACAACCGCGACTTCGTGCCGTTCTACCAGCCGATCGTGCGCCTGTCCGATGGCGAAGTGGTGGGGCACGAGGCCTTGCTGCGCTGGCGCCACGAGCGTCGTGGCCTGTTGCTGCCCGGGGCGTTCCTGGAGCTGGGCGAGGAAAGCGGCCTGATCGAGCAGGTCGACTGGCTGATCTACGAACAGGTCATCGCGGGACTGGCCGAAGGCGGCCACGGCTATGTCTCGGTGAACGTATCGCCACGCCATTTCCGCTCGGCCGAGTTCAGTGGCCGCCTGTTCGGTCTGCTCGATGCATGCGGTGCCGACCCGCGCCGGCTGCGCCTGGAGATTACCGAGGTGGCGCTGCTGGATGATGGCCCGCACACGCTGCGCATCCTGCAGGGCCTGCGCGAGCGTGGCATCCAGGTGCAGCTGGACGATTTCGGTACCGGCTTCTCGGCGCTGTCCTACCTGCACCGCTTCCCGATCAGCACGTTGAAGATCGACCAGAGCTTCATCGCCGGCCTGCATGGGCCGGAAGTGCAGAGCACGCGCGCGCTGGTCGAGGGCGTGTTGTCACTGGCCCGCACCTTGGGCATCGAAACCATCGGCGAAGGCATCGAGACCGAAGCGCAGCGGCAGACGCTGCGCGAACTTGGTTGCGACTACGGCCAGGGCTACCTGCTGGGCCGTCCGGCGCCGTGGGAGGGCGCGGTGGCCTGAGCCACCGCGCCGGGTCGCCTCAGCGCAGGGCGGAGCGACGCTTCTCGTCGATCCACTTGGAAGCCTGGGCCGGCTGATAGTTCTGCATCCACTCCAGCATTTCCTCGATGTCCGAGCCGTACCACAGGTCCTGGCGCTGGTCCGGATGCAGGAAGCGCTCTTCTACCATGCGATCGATCATGCCGATCAGGGGGGCGTAGAAGCCTTCCACGTCGAGGAAGGCGCATGGCTTGTTGCCGATGCCCAGCTGGCGCCAGGTCAGCATCTCGAAGATCTCTTCCATGGTGCCGAAGCCGCCGGGCAGGGCGACGAAGCCATCGGCGAGGTCGAACATGCGCGACTTGCGCTCATGCATCGAACCGACGATCTCCAGTTCGGTCAGGCCGCGGTGGGCCACTTCCCAGTCGGCCAGCTGGCGCGGGATCACGCCGGTCACCTCCCCGCCGGCGGCGAGCACGGCATTGGCCACGGTTCCCATCAGGCCGACGTTGCCGCCGCCATACACCAGGCGCAGGCCGTCACGGGCGATGCGATCACCCAGGGCAATGGCGCGTTCGGTGTAGGCCGGCTTGCTGCCAGCGTTGGAACCACAGTACACACAGATCGATTTCATGGATCTTCCTGTCTCTTGGCCGGAAACGAAAACGCCCCGTCGCCAACCGCAGGGCGGTCAGGGACGGGGTGTCGGTGGATTATGAGGCCTTGACAGGCCTTCTGTAGAGCCGAGCCACGCTCGGCTGCGCTTCGTTCAGATCGCGGCAAAGGCTGAGTCGAGCATGGCTCGACTCTACAAACGCCAAGCAGGCTTACGCGGCAGCCGCCTGTTCGCGGCGCGGGCCTTCACGCAGGGCGCGGCCCACCATGCCGACCAGCAGGTCCAGCTCATCGCTGTCCATGCCGAAGTGCGGGGTGAAGCGCAGCGAATTCTCGCCGCCGTGGATCACGTTGATGCCGTGCTGGCGCAGCCATTCCTCGGTGGAATTGGCGCCGTAGCACTTGAACTGCGGGGCCAGCTCGCAGGAGAACAGCAGGCCGGTGCCCTGCACCTTGGTGATCAGACCGCCCAGTTCGCTCTTGAGCTGTTCCAGCTTGCGCACGGCCTCGGCACCGCGTTCGGCGATGTTGGCACGCACCTGCGGGGTCAGCTGCGCCAGGGTGGCACAGGCCACGTCCAGCGCGCGTGGGTTGCTGGTCATGGTGTTGCCGTAGATGCCCTTGCGGTACAGCTGCGCGGCGTGCTCGGTCACCGCCAGCACCGACAGCGGGTACTGCGCGGCGTTGAGCGCCTTGGAGTAGGTCTCCATGTCCGGCGGATCCAGGCCTTCGAAGCCCGGGTAATCGACCACCGACAGCACGCCATGCGCGCGCAGACCAGCCTGGATCGAGTCCAGCAGCAGCAGGCTGCCGTGCGCACGGGTCAGCTCACGGGCCACGGCATAGAACGCCGGCGGCACCGAACGGCCCGGGTCGCCTTCGCCCATTACCGGTTCCAGGAACACCGCCTCGATGAACCACTGGTTGCGTGCGGCGTCCTCGAACACCTTGCGCAGGCCGGTCTCGTCGTACGGCGCCACGGTGATCACCGAATCCTCGCCGCGGTAGCTGGCCAGGTGCTGCATGTAGCTCTTGCGGCTGGAATCGGAATACAGGGCAGGGCGGTCGGTACGGCCATGGAAGCTGCCCTTGACCACCACGCGCTTGATCGTGGCGCCGGCGTGGCGCGCGCCCGGGTCGGTCTGCAGCTTGGCGTTGACGTCGGCGATGCGCGCGGCCAGGCCAACCGCCTCGGAGCCGGAATTCAGGCACATGAAGCGCGCGAACGGGCAGCCGCCACGGCGGTGGCCGATCTCGGCGCGCAGGGCCGTGATGAAGCGCTGCTGCGACAGGCTGGGGGTCATGATGTTGGCCATCACCTGTGGGCGTGCCATCGCCTCCAGCACGGCATCCGGGGTGTGCCCGAAACCGAGCATGCCGTAGCCGCCGGCGTCGTACAGCACCGCGCCCTTCAGGGTGACCACCCAGGGGCCACGCGCGGCCAGCGCCACGTACGGGGTCACTGCATCATCGGCGTAGAAATTGACGAAGCCGTCCTGCATCGCGTCGATCTGCGCCTGTTCGTCCTGCGCCAGCAGCGGCCCCAGGTCGGCCTGCACGCGCGCGAACTCCTCGGCGGCGGCATCCACTGCGGCGATCAGCTGCGGGTGGCGGACGGACAGGGCGGTCAGGGTGGCGTCGTCCAGGCCGGTGGTGAGGCGGGTGCCGGGCTGGGTGCGCAGGGGGGCGAGGCGTTCGATGAAGCTCATTGCAGATCTCCTGAAACGATGGGTCGCACGGGCCTTCAAAAGCAAAACGCGCGTCAACGCGCGCTTGGGGGCAGGCTCGTGCAGCGGACTTCCGACTCGATGCTAGCACTTGTTTTTTTGCGCGATAACCCCGCAAAAACCTGCTGCATAGCAGCATTTTGCGCGACGTTCGCCGCGAAGCACGCCGGCTCGCAGACGCTGGACGTACAATGCGCGCCATTGTCGACCTGTTGCCGCCCACTGCCTTGAAGAAGTCCGATTTCAACTACGACCTGCCGGCCGAACTGATCGCGCAGGCGCCCCTGGCCGAGCGCTCCGCCAGCCGCCTGCTGCTGGTGCCGCAAGCCCCCGCCGCGTTCACCGACCTGCAGGTGCGTGACCTTCCGTCGCTGCTGCAGCCGGGCGACCTGCTGGTGTTCAACGACACCCGGGTGATCCCGGCGCGCCTGTTCGGGCAGAAGGCCAGCGGCGGCCGCGTGGAAATCCTGATCGAGCGCTTGCTCGGCGGCCAGCAGGCCCGTGCCCAGGTGGGCGCCAGCAAGTCGCCGAAGGCCGGCAGCCGCATCGCGCTGGATGCCGGTGGCGAAGCCGAGGTGCTGGGCCGCGATGGCGAGTTCTACGTGCTGCAGTTCCACGTGCCCGAGTCGCTGGAGCAGTGGCTGCTGCATGCCGGCCGCCTGCCGCTGCCGCCGTACATCCAGCGCGAGCCGGGCGTGGACGACCGCGAGCGCTACCAGACCGTGTTCGCGCGTGAAGTGGGCGCGGTGGCGGCACCGACCGCGGGCCTGCATTTCGACGAACCGTTGCTGGCCGCACTGAAGGAAAAGGGCGTGGAGTTCGGCCACGTCACCCTGCACGTGGGCGCGGGCACCTTCCAGCCGGTGCGTGCCGAAGACCTGAAGGACCACGTGATGCACCGAGAGTGGCTGAATGTCGGTGCCGAACTGGTGCAGCAGGTGCGGCGCACGCGCGCCGCCGGCGGCCGCGTGATCGGCGTCGGCACCACTGTGGTGCGCGCGCTGGAAAGCGCGATGCGCGATGGCGAGCTGCTGCCGTTCGCCGGCGAGACGCAGATCTTCATCACCCCCGGCTACCGCATCCGCAGCGTGGACGCGATGGTGACCAACTTCCACCTGCCGGAAAGCACGCTGCTGATGATGATCTCCGCGTTTGCCGGCAAGGAGCGCGTGTTCGAGGCCTACCAGCACGCGATCGAGCAGCGCTACCGCTTCTTCAGCTACGGCGACGCGATGCTGCTGTTCCCGCAGGCGGGGTAGCGCGCCCCAGGAGGGCAGGGGCCCCCTGTGGGTGCGCACCTTGGTGCGCACGCCTTCTTGGGAGACAATAGGCAACTATTTGCCCCAATGACCGCTCCATGTCCCGACTGCAGTTCCAGCTCCAGACCCGCGACGGCCGTGCCCGCCGTGGCCGCCTGACCTTCCCGCGTGGCACGGTGGAAACGCCGGCCTTCATGCCGGTGGGGACCTATGGCTCGGTCAAGGGCATCCTGCCGGACCAGGTGCGCGCGCTGGGCGCCGAGATCATCCTCGGCAATACCTTCCACCTGTACCTGCGCCCGGGCCTGGACATCATCGCTGACCACGGCGGCCTGCACGGCTTCTGCCGCTGGGATGGCCCGATCCTGACCGACTCCGGCGGCTTCCAGGTGTTCTCGCTGGCGCACCGCCGCAAGATCACCGAGCAGGGCGTGACCTTCGCCTCGCCGACCGACGGCGCACGGGTCTTCCTCGGTCCCGAGGAGAGCATGAAGATCCAGAAGGTGCTCGATTCGGACATCGTGATGATCTTCGACGAATGCACCCCGTACCCGGCCACCGAGGACGTTGCCCGCCGTTCGATGGAGTTGAGCCTGCGCTGGGCGCAGCGCAGCCGCAACGCGCATGACGAACTGGGCAACGACGCGGCCCTGTTCGGCATCGTCCAGGGCGGCGTGCATACCGACCTGCGCAGCCGCTCGGCCGATGCCCTGCAGGCGATCGGCTTCGACGGCTACGCCATCGGCGGCCTGGCCGTGGGCGAGCCGGAGCACGAGCGCAACGCCATGCTCGACCACCTGGACCCGGAGCTGCCGGGCGACCGCCCGCGCTACCTGATGGGCGTGGGCCGGCCGGAGGACCTGGTCGAGGGTGTCGCACGTGGCGTGGACATGTTCGATTGCGTGATGCCGACCCGCAACGCCCGCAACGGCCACTATTTCACCTCGTTCGGCACCGTCCGCATCCGCAACTCCCAGTACGCGCGCGACATGGACCCGATCGAGCCGGGTTGTGGCTGCGTGGCCTGCACCGGCGGCTACACCCGTTCCTACCTGCGCCACCTGGACCGCTGCAACGAGATGCTGGCGCCGATGCTGGGCACCCTGCACAACCTGTTCTACTACGAAAAGCTGATGGCCGACATCCGCGCGGCGATCGAGGCGGGAACCTTCCTGGCCTTCCGTGAGTCCTTCTACGCGGCACGCGGGGCGGTGGCCCCGCCGCTGTAACCCGAAGGCCCCCTGCCAAACGGCCCAAGGACGAACGCCCGGGGCCGTGGCATACTTCAAGGCTGACCCAGATCCGCGGTCGACACCCCCGTCCCTGAAGGGACGGGAGCGCCGCCCAACCAAAGGACCAACGATGAACCTGCTTGCTTTCCTGATTCCCGCCGCCCACGCCCAGGCCGCCGGCGGCCAACCGCAGGGCATGGGCCTGACCACGCTGCTGTTCCCGATCATCCTGATCGCCATCATGTACTTCCTGATGATCCGCCCGCAGATGAAGCGGCAGAAGGAACACAAGTCCATGCTGGAGAAGATCAAGCGTGGCGACGAAGTGCTGACCAACGGTGGCATCGCCGGCAAGGTCACCGACATCGGCGACAACTTCATCACCATCGAAGTGGCCGAGAACGTGCGCATCCGCGTGCAGAAGGGCGCTGTCGGCAGCGTACTGCCGACCGGCACCCTGGATTCGGCCAAGTAAGCCACTCCCTTTCCGAAGCACAACCGCGGCGCCGGGGATGGCGCCGCGCGGGACCCAAGCAATGCTCGAATTTCCACGCTGGAAGTACGTCGTCATCCTGATCGTACTGGCGCTCAGTGCGCTGTACGCGCTGCCCAACATCTACCAGAAGGACCCGGCCATCCAGATCACCGCCAACCGTGGCGGGCAGATCGACGATGCGCTGCGCGACCGTGTGCTGGCCGACCTGAAGAAGGCCGGGGTCACTGCCATCGGTGCCGAAAAGGAAGGGGAAAGCCTGATCGTCCGCCTGCCGGACCTGAAGTCGCAGTCTGCGGCCAGCGATGCCCTGCGCGACACCGTCGGCGAGAAGTACACGGTGGCCCTGAACCTGGCCTCGACCGTGCCGGACTGGCTGGCCCGGCTGGGCGGTCGCCCGATGGTGCTCGGCCTGGACCTTCAGGGTGGCGTGCACTTCGTGCTGCAGGTCGACCAGAAGGCCGCCCTCGACAAGCGCCTGGATGCCTACACCGAAGACGTGCGCGGCACCCTGCGTGACGCCCGCATCGCCTACCAGTCGGTGGAGCGCCGTGCGGACAACAGCATCGTGGCCAACCTGAGCCCGTCCGCCGGTGACGACGCCGCGCAGCGTGCCCGTGCCGCCCTGGTCAAGGCACAGCCGACGCTCGGCTATGACGTCAGCGGCAACCGCATCACGGTCACCGTGCCGGAGACCGAGATCACGCAGATCGCCAACGGCGCCATCGAGCAGAACATCAACACCCTGCGCAACCGCGTGAACCAGCTCGGCGTGGCCGAGCCGATCATCCAGCGCCAGGGTGCCGACCGTGTGGTCGTGCAGCTGCCGGGCGTGCAGGACACCGCCGAAGCCAAGCGCATGATCGGCGCCACCGCCACCCTGGAGTACCGCGCGGTGGTCGAGGGCAATGCGCAGGACGCCATCAATTCCGGCCGCATCCCGCCGGAAGCGAAGGTCTACCAGCAGCGTGATGGCCGCGGCCCGATCCTGCTGAACAAGCGCGTGATCGTCACCGGTGACCAGATGGTCGGCGCGCAGGCGGTGACCGATTCGAACAGTGGCTCCCCGGCCGTCAGCGTGACGCTGAACAATGTCGGCGGCCAGCGCATGTTCGACTTCACCAGCGCCAACGTGAACAAGCCGATGGCGGTGGTCTACACCGAACGCGTGCCGACCGTGACCGTCGTCGACGGCCAGGAAGTGCGTGGCTTCAAGGTCAACGAGGAAGTGATCTCGGTGGCCAACATCAATGGCGTGTTCGGCAAGAACTTCCAGACCACCGGCCTGCAGAAGAAGGAAGCCGAGGACCTGGCCAAGCTGCTGAAGTCCGGCTCGCTGGCCGCGCCGATGGACTTCGTCGAAGAGCGCGTGGTCGGCCCGAGCCTGGGCGCCGAGAACGTCAAGAACGGCATGCGCGCGGTGGTGTTCGCGTTCCTGTTCACCCTGGTGTTCTTCAGCATCTACTACCGCATGTTCGGTGTGATCACCTCGGCGGCGATGCTGTTCAACCTGCTGATCGTGGTGGCGGTGATGTCGCTGTTCGGCGCCACCATGACCCTGCCGGGCTTCGCCGGCCTGGCGTTGTCGGTGGGCCTGTCGGTGGACGCCAACGTGCTGATCAACGAGCGTATCCGTGAAGAACTGCGCGCCGGCGTGCCGGGCAAGACCGCGATCGTGACCGGTTACGAGCGTGCCTCGGGCACCATCCTCGACGCCAACCTGACCGGCCTGATCGTCGGCGTGGCGCTGTTCGCATTCGGTACCGGTCCGCTGAAGGGCTTCGCGCTGACCATGATCATCGGTATTTTCGCCTCCATGTTCACTGCGATCACCGTGTCGCGTGCGCTGGCGACGCTGATCTACGGCCGTCGCAAGAAGCTCCAGAACGTGGCCATCTGACGGGACGACACGCACAATGAAACTGTTTCCGCTGCACATCCTCCCGAACGACACCAAGATCGACTTCATGCGCTGGCGCCATGTCGCCATGGCAGTCACCATCGTGGTGTTCCTGGCCTCGGTCGCCATCATCGGCATCAAGGGCTTCAACTACGCACTGGACTTCACCGGCGGCACCCTGATCGAAACGCGTTTCGAGAAGGCCGTGGACGTCGAGCAGGTCCGCGCCAAGCTGGAGCAGAACGGCTTCGACGGTGCCCAGGTGCAGAGCGTCGGTGGCAATACCGACCTGCTGATCCGCCTGGCGCCGCACGGCGAGCATGCGCCGGGCACCGGTGATGCCGCTGCCGAGGACAAGGCCACCGCCGCGGCCGTGGTGAAGGTGCTGTCCAGCGCCGACAACCAGGCCACGGTGATGAGTACCGCATTCGTCGGCCCGCAGATCGGCAAGGACCTGGCGAAGAACGGCCTGTACGCCACCATCTTCATGCTGGCCGGCTTCCTGATCTACATCGCGGTGCGCTTCGAATGGAAGTTCGCGGTCACCGCCAGCATCGTGGCGATGTTCGACCTGATCGTGACGGTCGCCTACGTGTCCCTGCTGGGCCGTGAGTTCGACCTGACCGTGCTGGCCGGCCTGCTGTCGGTGATGGGCTTTGCGATCAACGACATCATCGTGGTGTTCGACCGCGTCCGCGAGAACTTCCGCAGCCTGCGCGTGGACTCGATGGAGGTGCTGAACCGTTCGATCAACCAGACGCTGTCGCGTACGGTGATCACCGCGGTGATGTTCTTCCTGTCGGCGCTTGCCCTGTACCTGTACGGCGGTGCGTCGATGGAAGGCCTGGCCGAGACGCACATGATCGGTGCGGTGATCGTGGTGCTGTCCTCGATCCTGGTCGCGGTGCCGATGCTGACGATCGGCTTCCTGCGCGTCAGCAAGCAGGACCTGCTGCCGAAGGCGAAGGACGTCGAGGCCCTGGCCCGTCGCCCGTAAGCATCTGCTGCATGCGGCACACAGAGAACCCCGCGCAAGCGGGGTTTTTTGTGTGCAGGGCTTGCAGCCCTGCACCCACGGTAGTGCCGGCCGCTGGCCGGCAACAGCAACAGCAACAGAGTGCATTCCGTGGTTGGGCGGGACGGTGTCGGAGTGCGGGGACGCCGCAAGTACGTCCGTGTAGGCTTGGCAGCCGCATCCATGCGGCTGACACCCCGCACTCCGACACCGCCCCGCCTCTGACAGATTCCTGCGGCTGTTGGTAGGTGTCGACCTTGGTCGACACATCTGTCAGATATCGATAATCAGACTGGAATCAGATCTACCGTGTCGACCAAGGTCGACACCCACCAGAGAAGAATGCTGTCCCGACAGGTCGCGGAAATCTGTCGAAGGCGGGGTGGGTCCGGTTGCGGGGGCGTGAGCCGCATGGATGCGGCGACCGAGCTTACATGGACGTACTTGCAGCGCCCCCCGCAACCGGATCCACCCCGCCAACCCACAGGAACCCAGCTTTTGACGCTGCTGTTGAGGTTGCCGGCCAGCGGCCGGCACTACCGCGTGTGCAGGGTGCAACCCTGCAAAACAAACCTCACCCTACGCCAGCGTCGGTTGTGCAATCGTCCCCCGCGCACTACGATCCTGCGGTTCGCGCGCGCAGGCGCGCGCCCGTATTCCTGCTGAGCGCCCCGTGCGCCGCATCTGCCAACCCGAGGTATCCATGGTCATCAAACCGCGCGTCCGCGGCTTCATCTGCGTCACCACCCACCCGACCGGCTGCGAGGCCGCGGTCAAGCAGCAGATCGACTACATCCGCGCGCGCCCACCGATCCAGAACGGTCCCAAGCGGGTGCTGGTGATCGGTGCCTCGACCGGCTACGGCCTGGCCGCGCGCATCACCGCTGCCTTTGGCAGTGGCGCCGCCACCCTCGGCATCTTCTTCGAACGGCCGGGCAGCGAGACCAAGCCGGGCACGGCGGGCTGGTACAACTCGGCTGCGTTCCACAAGTACGCCGACGAAGCCGGCCTGTATGCCAAGAGCATCAACGGCGATGCCTTCTCCGATGAAGTGAAGGCGAAGACCATCGAAATGATCAAGGCCGATCTCGGCCAGGTCGACCAGGTTGTCTACAGCCTGGCGGCGCCGCGCCGCAAGCATCCGAAGACCGGCGAGATCATCAGCTCCTCGCTGAAGCCGATCGGCGAGCCGATCACCCTGCGTGGCCTGGATACCGACAAGGAAGTGCTGACCGAGACCCACCTGCAGCCGGCTACCCCGGAAGAGATCGCCGGTACCGTCGCGGTGATGGGCGGCGAAGACTGGCAGATGTGGATCGACGCGCTCGCCGATGCCGGCGTGCTGGCCAACGGCTGCACCACCACCGCCTTCACCTACGTGGGCGAAGAGATCACCCAGGCGATCTACTGGAATGGCTCGATCGGTGCGGCCAAGAAGGACCTGGACACCAAGGTGCTGGGCCTGCGCGAGAAGCTGGCCAAGATCGGTGGCGATGCACGCGTATCGGTGCTGAAGGCGGTGGTGACCCAGGCCAGCTCGGCCATTCCGACCATGCCGCTGTACCTGTCGCTGCTGTTCAAGGTGATGAAGGAAAAGGGCACCCACGAAGGCTGCATCGAACAGCTGGACGTGCTGTACGACATCCTCTACGGCGGCAAGGCCGACGGCGTGGCGATCGATCGCCTGCGCCACGACCTGGTCGATGGCGATGGCCGCACCGTTGCGCTGATCGATGAGGAAGGCCGCCTGCGCGCCGATTACAAGGAAATGGCCGCAGATGTGCAGGGCAGGGTGGTCGCGCTGTGGCCGCAGGTGACCAACGAGAACCTGTACGAGATCAGCGATCTGGCCGGCTACAAGGCCGACTTCCTGCGCCTGTTCGGCTTCGGCGTGGAGGGCGTGGACTACGAGGCCGACGTCAATCCGGACGTGAAGATCGAAAATCTGGTCGACATGACCTGATCAACGAAAAGGCCGGCGAACGCCGGCCTTCTCGTTTGTGTAGAGCCGAGCCATGCTCGGCTGCTCTTCGCTTGAGTCCCGCAGCCGAGCGTGGCTCGGCTCTACAGAGAGGCGTCACCCGAACTCGAAGCCCATCTCCGGCAGCGCCGGGCCGACGAAGTCGCCCTGCACGTAATCCACGCCGGCACTGAACAGCAGCGTCATCGAGTTGGCATCGCTGACGAACTCGGCAATGGTGCGGATACCCGCTTCCTGTGCGCGCGCGGTGATCTGGCTGATGCGGTCGATGTTCTCGCGCGTGGCGGCCAGGTCGCTGGTGAAGCCCCGGTCCAGCTTGAGGAACTGCGGCTGGAAGTGGGCCAGCAGCTGGAATGAATCCAGCCCCGAACCGAACTGCTCCAGGCCGATGCGGCAGCCCAGCGGCGCCACTTCGGCTAGGAACTGCTGCGCACTGCGCAGGTGGGTGAAAACCTTCGCTTCCGGCGCATGCAGCCATAGCCGTTCGCCGGGCACGCCCTGTGCCTGCAGTTCGCGGCGCAGCGTGGCGATCATCTGCGGGTCCTCGAACGATTCCGGCGTCACCTTCACCAGCACCTGGGTGGCGTTGCCCTCGCGTGCCCGCTGGCCGAGCACCGCGATGGCCTGCGAGACCACCCAGCGGTTGATGTCGGCCAACAGGCCGTGTTCCTCGGCGATGCCCAGGAACGCGGTCGGGCTCAGCAGCTCGCCATTGTTCTCCAGGCGCAGGTAGGCCTCGTACAGCTCCAGTGGCTCGCCCTGCAGGTTCAGCACCGGCTGGTAGTGCAGCTGGAAGCCGTCGCCGGCCAGCGCCTCGCGGATGCGCGCAACCCAGCGCTGTACGCGTTCTTCCTCGACACGGTCGGCGGCAGCCGGGTCGAAGATGCGGCAGGTGTTGCCCAGTTCGGCGGCGGCCTGGGTGCAGTCGCTGGCGCGCGCCAGCACCTGGCCGATGCTGGCGATCTTCTCGCCCACCTGCACGCCACCGATGCTGACCGTCACCGTGGCCGAGCGTGCGCCGATGCTGAAGACATGTGCGGCATAGGCTTCGCGGATGCGCTCGGCCAGCGCCACGGTCTGCGCGTAGGGCCCGGCCTGCAGCACGGCGAAATTGTGTTCGCCGAAGCGGGCCAGTTGCGCGTCCTCGCCGACCACCTCGGCCAGCAGGGCGGCGAGGGCACCGATCAGGATGTCGGCCGACGCCAGGCCGATATCCGGCAGCAGGCGCGCGTAGTGGTCAGGCTCGATCAGCAGCAGGCCGAACTGACCCTCGCTGCGCCCGGCCTGGGCCACCGCGCTTTCCAGCTGCAGCATGAAGGTCGGGCGATTGAGCAGGCCGGTGACCTGGTCGCGCTGGCGCAGGTCCTCGACCTCGCGTGCCAGCTCGGGGTCGAACTCCATGCGGCGGCGGAGCACCACCTGCAGGCAGGACTCGCCCTCGTAGGTGGCCGCGGCAAATTCCATCGTCGCCGGGAAGGAACTGCCGTCCTCGTGGCGCGCGTCGAGCTGGTACTGCGGCGGCGGCGCCTCGCCACGGCTGAGGCCTTTGAGCAGCTGTTTGAAGCCCTCCACGTGCTGGGCGGCGACCATGTCCAGCAGCGAAATGCCTTCGATGTCCTCGAAATGCTCGTAGCCGAACATCTCCAGATAGGCGTCGTTGGCGCGGATGTGCATGCCTTCATGCACATAGGCGATGGGGTCGCGCGAGGAGGCGATCAGCGCGTCGCAGCGGCGCTCGGTCTCGCGCATCTGCGCCTCGATCCGGCGCAGGCCGCGACGCGCCTGCAGGTCGACCCACTGGTCGCGGACCACGGCGAGCAGATGCTCGGGGCGCTGGCGCAGGGCGAGGGCGCGGATGCCATGGCTGCTGGCCTGCACCAGTTCGTCCTCGTCGATGCGCTCGGCCAGCAGCACCAGCGGGATGTCCTTGCCGCTGGCGGCGATGTGCTGGGCCGCCAGCTGCAGCGGGATGCCCTGCGAAGGCGAGGCCAGCACCAGGTCGATGGCCTGGCTGGCCAGCACCTGGGCCAGCTCGGCCGCATCCTGCGGGCGCCACGGGCGTACCGCGATGCCGCTGTTGCGCAGGGTGCTGACGATGGCTTCGGCATTCTCGCCGCTGTCATCGACGATCAGCAGGCGGATGGTGATGTCGTTCGCGTTCTGCATGCACTGCTCCCCAATCTGCGAATCTAGATACACGATGCGCGGCGAACCGTCCATGCGCGCACCCCTGGCGCGCGTCGAACGGCGAAGTGGTTCACACCACGCCGCCCGCTGCGTGGCCGCTGGCCCAGGCCCATTGGAAGTTGTAGCCGCCCAGCCAGCCGGTCACGTCCAGCACCTCGCCAACGAAGTGCAGGCCGGGCACGCGCTTGGATTCCATCGTCGAGGATGACACTTCGGCGGTGTCCACGCCGCCCAGGGTGACCTCGGCGGTGCGGTAGCCTTCGGTGCCGCTGGCCACCAGCGGGAATGCGCCCAGCAGCTGCGCGGCCTGGCGCAGCACCGGCTCGTCCAGCTGGCGCACGGGCCGGTTGGGCAGCCAGTGCTCGCACAGGCGTTGCGCCAGCCGCTTCGGCAGTACCTCGCCCAGCACCGTGCGCAGCTCGGCGGCCGGGCGGTCGCGCTTCATCTGGCGCAACCACTCGCCGGCATCCTGGCCCGGCAACAGGTCCAGCTCCAGCGCATCGCCGGGCTGCCAGAACGACGAAATCTGCAGGATGGCCGGGCCGCTTACGCCACGGTGGGTCAGCAGCATGAAGTTCTGGAAACTCTTTCCGTTGCAGCGCGCCTCGATCGGCAGTGCGACGCCGCTGAGGTCGGCCAGCCGCTCCTGGTGCTTGCCGCTGAGGGTCAACGGCACCAGCCCGGCGCGGGTCGGCAGTACCTGGTGGCCGAACTGGCGGGCCACCTCATAGCCAAAGCCGCTGGCCCCCATGCTGGGAATCGACAGGCCACCGGTGGCAACCACCAGCGAGGCGCAATGGAACCGGCCCTGGGTGGTGTGCACGCGGAAACCATCGCTGCCGTGCTCGATGCGCTGCACGCTGCAGTCGGTACGGATCTGTACGCCGGCCGCCTGGCACTCGTCCACCAGCATCTTCACGATCTGCTTGGACGAGATATCGCAGAACAGCTGCCCCAGTTCCTTTTCGTGATAGGCGATGCCGTGCTTGTGCACCAGCTCGATGAAATGCCAGGGCGTGTAGCGGGCCAGCGCCGACTTGCAGAAGTGCGGGTTGGCCGACAGGAAGTTGGCCGGGGTGGTGCCGGTGTTGGTGAAGTTGCAGCGGCCACCGCCGGACATCAGGATCTTCTTGCCGACCTTGTTGGCATGGTCGATCACCTGCACCTGGCGGCCGCGCTGGCCGGCAGTGATCGCGGTCATCAGCCCGGCTGCGCCGGCACCGATGACCACCACATCGCAACGGATGGTGCTCATGCCTTGGCGCGCTTGCGCCAGTCCGGGATCACGTCGAGCTGGATCTGGTCGTTGAGCAGCTGCACTTCGCCGTCCTGGATCAGCACGCTCCAACGCATGGCACGCTGGATCTGCTGGCCCCAGCGCTCGACGAATTCGCCGTCCAGATCGACCACCGAAAGATTGTCGAAGCGCGCCAGGCCCTTGCCCTGCTTGCTCCACCAGATCTCCGAGGCGTTGCCGCCGTAGTTGACCACCTGCACCTGGCGGCTGCGATTGCTGGCCTTGCGGATGCGCGATTCGTCCGGATGGCCCAGGTCGATCCACTGCAGGATGTCGCCGGTGTAGTCGTGTTCCCACAGATCGGGCTCGTCATCGGTACTCAGGCCGCGGCCGAACTCCAGGCGATCGCCGGCGTTCAGCGCGAAGGCGAGCAGGCGCACCATCAGGCGCTCGTCGGTCTCGGACGGATGCTGGGCCAGGGTCAGGTTGTGGGTCGCGTAGTAGCCGCGATCCATGTCGCTGATCTGCAGTTCGGCCTTGCGGATGGTGGCGGTAAGAGCCATGGGGGATCCGTGGACTAAAGAGGACAATGATAGAGGTTTGCTCCGGGGGTGTCCGTGGCCGGACTGTCTGCGCACCGTCAACGGTGGCACTCTTGCGCTCTTTCCCGTGGCCGGAGTGGACGCCATGAGCTTGCCCAGCCGGTTGCAGCTGCCGCCCGGCCCCTGGGCCACCCTGCTGGATGGCCTGTGTGCACGTTTTCCGCGCATCGCGCGCGCGCAATGGCAGGATCGCTTCGCGCGCGGCCGCGTGCTGGACGCACAGGGCAGGGCGCTCACTGCGGACATGCCCTGGCAGGTCGGGCTGGACATCCAGTACTTCCGCGAGGTGGCCGACGAACCGGTGATCCCCTTCACCGAAACCATCGTCCATCTGGATGCGCACCTGCTGGTGGCCGACAAGCCGCATTTCCTGCCGGTGACACCGGCGGGCGGGCATGTACGCGAGACGCTGCTGGCGCGGCTGGTCGCCCGCACCGGCAATGCCGATCTGGTGCCGCTGCACCGGCTGGATCGGCTGACGGCCGGGTTGGTGCTGTTCTCGACCCAGCGTGCGTCGCGCGATGCTTACCAGCGCCTGTTCCGTGAGCGGCGCATCGAAAAGACCTATGAGGCCTTGGCACCGGCGCTGCCGGGGCGGGAGTTTCCGCTGCAGCGGTACAGCCGCCTGGTGCCGGGCGAGCCGTTCTTCCGCATGGCCGAAGTGCGCGGCGAGGCCAATGCGCGCAGCCGGATCGAGCTGATCGAGGCCGAAGGGCCGATCTGGCGCTACCGGCTGCTGCCGGAAACCGGCCGCAAGCATCAGCTGCGCGTGCACATGGCCATGCTGGGGGCGCCGATCATGGGTGACGACCTGTACCCGCAGCTTCGCCAACGGGCACCGGACGTAGCCGAGGCGCCGCTGCAGCTGCTGGCGCGGGCCCTGGCTTTCGATGACCCGTTGAGTGGTGCACGACGGATGTTCAGCAGCGGCCGCAGCCTGAGCCTTCCGGCTTAGGGCGGCCAGGCGCTCAGCGGGCCGGGCGTCGCGCCAGCCAGCGGTCCAGCTCGGCGGCGAACAGCTGCCGGTCGCGGGGGCCCAGGGGCGGCGGTCCGCCGGTCTGGACCCCGGCGCCGCGCAGTTCCTCCATGAAATTGCGCATCGACAGTCGCTCGGCCATGTTGTTCGGTGTGTACAACTGGCCGCGCGGGTTCAGCGCGACGGCCTGCTTCTCCAGCACCAGCGCGGCCAGCGGGATGTCCTGGGTGACCACCAGGTCCCCCGCGGCGACCCGCTCGACGATGGCGCTGTCGGCCACGTCCAGCCCCTGCGGCACCTGGATCGAGCGCAGCCAGCGCGAGGGCGGGGTGCGGATCCACTGGTTGGCGACCAGGGTCAGTTCGATCCCGACCCGTTCAGCCGCACGGAACAGGATGTCGCGGATGACGGTGGGACAGGCGTCCGCATCCACCCAGATGCGGGGAGAGGCGTGTTCAGCGGGGGTTTCAGCTTCAGTCATTTACCCAGTGTAGGGTAGGAAAAACCTGAATGGGGACTCGGAGTTAGCCGCGAGAGGCTGCCAACCCTTGTCACGCCTAGCGGGTGACGTATTCCCATGAACGTCGGGGCTATCGCTTTTTGCAGAAAACACGCGTATCGTGCGACCCACTGTGTTTGCTAGGGTCACCGTGAATCGTGGCCTGGTGCAGTTGATCTCACGATCCGCTCATCGATCCGCTTTACCAACGCCTGCAACTCAGTCTCGGCCCCGATACCCGGTGGCTGCGATTTTTTTCAACATGTGTTTCAGGAGTTAGTAAAAATGTCTGAACGTCAGACCGGTACCGTCAAGTGGTTCAACGACGCCAAGGGCTTCGGCTTCATCACCCCGGAAAGCGGCCCGGACCTGTTCGTGCACTTCCGCGCGATCCAGGGCACCGGCTTCAAGACCCTGCAGGAAGGCCAGAAGGTTACCTTCATCGCCGTCCAGGGTCAGAAGGGCATGCAGGCTGACCAGGTGCAGGCGGTCTAATCCGTCTGCTACCGTTGGGTAGCCAGAACGCCGGAAGCGAAAGCTTCCGGCGTTTTTTATTGCCCGCCGTTTTTTTTGTAGAGTCGAGCCATGCTGGACTGCGCCCAAAGACAGTCGAGCATGGCTCGACTCTACAAAGGACATGCAGCCGGCGCGGTACGATGCGCGTCTCCCCAAGGGATCACCCCCATGCGCATCGTCCACCATCTGGAAAACTCCCGTTCGCTGCGCGTGCTGTGGATGCTGGAGGAGCTGGGGTTGGACTACGAACTGCGCCGCTATCCGCGCGATCCGAAGACGCTGCTGGCGCCGCCGGAACTGCGCAACGTGCATCCGCTCGGCAAGTCGCCGGTACTGCAGGATGGTGAGCTGGTACTGGCCGAGTCCGGCGCGATCCTCGACTACCTCGCTGACCGTTACGACACGCAACGCCAGCTGTCGCCGTCACCAATGCCGGCCGACGGGGCCGAACGCATCGCTTACCGCTACTGGCTGCACTACGCCGAAGGCTCGGCGATGCCACCGTTGCTGCTGACCCTGGTGATGGGCCGCATACGCAACGCGCCGATGCCGTTCTTCGCGCGCCCGATCGCACGCAGCATTGCCGACAAGGCCGAGCGCGGCTTCATCGGCCCGCAGCGGCGCCTGCACCTGGACTGGATGGAGCGCCGCCTGGCCGAAAGCCCGTGGTTTGCCGGCGAGCGTTTCAGTGCGGCCGACATCCAGATGAGCTTCCCGATCCAGGCCGCTGCCGCGCGCGGTGGTGGCCTGGACGACAAACCGGCACTGCGTGGCTTCCTCAAGCGTATCGGTGAACGCCCGGCCTACCAGCGTGCCGAGGCCCACGGCGGCCACCTGCAGGCGCTCGGCGGCAATTGAGGAGGGCGGCCGTCGCCCTCATCTCCAGCACCATGGATACCGACACTCCCCGTTTCGACAACCGCCTGCTGCACACCCTGCCGGGCGACCCCGAATCCGGCCCGCGCAGGCGCGAAGTGCTGGGCGCCGCCTGGTCGCCCGTGATGCCGACCCCGGTGACGGCGCCCACGCTGTTGGCCTGGGCGCCGGACGTCGCCGAAATGCTTGGCTTCGATACCGCTGAAGTCGAAAGCGAAGGTTTCGCGCAGGTATTCGGCGGCAATGCGCTGTACGCCGGCATGCAACCGTGGGCAGCCAACTACGGTGGCCATCAGTTTGGCCACTGGGCCGGCCAGCTCGGCGACGGGCGTGCGATTTCGCTGGGTGAGCTGGTTGCGCCGGATGGCCAGCACTGGGAGCTGCAGTTGAAGGGGGCCGGGCCAACGCCGTACTCGCGGGGGGCCGATGGACGGGCAGTGCTGCGCTCATCGATCCGCGAATTCCTGTGCAGCGAGGCGATGCATCACCTTGGCGTGCCGACTACGCGCGCGTTGTCACTGGTCGGCACCGGTGAGGACGTGGTGCGCGACATGTTCTATGACGGCCATCCGCGTGCCGAGCCAGGCGCCATCGTATGCCGGGTCTCGCCGTCGTTCCTGCGCTTCGGTTCGTTCGAACTGCCGGCCTCGCGCGGTGAAACCGCCCTGCTGCAGCAGCTGGTGGATGCCTGCATCGCCCGCGACTTCCCCGAACTGCAAGGGCAGGGCGAGGCGCTGTACGGCGACTGGTTCGCGCAGATCGCGGTGCGCACCGCCGAGATGATCGCGCACTGGATGCGTGTCGGCTTCGTGCACGGCGTGATGAACACCGACAACCTGTCCGTGCTCGGTGTGACGCTGGATTACGGCCCCTATGGCTGGGTCGAGGACTTCGATCCGGACTGGACGCCGAACACCACCGACGCCCAGGGGCGCCGCTACCGCTTCGGCACCCAGCCGCAGGTGGCGTACTGGAACCTGAGCCGATTGGCGCAGGCGCTGTCGCCGCTGTTCGCCGATGTCGCACCGCTGCAGGCAGGCCTGGCGGCTTACCAGTCCACGTTCGTGGCCTGCACGCGTCGCGATGCTGCAGCGAAGCTGGGGCTGGCTGCTGCCGACGATGATGACCTGCAGCTCTACCAGCGCTGGCAACAGCTGATGCAGGAGGGCGCAATGGACATGACCCTGGCTTGGCGCGCACTGATGCGCATCGACCCGGCGGCAGCAGATGCGACGGTTCTGGACGCGGTGTACTACGACGAGGCGCGGCGACAGGCAGTGCAGGCACCGCTGCAGCACTGGCTGCAGGACTACGCAGCGCGCCTGCGCCGCGATCCGCTGGCGGCCAGCGAACGCCAGGCGAAGATGGCAGCGGCCAACCCGCTGTACGTGCTGCGCAACTGGCTGGCCCAGGAAGCGATCGACCGCGCAGAGCAGGGGGATCTCGGCGGCGTCCATGCACTGCAGGACGTGCTGCGCGACCCGTACACCGAGCGTGCCGGCCTGGAACACTTCGCTGGCAAGCGCCCGGCGTGGGCCGACAATCGCGCCGGTTGCTCGATGCTGTCCTGCAGTTCCTGAGGGTGGGTTTCGGCAGGGCTGCGCCCTGCACCTGCGGAGGCCAGATCAACAGCCAGAGCAAAAGCGGATTCCGTGGTTTGGCGGGGCGGTGTCGGAGTGCGGGGACGCTGCAATTACGTCCCTGTAAGCTTGGCAGCCGCATCCATGCGGCTGACACCCCGCACTCCGACACCGCCCCACCTCCGACAGATTCCCGCGGCTGTGGGTAGGTGTCGACCTTGGTCGACACATCTGTCAGATATCGAATGAAATTCCGGGGTCAGATCCGTTTTCCTTCGTAAAACGGATCTGACCCCACGAGCTGCCCGACAGGTCGCAGGAAACTGTCGAAGGCGGGGTGGGTCCGGTTGCGGGGGCGTGAGCGCCATGGATGGCGCGACCGAGCCTACACGGACGTATTTACGGCGTCCCCCGCAACCGGACCCGCCCCGCCATCCCCCGGAATGCAGGCTGTTGCTGTTGCCGTTGCTGTTGAGGTTGCCGGCCAGCGGCCGGCACTACCGCAGGTGCCGGGCGCAGCCCGGCCGGACACCACCAGCAGGCAGGCGGCGCCCGGAACAGGTACCCTATGCCGCCATCAGATAGCCAATGTGACATGACCGACGCCATCGTCGCTCCGCAGTGGGCCTCCCGCCTGCGCGACATCGCCGACTTCCCCAAGCCCGGCATCCTGTTCAAGGACATCATGCCGCTGCTCGCCCATGGCGAGGATTTCCGCGGCGCGATCACCGCGATGGCCGACCGTTGGCGCGACCAGAAGCTGGACGCAGTGGTCGGCATCGAATCGCGTGGGTTCATCCTCGGTGCCGCGATGGCGCTGGAGCTGGGCGTCGGCTTCGTGCCGGTGCGCAAGCCGGGCAAGCTGCCGGGCCAGGTCCTGCGCGAGGAATACACGCTGGAATACCGCAGCGACTGCATCGAAGTGCATGCCGATGCGCTGCCGGCCGGCGCCCGCGTGGTGATCATCGACGACGTGCTGGCCACCGGCGGCACGCTGGTCGCTGCGCTGTCGCTGGTGCGCCGCCTGGGCGTTGAAGTGGTCGGCGCCGGTGTACTGGTCGAACTGGACGGCCTCGGAGGTCGCGCCCGCTGGGAATCGGACCTGCCGCTGCACACCGAACTGGTGTTCTGACCGAAGGGTGGGTGCCAACCAGGGTTGGCACCTGCCAGCGCGAATGGCCGGGAGCCGGTCGTTGCCAACCTTGGTTGGCAGCACTTTTCGCGACGGGTGCCATGGACGGGCCAACCAAGGTTGGCCGCTACCAGGCCAGATCGTTACCAACCGTAGTTGGCAACGCTGCTTCAATCACATCATCCGCACGCGGAAACGACGGCCCTTGATCTTGCCGGCTTCCAGCTTGGCCACGGCCTTGTTGGCCTGCTCACGCGCGATCGCCACATAGGAGCGGGTCGGGAAGATCGCGATCTTGCCGATGAACTTGCTCGACAGGCCGGCATCACCGGTCAGCGCACCGAGGATGTCGCCCGGGCGCAGCTTGTCGGTCTTGCCACCGTCGATGCGCAGCGTGCGCATCGCGGCCTGCGGCAGTTCGGCCGGGCGCGAGGTTGCCAGCGGCGTCTTCTGCCAGTCCAGCGGCTGCCCCATCTGCGCTTCGATGGCGTCGGCGCGGGTCTTCTCGCGGCCGGCCACCAGGCTGATCGCCAGGCCACTGGCACCGGCACGGCCGGTGCGGCCGACGCGGTGCTGGTAGCTTTCCACGTCGGTCGGCAGTTCGTAGTTGATCACTGCCGCCAGCTCTTCCACGTCTAGGCCGCGCGCGGCGACGTCGCTGGCGACCAGCACGTTGCAGCTGCGGTTGGCCAGCAGCAACAGCACTTCCTCGCGGTCGCGCTGCTCCATGTCGCCGTGCAGGGCCAGTGCGGAGAAGCCGAACTGCTGCAGCGAGTTGGCCACTTCGTCCACGTCCTTGCGGGTGTTGCAGAACACGACCGCCGATTCCGGCGTGTACTTCAGCAGCAGGCCGGCCAGCGCCTTCTGGCGATGCGCCGGTTCCACCTCGCAGAACAGGTGGCGGATGGCCGGTGCCTGGTCGGCGCCTTCCACGGTCACTTCCACCGCGTCGCGCAGCAGGTCACGCGCCATGGCGCGGATGTTGTCGGGGAAGGTGGCGGAGAACAGCAGGCTCTGGCGGTCCCTATGGGTGCGGCCGGCGATCTCGCGGATCGGCTCCTCGAAGCCCATGTCGAGCATGCGGTCGGCCTCGTCCAGCACCAGCGTGCGCACCGCGCCCAGGTTCAGCGCGCGCTTGCGTGCCAGCTCCTGCACGCGGCCGGGCGTGCCGACCACCACATGCGGATCGTGGCCTTCAAGCGAGGCCAGCTGCGGGCCCAGCGGCACGCCGCCCACCAGCAGCAACAGCTTCAGGTTGGGGATGCCGGTGGCCAGCTTGCGGATCTGCTTGCCGACCTGGTCGGCCAGTTCGCGGGTCGGGCACAGCACCAGCGCCTGCACGCGGATCAGGCTGGGGTCGATGGCCTGCAGCAGGCCCAGGCCGAAGGCGGCGGTCTTGCCGCTGCCGGTGGGTGCCTGTGCGATCACATCACGGCCATCGAGGATGGCCGGCAGGCTCTGCGCCTGCACGGGGGTGAGGGTGGTGTAGCCGAGGGCATCCAGGCCGGGCTGCAGGGCCGGGCTCAGCGGCAGGGTCGAGAAGTCAGTCATGGCGCATTGTACCTGCCTGCGCGACCGGTCCCGCCTGATCGGATGGGGTCGAATCCCTTTCCGCAGGAAAGGGCTCTGACCCCATCGGAGTCGTCATCCACGCAGGGCGTGAATACACCGGGGGGCATCCACGCATGGCGTGGATCTACGGGTGGATGCCGACCTGGGTCGGCACGCTCCTGCTCAGCCAAGCACCGCCAGTACACCCTGATGGATAGCCAGGCCACCGAACAGCAGCCAGGCGAACAGGATCAGCGCCAGCAGCAGCGGCTTCAGCCCGGCCTGGCGCAGCGCCGAGACGTGGGTGGTCAGGCCCAGCGCGGCCATCGCCATCGCCAGCAGCACGGTATCCAGCTGCACCAGCCCCGCCTGCAGGCCCGCCGGCAGCAGATGCAGCGAGTTGAACCCGGCCACCGCCACGAAACCAAAAGCGAACCACGGCACCACGATGCGCGCCTTGCTGCCGTCGGCGCTGGCCTTGCCGCCACGCGCCAGCCACAGCGACAGCGCGACCAGGAACGGCGCCAGCAGCATCACCCGCACCATCTTGGTGATCACCGCCGTGTCGGCCGCTGCTTCGTTGACCGCGCGGCCTGCCGCCACCACCTGTGCCACTTCATGCACCGTCGCACCGGTGAACAGGCCGTACTGCCGCGCGTCCATTGCCAGCCAGCCGTGCGACTGCACCAGTGCATACAACGCCGGGTAAAGGAACATCGCCAGCGTGCCGAACACCACCACCGTAGAGACCGCGACGGTGACCTGCGCAGCGCGGCCGCGCACCACCGGCTCGGCGGCCATCACCGCCGCCGCGCCGCAGATCGCGCTGCCGGCGCCGATCAGCATCGCCGCTTCGCGCTCCATCTTGAACACGCGCATGCCCAGCCAGCAGGCCAGCCCGAAGGTGCTGGCGACCACCAGCACGTCCATCAGCACGCCGGCCACGCCGACGTGGCCGATGTCCTGGAAGGTCAGGCGCAGGCCGTACAGCACGATGCCGGCGCGCAACAGCCAGTGCTTGGAGAAGCCGACACCGGCCGCGCTGCTCGGCGCCAGCCGCGGGTAAAGGGTGTTGCCGACCACGATGCCGGCGACGATGGCCACGGTCAGCGCGCTCAGGCCATGCGCCTGGAGCCAGGGAAGCTGGGCCAGGTACAGCGACGCCGCCGCGATCAGGCCCACCAGCAGCAGGCCGGGCAGGCGAGGCTGCCAGCGTTGGCGCAGGGCGGGCAGGGACCAGGAGGAGAGAGCGGTGGCGTTCATGGCGCGACAGGACTGGAGTGATGGGCCAAGCGTGCGCCTGTGTCACTGACCTGTAAAACGAATAATATGGGTGAAACCTACCTATAAAGCGGGTAAATTCGATGCGCCTGACCTTGCGCCAGCTGCAGGTCTTCGTCGCCATCGCCGACCATGGCACCACCACTGCCGCCGGCCAGGCCGTCGCGCTCTCGCAGTCGGCCAGCAGCGCCGCCCTGCAGGAGCTGGAGGCGCACTTCGGCACCCCGCTGTTCGACCGCATCGGCCGCCGCCTGGCGCTGAACGGGCACGGCCGCGCGCTGCTGGAGCCGGCGCGCACCTTGCTGGTCAACGCCGCCGATCTGGAGCGGCAGCTGGCCGCCGGCGGCGACCCGTCGCAGGGCGCACCGCTACGGCTGGTGCTGGCCGCCAGTACCACCATCGGCAACTACCTGCTGCCGCCACGCATCGCCGAACTGCTGCGGCAGGCGCCGCAGGCCGAGGTCGATCTGCGCATCGACAACAGTGCCGGCGTGGTCGCCGCGGTACAGCGCCTGGACGTCGACGCCGGCCTGATCGAAGGCCCGTGCCATGAGCGTGGCCTGCAGGTGACCGCCTGGCAGCAGGACCCACTGGTGATCGTGGCTGCCGCCGATGCCCGCGCACGCTGGTCGCTGGATGAACTGCGCCGCGCACGCTGGCTGCTGCGTGAGCCTGGCTCCGGCACCCGCGAAGCCGTGGAACAGGCCCTGCTGCCGCACCTGCGTGGCTTCGCGCAGACCCTGCAGCTGGGCAATACCGAAGCGATCAAGCAGGCCGCCATCGCCGGCCTCGGCCTGGCCTGCCTGTCGCGCCACGCGCTGGAAGAGCCGCTGGCCCTGGGCCGCCTGCGCGTGCTCGAGACTCCGCTGCCGGCCCTGCAGCGCACCCTGTGGCTGGTGCGCCACCCCGGCAAGCAATGGCTGCCGGGGTTGCAGGCGTTGCTGGGGGAGGTGGGGTAGCCATCAGATTTCCAGTCGATTCCATCCATCGACCCTTCTTGTAGCGCTCATCCACGCATGGCGTGGATCTACCGTGTCGACCAAGGTCGACACCCACCAGAGCAGAATGTAGTTCCGACAGATTGCAGGAATCTATCGAAGGCGGGATGGGTCCGGTTGCGGGGGTGTCCGCGGCATGGATGGCGCGGCCAAGCCCCCAGGGACGGGTTTACGGCGTCCCCCGCGACCGGACCCATCCCGCCATCCCACAGGAAACCAGCTTTTGACGTTGCCGTTGAGGTTGCCGGCCAGCGGCCGGCACTACCGCGGGTGCCGGGTGCAACCCGGCCGACGCCCCCAACCCGTACAATATCCGGATGCCTCTGATTACTCTGCAGAACGTCGACTTCAGCGTCGGCGGCCCGTTGTTGCTGGAAAAGGCCGAACTGTCGATCGAGCCGGGCGAACGCATCGCCCTGATCGGCCGCAACGGCGCCGGCAAATCCACCCTGCTCAAGCTGCTGTCCGGCGACCACAAGCCCGATGACGGCGAAGTCCGCGTGCAGCAGGGTGTGCGCGTCACCCGCCTGGAGCAGGAAGTGCCACACGGCGCCGCCGGCTCGGTGTTCGACGTCGTTGCCGATGGTCTCGGTGAACTGGGCCAGTGGCTGGCCGAGTTCCACCATCTCAGCCATGCCGAGGTCTTCGATGGTGAAGCCCTCGGCAATGTGCAGGCCAAGATCGACGCCGCCAACGGCTGGGGCCTGGACCAGCGCGTCAGCGAAACGCTGACCAAGCTCGACCTGGACGGCGATGCCGAATTCGGCCGCCTGTCCGGCGGCATGAAGCGCCGCGTGCTGCTGGCCCGTGCACTGGTCTCCAGCCCGGACGTGCTGCTGCTGGACGAACCGACCAACCACCTGGACATCGAAGCCATCGACTGGCTCGAAGCGTTCCTGAAGGGCTGGAGCGGCAGCGTGGTGTTCGTCACCCATGACCGCCGCTTCCTGCGTGCGCTGGCCACCCGCATCGTCGAGATCGACCGCGGCCAGGTGACCAGCTGGCCGGGCGACTGGGCCAACTACGAGCGCCGCCGCGAGGAACGCCTCAATGCGCAGGCGCAGGAAAATGCCCGCTTCGACAAGCTGCTGGCGCAGGAAGAAGTCTGGATCCGCCAAGGCATCAAGGCCCGTCGTACCCGCGACGAGGGCCGCGTGCGCCGCCTCAAGGCGATGCGCACCGAACGCTCGCAGCGCCGCGACCTCAGCGGTAACGTCAAGATGGAAGCCGCGCAGGGCGTCAGCTCCGGCAAGAAGGTCATCGACGTCAAGGACATTTCGTTCGCCTTCGGCGAGCGCACCATGGTCCGCGATTTCACCACCACCATCCTGCGTGGCGACCGCATCGGCCTGATCGGCCCCAACGGCAGCGGCAAGACCACGCTGCTGAAGCTGCTGCTGGGTGAACTGCAGCCGGCCAAGGGTGAGGTCAATGCGGGCACCAACCTGCAGATCGCCTATTTCGACCAGTACCGCGCGGTGCTGCGCGAAGACTGGAGCGCGATCGAGAACGTGGCCGAAGGCCGCGATTTCCTCGAGTTCAACGGCAAGCGCAAGCACGTGCATGCCTACCTGCAGGACTTCATGTTCACCCCCGAGCGCGCGCGTGCGCCGATCACCCGCCTGTCCGGTGGCGAGCGCAACCGCCTGCTGCTGGCCAAGCTGTTCGCGCAGCCGTCCAACCTGCTGGTGATGGACGAACCGACCAACGACCTCGACGTGGAAACCCTGGAGCTGCTGGAAGAGCTGCTGGGCGAGTACACCGGTACGCTGCTGCTGGTCAGCCACGACCGTGACTTCATCGACAACGTGGTGACCTCCACGCTGGTGATGGAAGGCGGCGGCGTGATCGGCGAGTACGTCGGTGGCTACAGCGACTGGCAGCGCTATGCGGCCAGCGTGGCTGCGCCTGCCGCGGCCCCGGCTGCCAAGCCGGCGACTGCTGCACCGGCCGCTGCTGCGGCCGCGACTCCCGCAGCCCCCAAGCGCAAGCTGGCGTACAAGGAAGCGCGCGAGCTGGAGCAGCTGCCAAAGACCATCGAGAAGCTGGAAGGCGATGTCGAAGGGCTGACCTCGGCGATGAACGACCCATCGTTCTACACCCGCAGCAGTGCTGAAGTGACGGCGCACACCCAGCAGCTGGCCAAGGTGCAGGCCGAACTGGATGCCGCTTACGCGCGCTGGGAAGAGCTGGAAGGCTGAGCGTTGACCGGCGCCAGCGATCGCGCCGATTGATGTAGAGCCGAGCCCACGCCCGGCTCAGCAGATCCACGCCATGCGTGGATATCCGGAATCTGTGCGGACCAACGGTCCGCACCTACCAACCAACGGTCCGCACCTACCAACCGACGGTCCGCACCGACCGGGGGGCCGGCCGTCATTTGACCCCGTGCAGATCCCGCAGCTGGCTCGGCCGGCTGCCGAAGTACGCCGCCAGATCGGCGATGTCCTGATCACTCAGGTCCTTCGCCTGCGGCGTCATCAGCGCATGCTGGCGGTCACCGGCGCGGTAGGCCTGCAGCGCGTGCGCCAGGTAGTCACCGTACTGCCCACCCAGCTTCGGATAGGTCGGATCGATCGGCGCATTGCCGTCGGCCCCATGGCAGTCGATGCAACTCTGGTTGGTGGCTTTGCCCTTCACCTTGGCGCGGGCCTCACCGGCGGCCTCGCGACCTGCCGGCAGGCCGGCGGAGGACGATGAACCGTGCTCGCCGCTGGCATGGCCCGGGTCGGCGGCCGATTTTTCGCTGTTTTCCACCTGCGACTGTGAGCAGGCGGCCAGCAGCAGGGCAACGGACAGGGCGATGGCGTGACGCATCGGATGCGCGGCTTTCGACATGGGCGGGCCTTACTTGACGGTGGACAGGTAAACAGAGAGATCGGCGATCTCCTGTTCGCTGAAACTCATCGACTGCGCCTGCATCGTCGGATGCCGGCGCTTGCCCTGGCGGTACTCGGTCAGGGCCTGGGCCAGGTACTGCTGGGTCTGGCCGCCGATCTTCGGCACCCGGTAACTGGGGTAGGCGTTCTTGTAGCCGGTGATCCCGTGGCAGCCCTGGCAGGTGTAGGCCAGGACGCGGCCATTGTCGAAGTTGCCGGTGGGTGCGGCGGGCGCTGGCGCAACGGCGGGAGCCGGGGCCGGGGCGGGTGTGGCAGGAGCAGGAGCGGGCTGTGCGGCGGCCCCAAGGGGCAGGAGGACGGCCAGAGCGAGACAAGCGGCGAGCGGCTGCGGGCGCATGGTGTCGTTTCCGGGGATTCGGGTCTGGTCGTTCCGGCGTGGGGTACGGAACGACCCGAGTATAGCCTCAGGTTTCATCTAGCTGAAATGGGGGCGCGCCGACCAGCGGCGTGAAGGCACCATGACCTTTGGGATATGGTGTTGCCGTGAAGTGGTGCATTACTTTGCTACCACACCTGTCCACGCATCCTTCAGGGACCCGACGATGTCGCACCCAACCTTCCTGTCCGGCCGTCGCAGCGGAATCTGCGCTGCCGCACTGCTGATCTCCACCTCCCTGCTGCTGGGCGGTTGCGCCGCAGGGCCCAATTCCGAAGCCAAGGCTGCCGAGACCAAGGAGGAGAAGAAGGTCGACGCAGTCCCGGTCGAAGTGGCGGTGGCCAGCCATCGTGCCGTCGCGGCCAGCTACACCGGCACGGCCGCGCTGGAACCACGCGCCGAGTCGCAGGTGGTCGCCAAGACCTCCGGCGTGGCGCTGGCGGTGCTGGTCGAGGAAGGGCAGCGGGTCACCGCCGGCCAACCGCTGGTGCGGCTGGACCCGGATCGTGCACGGCTGGCCGTTGCACAGAGCGAAGCGCAGATGCGCAAGCTGGAAAACAATTACCAGCGCGCACAGAAGCTGGTCGGCCAGCAGATGGTCAGCGCCGCCGATGTCGACCAGCTGCGCTACGACCTGGAAAACGTCCGCGCGCAGTACCGGCTGGCCACGCTGGAGCTGTCCTACACCACGGTGGTGGCGCCGATCTCCGGCGTGATCGCATCGCGCTCGATCAAGACCGGCAACTTCGTGCAGATCAACACGCCGATCTTCCGCATCGTCGACAACTCGCGGCTGGAAGCCACCCTCAACGTGCCCGAGCGTGAACTGGCCACCCTGCGCGCCGGCCAGCCGGTGACGCTGGCGGCCGACGCGCTGCCGGGGCAGAGCTTCACCGGCACCGTTGATCGCATCGCGCCGGTGGTGGATTCGGGCAGCGGCACGTTTCGCGTGGTCAGCGCCTTCGACGGCGCCGCACACGCGCTGCAGCCCGGCATGTTCGGTCGCATCCGCATCGACTACGACCAGCGTGCCGATGCGCTGGTCGTACCGCGCCTGGCGTTGCTCGACGACGGTGAGCCGGCGGTGTTCCGCGTGCGCGAAGGCAAGGTCGCACGCGTTCCGGTCAAGCTGGGTTACGCCGAGGGCCCGTGGGTGGAGATCCGTGATGGCCTGGCGGCCGGTGATCAGGTGGTCACCGCCGGCAAGGTCGCCCTGCGCGACGGCACCACGGTGCAGGTGATTGCCGATCCGAAGGCGAAGACGGTCGCTGCGGCCGCCAAGCCCGCAGACAAGGCCGGGAGCAAGCAATGACCGCCCCGGGCCACGACCACGGTGCCTCGCCGGCGAGCGACGGCGCCGCCGCCGGCATGCGCGGCGGCCTGGTGGAGTTTGCCACCCGCCGCCGCGTGACCATCGCCATGTGCACGGTCACGCTGCTGCTGTTCGGCCTGATCGCGCTGGGCAATCTCAAGGTCAACCTGCTGCCCGACCTGAGCTACCCGACGCTGACCGTGCGCACCGAATACACCGGTGCAGCGCCGACTGAAATCGAAACCCTGATCACCCAGCCGGTCGAAGAAGCGGTCGGCGTGGTCAAGAACCTGCGCAAGCTGAAGTCGGTCTCGCGCACCGGCCAGAGCGACGTGGTGCTGGAATTCGCCTGGGGCACCAACATGGACCAGGCCAGCCTGGAGGTGCGCGACAAGATGGAAGCGCTGAACCTGCCGCTGGAGGCCAAGGCCCCGGTGCTGCTGCGCTTCAATCCGTCAACCGAGCCGATCATGCGCCTGGTGCTGTCGAACAAGACGGCGCCGACCAGCGATGCCGATGCGGTGCGCGAGCTGACCGGCCTGCGCCGCTATGCCGATGAAGACCTCAAGAAGAAGCTGGAGCCGGTCACCGGTGTGGCGGCAGTGAAGGTGGGCGGCGGCCTGGAGGACGAGATCCAGGTCGACATCGACCAGCAGAAGCTTGCCCAGCTGAACCTGCCGATCGACACCGTCATCAAGCGCCTGAAGGACGAGAACATCAACATTTCCGGCGGCCGCCTGGAGGAGGGCTCGCAGCGCTTCCTGGTGCGTACCGTCAACCAGTTCGCCGACCTGGAGGAGATCCGCAACCTGCTGGTGACCACCCAGGCCGCCAATGGCAGCGCGGCGGACTCGGCGCTGCAGCAGATGTTCAACATCGCCGCGTCGACCGGTTCGGCGGCCGCCATCGCGGCGGCGTCGGCGGCACAGAGCGCATCGTCCGGCGGTGGCTCCAGCGTGGTTGCCAACGGCGTGCCGGTGCGCCTGAAGGACGTGGCCACCGTGCGCCAGGGCTACAAGGAGCGCGAAGCGATCATCCGCCTGGGCGGCAAGGAGTCGGTCGAGCTGGCCATCTACAAGGAAGGCGACGCCAACACCGTGTCCACCGCTGAAGCGCTGCGCAAGCGCCTGGAGCAGATCAAGGGCACGTTCCCGTCCGATGTCGAGCTGACCACCATCGAGGACCAGTCGCGCTTCATCGAGCACGCCATCGCCGACGTCAAGAAGGATGCCGTGATCGGCGGCCTGCTGGCGATCCTGATCATCTTCCTGTTCCTGCGCGATGGCTGGAGTACGTTCGTGATCAGCCTGTCGTTGCCGGTCTCGATCATCGCCACGTTCTTCTTCATGGGCCAGCTCGGCCTGAGCTTGAACGTGATGTCGCTGGGTGGCCTGGCATTGGCCACCGGCCTGGTGGTGGATGACTCGATCGTGGTGCTGGAGAGCATCGCCAAGGCCCGTGAGCGTGGCCTGGGCATCCTGCAGGCGGCGATCGCCGGCACCCGTGAAGTGAGCATGGCCGTGGTCGCCTCGACCCTGACCACCATCGCGGTGTTCCTGCCGCTGGTGTTCGTCGATGGCATCGCCGGGCAGCTGTTCCGCGACCAGGCGCTGACCGTGGCGATCGCCATCGCGATCTCGCTGCTGGTGTCGATGACCCTGATCCCGATGCTGAGCTCGCTGAAGGGGCGGCCGCCGCTGGCGTTCCCGGAAGAGGCGCCGAACGCAGCATGGCAGCCGCAGAAGCGTTGGCAGAAGCCGGTTGCACTGGGCCGCCGTGGCGTGCTCGCCAGCGTGCGCTGGAGCTTCTATGCGCTGGCCTGGCTCGTGGTGCGCCTGTGGCGCGGCGTGGTGGCGGTGGTCGGCCCGGTGATGCGCAAGGCCAGCGACCTGGCGATGAAGCCCTATGCAGGCGCCGAGCGAGGCTACCTGCGCCTGCTGCCGAGTGCGCTGGCGCATCCCGGCAAGGTGCTGGGCGTGGCAGCCATCATTTTCGTGGCGACCATGGCGCTGGTGCCGATGCTTGGCGCCGACCTGATCCCGCAGCTGGCGCAGGACCGTTTCGAAATGACGGTGAAGCTGCCGGCCGGCACGCCGCTGAAGCAGACCGATGCGCTGGTGCGCGAGCTGCAGCTGGCGCATGGCAAGGGCGAAGGCGTGGCCTCGCTGTATGGCGTCAGTGGCAGCGGCACCCGGCTGGATGCCAGCCCGACCGAAAGTGGCGAGAACATCGGCAAGCTGACCGTGGTGATGGAAGGTGGCGGCAATGCGCACACTGAAGCGGCGATCACCGAGCGCCTGCGCGGCACCATGAGCCAGCACCCGGGTGCCCAGGTCGACTTCGCGCGGCCGGCGTTGTTCAGCTTTTCCACGCCGCTGGAAATCGAACTGCGCGGGCAGGACATGGCGACCCTGGAAGTGGCCGGCCAGCGCCTGGCGGCGATGCTGCGCGGCAACGCCCACTACGCCGACGTGAAGTCGACGGTGGAAGAGGGCTTCCCGGAAATCCAGATCCGCTTCGACCAGGAGCGCGCCGGTGCGCTGGGCCTGACCACCCGCCAGATCGCCGACGTGGTGGTGAAGAAGGTGCGTGGCGACGTCGCCACCCGCTACAGCTTCCGTGACCGCAAGATCGACGTGCTGGTGCGCGCCCAGGAAGGTGACCGCGCCAGCGTGGAGAGCATCCGCCGGCTGATCGTCAATCCGGGCAGCACCCGCCCGGTGACCCTGGACGCGGTGGCCGACGTGGTCGCCACCACCGGCCCCAGCGAGATCCATCGTGCCGACCAGACCCGGGTCGCGGTGGTATCGGCCAACCTGCGCGACATCGACCTGGGCGCCGCCATGCGCGAAGTGCAGCAGATGGTGGCCGAGCAGCCGCTGGGCGCGGGCGTCGGCCTGCACATCGGCGGCCAGGGCGAGGAACTGGCGCAGGCGGCGAAGTCGCTGATCTTCGCCTTCGGCCTGGCGATCTTCCTGGTCTACCTGGTGATGGCCTCGCAGTTCGAATCCCTGCTGCACCCGTTCGTGATCCTGTTCACCATCCCGCTGGCGCTGGTCGGCGCGATCCTGGCGCTGATGCTGACCGGAAAGCCGATCTCGGTGGTGGTGTTCATCGGCCTGATCCTGCTGGTCGGCCTGGTCACCAAGAATGCGATCATCCTGATCGACAAGGTCAACCAGCTGCGCGAGGCCGGCGTGGCCAAGCATGAGGCGCTGGTGGAGGGTGCGCGTTCCCGCCTGCGCCCGATCATCATGACCACGCTGTGCACGCTGTTCGGCTTCCTGCCGCTGGCGGTGGCGATGGGCGAGGGCGCCGAAGTGCGTGCACCGATGGCGATCACCGTGATCGGTGGCCTGCTGGTGTCGACGCTGCTGACGCTGCTGGTGATCCCGGTGGTGTACGACCTGATGGATCGTCGCGGCGACGCCTACTACCGTGAGCGCGGCCGCAAGCACGCCGGTGAAGGCCTGCATGGCGACGAGGGCGGCACAGCGGGTGTGGAGGAACCGGCATGAGTGTTGCCGAGTTCTCCATCCGCCGCCCGGTCACCACCATCATGTGCTTCGTGTCGCTGGTGGTGATCGGCCTGATCGCTTCGTTCCGGCTGCCGCTGGAGGCGTTGCCGGACATCTCCGCGCCGTTCCTGTTCGTGCAGATTCCCTACACCGGCTCGACCCCGGAAGAAGTGGAACGGACCATCATCCGTCCAGTCGAGGAATCGCTGGCGACGATGACCGGCATCAAGCGCATGCGCTCGTCGGCCACCTCCGAGGCGGCGCTGATCTACATCGAGTTCAGCGACTGGGACCGCGACATCGCCATTGCCGCGTCGGACGCGCGCGAGCGTATCGACGCGATCCGCAGCGACCTGCCCGACGACCTGCAGCGCTACAACGTGTTCAAGTGGTCCAGCAGCGACCAGCCCGTGCTGAAGGTGCGGCTGGCCAGCACCACCGACCTGACCACCGCCTATGACATGCTCGACCGTGAGTTCAAGCGGCGCATCGAGCGTATTCCCGGTGTGGCCCGGGTCGACATCACCGGTGCGCCGCCGAACGAGGTGGAGATCGCCATCGATCCGAACCGGCTCAACGCGCATGGGTTGAGCATCAACGAGCTGAGCGAGCGCCTGCGCACGCTGAACTTCTCGATCTCGGCCGGGCAGATCGATGACAACGGCCAACGCGTGCGCGTGCAGCCGGTAGGCGAGATCACCGACCTTCAGGAGATGCGCGACCTGGTGATCAACGCCAAGGGCCTGCGCCTGGGCGACATCGCCGACGTCCGCCTGAAGCCGGCGCGGATGAACTACGGGCGCCGCCTGGACGGCAACCCGGCGGTGGGCCTGGACATCTTCAAGGAACGCAGCGCCAACCTGGTGGACGTTTCGCGTGCGGCGCTGGCCGAAGTCGAGGCGATCCGCGCGCAGCCGTCGATGCGCGACGTGCAGATCAAGGTGATCGACAACCAGGGCAAGGCAGTGACGTCCTCGCTGCTGGAGCTGGCCGAGGCCGGCGCGGTCGGCCTGATCCTGTCGGTCACCGTGCTGTTCTTCTTCCTGCGCCATTGGCCGTCGACGCTGATGGTGACGCTGGCCATTCCGATCTGCTTCACCATCACCCTCGGCTTCATGTACTTCGTCGGGGTGACACTCAACATCCTGACCATGATGGGCCTGCTGCTGGCCGTCGGCATGCTGGTCGACAATGCGGTGGTGGTGGTGGAGAGCATCTACCAGGAGCGCGAGCGCATGCCGGGGCAGCCACGGCTGGCCTCGATCATCGGCACCCGCAACGTGGCCATCGCGCTCAGCGCCGGCACGCTGTGCCACTGCATCGTGTTCGTGCCGAACCTGTTCGGCGAGACCAACAACATCAGCATCTTCATGGCGCAGATCGCGATCACCATCTCGGTCTCGCTGCTGGCCTCGTGGCTGGTGGCGGTCAGCCTGATCCCGATGCTGTCCGCGCGCATGGCCACGCCCAAGCTGGTGCACTCGCAGACCGGCCTGATCGCGCGCCTGCAGCGACGCTATGCGCAGCTGCTGGACTGGTCACTGCATCACCGCGGTTGGAGCCTGCTCGGCATCCTGCTCGTGGTGCTGGTCAGCCTGGTGCCGATGAAGCTGACCAAGGTCGACATGTTCGGTGGTGAGGGTGGCAAGGACATCTTCATCGGCTACATGTGGAAGGGCGCCTACACCTACCGCCAGATGTCCGAGGAAGTGGCGCGGGTGGAGAACTGGATCGACCAGAACCGCGAGCGCCTGCACGTGAAGCAGGTGTATTCCTGGTACAGCGAGCAGGAAGGCAGCTCCACGGTGGTCACCCTGGACGAAAAATACGCCAAGGACATCAAGTCGCTGCAGGAGGAACTGCGCAAGGGCCTGCCGAAGTCGGCACGCACCGATTACTTCGTCGGCAACCAGGGCGGCGATGGCGGTGGCGGCAGCAACCAGGGCGTGCAGGTGCAGCTGGTGGGCGACTCCAGCTCGATGCTGCAGGAGATCGGCCAGGAAGTGGTGCCGTTGCTGGCGCAGCGTGCCGAGCTGCGTGACGTGCGCATCGACAACGGCGAGAAGGGCGGCGAGCTGAAGGTGCGCGTCGACCGCGAGCGTGCCGCAGCGTTCGGCTTCAATGCCGAGCAGGTGGCCAGCTTCGTCGGCCTGGCGCTGCGCGGCGCGCCGATGCGCGAGTTCCGCCGCGGTGACAACGAAGTGCCGGTGTGGGTGCGCTTTGCCGGCGCCGAGCAGAGCAGCCCGGAAGACCTGGCCGGTTTCAGCGTGCGCACCGGCGATGGCCGCAGCGTGCCGCTGCTGAGCCTGGTCACCGTGGACGTTGGTTCGTCGGCCACCCAGATCGGCCGCACCAACCGCCAGACCACGTTGACCATCAAGGCCAACCTGGCCGAGAAGGTCACCGCGCCGGACGGGCGCAAGGCGATCGAAGCCGTGCTCAAGCCGATGAACTTCCCGGCCGGCTATGGCTTCACTTTCGACGGCGGCGACTACGGCAACGACGACGAGGCCATGCAGCAGATGGTGTTCAACCTGCTGATCGCACTGGTGATGATCTACGTGGTGATGGCGGCGGTGTTCGAGTCGCTGCTGTTCCCGGCGGCGATCATGAGCGGCGTGCTGTTCTCGATCTTCGGCGTGTTCTGGCTGTTCTGGATCACCGGCACCTCGTTCGGGATCATGTCCTTCATCGGCATCCTGGTGCTGATGGGCGTGGTGGTGAACAACGGCATCGTGATGATCGAGCACATCAACAACCTGCGGCGCAGCGGCATGGGCCGCACCCAGGCGCTGGTGGAAGGCTCACGCGAACGCCTGCGCCCGATCATGATGACCATGGGCACGGCGATCCTGGCGATGATCCCGATCTCGCTGACCGATACGCAGATGTTCGGCAATGGCCCGGAGTATTCGCCGATGGCGCGTGCAATTGCGGGCGGGCTGGCGTTCTCGACGGTGGTCAGCCTGCTGTTCCTGCCGACGATCTATGCGGTGCTCGATGACCTGCGCAATGCCGTGACGCGGTTGATCCGCCGTGCACGCGGGCTGGAGAGGATGGAGCCGGGCGCTGCCCGGCTGTAATGCGCGCCAACGTGTTGTGGTGTGGGGGAGGCCGGTCGTAGTGGGGCGGTCTCCCCCTTTTTTTCTGCTCGCCGCGTCGCCGCGTCGCCCGAGCATGGGCTCGGGCGCTACAGATTCTGTGGCCGGTTGAGAGGCTTACCCCGCCACCTTGCCCCACACCTTGAAGGTGGTCAGCCACAGGCCGAGCATGCTGCCGATGTTGGTCAGCATGAAGGTCAGCACCACGCGGGTAACGCGATTGCGGTACCAGCCCTTCAGGCTCTGCGCATCGTCGCGCAGCTTCAGGAAGTCTTCGTAGGCCGGCTTGCGCAGGCGCGCTTCCACCAGCGCCGAGAATGCGCCGGTCGGGATGCTCAGGCGGAACGGCTTGAACGGGGCCACCGCGATCGCGGTAAGAATGCTCAGCGGGTGACCGCCTGCCAGCAGGCAGCCCAGGCCCGCCAGGCCGCCGGTATACATTGCCCAGGTCGCCAGCAGCTCGGTGCCCACGCCCAGGCCGCCGCGGTAGAAGCCCACACCGATGCCGGTCGCCACGATCGCCAGGATGCCGAGCGTGAACCACGGGATGTTGCGCTTCTTCGGCACCGCCTCCAGCTCGGCGCGCAGCGGCGCCGGTGCCTCGGTATCGGTTTCCAGGTAGCGCGCCAGCCCGGCCAGGTGACCGGCGCCGACCACCGCCAGCACTTCACGCTGCTGCGGGGTGTGCTCCTCGCGCAGGCGCGTGGCCATGTAACGGTCGCGCTCACCGATGATGGTCTCGTACAGCGCCGGGCTCTCGCTGGCGAACTCACCAAAGCTCGATTCCAGCATGTCGCCCTGCTTGAGCTTTTCGATCTCGTTCTCGCCCACTTCCTCGGACGAGAACAGGCCGGCGCCCAGCCCGGCAACCAGCTTCAGCTTGCCGAAGAACCCAAGCCGCTGCGACGCCCGGCGGAAGGTCAGGCCGACCTCGCGGTCGATCAGGTGCACCGGCAGGTCGCGTTCGCGCGCCAGTTCCACCGCGCGTTTCAGTTCCGCGCCCGGCTCGATGTCGAGTTGTTCGGCCAGGCGGCGCTGGTAGGCGGACAGGGCCAGGTTGGCGGCGAACAGGGCGACGCGGCCCTTGCGGATCACCTCGACCAGGTCGAGCTTGGCCAGCGTGTCCGGGTCGCTCAGCGCCTGCAGGCGCTGCGGGTCCAGCTCGACGGCAACCGCATCGAAGCGGCCGCTGTCGATGGCTTTTTCCACGGCCTCGACGCTGGCGCGGGAGACGTGGGCGGTGCCCAGCAGGGTGTAGCGCACGCCGTCGCGTTCGACGACGCGCACCGGCTGGCCGGCGAACAGGTCGTCACCGGTCTCGGGAAGGGTTTCGGTCATGGGTTCATTCATTGGAAGGTGCGGTGTCGGCGCCATCGCCGAGCGCGCGCTGCATCTGCACGGTGTCCAGCCAGCGGCCATGCTTGCGGCCGAGGCCACGGAACACGCCCACCAGTTCGAAGCCGAAGCGTTCGTGCAGCTTGATTGAAGCAGTGTTGGTCGGCTCGCCGATCACCGCCACCATCTGCCGGTAGCCACGTGCGATGCAGGCGTTGATCAACGCCTGCAGCAGGCCGGTGCCGACGCCCTGGCCCTGGAAGCGGGCATCGACGTAGACCGAGTTCTCAACGGTCCACTGGTAGGCGACGCGGGTGCGGTAGGTGTTGGCGTAGGCATAGCCGGCGACCTGGCCGTCGATCTCGGCGACCAGGTAGGGGAAGCCGCGATCGACGATGTCGCGCATGCGGCGCAGCATCTCGGTCGCGTCCGGAATGTCGTACTCGTAGGTGTTGACGAAGTCAGTCACTTCCACCGCATAGATCGCGGTGATCGCGTCGATGTCGGCCGGGCCGGCATCACGGATGAGGACGGCCATGCGCGGGCTCCGGCTCAGTCGATGTAGCGCTTGAGCAGGTCGCCGTAGGCATCGATGCGGCGATCACGCAGGAACGGCCAGATGCGGCGCACGTGCTCGCTGCGCTGCAGGTCGACGTCGCACAGCAGCACGGTGGCCTCGGTGCCGGCCTCGGCCAGGAACTCGCCCTGCGGGCCGAGCACGTGGCTGTTGCCCCAGAACTGGATGCCCGACGCGCCCAGCGGCGAAGCCTCGTGGCCGACGCGGTTGCAGCTCAGCACCGGCAGGCCGTTGGCCACGGCGTGGCCGCGATGGCTCAGCACCCAGGCGTCGCGCTGGCGGGTCTTCTCGTCCTGCACGTCGTCCGGATCCCAGCCGATCGCAGTCGGATACAGCAACAGCTCGGCGCCGGCCAGCGCCATCAGGCGCGCCGCTTCCGGGTACCACTGGTCCCAGCACACCAGCACGCCCAGGCGGCCCACCGAGGTATCGATCGGCGTGAAGCCGATGTCGCCCGGGGTGAAGTAGAACTTCTCGTAGAAGCCCGGGTCGTCCGGGATATGCATCTTGCGGTACTTGCCGAGCAGCGTACCGTCCTTCTCGAACACCACGGCGGTGTTGTGGTACAGCCCGGCAGCGCGGCGCTCGAACAGCGAGCCGACCAGCACCACGCCATGCTTCTTCGCCAGCGCGCCAAGGCGCTCGGTGCTCGGGCCCGGAATCGGCTCGGCCAGGTCGAACTCGTCCACCGATTCGTGCTGGCAGAAGTACGGGCCGTTATGCAGTTCCTGCAGCAGCACCAGCTTGGCACCCTGCGCAGCCGCCTCGGCCACGCGTGCTTCGATCACCGCCAGGTTGGCGGCGGCATCACCGTGGTTGCGCTCCTGGATCAGGGCGACGGTAAGGGGGCTGCGCGAGTTCATGCGGGGCGTTCCTGCGGGGGAAAACCAGCATGTTAGCGCGGATGGGCGGCGACGGCGTGTCGCGCGCTGAATGGCGCAGCGGGTAGTGCCGGCCGCTGGCCGGCAATCCCGTGGATCCATCAGGCATTGCAGGGTTGCCGGCCAGCGGCCGGCACGACCGTTACGCCTTCAACAGCCCGGCCGGCAGCTGCATGGTGATGCAGTGCAGGCTGCCGTTCTGCCAGATCAGCGAGCGGCAGGGCACCTGCACGATCTCTCGGCCCGGGTGCGCCTGTGCCAGCACGTCGCGGGCCAGGTCATCGGCCGGGTCGCCATAGGCCGGCATCAGCACCGCGCCGTTGACGATCAGGTAGTTGGCGTACGAGGCAGCCAGGCGACGGCCTTCGTCGATCACCGGCCGGGCCCACGGCAGCGGGAACAGGCGGTACGGCTGGCCATCCCTGGTGCGTAGCGCGGCCAGCTCATTGCCCATCGCCTGCAGTTCGGCGTAATGCGAGTCGCTCTCGTCGTCGCAGGCCTGGTAGACGATGCTGTCAGCGGAGGCGAAGCGGGCGAGGGTATCGATGTGCGCGTCGGTGTCGTCGCCTTCCAGGTAGCCGTGGTCCAGCCACAGCACGCGGTCCTGCTGCAGCCAGTCGGCCAGGTCGGCGCTCAGGCTGGCGCGGTCGCGGTCCGGGTGGCGCTCGTGCAGGCACTTCCAGGTGGTCAGCAGGGTGCCTTCACCGTCGGTCTCGATGCCGCCGCCTTCCAGCGCGAACGGAATGCTGCGGACCGGCGCATCGTTGAATACGCCGGCCTGGTCGAGCACGCCCACCAGCTGGTCATCCAGGGTGGCGTCGAACTTGCCGCCCCAGCCGGTGAAGCGGAAATCCAGCAGCTGGAAGCCGCCGTCGGCACGGCGCAGGGTGATCGGGCCGGAGTCGCGCAGCCAGGTATCGTCGTAGGCCGCCGTGGTGAAGTGGACCTTGTCCATGTCGATGCGGTTGGAGCGCAGTCGCATCTCGGCGTAGGTCTCCACATCGTCGTCGGCCACGCAGATCAGCACCGGCTGGAAGCGGGTGATGGCCGCGACCAGGGCGATGTAGGTCTCTTCCACCTGGCCCAGGCGGTCAGCCCAGTCGGTATCGGCGGTGGGCCAGGCAATCAGGACGCCGCTCTGGGCTTCCCACTCGGCAGGAAAACGAAGGGTCTGGTTCATGGTCTCGCTACACAGGCCCGCCCACGGCGGGTAATGGGATCAACGGATCGGCGGTTTCGGGCCGATTTCGTTCGGGTCCGCCTGGTTGGCCACCACGTCGATCACCTTCTGCTTCTCGAAGTAGACGGTGAACTGCGGGTACACCCAGCGGTTGATGGTCGGCCATTGCCGCTTCTGCCCGCCACGCGGCTGCAGCTGCTCGCTGGGCGCGCCGAACTGCGCCTGCACCTGCTGCATGCTCTGGCCGCGCACGGGCAGGGCACCGGCCGGCTTCTCGCGGGCACGGTCGACAAGCAGGGTATCGGCCAGTGCCGGTGTGGCGGCGGCCAGGGTGGCCATCACGGCCAGGGCGGACAGGTAACGCTTCATCTCGATCTACTCCCCAGTGGTCAAGAAAGGCGATTACAGCAAAAACGGCAGGAAAAAGCCGCATAAACAAAAAACCGCCCGAAGGCGGTTTCTTGCATCGGGTCGGCCCCGCGTAGGGCCAGCCGCAGCCGGAAGGCTGTGAGGCTTAGCGCTGACGCGCCTTGAAACGCGGGTTCGACTTGCAGATGACGAAGATCTTGCCACGACGACGCACGACCTTGCAGTCACGGTGACGGGCCTTCGCCGACTTCAGGGAGGACAGGACTTTCATGGCATACCTCGGCGTAAACAGTAGTTGTTCGGGTGGAGCGTGGCCGCGATATGCGAAAGACAATCGGCAGTTGACGCTCGTTCAAGCCCGCCATTCTACCGGGCTTTTCCTCGTGGTTTCAAGTGGTTGCACAAAAGATCCCGCTGGGGGCGTCTGGCAGGGGCTAGAATGGCCTCTTCACACGCTCTGGGACCCCCATGAATCCACTCGCTCCCGTCCTGACCATCGACGGCCCATCCGGGGCCGGCAAGGGTACCATCAGCCGCATCATCGCGCGCCGGATGGGCTGGCATTACCTGGATTCGGGCGCGCTGTACCGGGCGGTGGGCGTGGCCGCAAGCTGGGCCGACATCGATACCTCCGACGCCTCGGCGCTGGTGCGTTGCACCTTCGACACCCACGTTCAGTTTGTCGAGCAGGGCGATGCCATGCGGGTCATGGTCAACGGCACCGATGCCACCGACGAGCTGCGCCTGGAGACCACCGGTGCGCTGGCCTCGGCCATTGCCGCCATTCCCGAGGTCCGCGCTGCCCTGAAGGAGCGCCAGCGCGCATTCAGGGAGCTGCCGGGCCTGGTCGCCGACGGCCGCGACATGGGCACGGTGATCTTCCCGGACGCCTCCTACAAGGTCTTCCTGACCGCCAGTGCCGAGGAGCGCGCCGAGCGCCGGCATAAGCAGTTGAAAGACAAGGGGGTTTCTGTTAACTTTGATGACCTCCTGCGCGAGATCATGGCCCGCGACGCCCGTGATGCCCAGCGTACCGTGGCGCCCCTGAAGCCGGCAGACGATGCTGTCCTCATCGACACCACAGGCATCGGCATCGATGATGTCGTTGCCAGAGTGATGGATCTGCTTCCGGTTCCGGCTGCCTGATCCGTTCGCGCGGGAGCGCTGCCAGCAGCATCGGCGGTGGTCGCGCATAGCAGTGCTGTACCAGCTCCGTCGCGCAATGATGCGTGGCGGTTTTCCTACTACACACGACCTGCGTTTCCGGGGTCGACCAACAGGCGGGCGGTCGCCATTCCCCTGAAGGGGACGCCACCGACCCATGTGTCCAACAGAGTAAATCTAATGACCGAATCATTTGCCGAACTGTTTGAAGCCAGCCAGGCCAATCTGGCCAAGCTGAAGCCGGGCGCCATCGTCAGCGGTACCGTTGTTGAAGTCCGCGGCGACGTCGTGGTGATCAACGCTGGCCTGAAGTCCGAAGGCATCGTGCCGATCGAACAGTTCCGTAACGACGCTGGCGAAATCGACGTCGCCGAAGGCGACATCGTCAAGGTCGCCCTCGACTCGATCGAGAACGGCTTCGGCGAAACCGTCCTGTCGCGCGAGAAGGCCAAGCGCGCGATGGTGTGGGACGAGCTGGAAGAAGCGTTGGAAAAGAACGAAACCATCACCGGCCGCATCAGCGGCAAGGTCAAGGGTGGTTTCACCGTGGACATCAAGGATGTCCGCGCCTTCCTGCCGGGTTCCCTGGTCGATGTGCGCCCGGTGCGCGATCCGGCCTACCTGGAAGGCAAGGAACTCGAGTTCAAGCTCATCAAGCTGGACCGCAAGCGTAACAACGTCGTGGTCTCGCGCCGCGCTGTCGTCGAAAGCGAGCACTCGGAAGAGCGCGAGCAGCTGATGGACAAGCTGCAGGAAGGCGCGATCCTGAAGGGTGTCGTCAAGAACCTGACCGATTACGGCGCGTTCGTGGACCTGGGCGGTATCGACGGCCTGCTGCACATCACCGACATGGCGTGGAAGCGCGTGCGTCACCCGTCGGAAGTCGTGAACGTCGGCGACGAGCTGGACGTCCGCGTGCTGAAGTTCGACCGCGAGCGCAACCGCGTTTCGCTGGGCCTGAAGCAGCTGGGCGAGGATCCGTGGGACAACATCGGCCGTCGTTACCCGGCCAACAGCCGCGTCTTCGGCAAGGTCTCCAACGTCACCGATTACGGTGCGTTCGTTGAGATCGAGCCGGGCGTCGAAGGCCTGGTGCACGTCTCGGAGATGGATTGGACCAACAAGAACGTCAACCCGTCCAAGGTTGTCCAGGTTGGTGATGAAGTCGAAGTGATGGTGCTGGACGTCGATGAAGAGCGTCGCCGTATCTCGCTGGGCATGAAGCAGGTTGCCGCCAATCCGTGGGAAACCTTCGCTGCCACCCACAAGAAGGGTGACAAGGTGTCGGGCCAGATCAAGTCGATCACCGACTTCGGCATCTTCATCGGCCTGGACGGCGGCATCGACGGCCTGGTCCACCTGTCCGACATCAGCTGGAACACCACCGGCGAAGACGTCGTTCGCAACTTCAAGAAGGGCGATACCCTGGACGCCGTCGTCCTGGCTGTCGATCCGGAGCGCGAGCGCATCTCCCTGGGCGTGAAGCAGCTGGAGCAGGATCCGTTCGGCCAGTACATGGCTGCCAATCCGAAGGGCTCCAAGGTTGAAGGCGTGGTGAAGGAAGTCGACGCCAAGGGCGCGATCATCGAGCTGGCTGACGGCATCGAAGGTTACGTCTCGGCCCGCGACATCGCCAACGAGCGCGTTGACGACGCCACCCAGCACCTGAAGGTCGGCGACAAGGTCGAAGCCAAGTTCGTGGGCATGGACCGCAAGGGCCGTACCCTGCAGCTGTCGATCAAGGCCAAGGACGACGCGGAAATGCGCGAAGTGCTGGAGGAATACCAGTCCTCTTCGGCTTCCAGCGGCACCACCCAGCTGGGCGCGCTGCTGCGTGCACAGCTGAACGGCAACAAGTCCGAGTAATCGGCCTTACGCTGTTCGTTGTTTCCTGGACGGCCCGGGCATTGCCCGGGCCGTTTCAGGCTGAGATGCCCCTGATGTGAGCCGGTAATGACCAAATCCGAACTGATCGAAATCCTTGCGCGCCGCCAGGCGCACCTGAAGGCCGATGATGTCGATCTGGCGGTGAAGTCGTTGCTGGAAATGATGGGCGGATCGCTGTCCGCCGGGGATCGCATCGAAATCCGTGGATTTGGCAGCTTCTCGCTGCACTATCGTCCGCCGCGCCTGGGTCGCAACCCGAAGACCGGCGAATCGGTTGCCCTGCCGGGCAAGCATGTCCCCCATTTCAAGCCGGGCAAGGAACTGCGCGAGCGGGTCAGCAGTGTGCTGCCGCTGGACGCCGATCCGGCCTGAGCCTTCCGTCGCGCCACCGCGTGCGAATCCAGCCGCGAGTCGGATAAGCTACGGACTCCTGCCACTGGAGCTGTCGCATGAAGGTTTTTCGTCTGCTGGTCCTGCTGGCGGTACTCATTCTTGGGTTGATCATCGGTGCCATGAACATGGACGAGATGACCATCAACCTGCTGTTCACCCAGCTTAAGACCTCGGTCGGCGTGGCCATCATTGCCGCGTTGCTGATCGGCGTCATCGTTGGCGCTGGCCTGGTGCTGGTGAGCGTGGTCATTCCGCTCTACAGCCAGCTGCGCCGCGCCAACAAGTCCGCTGCCGCCACGCCGGCACCGGTTGCTTCCCCTCAATCTTTTGATGGACGCTGATCGAAGATGGATTTCGTCACCGAGTGGTTCTGGTTCTTCCTGTTCGTTCCGCTGGCCGCCCTGGCTGGGTGGGTGATCGGGCGGCGCGGTGGTCAACGCCACGGTGACAGCCAGGTCAGCCGCCTGTCGAGCACCTATTTCCGTGGCCTGAACTACCTGCTCAACGAGCAGCCGGACAAGGCCATCGAGCTGTTCCTGCACATCGCCGAGCTGGACAAGGAAACCTTCGAGACCCAGGTCGCGCTGGGCCACCTGTTCCGCCGCCGCGGCGAAGTCGACCGCGCCATCCGCCTGCACCAGGGCCTGGTCAACCGCCACGACCTCAGTGATGCACAGCGCGTGCAGGCCCTGCTGGCGCTGGGCGAGGATTACATGAAGTCCGGCCTGCTGGACCGTGCCGAGACCGTGTTCACCGAGCTGGCGCAGCTGGATCAGCGCGCACCGCAGGCGCTCAAGCACCTGATCGGCATCTACCAGGCCGAGCGCGACTGGGAAAAGGCGATCGACAACGCGACCCGTTTCGAGGACGTCACCGGCGAGCCGATGGGCAAGCTGATCGGACAGTTCGAATGCGAACTGGCCGAACGTTTCCGTGGCGCCGGCAAGCTGGAAGAGGCGAGGGCAGCGATCGCCCGCGCCTACCAGGCCGACGCGATGTCGGTGCGCGCCGGCATCATCGAGGGCCGGCTGGAAACCGACGCGGGCAATCCAGAGGCCGCCGTGCGCGCCTTCGAGCGCGCCGCGCGCAACGACCCCGAATACCTGCCGGAACTGCTGCCGGCACTGATGCAGAACTATCGCAGGGTCGGCGATCTGGCAGGTGCACGCGCGTTCCTGTCGGAGATGACCGAGCACTACCGCGGCATCGCCCCGGTACTGGCGCTGACCCGGTTGATGGAAGAGCAGGAAGGCGTGGCGCCGGCCCGTGCCTACCTCGGTCGCCAGCTCAAGGATCGCCCGTCGGTACGTGGCGAATCAGCGCTGATCGATCTGACCCTCGCCGAGGGAGCCGATTCCACCGCCACCCTGCATGACCTCAAGCACATCACCGACCAGCTGCTGGTGCGCAACCCGGCCTATCGCTGCACGCGCTGCGGCTTCGGTGCGCGTACCCACCACTGGCAGTGCCCAAGCTGCAAGGAGTGGGGGACGGTCAAGCCGCTGCTGAACTACGCGGTGCTCTGATCCATGCCCTGGCTTGTGATGGGCGCGCTGCTGGGGCTCGCCCTGCTCAGTGCGTTGCTGACCTGGGCTGCGCGGGGCTATGCACTGCGCCAGCAGTTGATGGACCAGCCGGGCGAGCGTCGCAGCCATAGCGTTGCCACCCCGCGCGGTGGCGGCATCGCCATCGTCATCAGCCTGCTGGTGACCGCCGGCGTGGCCATCTGGGCCTGGCCCGAAAGCACGCCGACGGTGCTGGTGGCCAGCCTTGGGCTGGTGCTGGTGGCCGGTATCGGCTGGTGGGACGACCACAAGCCCCTGCCGGCGATGCGTCGCCTGCTGGTGCATTTCATCGCCGCAGCGCTGTTGGCCGGCCTGGTCAAGGTGAATGGTGGCAGCTGGCTGTTGGCGGTGCTGGTGCTGCTGTTCACCGCGTCGCTGATCAACATCTGGAACTTCATGGACGGCATCAATGGCATCGCCGCCAGCCAGGCCGTTGTGGCGATGCTGGGGCTGGCGCCGGTACTGCCGTGGCCCTATTCACTGGCCGCCGTGGCGCTGGGCCTGGCCTGCCTTGGATTCCTGCCGTTCAACTTCCCTCGCGCCCGGATCTTCATGGGCGATGTTGGAAGCGGCGCGCTGGGGTATGCGGTCGCAGTGGTGCTGGCGATCGCCAGCGTGCGTACCGATATCAACTGGATCCTGCTGCTGGTACCGGTTTCGCCGTTCCTCGTGGACGCGGGCTTCACACTGCTGGCGCGCATCATTTCCGGACAACGCTGGATGGAACCCCATACCCAGCATGTCTACCAGCGCGCGGTGCAGGCAGGAGCCAGTCACCCGCAGGTGACAGGGATGTACTTTGCTTTGGGTCTGTTCAGTATTACAGTGTTCAATGTCTGCTCCAATTTGCAGCCGAGGTGGGAGGCTGTCGTGGCGATCGCGTGGTTCATCGCGCTGAGCGTCCTCTGGCTCCTCCTGCGCAATGGAATGCGCCACCGACAAGGAATTACCTGAATTATGGCTTCACCCTGGCGGGACAGAATCCTCGGCCTGATGCCGCGTTCGGCCATCGTCTGCCACGACCTCTTCATGGTCTGGGCATGCTGGCAGCTGCTCCATGCAGGGCGTTACTCGATCCTGCCCAACGCCCCGGCGCTGCCCCTGTGGAACGTCGATACCACCCTGGTCCTGCTGCTGCAGGGCCTGGTGTTCTGGCGCGTGGGCCTGTACCGCGGCCTGTGGCGGTTTGCCAGCGTCAGCGACCTGCTGAACATCTTCAAGGCCAGCTTCATCGGCATGGTGGCCATCATCCTGGTGCTGATGTGGAAGCGCTTCGACGGCGTACCCATGTCGGTGCTGGTGATCTACCCGTTCGCGCTGTCGGCACTGCTCGGCGCGCCGCGCCTGCTGTACCGCGCCTGGAAGGACTACCAGGCACTGCAGTCCGATTCCAGCGCCCGCCGCGTGCTGATCCTCGGCGCCGGCCAGGCGGCCGAGACCCTGGTGCGCGACCTGCGCCGCTCCGGCAACTTCGAGCCGGTCGGCCTGCTCGACGACGCGCCGCACCTGCGTGGCGCCAAGCTGCAGGGCCTGCCGATCCTGGGTACGCTGGATGACGCGCCGACGGTGGTCCGCGAGACCGCTGCCAAGCTGCTGGTCATTGCCATGCCGTCGCTGGACGCCGCAGGCATGCAGCGCGTCGTCGCGATCTGCGAAAGCACCGGCGTGCCGTTCCGTACCGTGCCCAAGCTCAGTGACATCCTGCAGGGCCAGTCGCTGCCGGGCCAGCTGAAGGAAGTGGCGATCGAGGACCTGCTGGGGCGCAAGCCGATCATGCCGGACTGGAACCTGATCCGCGGCTGGTTGGGTGGGCGCACCGTGATGGTTACCGGCGCCGGTGGTTCGATCGGCTCGGAGCTGTGCCGCCAGTGCGCGCGGCATGGTGCCGGTCGCATCATCCTGCTGGAGATCAGCGAGCTGCTGCTGCTGACCATCGAAGGCGAGCTGCGTCGCAGCTTCCCCGATGTCGAGATCGAGGCGGTGCTGGGCGACTGCGGTGACCCAGCGGTGATCCGCCACGCGCTGTCGCTGCACCCGGTCGATACCGCTTTCCATGCGGCCGCCTACAAGCATGTACCGGTGCTGGAACGCCAGCTGCGTGAAGCAGTGCGCAACAACATCCTGGCGACCGAGAACGTCGCGCGCGCCTGCCTGGAAGCCCGCGTGGAGCATTTCGTGTTCATCTCCACCGACAAGGCGGTCGACCCGGTCAATGCGCTGGGCGCGAGCAAGCGCTACGCCGAGATGATCTGCCAGAGCCTGGACCAGAAGTCCACGCATACCCGTTTTGTCACGGTGCGCTTCGGCAACGTGCTGGCGTCGGCCGGCAGCGTGGTGCCGCTGTTCCGCGAGCAGATCCTGCGCGGTGGCCCGGTCACGGTCACCGACCCGGAAGTCAGCCGCTACTTCATGACCATTCCCGAGGCCTGCCAGCTGATCCTGCAGGCGGCCGCATCGGCGTCGCATGGTGCGATCTATACCCTCGACATGGGCGAGCCGGTGCCGATCCGCGTGCTGGCCGAACAGATGATCCGCCTGACCGGCAAGCAGCCGTACAAGGACATCCAGATCATCTATACCGGCCTGCGTCCGGGCGAGAAGCTGCACGAGACGCTGTTCTATTCGGACGAAGATTACCGCTCCACCGCGCACCCGAAGATTCTTGAAGCCGGCGTGCGTACGTTCTCGCGCGACCTGGTGCTGGGCAACGTTCCGCGCCTGCGCGAGGCGATTGCCAGCTACGACACCGCCCGCATCCAGGAAATCCTGTTTGCGACGATGCCGGAATTCTCGCCAATCGAACAGGATGCTTACATTTCATCCGCTAAAGTCGTGCCTTTTCCGGCACGTGAGGCCAACAGGCACCAATGAGCAAGCGAATTCGCAAAGCAGTTTTCCCGGTGGCAGGATTGGGGACGCGTTTTTTGCCAGCAACCAAGACTGTGCCGAAGGAGATGCTGCCGATCATTGATCGGCCGCTGATCCAGTACGCGGTGGATGAGGCGATCGAAGCCGGCTGTGACACGCTGGTGTTCATCACCAACCGCTACAAGCACGCCGTTGCCGACTATTTCGACAAGGCGTACGAGCTGGAGCAGAAGCTTGAGCGCGCTGGCAAGCAGGAGCAGCTGGAACTGATCCGGCACGTGCTCCCCAATGGTGTGCGCGCGATCTTCGTGACCCAGGCCGAGGCGCTGGGCCTCGGGCACGCGGTGCTGTGTGCCAGGTCGGTGATCGGTGACGAGCCGTTTGCCGTACTGCTGCCCGACGACCTGATCTGGAACCGCGGTGCGGGCGCGCTGAAGCAGATGGCCGACCTCAACGAAGCCAGTGGCGCCAGCGTGATCGCGGTCGAAGACGTGCCGCACGATAAGACCGCCAGTTACGGCATCGTCGCCACCGACGCGTTCGATGGCCGCAAGGGCCGTATTTCGCAGATCGTCGAGAAGCCGAAGCCGGAGGACGCGCCGAGCGACTTGGCGGTGGTGGGCCGTTACGTGCTCAGCCCGAAGATCTTCGAGCTGCTGGAACAGACCCAGACCGGTGCCGGCGGCGAGATCCAGCTGACCGATGCGATTGCCGAGCTGCTGAAGACCGAAGAAGTCGATGCCTATCGTTTCGAGGGCACCCGCTTCGACTGCGGCACGCACCTGGGTCTGGTGGAGGCGACGATCCGCTTCGCGCTGGACAACCCGAAGCTGGCTGGCCCGGCGCGGGAGAAGCTGGCGGCGATGCTGGCGGAATAAGGGTTTTATCAAGCGCTCCGTGCGGCGCCTTGATTGATACGTGGGGGAGGGGGCGGGTGGCCCTCTCCAAAACACGCCAAAGCCCTTCCAGGGTGGTCGATGGGGCCAGCCATGGCGGCAACGGTTTTGGAGAGGGCCATCCGCCCCCTCTCGACAGTTTCCGTGTGGCGCGGACGGGAAGGGCGGAATCAAAGGCAGAAGCAAAAGCAAAAAGGCAGCCACTGGCTGCCTTTTTTCGTGGGTTGGGGTCAGATCCCTTTGCGCAGCAAAGGGATCTGACCCCAGCCTTTGACCCTGCCTTTGCTCATCCCTCCGCCGCGGGGAGGCTGGAAGGGCCGGGTTGGCAGGGCTGCCCGGGACCGTTGGCGCCATGGATGGCGCCATCGAGCCCCCATGGAAGGGTTCACGGCGTGTCCCGGGCAGCCCTGCCAACCCGACCCACGCCATGAAGCCCAACGAGGCAACGCCTTGAACCTTACAGCGCCTCGAAAATACCCGCCGCACCCATGCCGGTGCCGATGCACATCGTCACCATGCCGTACTTCTGCTGGCGACGACGCAGGCCGTGCAGCAGGGTTGCGGTACGGATCGCGCCGGTCGCACCCAGCGGGTGGCCCAGGGCAATCGCGCCGCCCAGCGGGTTGACCTTGGCCGGGTCCAGGCCGCAGTCACGGATCACCGCCAGCGACTGCGCGGCGAAGGCTTCGTTGAGCTCGATCCAGTCCAGCTGGTCCTGGGTCAGGCCGGCCTGCTTCAGTGCCTTCGGGATCGCGGCGATCGGGCCGATGCCCATCACTTCCGGGCGCACGCCGGCCACCGAGAAGCTGACGAAACGGGCCAGCGGGGTCAGGCCGTAATCCTTGATCGCCTGCTCCGAGGCCAGCAGCACGGCGCCGGCGCCGTCGCTCATCTGCGACGAGTTGCCGGCGGTGACGGTGCCGCCGAACTGGCCGTTGCGGAACACCGGGCGCAGCTTGGCCAGGCCTTCGGCCGAGGAATCCGGGCGGGGGCCTTCGTCGGTGTCGGCGATCTTGTTGCGGGTGATGATTCGCTGGCCGTCGGCCAGGTCCGGCAGGTGCGAGACGATCTCGTACGGGCTGATCTCGTCCTTGAACTCGCCGTTCTGGATCGCGGCCATGGCCTTCTGGTGCGAGGCCAGGGCAAAGGCATCCTGGTCTTCGCGCGAGACCTTCCACTCTTCGGCGACCTTCTCGGCGGTGATGCCCATGCCGTAGGCGATGGCAACGTGGTCGTTGTCGAACACGCTCGGCGCCATGGCGATCTTGTTGCCCATCATCGGCACCATCGACATCGACTCGGTGCCGCCGGCCAGCATCAGGTCGGCGTTGCCCAGGCGGATCGCGTCGGCGGCCTGCGCCACGGCCTGCAGGCCGGAGGAGCAGAAGCGGTTCACGGTCTGTGCGGCGATGGTGTTCGGCAGGCCGGCCAGCAGCACGCCGATGCGGGCCACGTTCATGCCCTGCTCGGCTTCCGGCATGGCGCAACCGATGATGGCGTCATCGATGCGGTTGACGTCCACGCCCGGGGCCTGGGCGACGACGCTGCGCAGCACGTGCGCAAGCATGTCGTCGGGGCGGGTGTTGCGGAACATGCCCTTGGGCGCCTTGCCAACCGGGGTACGGGTGGCGGCGACGATGTAGGCGTCCTGGATTTGCTTGGTCATTGCAGTGATCTCTTGAATTTTTTAGCCGGAGTGCCGACCAACGGTCGGCACCCACCGGAAGCAGGGATGGGCGATCAGTTACGCAGCGGCTTGCCGGTCTTCAGCATGTGCGCGATGCGGGCCTGGGTCTTTTCCTGCTGGGCCAGTTCGACGAAGTGCTTGCGCTCCAGGGTCAGCAGCCACTCTTCGTCGACTAGGGTGCCGCGGTCGACCTTGCCACCGCACAGCACGGTAGCGATGCGCTCGGCGATCTCGTAGTCGTACGGGCTGATGAAGCGGCCTTCCAGCATGTTGACCAGCATCATCTTGAAGGTGGCGATACCCACGTCACCGGCCACCTGGATGCGGCGCGCCGGCAGCGGCGGGCGGTAACCCGCTTCGGCCAGGGCGCGTGCTTCGGCCTTGGCGATGTGCAGGGCCTCGTAGCTGTTGAACACCACCTTGTCGGTGCTGCGCAGCAGGCCCAGTTCCTTGGCGTTGACCGCCGAGTTGGACACCTTGGCCATCGCCACGGTCTCGAAGGTCTTCTTCAGTTCGGCGAACACGTCGCCGCCCGGGCCCGCGGCCTGCGAGGCGCGCACGGCCAGTTCCTTCAGGCCACCACCGGCCGGCAGCAGGCCGACGCCGGCCTCGACCAGGCCGATGTAGCTTTCCAGGAAGGCCACGGTCTTGGCGCTGTGCATCTGGAACTCGCAGCCGCCACCCAGGGCCAGGCCGCGCACGGCAGCCACCACTGGCACCAGCGAGTACTTGATGCGCTGGCTGGTGCGCTGGAAGTTGGCAACCATTTCTTCGAACTGGTCGACCTTGCCGGCCTGCAGCAGGCCCAGCGCGCCGGCCAGGTCGGCACCGGCGGAGAAGGGTTCCTTCTGCTGCCAGATCACCAGGCCCTGGAAGTCCTTCTCGGCGCGGCTCACGCATTCCTGCAGGCCGTCCAGCACCTGGTCGGACACGGTGTTCATCTTGGTCTTGAAGCTGACCACGGCGATGCCATCACCGTCGTGCCACATGCGCAGGCCGTCGTTCTCGAACACGGTCTCGCCCGGCGCGAACGTCTCGCCCAGCAGCGGATCGGGGAAGCGCTGGCGCTGGTACACCGGCAGCGACGAGCGCGGCAGCTTGGCGTTGCGCGACGGGCTGTAGCTGCCTTCGGCGGCATGCACGCCGTCGCGGCCATCGAACACCCAGTCCGGCAGCGGCGCGCTGCTCATGCTCTTGCCGGCGACGATGTCATCGGCGATCCACTGCGCCACCTGCTTCCAGCCGGCGGCCTGCCAGGTCTCGAACGGGCCCAGCGACCAGCCGTAGCCCCAGCGGATGGCCAGGTCGACGTCGCGCGCGGTCTCGGCGATGTCGGCCAGGTGGTAGGCGCTGTAGTGGAACAGGTCGCGGAAGGTCGCCCACAGGAACTGCGCCTGCGGGTGCTGGCTCTCGCGCAGCTTGGCGAACTTCTCGGCCGGGTTCCTGATCTTCAGGATCTCGACCACTTCCGGCGCGGCAGCGCGATCGGCCGGACGGTAGTCCTGCTTCTCCAGGTCCAGCACCACAATGTCCTTGCCGACCTTGCGGAAGATGCCGGCACCGGTCTTCTGGCCCAGCGCGCCCTTGGAAATCAGCGCGTCCAGCCACTTCGGCGACTTGAAGAATTCATGCCACGGGTCATTCGGCAGGGTGTCGCCCATGGTCTTGATGACGTGGGCCATGGTGTCTAGGCCGACCACGTCTGAGGTGCGGTAGGTGGCCGACTTCGGGCGGCCGACCAGCGGACCGGTCAGGCCGTCCACTTCATCGAAGCCCAGGCCGAACTGCTGGGTGTGGTGGATGGTGGACAGGATCGAGAACACGCCGATGCGGTTGCCGATGAAGTTCGGGGTGTCCTTGGCGTACACCACGCCCTTGCCCAGGGTGGTGACCAGGAACTCTTCCAGGCCTTCCAGCACGGCGGCGTCGGTGGTGGTGGCCGGGATCAGCTCGGCCAGGTGCATGTAGCGCGGCGGGTTGAAGAAGTGCACGCCGCAGAAGCGGTGGCGCAGCTGCTCGGGCAGCACGTCGGCCAGCTTGTTGATGCCCAGGCCCGAGGTGTTGGAGGCCAGCACCGCGTGGTCGGCCACGAACGGCGCGATCTTCTTGTACAGGTCCTGCTTCCAGTCCATGCGCTCGGCGATGGCCTCGATGATCAGGTCGCAGTCCTTCAGCTGCTCCAGGCCGGACTCGTAGTTGGCCGGAGTGATGGCTTCGGCCAGCGACTTGCTGGCCAGCGGTGCCGGGCTCAGCTTGCCCAGGTTGGCGATTGCCTTCAGCACGATGCCGTCGGCCGGACCCTCCTTGGCGGGCAGGTCGAACAGCACGGTGTCGACGCCAGCGTTGGTGAGGTGGGCAGCGATCTGGGCACCCATGACGCCGGCACCCAGCACGGCGGCGCGGCGGACTAGCAGGGAATTGGACATGGTGTAGGGCCTTTGTTGGTCAGCAGTTACTGGGTGGAATCAAAGGGAAGCGGGCAGGGCGCTGGCGCGAGCGGCGGCGCGGAACCCGGCTTCGGCGAAATGGATCAGTTCGTGGGCGGCATGGGCACGATGCGCCGCTTCAGTGACACCGGCGGGACGCTTGATCAGCCCGAAGTCGGCCATGGCATAGGTGAGCGAGCCGGCCAGGAAATCCAGGCGCCAGTACAGCTCTTCCTTGCTCAGGTCGGGTACGCACTCGCCGATGGCCTTGCCGAACGCACGCAGCACGTGGCCGTAGTGGTCGGACAGGAACTTGCGCAGGTTGTCGTTCTTCTCGGCGTAGGCGCGGGCGATCACGCGCACGAAGGCACCGCCGTTCTGGCGGTCCTGGGCCAGCGCCAATGCCGGCTCGACGAACGCGGCCAGCACCGGGCGCAGCTGCCCGGGATGTTCGCTGCGGGCGCGTTCGAGCTGCGACAGGCGGGCGCCGGTCATCTCGTCCATGCGGCGGCGGAACACCTCGTTGACCAGGTTTTCCTTGGAGCCGAAGTGGTAGTTGACCGCTGCGATGTTGACGTCGGCCTGGCTGGTCACCTGGCGCAGCGAAGTGCCGGCGAAGCCGTGCTGTGCGAACAGCTCCTCGGCCGCGCCGAGAATGCGGTCCTTGGTCGAGAAGTGGGCGGGTTTGGCCATCGGCGGGCGGACCTTAATCAAACGATTGTTTGATACTAGGACCAGACGGTAGCGTATGGCATTTTGCAGTGCAGCAAAAATGGCCCGGACGGTCAGAATCCACTCAGCTGGGTGAATGGGGTAGGGGTCGGATCCCCGCAGGGGCTCCGACCCCGACACTGGGCCCGGAATGGGGTCAGAGCCCCTGCGGGGATCCGACCCCTGCAGTGAGGGTTTGCCGGCCGGCGACCGGCACTACCATGCCAGCGCTTTATCTTTTACAATTCGCCTACGTTTATCAGGCTAAGCCCGCGTCCCGACGCGGGTTTTTTTCATGTTACCCTTCGGGCCATCAGCGGCCCGATTCCATTGGAGACATCCCATGGCGCTGGAGCGCACCCTTTCGATCATCAAGCCGGACGCCGTTGCCAAGAACGTCATCGGCGAAATCTACGCCCGCTTCGAGAAGGCCGGCCTGAAGGTCGTGGCCGCCAAGTACAAGCAGCTGTCGCGCCGTGAAGCCGAAGGCTTCTACGCCGTGCACCGCGAGCGTCCGTTCTTCAACGCGCTGGTCGAGTTCATGATCTCCGGCCCGGTGATGATCCAGGCCCTGGAAGGCGAGAACGCCGTCCTGGCCCACCGCGACCTGCTGGGCGCCACCAACCCGAAGGAAGCCGCGCCGGGCACCATCCGCGCCGACTTCGCCGAATCCATCGATGCCAACGCCGCCCACGGCTCGGACTCGGTCGAGAATGCCGCGATTGAAATCGCCTACTTCTTCGCCGCCACCGAAGTCGTTTCGCGCTGAGAGTAATGCCGTGAACGAGGTCGTACAGTCCCCCGCCATCCAGCCGCTGCCGAAGTCGGCACCCACGGCTGGCAAGCAGAACCTGCTCGACCTCGATCGCGCGGGCCTGGAGAAGTTCTTCGTCGAGGTTCTCGGCGAGAAGAAGTTCCGTGCCCATCAGGTGATGAAGTGGATCCACCATCGCTACGTCACCGATTTCGATGAAATGACCGACCTCGGCAAGGTCCTGCGCGCCAAGCTGCAGGCCCATGCCGAGGTGCTGGTTCCGAACATCGTGTTCGACAAGCCCTCCGCCGACGGCACCCACAAGTGGCTGCTGGCGATGGGCGTGGATGGCAAGAACGCCATCGAGACCGTGTACATCCCGGACAAGACCCGCGGCACGCTGTGCGTGTCCTCGCAGGTCGGTTGCGGCCTGAACTGCACGTTCTGCTCCACCGCCACCCAGGGCTTCAACCGCAACCTGACCACTGCCGAGATCATCGGTCAGGTGTGGGTTGCCGCGCGCCACCTGGGCAACGTGCCGCACCAGATGCGCCGCCTCACCAATGTGGTGATGATGGGCATGGGCGAGCCGCTGATGAATTTCGACAACGTCGTGCGCGCCATGAGCGTGATGCGCGACGATCTGGGCTACGGCCTGGCCAACAAGCGCGTGACCCTGTCGACCTCCGGCCTGGTGCCGCAGATCGACCGCTTGTCCGCCGAGAGCGACGTGTCGCTGGCAGTGTCGCTGCATGCGCCGAACGATGCGCTGCGCGAGACCCTGGTGCCGCTCAACAAGAAGTACCCGATCGCCGAGCTGATGGCCTCGTGCGCACGCTACCTGCGCGCCAACAAGCGCCGCGAATCGGTCACCTTCGAATACACCCTGATGAAGGGCATCAACGACAAGCCCGAGCATGCCCGCGAATTGGCCCGCCTGATGCGCCAGTTCGACAACGCGGTGCAGGCCAAGGATTCGGGCAAGGTCAACCTGATTCCCTTCAATCCGTTCCCGGGCACCCGCTACGAGCGTTCGGAAGAAGCGCACATCCGCGCCTTCCAGAAGATCCTGCTCGACAGCAACGTGCTGACCATGGTCCGCCGCACCCGTGGCGACGACATCGACGCCGCCTGTGGCCAGCTCAAGGGCCAGGTGATGGACCGCACCCGCCGCCAGGCGGAGTTCAACAAGACGCTGCAGGCGGGGAAGGGGAGCGATGCCGCGGCCTGACCGCCTCTGGCTGGCGCTTCTCGCAGGCGTGCTGGCCGTTGCGGTCGGCGGCTGCAAATCCCATCCCAAGGCCAAGCTCGGCCCGAGCCAGGCGCCGGTCTATTCGGTGGGTGACCCGGAAAGCGTGCGGCGCGAAGTGCGCTGGCGCGACCTGTTGACGCTGGCGACCCGCGACATGCAGGTCGGCAATCTCGATGCCGCCGAGCGCAAGGTGCGCGAAGCACTGAAGCTGGCGCCCGAGGCGCCCGATGCGCTGGTGCTGCAGGCCGGCATCGATGACCGTCGTGGCCGCACCCGCCAGGCCGGCGAGAACTTCCGCAAGGCCGCCGAACTGGCGCCGCAGCGCGGCGACGTGCTCAACAACTACGGTGCGTGGCTCTGCCAGCAGGGCCAGCCGGCCGAATCGCTGGTCTGGTTCGACCGCGCGTTGCAGGCGCCGGCTTATGCCACCCCGGGCGAAGCCCAAGCCAATGCCGGCAGCTGCGCACTGGATGCGGGCCAGCTTGAACGTGCCGAACGCGACCTGCGTGCGGCGCTCGTGGCGGCCCCGGCCAACCCGGTCGCGCTGGAGTCGATGGCCCAGCTGAGCTACCGCCAGGGCCGCTACATGGAGGCCCGGGCCTTCGCCGAACGTAGGATTGCGGCTGCACCCGCAACGCGTTCCGTGTTACAACTTGCGTCTCAAATCGAAGTGAAGCTGGGCGATCGGGCGGCATCTGATCGTTATCTGCAGCGGATTCGACAGGAATTTCCGCAGGACGCGGGCTCCTAACTCCAGGGTTGATGCATTGTGATTGATGACCAGACTGTGAGCGCTCTCGAGACTGCGGCCGGCTGCGGCACCCGCCTGCGCCAGGCCCGCGAAGCGGCCGGACTGACCCTCGAAGATGTCGGCTCGCGCCTGCGCATGCCGGTCCAGGTGGTCAAGTCGCTGGAAGAGGAACAATGGCAGAAGCTGGGGGCGCCGGTGTTCGTGCGTGGCCAGCTGCGCAGCTATGCGCGCCTGCTCGACGTGGATGTCGGCCAGCTGCTGGAACAGGCCCAGGTCGGCCCGGTGGTTCCGCCCACCCTGGTCAGCCATACCCATACCCCGCGTGCGCGCCGCATCGCCGAGAACCTCGGTCGCCGCGTGCTGTATGTCGGCATCACCGCCGTGCTGGCGGTGCCGGTGTGGTTCGCCACCCGTGGCCACTTCGACGGCAGCGCGACCCCGTCGCCGAGCACCGCCTCGCTGGATGTGATCCCGGCCGCCGTGCCGGTCACCCCGTCCACGGCCGGTGCCGAGGCTGTCGCGCCGGCCGAAGCGGCCACTGCCCCGGCCAGCAAGCCCGCGGCCACCCCGTACGTGGCCTCGCTGGCCCCGGTGCCGCGCCCGGCGCCGGCTCCGGCGGCTGCCGGCAACGCGCTGGAAATGCAGTTCAGCGGCGACAGCTGGGTCGACATCGGCGGCCCGGACGGCAGCACCGTCGAGAAGGCGCTGATCAGGTCCGGCGAGACCCGCAGCTTCACGCCGGGCCAGGTGACCCGGGTGACCCTGGGCAACGCCTCGGCGGTCCAGGTTCAGCAGAACGGCGCTATCGTCGATCTGACCCCCTACCAGCGAGCCAACGTGGCACGCTTTCAGGTATCCTCTGAAGGCTCCGTTGTCCCGGTTTCGCACTGAGGCGCGGTTTCACCACCTTCGATAATCCCAATGGTCCCTCCCGACGGGCGGGGCGAGAGTACGCATGGCGATCGACGATCTGCTCGACGAGCACGAACAAAGTGAACGCGTCCGCAGCTGGCTGCGGAAGAATGGCGCCAGCATCCTCGGTGGCGTAGTCATCGCCATCGGTGCCATTGCCGGCTGGCAGTGGTACCAGAAGGATCAGGGCGGCAAGCTGGCCTCGGCCAATGTCGAGTACCAGAAGGCCCTGCAGGGCCTGCAGCAGAACAAGCTTGACGACGCCGCCAAGGCGGTCAAGGCGCTCGAAGCCGGCCCGTCCAGCATCTACGGCGACCTCGCGGCGCTGCAGCTGGCCAAGGCCCAGGTCGACGCCGGCAAGAATGAAGAGGCACTGGCAACCCTGCGCAATGTGAAGGTCGAAGGTGACCTGCAGCGCGTGGTCGACCAGCGTGTGGCCCGCCTGCTGGTGGCCACCGGCAAGAGCGACGAGGCCATCAAGCTGCTGGGCAGCGCCACCGACAGCAGCAGCCTGGAAATCCATGGCGATGCGCTGATGGCGCAGGGCAAGCGCGATGACGCCCGTGCACAGTACGAGAAGGCGCTGAAGACGCTGGACGTGGCAGCGCCGCAGCGGCGCCTGCTGGAAACCAAGGTTATGGACGCCGGCGGCACCGTCGCCGCCCCTGCGGAGTCGGTTTGATGAGTCAGAAGGTCATGATCACCCGCGTCGCCACCGTGCTCCTGATGGGCATGGCCCTGACCGGCTGCAGCACCATGAAGGGCTGGTTCGCCGGCAAGGACGCGGCCGCGAAGAAGGCACAGGAACCGGCTGAGCTGGTCAAGTTCGAGCCGACCCTGAAGGTCAGCAAGGCCTGGTCGGTCAACCTCGGCAAGGGCGAGCGCCGCATCGGCGTGCGCCAGGGCCCGGCAGTGGCCAACGGCCACGTGTTCGCTGCGGCGATCACCGGTGGCGTGCACGCCATCGACCTGCAGACCGGCAAGAAGGTCTGGACCTGGGAGCCGAAGAAGGAAAAGAAGAAGGCCAAGCTGCGCCTGTCCGGCGGCCCGGGTGTCGGTGAGAACCTGGTCGTGATCGGCACGCTGGATGGCCAGGTCATCGCGCTGGATATCAACGATGGCAGCGAGAAGTGGCGCGCCCGTGTTCCGGGTGAAGTCATCGCCGCGCCGGCCGTTGCCCAGGGCATGGTCTACGTGCGCAGCAACGACGGCCGCGTTACCGGCTTCGATGCCGGCAACGGCACCCAGAAGTGGTTCAACCCGAGCGAGCTGCCGGCGCTGACCGTGCGTGGCAACGCGCCGGTGGTGACCGGCCCGGGCGTGCTGTTCATCGGCAAGGACGAGGGCGCGGTTGCGGCCCTGGCCCAGCAGGACGGCCGCACGCTGTGGGAACAGAACCTCGGCAACGGCGAAGGCCGCACCGAGCTGGAGCGCATGGCCGACGTCGACGGCGCGCCGGTGCTGGAGGGCAACACCCTCTATGTGAGCAGCTTCAAGAACCAGACCATGGCCATCGAAGGCCCGACCGGTCGCCCGCTGTGGGCGCGCGACCATGGCGGTGCCGGTGGTGTGGCGGTGTCGTCGGGCAACGTGTTCGTCACCGACAACAAGGGCGGCGTGTTCGGCCTGGACAAGGCCAGCGGCGCGGCCATGTGGTCGCAGACCGCGCTGGCCCGTCGTTCGCTGACCGGCCCGGCGCTGCACGGCGACTACGTGGTGGTCGGCGACTACAAGGGATACGTGCACTGGTTGCAGGCGTCCGATGGTGCGATGGCGGCACGGGCAAAAAGTGGCGGCGACGCCCTGCTGGCCCAGCCGGTCGTCGCAGACGGGGTGCTGCTGGTGCAGAACGTTGATGGCAAGCTGACCGCCTTCCGGTTGGCAAATTAAAAATTGGAGTAATCGCGATGCTGCCTTTGGTCGCCCTGGTTGGACGGCCGAATGTCGGCAAGTCGACTATTTTCAATGCGCTTACCCGCACCCGTGACGCGCTGGTCCATGACCAGCCCGGCGTCACCCGCGACCGCAACTACGGTGTCTGCCGGCTGGACGAGGACAATCATTTCCTCGTCGTCGACACCGGCGGTATCGCGGAAGAGGAAGAGGGTCTGGCAGGGGCTACCACCCGCCAGGCCCGCGCCGCTGCGGCGGAAGCCGACCTGATCCTGTTCGTGGTCGACGCCCGTGAGGGTACCTCGGCGATGGACGACGAGATCCTGGCCTGGCTGCGCAAGCTGTCGCGCCCGACGCTGCTGCTGATCAACAAGATCGACGGCACCGACGAGGACACCGTGCGTTCGGAGTTCGCCCGTTACGGCTTCGGCGAGATGCTGACCGTGTCGGCCGCGCATCGCCAGGGCTTGGACGACCTGCTGGACGAAGTGATCCAGCGCCTGCCGGAAGAAGGCAGCGGCGAAGAGCTGGACAACGATCCGAACCGCATCCGCATCGCCTTCGTCGGCCGCCCGAACGTGGGCAAGTCGACCCTGGTCAACCGCATCCTCGGCGAGGAGCGCATGATCGCCTCCGACGTGCCGGGCACCACCCGCGACTCGATCGCGGTGGACCTGGAGCGTGATGGCCGCGAGTACCGCCTGATCGATACCGCCGGCCTGCGCCGTCGGTCGCGCGTGGACGAGGTCGTCGAGAAGTTCTCGGTGGTCAAGACCATGCAGTCGATCGAGCAGTGCCAGGTGGCCGTGCTGATGCTCGACGCCACCGAAGGCGTGACCGACCAGGACGCCACCGTGCTCGGTGCCGTGCTCGACGCCGGCCGCGCACTGGTGATCGCCATCAACAAGTGGGATGGCCTGACCGAGTACCAGCGTGAGCAGGCCGAAACCATGCTGTCGCTGAAGCTGGGCTTCGTGCCGTGGGCCGAGTCGGTGCGCATCTCGGCCAAGCATGGTTCGGGCCTGCGTGAGCTGTTCCGCGCGGTGCACCGCGCGCACGAATCGGCGAACAAGACCTTCACCACCAGCGAAGTGAACAAGGCGCTGGAAGTGGCCTACGAGACCAACCCGCCGCCGACCATCCGCGGCCACGTCTCCAAGCTGCGCTACGTGCACCCGGCCGGTTCCAACCCGCCGACCTTCATCGTGCACGGCACCCGCCTGAAGGAGCTGCAGGAGTCGTACAAGCGTTACCTGGAGAACTTCTTCCGCAAGCGCTTCAAGCTGATAGGCACGCCGGTGAGCTTCATCTTCCGCGAGGGTACCAACCCGTACGAGGGCAAGAAGAACGTCCTCACCGAGCGGCAGGTCAAGGCCAAGCGGCGCTTGATGAAGCACGTCAAGGGCAAGTGATTCACGAGAAGGCGGCCGCAGGGCCGCCTTTCTTGTTTGTGGTAGTGCCGGCCGCTGGCCGGCAACCTCGCGTCGTCCGGTGCGTTCATGGCCATGCCGGCCAGCGGCCGGCACTACCCATGTTTGCAGGTATCGGTCAACGCGGCCTGCCGCCACGTGCGCGATAATGCGGCCATGAGCATCCAAGAGATTTCCCCCGCGCAGGCACGCGAGCGCCTGGCCCATGGCGCGGTGCTGATCGATGTGCGCGAGGCGCACGAACGGGCCGGCGGCATGGCCGAGGGCGCGCGCGGCGTGGCCAAGGGCGAGCTGCAGGCCGACCCGGCCGCGCATCTGCCGCGGCACGACCAGGAAATCCTGCTGATCTGCCAGAGTGGCAAGCGCTCGGCCGATGCCGCGCAGTTCCTGCTGGAGGCCGGCTACACCCACGTGGCTTCCGTGACGGGCGGCACCGTGGCCTGGCGCGAGCAGTCGCTGCCGCTGGTGCAGCCGCTGGCCAGTGCTGCCGACCGTGACTTCTTTGATCGCTATTCGCGCCACCTGCTGCTGCCGCAGGTGGGCGAGGCCGGCCAGCGCCGGCTGCAGCAGTCGCGCGTGCTGGTGCTGGGCGCGGGTGGGCTGGGCGCACCGGCTGGGTTCTACCTGGCCGCCGCCGGGGTAGGGCACCTGCGCTTCGCCGACCACGACCGCGTGGAGCGCAGCAACCTGCACCGCCAGATCGTGCATACCGAAGCCAGCGTCGGCCAGTTCAAGGTCGATTCGGCGCGCGAGCGGCTGCTGGCGTTGAACCCGTCGATCGACGTCGAGGCGGTGCCTGAGCGGGTCACTTCCGAGAACGTGGATGCGCTGCTGGAGGGCGTGGACGTGGTGCTGGATGGCTCGGACAACTTCCCGCTGCGCTACCTGCTCAACGACGCCTGCATCAAGCACGCCACGCCGCTGGTGTATGCCGCCATCGAGCGCTTTGACGGCCAGGTAAGCGTGTTTGACGCTGGCCGCCAGCGTGGCGTGGCGCCGTGCTACCGCTGCCTGTTCCCCGAGCCGCCGCCGCCGGAGTTCGCGCCGAACTGTTCCGAGGCGGGTGTGCTGGGCGTGCTGCCCGGCCTGGCCGGCGTGCTGCAGGCGACCGAGGTGCTGAAGCTGCTGCTGGGTATCGGTGAGCCGCTGGTCGGCCGCCTGCTGCGCTTCGATGCGCTGGGCATGTGCTTCCGTGAGACCGGCATCCGGCCGGACCCGCAGTGCCCGGTGTGCGCGCCGGGCGTGCCGTTCCCGGGATATATCGATTACGCCGCGTTCTGCCGGGGTGGGTGAGGCTGGCCGGGGCGTCATCCGCGCATGGCGTGGATCTACTGTAGAGCCGAGCCCATGCTCGGCTGCTTCTGGCCTCGGCACGAAGAGCAGCCGAGCGTGGGCTCGGCTCTACAGGTTGTGGTTGTGCCAACCAAGGTTGGCACCCACCGACGCGGATGCATGGTTTCGGGATGATGCTGGGGGTCACTCCCGGTATCGTTCCATCTCCAAGACAATCCGGCGCAACATGCGTGCTATTGCCGTCATCGGCATTGCTCTATTGTTGAACGCGATTCTGGATCTTGGGGAACACACCGCATGGCGGTAGAAGCAGCGACCAGCGAGCTGGTCAAGGTCGTCGCCCTGTTGGGCGCGGCGGTGGTGATGGTGCCTTTGTTCCGTCGCGCCGGCCTGGGCTCGGTGCTGGGCTACTTCGCCGCCGGCTTGGCGATCGGGCCGTTCGGGCTGGGCTGGTTCTCCGACCCGCAGGCCATCCTGCATACCGCCGAACTCGGCGTGGTGATGTTCCTGTTCGTGATCGGCCTGGAGATGCGGCCCTCCCACCTGTGGAGCCTGCGCAAGGAGATCTTTGGGCTGGGCACGCTGCAGATCGTCACCTGTGCGGTGGTGCTGACCAGCATCGCCAAGCTGTTCGGCCTGCCGTGGCAGGTGGCCTTCATCGGCGCCACCGGCTTTGTGCTGACCTCCACCGCGGTGGTGATGCAGTTGCTGGCCGAGCGTGGCGACATCGCACTGCCGTCGGGGCAGAAGATCGTTTCGATCCTGCTGTTCGAAGACCTGCTGATCGTGCCGTTGCTGGCGCTGGTGGCCTGGATGGGCCCGAGCGCGGGCAGTGCCGACGGCGAGGGCTCGCGCTGGCTGTCGGTAGCGATCGGCGTCGGCGCCATCGTCGGCCTGGTGCTGGTCGGCCGTTTCCTGCTCAATCCGCTGTTCCGCGTGCTGGCCGAATCGAAGGCGCGCGAGGTGATGACCGCCGCCGCGCTGCTGGTGGTGCTTGGCGCTGCGCTGCTGATGCAGCTGTCCGGCCTGTCGATGGCGATGGGCGCGTTCCTGGCCGGCGTGCTGCTGAGCGAGTCGACCTTCCGCCACCAGATCGAAGCGGATATCGAGCCGTTCCGCGGCATCCTACTGGGCCTGTTCTTCCTCAGCGTGGGCATGGCGCTGGACCTGGGCGTGGTGGCTGGCAACTGGCAGCTGATCCTCGGCCTGGTGCTGGCGTTGATGGTCGCCAAGGCGCTGTGCATCTACGTGGTGGCGCGCATCATGGGTAGCGACCACGCGCAGGCGCTGGACCGCGGCGTGCTGATGGCGCAGGGCGGCGAGTTCGCCTTCGTGCTGTTCTCTGCCGCGGCATCGGCCGGTGTGATCAACCTGGAGATCAATGCCAACTTCACCGCCGTGGTGGTGTTGTCGATGGCGCTGACCCCGCTGGTGGTGCTGGTCTACAAGCGCATCGCGCCGAAGCCGACGGTGAACATGGACGGCGTGGACGAGGCCGAGGGTCTGTCCGGCAGTGTGCTGCTGATCGGCTTCGGCCGCTTCGGCCAGGTCGCCAGCCAGTCGCTGCTGGCGCGCGACGTGGACGTGACCATCATCGACAACGACGTGGAGATGATCCAGAGCGCCGCGCGCTTCGGTTTCAAGATCTACTACGGCGACGGTACGCGACTGGACGTGCTTCATGCCTCGGGCGCGGCCACCGCGCGTGCGATTGCGGTGTGCGTGGACAAGGCCGAGGCCGCCGACCGCATCGTCGAACTGGTGTCGCACGAGTTCCCGCAGGCCAAGCTGATGGTGCGCTCGTTCGACCGCGAACATTCGCTGCGGCTGATCCATGCCGGCGTCGATTTCCAGATCCGCGAGACGTTTGAATCGGCGGTGTTGTTCGGCCAGGCCGCGCTGGTGGAACTGGGTGCGGATGAAGACGACGCGGTGGAGATTGCCGAGCAGATCCGTCGCCGCGATGCCGAGCGTTTCGAGCTGGAGATTGCCGGTGGTGGCTTGAATGCCGGCGCCAAGATGGTGTTCGGCAATTCAGCCCAGGGCGTGCCGACGCCGACGCCGTTCACCGCGCCGAAGCGGGCAAGCAAGACGTTGAACCCGCAGGACGTGCCGGAAGAGGAAGAATAACGTTTGCGGGTCGGATCCCTTTCCAGCGGAAAGGGCTCTGACCCGCTACGTCGTGCTGGGGTCAGAGCCCTTTGCCTGTGGCAAAGGGATCCGACCCCGTCAGGACCCCATCCTGCGGTGGGCGAGGGGGCCTGAATCAGGGACAATAGCGTCCCCGCCGCCCCACGCCTGCTCCCGATGACCGATTCCGCCCCCCAGCACCCTGCCCGCATCCTTGATGGCCGCCGCATCGCCGAGGACCTGCTCGACAGCCTGAAGGTGCGCGTCGACGCCCGCGTGGCGGCCGGTGGCAGCCGCCCGGGCCTGGCCGTGGTGCTGGTCGGTGGCGACCCGGCCTCGACCGTATACGTGCGCAACAAGCGCCGTGCCGCCGAGAAGGTCGGCATCGAGGCACACGACTACGATCTGCCGGCCGGTACCACCGAGGCCGAGCTGCTCGACCTGATCGACCAGCTCAACGCCGATCCGGAGATCAACGGCATCCTGATCCAGCTGCCGCTGCCGGGAATCCCCGATGCGCGCCGGCTGATCCAGCGCATCGACCCGCGCAAGGACGTGGACGGCTTCCACCCGGAAAACGTCGGCCACCTGGCCCTGCGCGAGTTCGGCCTGCGCCCCTGCACCCCGCGCGGCATCACCACGCTGCTGGGCCACACCGACCAGCCGGTGCGCGGCCGCAACGCCACCATCGTGGGCGTGAGCAACCATGTCGGCCGCCCGATGGGCCTGGAGCTGCTGATCGCCGGCTGCACCGTGACCAGCTGCCACAAGTTCACCCCCAAGGACGTGCTGGAACAGGCCGTGCGCAACGCCGACATCCTGGTGGTGGCGGTGGGCCGCCCGGGCATCGTGCCGGGCGAGTGGGTGAAGCCGGGCGCGGTGGTGATCGACGTCGGCATCAACCGGTTGGACGACGGCCGCCTGGTGGGCGACGTCGGGTTTGAGGCGGCTGCCCAGCGGGCGAGCTGGATCACCCCGGTGCCGGGTGGCGTGGGCCCGATGACCGTGGCCACGTTGATGCAGAACACCCTGGAAGCGGCGGAAGCGCTGAGCTGACCTTTTGGGGGGGGCAACCGTTGGCCTGCTCCTGGTAGGTGCCAACCTTGGTTGGCACACATCCATCGGGGCCATCGGCCCATCTGGGGTGCCGGTGCCGGACGGATCGTGCCAACCAAGGTTGGCACCTACCAAAGGCGGTTCCGTGGGGGTTCCCAGGCGGCGCGTGGCCCCGGTCCGTCGCCCTGAACCAATCGCCGCCGGCGCGACACTGCGTCGCATCTACCCCCTGCCACGCGGCGCGAAAAAGGGGTAAAATGTCGCGCTTCCCCACATCTCGGGTATGCCGATGCTGCGCATCCAGGCTGAAGCACTCACTTACGACGACGTCTCGCTCGTCCCCGCCCACTCGACCATCCTGCCCAAGGACGTCAACCTCGAAACGCGGTTGACCCGAGACCTGAAGCTGAAGCTTCCGATCCTGTCCGCCGCGATGGACACCGTCACCGAAGCCCGCCTGGCCATCGCCATGGCCCAGCTCGGCGGCATGGGCATCATCCACAAGAATCTCAGCCTGGAACAGCAGGCCGCGGAAGTGGCCAAGGTCAAGAAGTTCGAGGCCGGTGTCATCCGCGACCCGATCACCGTCGGTCCGGAAACCACCATCCGCGACGTGCTGGCCCTGACCCAGGCGCACAACATCTCCGGCGTGCCGGTGGTGGGCAGCGACGGCCAGCTGGCCGGCATCGTGACCCACCGCGACATGCGCTTCGAGACCGAGCTGGACGACCCGGTCCGCCACATCATGACCAAGAAGGATCGCCTGATCACGGTCAAGGAAGGCGCCGCGTCTGACGAAGTGCTGCAGCTGCTGCACCGCAACCGCATCGAGAAGGTGCTGGTGGTCAACGATTCGTTCGAACTGCGTGGCCTGATCACCGTCAAGGACATCCAGAAGAACACCGACTTCCCGAACGCTGCCAAGGACCTGTCGACCCGCCTGCTGGTCGGCGCTGCCGTCGGCGTGGGTGGCGATACCGATCGCCGCGTGGAAGCGCTGGTCGCCGCCGGCGTGGACGTGATCGTGGTCGATACCGCGCACGGCCACTCGCAGGGCGTGCTGGACCGCGTCAGCTGGGTCAAGAAGAACTTCCCGAACGTGCAGGTCATCGGTGGCAACATCTGCACCGGCGAAGCCGCACTGGCGCTGCTGGACAGCGGCGCGGACGCAGTGAAGGTCGGCATCGGCCCGGGCTCGATCTGCACCACCCGCGTCGTCGCCGGCGTCGGCGTGCCGCAGGTCACCGCGATCGATCTGGTGGCCGAAGCGCTACAGGACCGCATCCCGCTGATCGCCGACGGTGGCATCCGCTACTCGGGCGACATCGGCAAGGCGCTGGCCGCCGGTGCCTCGACCATCATGGTCGGCGGCCTGCTGGCCGGTACCGAGGAATCGCCGGGCGAGACCGAGCTGTACCAGGGCCGTTCGTACAAGAGCTACCGCGGCATGGGTTCGCTGGCTGCCATGGAGAAGGGGTCGAAGGACCGCTACTTCCAGGACGCCGCCACCGCCGACAAGCTGGTGCCGGAAGGCATCGAAGGCCGCGTGCCGTACCGCGGCCCGGTGGGCGGCATCATCCACCAGCTGATGGGCGGCCTGCGCGCCACCATGGGCTACGTGGGCTGCGCCACCATCGAAGACATGCGCAGCAAGCCCAAGTTCGTGAAGATCAGCGGCGCCGGCCAGCGTGAGAGCCACGTCCACGACGTGACCATCACCAAAGAGCCGCCGAACTACCGCGCCTGATGCGCTTGCGAACTGCTCTTGCGATTACGGGCAGCCTGCTGATGGCAGGCTGTTCGTTGTCCGAACCGCCGCCGCGCTCCGGGTCTCCGGGCGCGGCGGTTTCGCAATTGCAGGACGTGCAGGCCTGCCAGAACGCGTTCTCGCTGCCGAAGGGCTGGCAGGTGCAGGCCGCTGGCGAACAGCGCTGGCTGCTGAAGGGCACCGGCGAGCGCCCGCTGCAGGTCACCTTGCAGTGCATTACCGAGCTGCTGCACGGGCCGGATGATCCGGTGCTGACGCCGGTACTGGGCGCGCTGGAGCCCGCACGGATGAGCGTGCGCTGGGCGTCCTGGGGCGCTGCGGGTTCGGGCGTCTCGATGGCGGCGCTGCAACGGCGCATCGTGCCCGGCACCGAAGTGCAGGAGATCGCCGAACTGCCGCGCGCTGACCGCGCCAGCCCCAACGCGCCGCACGGCCTGCTGATGCTGCGCTGGGACGAGGAAGATCCCTCACATATTCAACAACGCGAGGCGTTCATCGCCACGCTGACGCAGAGCCTTGAAGCGCCGGGCGCTGCGAAAAACACCACTGGAACGGCACCATGACCAACATCCATAACGACAAGATCCTCATCCTCGATTTCGGCGCGCAGTACACGCAGCTGATCGCCCGCCGCATCCGCGAGCTGGGCGTCTACTGCGAAATCTGGGCATGGGACCACAACCCGGCCGAGATCGCCGCGTTTGGCGCCAAGGGCATCATCCTGTCCGGTGGCCCGGAATCGACCACGCTGCCGGGTGCCCCGGCCGCGCCGCAGGAAGTGTTCGACAGCGGCCTGCCGATCTTCGGCATCTGCTACGGCATGCAGACCCTGGCCGCCCAGCTGGGCGGTGCCACCGAAGCGGCTGACCAGCGCGAGTTCGGCCACGCCGAAGTGAACGTGATCAACCCCGATGCGCTGTTCAAGGGCCTGAGCGACCACGGCGGCGAGCCGAAGCTGAATGTCTGGATGAGCCACGGCGACCACGTCTCCGTTGCACCGCCGGGCTTCACCATCACCGCCACCACCGACCGCATTCCGGTGGCCGCCATGGCCAACGAAGAAAAGCGCTGGTACGGCGTGCAGTTCCACCCGGAAGTGACCCACACCCTGCAGGGCCAGGCGCTGCTGCGCCGCTTCGTGGTGGACGTGTGCGGCTGCCAGACCCTGTGGACCGCCGCCAACATCATCGACGACCAGATCGCCCGCGTGCGCGAACAGGTGGGCGATGACGAAGTGATCCTGGGCCTGTCCGGTGGCGTCGATTCGTCCGTAGTGGCCGCGCTGCTGCACAAGGCCATCGGCGAGAAGCTGACCTGCGTGTTCGTGGATACCGGCCTGCTGCGTTGGCAGGAAGGCGACCAGGTGATGGCGATGTTCGCCGAGCACATGGGCGTAAAGGTCGTTCGCGTGAACGCCGCAGACCGTTACTTTGCTGCGCTGGAAGGCGTGAGCGACCCGGAAGCCAAGCGCAAGATCATCGGCAACCTGTTCGTCGAGATCTTCGACGAAGAATCGAACAAGCTGAAGAACGCCAAGTGGCTGGCGCAGGGCACCATCTACCCGGACGTGATCGAGTCGGCCGGCAGCAAGACCGGCAAGGCGCATGTGATCAAGAGCCACCACAACGTGGGCGGCCTGCCGGAGCACATGAAGCTGGGCCTGGTGGAGCCGCTGCGCGAGCTGTTCAAGGACGAAGTGCGCCGCCTGGGTGTTGAGCTGGGCCTGCCGCGCACCATGGTCTACCGCCATCCGTTCCCGGGCCCGGGCCTGGGCGTGCGTATCCTGGGCGAAGTGAAGCGCGAATACGCCGAGCTGCTGGCCAAGGCCGATGCCATCTTCATTGATGAGCTGCGCAAGGCGGACCTGTACGACAAGACCAGTCAGGCGTTTGCCGTGTTCCTGCCGGTGAAGTCGGTGGGCGTGGTGGGTGACGCGCGGGCTTATGAGTGGGTGATTGCGCTGCGGGCCGTGGAGACGATTGACTTCATGACGGCGCACTGGGCGCATCTGCCGTATGAGTTCCTGGGGACGGTGAGCAACCGGATCATCAATGAGTTGCGGGGGGTGTCGCGGGTGGTTTATGACATCTCGGGGAAGCCGCCGGCTACAATTGAGTGGGAATGAGGCTGGGCGGACTTTGACCCGCAAAAACGGGTATGAGCAGACCGAAAAGCCCGCGCAATTGCGGGCTTTTCTCATCCTGAGGCGGTTGCACCGGGTACGCTTCGCGTCATCAGGCGCTCTGCATCTATGGCAAGGTAGTCGGTACATTTTGAGCTCGATTCCATGGTCCGACAAGTAGACGTCGTAAAAGGCATGCACCTCAAGGTCGCTTCTAAAGCCACTGTGGGCCGCAAGTCCCTGGTCAATGCCGCAACTGAGGCAATGGCGGCGGGGGCGGATAGCAAGGCACGAGGCGCTGTTTTCACGCGCCCTGAGGTTGTTGATTTTATTCTGGATCTTTCTGGTTATAGGGAAGATCAACCCCTTTACGAGAAACGGATTCTTGAGCCGTCTTTCGGTCGAGGGCAATTCTTGTTTCCGATCATTAATCGATTGCTGGACTCATGGATGTCTGCTCGTCCGGAAGGTTCCCCATTGAACGAACTGGGCAATGCGATTCGGGCGATAGAGCTGCATCATGACACCTTTCGAGATACTAGAATTGGTGTAATCGCGCTGCTCGTGCATCGAGGAATCTCCGTCCAAGAGGCGGAGGTTCTGGCTGGGCGCTGGCTGTCCCAAGGGGACTTCCTGCTGGTTTCGATTGAGGGAGAGTTCGATTTTATAGTAGGCAATCCTCCCTATGTTCGTCAGGAGATGATTCCGGGGCCGTTACTTGCTGAGTACCGTGATCGCTACGTTACGCTCTATGACCGGGCCGATCTCTACGTCCCCTTCATCGAGCGATCCCTTTCGATGCTGGCGAATGCCGGAAGCTTGGGCTTCATCTGTTCGGATCGTTGGACGAAAAACCGCTATGGCGCACCATTGCGGAGCCTCGTAGCCGAGCAATTTCACCTCAAAGTCTATGTTGATATGGTCGATACTTCGGCCTTTCATTCTGATGTGGTCGCCTATCCGGCAATTACTATCGTCAGTCGTGCAAAGCCAGGTCCGACGAGGATCTCTCATCGGCCGGAAATCGACCGAGTAGCTTTGACTTCACTTGCGAGTTTGCTCTTGGCCCCCCTCCTGCCGAAAGGCAGTAGCGAGGTGCGCGAGCTGACGGGCGTCACTAACGGTACCGAGCCGTGGTTGCTGGGGTCATCCGATCAAATGGCGCTTATCCGGCGCCTGGAGGAGTCTTTCCCGTCGCTGGAGGAGGCAGGGTGCAGGGTTGGAATCGGGGTGGCCACTGGTGCAGACAAGGCCTTCATTGGCGATTTCGCCGCTCTTGATGTCGAGCCAAGTCGAAAACTGCGGCTTGTAACGACTAAAGATATATTGAGTGGCGAGGTGGTCTGGCGGGGTCAAGCTGTTGTAAATCCCTTTGCTGAATCGGGTGAGTTGGTAAGTCTTGAAAAATTCCCGCGATTGCGTCGGTACTTAGAGACGCGTCGAGGTGTGATTGTTGCTCGCCACTGTGCACAAAAAAATCCAGAAAAATGGTATCGAACGATTGATCGCATCACGCCTTCGCTTGCGGCAAGGCCGAAGTTGTTGATTCCAGATATTAAGGGTGAAGCACATGTGGTGTTCGAAGATGGGAAGTTCTATCCACATCATAATCTCTATCATGTGACTTCGGATGACTGGGAACTTCGGGCATTGCAAGCTGTGTTGCTATCTGCCGTTTCCCGTATATTTGTGGCAACTTATTCGACAAAGATGCGGGGCGGATTTCTTCGCTTTCAGGCCCAGTATCTTCGCCGAATCCGCATCCCGCGTTGGGTGGATGTGCCAATGTCCTTGCGCCTTGCGTTGGCTGATGCGGCGATCAAGCGCGATGTGCAAGCGTGCAATCGCGCAACGTTCGAGCTCTATGGGCTGAGTTGTGAAGAAAAATCTGCCCTCGGTGAAAATGGAGAATAAATGGCACTCGATCTAGTCAATTACGAAGATAAAGCCCGTGAGGCTGTAAAAGCCTTTTGGGGTAGCCGTGAAGTAGCAAGGCAGAAGCAACTTGAAGCGGGTAAAGCTGATCAGGGTGAGCGTGCAGGAGTTACTGCTGGAAAGAATATGGATGGATTTCTATCCCTGCTGATAGAAATTGTTAAAGCTAATGGACTGGGTCACGCTGAAGTTCACTTGGGGCGGGCGATGTTGGCTCTGCCTGGATATTTTAGGCCGACCAAGCTGTGGGATATTCTCGTTACATACAAAGGGCAGTTGATCGCTGCTGTCGAGCTAAAAAGTCAGGTGGGTCCTTCGTTCGGAAATAACTTCAACAATCGAACGGAGGAGGCTATTGGGACGGCCCATGATCTATGGACAGCTTATCGAGAGGAGGCTTTTGGTAAACAGCCGCGTCCCTTCGTCGGTTGGATGATGATGGTTGAAGATGCAGTGCAGTCCCGTAATCCTGTGCGTGATTCGTCACCCCACTTCCCAGTGTTTGAGGAGTTTAAGGGTGCGTCCTATCTGCAGCGTTACGACTTGCTCTGTCAGCGGCTTGTTCAAGAGCAGCTTTACACCACTGCCGCGGTCATTGCGTCAGAGCGTTGTGCTGTTAACACGGGTGATTTCAGGGAGCTTTCCTCAATGACTAGCTTGAGGGCATTTGTATCTGCTTTTGCAGGTCACATCGCTGCAGAGGCCGCTAGATTGGGTTGACGGCAATGGGCTGCTGACGTTCTATGTATCAGTTCGCCGATTCGTGTAGCTCCATTGCCCTCTCGCTCGAATTGGTCAGACGGGAAGGCCTAATCGCCTGGAGCTTTGTTGCAGGATTGTCGTTATACGGATCGTCTTTTGAATGTTCGGGGGGGTAATGGTCGGCAAGATTGATGCGTTTGGAATTCATCCTTGAGATAGAGGGGTTGAGTGATTCGGCATGAAACATAGCATCGCAAACTGGAGTGACATTGCTGCGCTCTATCGGGGCGGGACAGTCCTGATGGGGAATGGGGCGAGCATTGCAGTGTCGAATCATTTTTCATATGGTTCATTGCTTGATCATGCAAAGAACAATGGTCTTCTAACTGAGGACGTGCGCGGAATTTTTGAGTTCTTCTGCACAGAAGATTTTGAGTTGGTTTTGCGACTTGTTTGGCAAGCCACCAATGTCAACAAATCACTGAAAATCCCTGATGATCGGACACTAAGTGCATATCGCCATGTCCGAGAATGCCTGATCGAAGCTGTTCGGGCAATTCATCCCGAGTACGGAGAGGTTCAGTCTCGACTTCCTCTCATGTATCAATTTCTCAAGTCATTTGGAACGGTTCTGTCGCTCAATTATGATCTGCTGGTCTATTGGACGGTGACGTATGGGCTCAATGTTGAAGATCGCCATCGCTTCAAGGATTGCTTCCTTCGGGATCGAAGATTTGATGATAACTGGCAGCGATACCGGGAGCTTTATAACGAAGCGGCCAATACCTTGGTGTTCTATCCCCACGGAAGTCTAGCTCTATGTAGAGATGCGTTAGAGGAGGAGCTTAAGATTCATGCAGGCGGCGATGGGCTTCTTGAGGCTATCCTGGCCGAATGGCGAAGTGAGCGTGTTGTGCCACTTTTCGTCAGCGAAGGAACGAAGGCGCAGAAGATTTCCTCAATCCAGAATAGCTACTATCTATCGACGGTGTACAGGGAAGTGCTGGCCTCGACAAAAGGGCCTTTGACGATTTTCGGTTGGGGAATCGGAGAGCATGATCGCCATTTGCTCCAGCGCATGCGCAGTGGTGCTATTCAGCGGGTTGCCGTGTCTGTGTTTCGAAATGACCAGGCCTACTGCAACTATGCCTATCAGGTTATACGAGAGGATATAGGGGAGGTTCAAATAGAGTTTTTTGACTGCGAAAGTCCTGGTTGTTGGGTTCAACCTGAGTCGGGGAAATAGCTAATTGTTCGAATGCCCTACGATCACTCTGGAAAGGCATTTTTGGCAATCGTGGACGTAAATTGCACGGTGGTTCAAGGGGCAATCCCCACCATTGGCAAATCCACGATCATGCGAACTAGATCACCATCTACCTGGCAACTTATTGTTCCATCGTGAGCTTCGACCACTTCTCTAGCGAGATGTAGCCCGAAGCCCCCTCCCTCGATGCCGTTCGCAAAGCGGACTCCTTTGTCGAAGCATGTTCGTGGATCCAATGCGTGGATGCTCCTGTTCTCAACTATTAGCTGCGCTCTGCTGCCCTTTTCAACGATCGTCATGGTTACGCCGCCGCGAGCCTCGCTGTACTTCAGCGCATTCTCAAGAAGCACTGCTGGAACCAATGGGAACGATTTCTGACTGCCTTTGATAATTGCGCGAGAGCCAAGGACGCTTATGGACAAGTTTCGAGACGCTGCCTTCTCTTGGTAAACACGCTTCATCTTAAATGCAAGGTCGAAAAGACTAACTGTGCCGTCCAGAGGCAGCGTTCTCATTCCCTCGATGTTAGAGAGTGCCTCTAGAATGTCAAAGTTGTTCCTCATTAGTTCGGCTGCACTCTTGATACTTAGCAATCGGCGCTCATCCAAGCCGTCTTCGATTGCGCGTTCTGAATGCTGAATAATACTGCCGTTGAGTTTTCTTAGTTCATGGAACGCTTGAGGTAATACTTTGGCAGCTTCGACGATGGCGGCGGCTCTCGCTGCATCGATTTCAACGGCCACAAGGACTGTTGCATCAATGCTACTTCTGGAAATTCGGTTGCGCGGGAACTGCTTAGCGATTGCAGTTTCTTTGGTGGTCTGAAATCGCGGGTGAGCGATTACGCCTGATACAAACCACGTCTTCCCTGAGTAAGGGAAACTGCGTGTAGTGAAGCCAAACGGGCATTGGCTATAGCCATGAGGAGCGTGCGATTGGTAGTGCTTCTCGCATCTCGAATCTGAGCGAATGGACCTTCTGCATAGATTCGGACTGCTAATCTCTGTGCCGTCATGAATCTCCAGACTATCGCCATCTGTCAACGGGAGTAGCGAGGGAGGTCGGGTCATAAGAAGAGCCTCGTAATCATTGCTTCGACAGTCTTTTCCGCGGCAACCCCGGCGGCTCGAACGACGTATTCCTTGAACTTTCCCTTATTCTTGGAATCCAGCGCTTTGGTCAACGCAGATTGCATCTGGGCTCGGGCCTCCGGATCAGACACAGAGAGCTTGGTCAAGAGAGCTTCAAATATGTGCTCCTTGCCAAATGATTTTCGAATTTGGTCTTCAATTAACGCCATGGAATCGCCTAGGCCCATGTCCTTGGGTAGCACGATATGGCTCAGTCGAAAGAACTCGGACTCGACTGCATTTAGGCTTCTGGATGTATAGGCGATCAGTCGCGTACCTGGTGAGACCCTTCTTATGTGCTTCAGCAGGTCCAAGCCTTGCGCAGGCCCCAAAGTTTGCCCGACCCCGTAATAGTCCACAATTGCGACGTCGTAGAGCTGTGCTTCGTACTTACGTAGGTCATCCCCTCTCGAATCGTGGTCTACGAAGAACTGCGAATTACGCAGATGCTCCAGCAAAATAGGTGTCTCGTCGTCAATGAGGGCGATCCTACCGCGCCGAATAAGCTCCTCGCGAGATAACGGGCCATCGAAATCGCTCAGAGTCTTTCTTTTGCCCCATCCAAACATCCTCGTTCTTCCTTGTTGATGTAAAGATTTTGTGAGCACACATCATCACATTTTAAAGCTGTTGGCAAGGGATGTGTGTAGTGTCTCTCTGTCCGTCGCATTGCTGGGCACAGGTTGGGGGCTTGGAAGCACTCGCAGAGCGTGGCCGATAGAATCTTATCCAGAGGCAGTCTTGAAGAATTCGGGTTCTGCGGATTGAATTATGGGAAGCCGCATGCTTGCTTTACTCTCTACTGCAATTCAGAGAGTTCGCTTGAATCTCTTCTCTCGCCGGGACTGAACTTTGGGTTGAGGTGGGACTAAGTGAATGTCAGTCAGGCCTAACCTCCCGGCAAGCCCACTCAGCCAACCCCCGGCAGGCCAGAAACAACCCATCAACGGTCCCCTCATCTAGGTGCCTCTCCGGCTCCGCTGCCACCCGGCAGCGGTCTGCCGCGTGCAGTAGCTCCAGCACCGTCAGCGCCCCCACCAACGCGCGCTCGGTCCTCGCCAAGCTCACGCGGCGGCCGGGTGACACGTCGGTTTCTGGCCAGGGGTGCCCATCAGCACCCTCGCAGCCGCGCATGCGTTTGAGGATGCCGAGCAGGGAGTTCAGATCGGGCAGGGGAGTGTCGTCGTTGATGGGTTCAACAACGGTGTACGAGGAGAAGGTGTCGGATTCGTTCATGGCGTCGGCTTCCGTGGCTGTGCTTAACAGCGCCACCGCGAAGAGGTGGCGGACGATGCGTGGCTGCAAACCGGAAGAAGCAATGTCATAAACCGGTGGGCCCGAAAGCCCCCACGCACCGCCCGCCAGAAAGGCCGACGGATTGCCCGCCGGCACCGGTTAAGGACGGTGCCGACGGGCAAGCGCAAACTACAGACATCGCTTTCTTCGGGTTTGCAGACCCGAGCCATCCGTTTTCGGTGGCGCGCCATGGTGTTAACGCCGTAGCTTCGAATGCCAATAGAAATTCGTGAAGGAATCGCGGAATCCGAGAGCGAAGAACTATTGTTGCACGCACCATTCGTGCAGCGCGCGACACCGCCGGACGCATTCGCGCAGCTGTTCTGCTGATAGCGAATCAACGTGGCGCAATCGCCCACGCCACATGGGAATAGCGCGACAGCCTGCTTTGCAACAGTTCTTAATCCGGCTCTCCAAGTAACGGCGTCGAATCAGCCACATACCCCGAAAATCGGTTCAAAGCCGACACCGCCAGCGAACCTCGCGACTTCAACCAGCGCCATCCTCAGCCGCGCTCGCATTCCCCACCAGCAACTCAATCATCGCCCTTGCCGCCGCCGACTGCCGCCGATGCGGCGCATAAATCACCGAGAACGGTCTCGATCGCCCCCGCAGCTGCGGCAGCACTTCCACCAATTGCCCGCGCTGCAGCCGCTCGCGCACAATGAATTCATAGCTCTGGCAGATGCCGATGCCCTGTTCGGCCAGCGACACCACGCCCAGCACATCGTCGGAGGTCTCGATGGATGAACGCGGCAGCCACTCCACGTCGCGCCCATCGTCGCGGAAGATCCAAGGCGCCAGCCGCCCGGTGCGCGGCATCACAAACGGCAGGCACAGGTGCTGCTGCAGGTCGTCCAGCGTCTGCGGCGTCCCCCGGCGTTGCAGGTACTCCGGCGAAGCCACCAGCACCAAAGGCGCATCTTCCAACTTGCGCCCCACCAGCCCGCTGTCCGGCAGCTGGCCCAGGCGGATGGCCAGGTCGAAGCCTTCGGCCACCAGGTCCACGTTGCGGTTGGTGATGTTCAGTTCCACCTGCACCTGCGGGTACTGCAGCGCAAAGCGCGCCAGCACGGGTGGCAGCCGGTAGTGGCCATAGGTGGTGGGCACGCTCAGGCGCACGCGGCCGGCCAGCGCACCGTCCTGGGCCAGTACGTCGCGCTCGGCGTCGTCCAGCAGGCCGAAGGCGGTGCGCACCTGTTCCAGATAGAGCCGCCCGGCGTCGGTCAGGCCCACGCGGCGGGTGGTTCGCTGCAGCAGCTGCCGGCCCAGCCGTGCTTCCAGGCGGGTGACCGCGCGGCTCAGCACCGAGGGTGTGGTGGACAGCGCCACGGCGCCGGCGGTGAACGAGCCGTGCTCGACCACCGCCAGGAACACCTCTACATCGCCCAGATAGTCGAACTTGCGGCTCATTTGGCTCTCCGGAGAACAGATGTTTTGCAGTGGGGCCAATTTATCGCCGCTGGGGCGATGAATAAAGTGGCGGCCATTCCCCGATAGGAGTCCCCATGAACCTGATGACCCGGCTGGCCGCAGCGCTGGCCCTGACCCTGGCCGCCAGCGGCGCGCATGCTGCCAACGTGCTGGTGGTGCTGTCCGACGAAAACCACCTGGACCTGAAGGACGGCAAGGTGCTGTCCACCGGCTTCTATCTCAACGAGCTGATGCAGCCGGTAAAGCTGCTGCTGGACGCGGGCCACGAGGTGACCTTCGCCACGCCGCAGGGGCGGGCGCCGACGGTGGATGCGTCCTCGGTGACGCCGGCGTACTTCGGCAACGATGCCGCGCAGCTGAGACTACACAAGGACCTGCTGGAGAAGCTGGCGCTGACCTCGCCGACGGCCTCGCCGGTGGTCAGCCTGGCGCGCATTGAGCAGCAAGGCTACGCGCGTTTCGATGCGGTCTATATTCCCGGTGGCCACGCGCCGATGCAGGACCTGCTGAAGAGCCCGGCGCTGGGCCGGCTGCTGGCCGACTTCCACCAGCGCAACAAGACCACCGCGCTGGTCTGCCACGGGCCGATCGCGCTGCTGTCCACGCTGCCGGATGCGGCGGGTTTCGTGGCAAAGCTGGAAACGGGTGCGATGCCGGCCACGCCGAAGTGGATCTACAGCGGCTACGAGATGACGGTGATCAGCAACCAGGAGGAAGAGCAGGCCAAGCCGCTGCTGGGCGGCGGTGAGATGAAGTTCTACCCGCAGACCGCGCTGCAGCGGGCGGGGGCGACGTTCAGCAGCAATGCCACGCCGTGGACGGGCCATGTGGTGGTGGACCGCGAGCTGATTACCGGGCAGAACCCGGCTTCTGCGCTGGAGGTGGGGCAGCGGTTGGTGGAGCGGTTGAAGTAAGGCGGGGCTGCACAGCAGGTTGCCAGCCTTGGGGCCGAGGGGCCAGCGCCTCGGCCTGTCTATGGAAGTGCCACCGTGGTCGGCAGAGAGGGCATCAGCCCTTCGCGAGCGCTGCTCCTGACAGATCTTCAATCTGGGAAAGGGCGTGACGCGTCGCGGTCCAATCGCCGGCGTGCCTGATCGCCACGCCTCCGGCCGCTGTCCAGGCATCACAGTTCGCTTCGAAATCGTCGATCAGAACATCGCCCGGCTGGTGCATGAAAAGAGGCTTGTGCCTGCCGCCGAGTACCGGCAACACCAGGCAGGTTGCTGACAGGTGTTCGCGGACCCACTGTCGCTTCTGCATCGCGGCGAGCGGATAGTTCGATTTCGGGCAGGCAGTGAGAATCACCGGGTTCAAGTGGTGGATGCTGTGGAAGAACTCCACTGCACCGTGCATCGGCGGTAGGTCGCGGAAGAACGACGGGTGGTTGTTGATGTGCCCCCACATTTCATCGTCGGCAAGCAAGCGATGGTCCAGGCCAAACAGGGCGGGAAATGCCGCGTCGAAGTCGGCCATTACGCCATCAAGATCTACGTAGATGGTGCGTCTGGATGCACTCGATCCACCGGTGTGCCAGTTCGCGAGCGGGTCCATCATCGGTATTGACTTCACATCATCAGCGTTCATTTGCGCGTTCTCCTTTCAAGAGTGGGCTTTCTTCTTCATCGGTTCCCCAGTAGCGGGACAAAGTGCTTGGCGATTGCGACAGACATGGCAGCAATCGCGATGCCGCTGGCGTCGGTCAAGGGCGAAAGAGTGATGGCCTGCAACCCCACCAATGCGGAACGCCAGAGTGCCTCTTGAGTCCATCAGGCGCTGCTGCAGCGGGACGGTGCACCGCGCCGTAACAACACAATATGGGCGCCACCAACCAGAATTGAAACTGAGATGGGCATCGCCTCACGGCGACGCCGCCCGGCAGATGCCGTAATCGGCACGCTTGAAACGCGGTATATATCGCCGCGATTCTTCAGAGGCATGCCGAGTGGCTGCTCCGGCCGTTGCCCAAGACGCATGGCCCCAGCCACTGGCTCATTTCGCAAACCAAGGAGCAATCTGGCGCGCTGGTGATTGGATAATCCCAACGCGCTACGGAAAGGCCGAACGGAGATATGCCTGTGGCGCTCGTTCCAGACTGATCCAGGAACGTCACTGAACATGGATGTTCAGGCGCACTCAATATATCACGCCGACCAGCGCCAGCGGCTTGAACGCGCTCGATCTCCAGCAGTTTGATTGGGCAGGGCAAGGCCGGCATGGCACCATGATGGGCTGGCCTCGTCCTTCCGGCCGGGGCCGTTTTCCCAGGGAAGCCCACCAACACGACATGCGAACGTCCTTCTTCATTCTCTCCGCCCTGTGCCTTGGCCTGCTGCCTGGCTGTGCCAGTGGCCCGGAGGAGCACGCCTCAAGCCGCGAGATCACCAGTGCGTTCGTGGCCGACGACGGCCAGCTGTACCTGCTGCCGCGCTATGACGAGCCGATGCGCTTCAATGCCGCGCCGTTCCGCGAGTACCGGGCGCTGATGGACAGCCCGCTGCGCGAGGCTGTGGCCTGCGCGCAGATGTACTTCCATGAGGATTGGCGCGACCCGGCCAACAAGGCCAAGGTGCACGGCAGCTATGCGCTGCTGCTGCGGCCGGAGCAGGTGACGGCGGAGCAGGCCGCGCAGTTCAAGCTGGAGCGGATTGAGGTCCCCTCGCGTGAGGCCAAGGCCGTGGAGGAGCGTGCGCGCTACTACCTGCCGATGGACCGGACCCGTTACGCGCTGGCGTTTGACCGGGCCTGCAATCTTTCCAAGAAGGGCGGCAGCTATTACAGCGCGCTGTTCGAGGGCGACGGCGAGCGGGTGAAGCTGCCGGATGCTGCGGCGCTGGCGGAGAAGGGGAAGCTGGCACAGCCGATCAATGCGCGGGCGCAGCGGATCCTGCCGGAGAGGGAGGACAAGCCGGGTATGGGTTCGGCGGCGGGCAAGGTGCTCGGCGCGGCGCTGATCCCTGTGGCAGTGCCGGTGTTTGTGCTGAGCCTGCCGTTCCTGGGGCCGGATCATTGGAAGTGAAAAGGCGTTGGGGGAGAGTCATCCACGCATGGCGTGGATTGGGCATCGCCTGAAAGTTCATCCTGGAGATCTGTGTGCCAAGCACGCTGGAAACTGTTTTGAAGACTGCAGGCTTCATTGTCGTTGCGGCGCTTCCGCTGGTGATCCTCTGGTTCACCCTTCGGCGAATGGCAGCAACCGCTCGCTCGTCCGTGAAATCGGGGCTACGTTTGCATGCCCCGCGCCGGATTTCCGGCACGTCCATGACCTTGGTGATGGTGGATGGCAAAGAGGATCGGGAGCACTACTTCTTTGATGCGCAGTCCTTTTACCTGCGACGTGGGCCGGTGCCCACCGCCGTTCCGCTTTCGCAGATCACCTCAGTCACACGAACGTCCGACAAGATCTACGGGCGCTATGTCTGGCAGGTGTGCTTCAGCAAAGCATCGGGCAGAAAGTGCGTGACGTTCACCAACAACCTGACGCTGTTCAACCGGGATTTCCTGCTGTTCCTGGAGGCGGTGCGGAAGGCCAATCCGCTGGCGACCGTTGATCGGGTGGGCATCCTCTTCTAGAGCGTGTTTGAAGTTCGGTATGAACAGTGTCACTGCAATGGCATCACAGCGCGCAGCCCCTGTGTAACCGATGTAATCGATGAGAAATGGGCGTTTGTTGCGCGGTATCTGATACCGAAGCATTCTCATGCGTGGCAGTGCAAGCATGATCTGCGATGAACACGCAAAGCCCGTAACATGGAACGAGGTCCGCTCGTTCCTGCGCGCGACGCAAAGCGTGGGCCTTGGTACCTGTGACGAAGACGCATTTGAGATAATTGTCGAGACGACTTACGTTTACGGCATGCGGTCAATCTCTGCGGAGTAGTTCATGATGATGTGCCGATCCACGCTGGACGTCTCCCTGATTCATGCCTATGCGCTTCCTCTCGGCATATGCGTGGCAGCAGCCGTGGTTCTGATCGCAGTATGGCTGGCACCCCGCTCTGGCGGGGTGCCAGCCAGGAATATTGCGCTCGGCTCGGCGCTGGCCGTTGTTGTCGTAGTTGCCTTTGGCCTCGTATATCAAGCGCGGACAGCGTACATCGCCATTACAGATGGCCAGCTGATTGGGTCAGCAGCGTTTGTCCGACTGCAGCTCCCGCTTTCCAGTGTCGCGTGGCAGGACGCTTCCGATGCTTCAAGGATCACGCTGCCTCACCGGCAACTTGGGACCAGCACCGGGGGCGTTGAACTTGGCAAGTTCGGCATGCAGAACGGTCGCAACGTCTTCGTGCTGCGCACGGATCGTAGCTCTGTTCTCGTCACAGCCAGAGGGGATATTGACTTGATTCTGGACCGGCGTCTTTACGAACAGCTCAAAGCATGCTTGGATCAGGTGAGTGAGACCGGCGGCCATCGAGGAACACTGCAATGATCAGCAGGAAGTACTGGTTTACCAGGAAGAAGTACGGATGGGGCTGGGGGATGCCGTGCGCGTGGCAAGGCTGGCTTGTGTACGCAGTCGCATTCGGCTTGCTACTGGCGGGTCCGTTTCTGTTCTCTCCATTTCGCGAGCCCATCGCGTTTCAGCTCTACACGTGGGCCGTAGTGTTGGTCCTTGTCCTTATCTGCTGGATGAAAGGCGCTCCGCCCGGTTGGAGGTGGGGGGAGTAGAACGGCCGCAGAAGCTATTTCCGGACGTGTTCGATCCGCTGGGCAAAGCATGGATGCATTGCCCTTGTGGGAGTCGGACAGTATCGCCAGCAGGCCACGGCTGCGCCCCCTCTGAGGCGTACCGTCCGTTTTGAAAGAACGCTGGACACTTCCCTCGGCGGCTACCCAACGCGTTCTAACCGTTAATTGACCAATGTAGCGTCGCTGAAGCGGGGCGCCGGCAAAGCTACACTGACCACCTACGCCCAATGGAAGCTCACCCATGTTCAGTGGAAAGGTTGCGGTGGTTACCGGCTCCACCAGTGGTATCGGTCTTGGCATTGCCACCGCGCTGGCCGGGCAAGGGGCCGACATCGTGTTGAATGGCTTCGGCGATGCGGCGGCCATCGAACGCGCCCGTGCCCGCCTGGAAGCCGAGTTCGGCGTACGGGTGGTGCATGACGGTGCCGACCTGTCCAAGGGCGAGGCGGTGCGCGGGATGATCGATCGCGCCGTTGCGACGATGGGGCGCATCGACATCCTGGTAAACAACGCGGGCATCCAGCACACCGCGTCGATCGAGGAATTCCCGGTCGAAAAGTGGGATGCGATTCTGGCGCTGAATCTCTCGGCGGTGTTCCATGCAACGGCGGCGGCCTTGCCGCACATGAAGCAGCAGGGCGCCGGCCGCATCATCAACATTGCGTCGGTGCACGGGTTGGTGGGCTCGGTGAACAAGTCGGCCTACGTGGCGGCCAAGCATGGAGTGGTGGGCTTCACCAAGGTGACCGCGCTGGAGAATGCGGGGACCGGCATTACCGCCAATGCGATCTGCCCGGGCTGGGTGCGGACGGCGCTGGTCGAGCAGCAGATCACCGCGTTGGCCGAGCGCGAAGGCACGGATCAGGAGACCGCCGCGCGTGCGCTGCTGGCTGAAAAGCAGCCGTCGTTACAGTTCGTGACGCCTGAGCAGCTGGGACAAATGGTGGTGTTCCTGGCCTCGGACGCGGCGGCGCAGATTACCGGCACGGCGCTGCCGGTGGATGGGGGCTGGACGGCGCGCTAGCTGGCTGGCTGTGCTTTACGCTGCAGCATGGGCAATGCCACCAGCGTGGCGAGAATGGTGAACAGCACCAGCGACGAGCCTACCGTGCCGAAGCCCAAGCCGCCCTTTTCCAGCGGCTTGGTGAGCAAGTCGCCGAAAGTGGCGCCGAACGGGCGGGTGAGCACGAAGGCGCTCCAGAACAGGATGACCCGGTTGATGCCCTTGATGCGGCTGGCCAATGCGGTAAGCGCGATGAGGCTGCCGATCAGCAGTGCGCCGCCGGTGAAGCCCAGCCCGGAATCGTCGGCGAGGAAATCACCCAGCGCGGTGCCGAGCGTGTTGGAGAACAGCACGGCGGTCCAGTAGAAGCCTTCGGCGCGGCGCGATGCGATGTTGCTGACCGAGATCGACTTTTCCGACAGCCGCCAAGCCAGCAGCACCAGCGCCAGGCAGCCGGCCAGCAGACTGGCGCCGGTGGCGTAGCCCAGGCCGAGCGTGCGGTCGATCAGGTCGGACAGGGTGGTGCCGGCAGTGCTGGTCGCCAGCACCACCGACCAGAACAGCACCGGATGGAAGCGCCGCGCCGACAGTTGCAGGCCCAGCAGGCCGGCGAAGATCGCCAGCAGGATGGCCGAGCTGGCCACGTAGCCCAGGTTGAGCGTCATCGACAGCAGATCGCCCGCAGTCTCGCCGAGGGTGGTGGCGGCGATCTTCATCACCCAGAAACCGAGGGTGACCGCCGCCACTTTGCTGTGCAGGGAATCTGCGTCTGAAGCGCGCATCGAACGTCGCCTGGGGAGCCCGCGGGTGATGCTGTGGCGGGCGGCGTCGGAGTGCAGTCGGAACCAGGTTTGGCGAGGGTGAGCGTGGGGGCGGCGTTCAGCCGGCGCTGGCGGGGGCCGAAAGGCGCGCCAGCAGGGCGCCCCAGTCGGCCACGAAGCAGCCGTCGCGGCCGCGGTTGCATTCGGTGATCCACGCGTCCAGCGATTCGCTCTTTGCGCGGTAGCCGCTGACATCGCCCAGGACGGCGAAGTGCAGGCGGTAGTTCACCAGCATCTGCAGCCATTGCCCGGCCATGCCGGAGCGCAGCTCGAAGAAGTCTGCCGAAAGGCGCTGCACCGGCACGGCGATCCACTCGGCCTGGTGCCCAAGGGCATCGCCGACCAGGTCGCGCAAGGCGTTGCCATCCAGCAGCGGGCCTGTATCGGCGCTGCGCAGGACCCGGGTGCTGCCGATCTGTTCGACATGTGTGTGCATGGTGCGCTCTGAAGTTCGTATCGTCCGCCCAGTATGGCCATGGGAGAGGCCAACAGTAAGCAGATGCAGCATGAATCTGGCGAACGAACGCGTTAGGCTGCGCCGGGCGCCCGCACGAGGCGGGTTCACGATACCGGGAAAGGGCATGGCAGGGTGGAAAGAACGTTCGTTGTTGATGGCGGTGCTGGTGTGCTCGGGTCTGCCGGCTGCGGCCGCCGAGCTATGCACGGCCAGTGCCTACGGTGACGGGCAGGGCAACATCGTGGTGCTCGGCGCACCCGCTGCGGCACCGGCCACGGGGCAGCGCTATCTGATGGTGGACGGGCGACGTGGCGCCACCGGTGATGCCAACGCGCCGGTGAGCTGCAGCGACGATGTGGTCAGCTTCAGGTCGTCTGCGGGAGCCACGCAGCGCTGGCAGCGACTGCCGACCCGCGATACCGATGCAACGTTCATCAGCGCGGGAACCAAGCTGGTTGGGCAGTTGATCGAGCCGGCAGGGCCGGCCGACCCGACGCGACCGCTGGTGGTGCTGGTGCACGGCTCGGAACGCACGATGGCGGCGGCGGCCATCTACCAGCGCATGCTGGTGGCGCAGGGGATTTCGGTCTTCGCTTACCAGAAGCGTGGGACCGGCGATTCGGAAGGCGAGTACACACAGAACTTCGAGCTGCTGGCCGACGACGCGGCGGCGGCGCTTGCCAAGGCGCGCGAACTGGCGAGAGGCCGGTTCGGCCGCGCCGGCTACTTTGGTGGCAGCCAGGGCGGCTGGATCGCGCCGCTGGCGGCGACCCGCTCGCAGGCGGATTTCGTGGCGATCGGCTTCGGGCTGGTGGTGTCGCCCATCGAGGAGGACCGCGAGCAGTTGTTCGACGAGGCACGGCGCATGCAGCTGGATGCAACGGCGATGAAGCAGGTCGGCCAGCTTTCAGACGCGACCGCGCAGTTGATGCGCACGCATTTCACTGAAGGGTTCGAGGCGCTGGCGAAGGTGCGTACGCAGATCGGTGCCGCACCGTGGGCAAAGAACATCAGCGGCGAATACAGCGGCGACATGCTGCGCATGAGTGACGCCGACCTGCGCCGGATCGGCCGAGCGCGCTTCGACAACCTGGAGCTGATCTGGGACTACGACGCCGAGGCCGCGCTGCGCCGCCTGAAGCTGCCGTTGCTGTGGGTGCTGGCCGAGCAGGACCGCGCCGCGCCGATTGCCGCCACGCGTTCGATCCTGTCGCGCCTGCGCGCGTCGGGGCAACCGATCGACACCTACCTGTTCCCGGATACCGACCACGGCATGGTCGAGTTCCGCACCGATGCCGAGGGCAACCGGGTGTCGACACGGATCACCGACGGCTACCTGCGCCTGCTGGCCGATTGGATCAAGCAGGATGTGCATGGCAGTTATGGACGTTCGCGCAGATTGAGCGATTGACCGGATGGGGAGCGCTGGCGGCGGATGGCGCTCCGCCGCCGATTGCGGCACGACTCAGTTCGGCTTCGCAAACACATCCAGCCCCTTGCCCGTCTCCAGCAGCGACTTCAGGCTGGACAGCACGATCGGCCAGCCCTGGCGGATGCCGGTATCCATGCCGCTGCCGGGTTCCAGTTCCTCATGGGTAACCGTCAGCCGCACCATGTCCTGGTAGGGCACGATGTCGAAGGTGACGCGGCTGTAGGCAGCGGGATTGTTGGCCTGCGAGGCGGCTGCCCAGGTGATGACCAGGCGCGAGGGCGGGGTGCTTTCCACCACTTCGCCGACCAGCTCGACCGAGCGCGTTTCATTTGCACGCACGTGCTGCCAGCGCGAGCCGGGCTTCCAGTCCGACACGTTCTCGTGGCCCCAGTAGCGGCGGGCGATCTCGGGCCGGGTGATGGCCTCGAACACCTTCTCTGGGGTGGAGGCGATATAGATCACGTGGATGAAGCGGGTTGACTCTGCAGACATCGTCATTCTCCTTCCAGTTCGCGTTTCAGGTCATGCAGCAGGCTCAGGCGCTGCTGCTCGAACTTGCGTACCCAGCGTTCGTAGACTTCATGCAGGGGCACCGGGTTGATGAAGTGCAGCTTCTCGCGGCCACGGCGCACGGTACTGATCAGGTTGGCGTCTTCCAGCAGGCCCAGGTGCTGGGTGACCGATTGCCGGGCCATGTCCAGGTGTTCGCACAGCTGGCCCAGCGTCTGCCCGTTGTCCTTGCAGAGCAGATCCAGCAGCGTCCGGCGCGTGGGATCGGCCAGTGCCTTGAACACCTTGTCTGCGTCGCGCAGGTGGTCTACCGCCATGGGGAGGTCTTCAATTCCAGTTGTCGATCCTGACGTCGTGTGGGTTGGGCTGGCCCTTGCCGGTTTCCAGCAGTGCCTTCAGGCTCATCAGGAACACCGCCCACTTGGTGCTGCAGTGGGAGGTGAACTCGACACGTTCCTTCCAGCCTTCGTGGGTGAACAGGACGATGCAGTAGTCGCCTTCCTGCTTCAGCGCGAAGCGCGCGTGGGTGCCGATCCATTCGGCGGGGCCGGCGAGGAACCGCCACAGCACGAGCTCGCCTGGAACAAGCTGCTCAAGCTTCATCTCCATGGCGCCGATTTCCTGGCCGTTGTTGGTGAAACGGACCTTGACCGTGCCGCCGGCTTCGCGCTCGCCGTGCGCGTCTTCGGCCCACCAGGCGGCCACGCCTTCGGGGGTGGCCAGCGCCTGGTACACCTGGCTTGCGGGGGCCTTGATGCCGACCCTGTGTGCGATATCCACCATTGCAGGTTCCTCGCGATGGGCTGGCAGGCGCCGCCCTTGAGTTGACTATATGCAGGTAAATGCCTGCATGTCAAACCCCGCCACGAACGCCCGGGCGTGGTAGTGCCGGCCGCTGGCCGGCATCCCGGTGGCGTTGGGTGACTGCAGTTGCCGGCCAGCGGCCGGCACTACCGGGGCGATGGCTCAGTTCTCCGCGTCCTGAAGGGCGGCATGCAGTTTGTCGGTGATCCGCTGCAGTGCGGCACGATCATCCGCGGAGAGATGGTCGAGAAAATACCGGCGGACACCGGCGGCGTGTACCGGCCGTGCCGCGCGCAGCTGCGCGTGCCCTTCTGTGGTCATGCGGATCACTACGACGTTTTCGCTGTCGGTATCGCGTTCGATCAGGCCACGGCCCGCCATGCGGGTCAGCTGGTGCGAGAGGCGCGTCTTGTCCCATTCCAGGTAGTCCAGCAGTTCGCGCTGGCGGCGGCAGCGATCCTTGGACTGGTTCAGCTCCATCAGCACGATGAAGTCGGCCCTTGAGAGCCCGGTGCTGCGGGTGATGTCCTGGACGATGCGGCCGGAGGTGATTTCTGCCATGCGCCGGAAGCCGCGCCAGGTGGCCCATTCGTCGGGTGTGATGCTGGGGGAGGTCATGGCCGAACGTTGCCGGGCAATGGTTGACATGTCAACCCTCGCGGCATACGGTTGACGTATCAACTAACCTGGATCGCGCCATGCAGCACCCTCCCCGTATTGCCGTCATCGGCGCAGGCCCCGCTGGCCTCACCGCTGCGCTCATCCTGCATCGGGGCGGTCACCCCGTGAGCGTGTACGAGGGCGAAGCATCCGGGCAGCAGCGCACACAGGGCGGCACGCTGGATCTGCACGACGATTCCGGGCAGGTGGCGCTGCAGCGCGCGGGCCTGCTGGAGGCCTTCCGTGCGGTGGCGCGGCATGAGGGGCAGGAAGCGCGGATGGGCGACCCGTGGTCCGGGGAGATCACCACCGGCGGGTTCGGGCCGGAAGGGAGCAAGGACAAGCCGGAGATCGACCGCGGCGACCTGCGCCAGCTGCTGCTGGACGCGCTGCCGGCGGACACGGTGCAGTGGGGCCACAGCCTGACCGCGCTGGTATCTGCACAGGCGAACGGCCACGGCCTGCGATTCGCCAACGGCGTGCAGCGCGAGGCGGACATCGTGATTGGTGCCGATGGTGCGTGGTCGAAAGTGCGCGCGGCCTTGAGTACGTGCCAGCCGGTGCCCACCGGCATTACCTTCTTCGAAGGTTGGATCGCACAGCCTGCTGCGGACATCGCAGCGATGGTCGGGCAGGGCAGCCTGTTCTGCTTTGGCGGCGAGGAGGCCCTGTTCGTGCAACGCAACAGCCGCGATCGGCTCTGCGTGTATGCGGCGCTGAAGCGCTCTTCCGAGTGGCTTGATGCGCAGATCGCGCAGCACGGCATACGGACGCTGGTGACAGGCTGCTATACCAGGTGGGCCACGAACCTTCGGCGCCTGCTGGAGGCCTGCACGGACTTCGTGCGGCGGCCGATCTACAGCCTGCCAGCGGATTTTTGCTGGGCCCCGCGCGATGGCGTGACCTTGATCGGCGATGCGGCGCATCTGATGCCGCCGGTGGGCGTGGGCGTGAACCTGGCGATGCTGGACGCGTCGGATGTGGCGATGGCGTTGTGCGCGCGGCCGGATGCGATCAGCGCGATGCGCGACGCCGAAGTGCTGGTGCGTGAACGCGCCCGCGCCCTGATGCCGGATGCGATCGAGGGGTTCCAGCGCTGGTTCACTACCGGAGGGGATGCTCCACGCGGTTGATGAAGCGTCGAGTCTGTACGCACCTGCGACACTGGGAACAGCAGCAGATTCCTGGCGGCGCGCTGGAAGTCACATGGACTTCCGACTGCTTTGGTCCGGTACAGGTGGCCACGCTGGGGTACGCGCTAGACTGGTTGAACCGGCCGATGCTCCCCCTGTTTTCCAGGGTTGGGGAGCGTGGTATGACAGGAGCGGAACGCATGACTGAAACCGGAAAGGACGCCTTGAACATCCGCCGCGCCAGCGCGGCCGATGCCCCCGCAGTGTTGGGGCTCTTTGACGAGGTGATCGAGTGGTTCGTGTCGATCGGCAATGTGCAGCAATGGGGCAGCGAACCGTGGTCGATGATGCCGCGCCGGATTGCCCAGGTCACCGAGGCGTGTGCACTGCCAGGCGCATGGGTGGCGCAGAACGAGCAGGGCGACGTGCGGGCGTTCCTTGCACTGGGCGAGTCGATGCCCTATGTGCCGGCGCCCACCGGGCCGGAGCTGTATGTGCGGGTTCTGGTGGCCTCGCGTGATGTGCGCGTGCGTGGCATCGGCCGCCGCCTGATGGCGTTTGCCGACGAGCAGGCGCGCGCTGCCGGTGTCGACCATCTGCGTGTGGACTGCTACGCCGGAGGCAGCGGCGACCTGGTGCGCTTCTATGAATCCTGCGGGTATACGCGCATCGCGCCGTTCAACGTGGACGGCTGGCCAGGCATGCTGCTGGGAAGGACGCTCTGACACGGCTGCGTCATTCCGTCGCAGCCTGCGTGCAGGAAACGATACACCGGTTCGGCGCTAGAGTAGGGTCATGACCTGCATCGGATGGCTGTGTCATTCCGCTGCCGGTTCCTGATGACCCCCTCCAGGAAGGTGCAACGCATGTATTACAGCAGTGGCAACTACGAAGCTTTCGCGCGCCCGCGCAAGCCGGCCGGTGTGGATGGCAAGCGCGCCTGGTTTGTGGGCTCGGGCCTGGCCTCGCTGGCCGGCGCCGCGTTCCTGGTGCGCGACGGCCGCATGGCCGGTGAACGCATCACCATCCTTGAACAGCAGCAGATTCCTGGCGGCGCGCTGGATGGCCTGAAGGTGCCGGAGAAGGGCTTCGTGATCCGCGGCGGCCGCGAGATGGAAGACCACTTCGAGTGCCTGTGGGATCTGTTCCGCTCAATTCCGTCGCTGGAGACTGAAGATGCCAGCGTGCTGGACGAGTTCTACTGGTTGAACAAGGACGACCCGAACTATTCGCTGCAGCGTGCCACCATCAATCGCGGCGAAGATGCGCACACCGATGGCCTGTTCACGCTGACCGAGCAGGCCCAGAAGGACATCATCGCGCTGTTCCTGGCCACCCGGAAGGAGATGGAGAACAAGCGCATCGACGAGGTGCTGGGCCGCGACTTCCTGGACAGCAACTTCTGGCTGTACTGGCGCACCATGTTCGCGTTCGAGGAGTGGCACTCAGCGCTGGAGATGAAGCTGTACCTGCATCGCTTCATCCACCACATTGGCGGCCTGCCGGATTTCTCGGCGTTGAAGTTCACCAAGTACAACCAGTACGAATCGCTGGTGTTGCCGCTGGTGAAGTGGTTGCAGGAGCAGGGTGTGGTGTTCCAGTACGGTACCGAGGTGACCGACGTCGACTTCGATCTGCAGCCGGGCCGCAAGCAGGCCACGCGTATCCACTGGATGCGTGATGGTGTAGCCGATGGCGTGGATCTGGGCGCCGATGATCTTGTTTTCATGACGATCGGTTCGCTGACCGAGAACTCGGATAATGGCGATCACCACACCGCGGCGCGTTTGAACGAAGGACCGGCGCCGGCCTGGGACCTGTGGCGCCGCATCGCCGCGAAGGACGAGGCCTTTGGCCGCCCGGACGTGTTCGGCGCGCATATCCCGCAGACCAAGTGGGAATCGGCGACAGTGACGACGCTGGATGCGCGCATTCCGGCCTACATCCAGAAGATCGCCAAGCGCGACCCGTTCAGTGGCAAGGTAGTGACCGGCGGCATCGTCAGCGTGCGCGACTCGCGCTGGCTGATGAGCTGGACGGTGAACCGCCAGCCGCATTTCAAGAACCAGCCCAGGGACCAGATCGTGGTCTGGGTGTACTCGCTGTTTGTGGATACGCCGGGCGACTACGTGAAAAAGCCGATGCAGGAGTGCACCGGCGAGGAGATCACCCGCGAGTGGCTGTACCACCTGGGCGTGCCGGTGGAAGAGATTGATGCGCTGGCCGCGACCGGTGCGAAGACGGTGCCGGTGATGATGCCGTACATCACGGCGTTCTTCATGCCACGCCAGGCCGGTGACCGCCCGGACGTGGTGCCGGACGGCGCGGTGAACTTCGCCTTCATCGGCCAGTTTGCCGAATCGAAGCAGCGCGACTGCATCTTCACCACCGAATATTCGGTGCGCACGCCGATGGAAGCGGTGTACACCCTGCTGGGGATCGAGCGCGGCGTGCCGGAGGTGTTCAATTCCACGTATGACGTGCGCTCGCTGCTGGCCGCCACCGGTCGCCTGCGCGATGGCAAGGAACTGGATATTCCCGGGCCTGCGTTCCTGCGCAATCTGCTGATGAACAAGCTGGACAAGACCCAGATCGGTGGCCTGCTGCGCGAGTTCAAGCTGGTGCAGGAAGACTGAGCGGGCAGGGGGAGGCCGCCGGTGAGGGCATCGGCGGCCTCAAGATCTCACGCTACGCCGTCGGTCGAACGGCTCAGCTGTTCCCACGCGTCGATGCTACCGGCCATCGATGCCAGCTTTGCCCTCACCAGCTGCAGTGCATCACTGCCCAGCAGCAAGTGGCGGGGAGGAGCGTCGCTGTCGATGACCTGCAGCATGGCCTGCGCAGCCTTCACTGGATCACCGGGCTGGTGGCCACTCTTCGCCTCACGCGCGCTGCGGATGGGATCGAACAATGCGTCGTAGTCGTCAATGCTGCGCGGTGCCCGCACCATCGAGCGGCCTGCCCAGTCGGTGCGGAAGGAACCCGGCGCGACGGCCGTGACGTGGATACCAAACGGCGCGACTTCCTTGTCAAGCACTTCACTGATGCCCTCCAGCGCGAACTTGCTGCCGCAGTACCACGCGATGCCCGGCATCGTGATGAAACCGCCCATGGAGGTGATGTTGAGGATATGGCCGCGGCGCCGGGCGCGCATGTGCGGCAGCACGGCCTTGATCAGCGCGGCCGGAGCGAACACGTTCACCTCGAATTGCTGCCGCAGCTCGGCGAGCGTGGATTCTTCGAGGATGCCTTCGTGGCCGTAGCCAGCGTTGTTGACCAGCACGTCGATGCTTCCGATGTTGGTTTCGATATCGGCGACGAGCGCATTGATGGCGGCGGTATCGGTTACGTCCAGCAGGCGACCGAATGCGCGGCCGGGAGCGAGCGCTTCGAGTACCTGGCGGTCGGTTTCGTTGCGCACGGTGCCGACCACGCGGTGGCCGGCCAGCAGGGCCTGCTGGGCAAGGGCGCGGCCGAATCCACTGCTGACACCGGTGATGAGGAGAAAGCGGGAAGGGGGCATGAGGGGGCGTTCGTGGTGGGCAGGGCTTGCACGTTAGTTCTTGAACGACCGGGGTCACAGGCCTAGGATTCGGCCATTCTTGCCTATTCCTCTGGGGTGCCTGTGGTCGATTCCCTGCAACGGCAGGTGCAGGCGCGCATGGTCGGCCTGCTGAAGACGCTGGCGGTGGAGGAGGGCTATACGCTCACGCGCCTGCCGGGGGTGCGGTTGCTGCGATCGGACCGGCCACTGGCGCGCACGCCGGTGTTGTACGACCCCGGCATCGTGATCGTCTGCCAGGGCGTGAAGCGTGGCTATCTGGGCGGGCAGGTCTACCAGTACGACGCCCAGCACTACCTGGCAGTGTCGGTGCCGGTGCCGTTCACGATGGAAACCGATGCGTCGGCCCAGGCGCCGCTGCTGGCCATCTACCTGCACCTGGATCTGCAGCTGGCGGCGGATCTGCTGATCGAACTGGGTGAACAGGAGGGCACCCCGGCGACACCGGCGCAGAGCATGATGTCTAGCCCGATGCAGGCGCCGATGCAGGCCACGGTGCTGCGCCTGCTGGAGGCACTGGCTGAACCGTTGGAGGCTGCCGTGCTCGGCCCTGCGTTGGTGCGTGAGGTGTACTTCCGCGTGCTGACGGGTGCACAGGGCGGCGCAATGCGCGAGGCGCTGGCCATGCGCGGGCGCTTCGGCAGCATCGGCAGAGTGCTGCGGACGATCCATGCCGGATATGCCACCACCCTGGACGTGGGGCAACTGGCCACCGAAGCGGGCATGAGTGTGGCGACCTTCCACGACCACTTCCGCGCGATTACCGGCACGTCGCCGATGCAGTACGTGAAGTCGACCCGCCTGCACCAGGCACGGTTGCTGATGCTGCGGCAGGGGATGACTGCCGAAGCGGCATCGCTGGCGGTGGGGTATGCCAGCCCATCGCAGTTCAACCGTGAGTTCAAGCGCCTGTTCGCGTTGCCGCCGGCGGCCGAGGTCGCGCGGATGCGGCGCAGTTTCGCGCTGCCACCTCCGCCAGCCGATGCGGTGTACGTATCTTCGCATTGAGGGGCAATCAAAGGTCACGTTGCCAGCAAGCCGGCCAGCGGCCGGCTCTGCCGGGAATGATGCCTGGCGGGTGCAGCAGAGAGGGGTTGACAGGATGTCTACCTACTAGTAGGTTTATTGCCATGAAGGAATCTCTCTCGCCCAAGGCCCAGGAAATCCTGGCCCATGCCCGTGTGCTGCTGGAAGCCGGTGGCTACAACGGCTTCAGCTACGCCGACGTGTCGGCGCGGGTGAACATCAGCAAGGCCAGCATCCATCACCACTTCCCCAGCAAGGCGGATCTGGTGCGCACGGTGGTCGAGCTGTACCGGGCCGAGGCGCGCGAAGGCCTGGCGTTGCTGGACCGGCAGTTGGCCGACCCGCTGCAGGAGCTCAACGCCTATGTGGATTACTGGTCCAGCTGCATTGCAGGGGGCACGTCCTCGTTCTGCATCTGCGCGATGCTGGCCGCCGAAGCGCCGATGATCCCGGCAGAGATCGCTGAGGAAGTGCGCGGCCATTTCGAGGACCTGAGCGGCTGGCTGGCAGTGACGCTGGAGAAGGGCGTTTCGATGGGCCAACTGCAGTTGCAGGGCTCGGCGGCCGATGAGGCCAAGGCGTTCATGTCATCGGTGCACGGCGCGATGCTGGCCGCGCGCGGTTTCGGTGATGCGGCGACCTTCGCGGCACTGGCGCGGTTGGCGATTGCGCGGGTGAGCGCGGCGTCCTGAGAGATGTGTGGTGGGCCTGCGGCGACGCGGGCCTTCTTTTTGAGTCCAATGCCTACCTACTAGTAGGTTCCTTCTGTCCCTGGAGATGTCCCATGTCCCACCCTCTGTCCACACTTGGCGTGATCCATACCGCTGTCAGCCTGATCCCGGTGTTGAGTGGCCTGTATGCCTTCATTCGCCACCGCGCAATCGATCCCGCCACGCGCGCGGGCAAGCTGTACCTGGTGGGGCTGGTGCTGTCGGTGGCCACCTCGTTCACCGTGTCCAGCACGGGCGGGATCAACCCCGGCCACGCATTCGGGGTGATCGTGCTGCTGGTGGCATTCGGCGGCGTGCTGGCCGCGCGGCTGCGCTGGCTGGGGCGCGCCGCGCGTTACCTGTCGACCTTCGCACTGTCGTTCAGCTTCCTGCTCTCGTTGGTGCCCGGCGTCAACGAAACGCTGACCCGCTTGCCGGCGGCGCATCCGATTGCTGCGGCACCGATGGCCCCGGTGGTGCTGCACACGCTGCTGGCCTGCCTGGTGGTGTTCGTGATCGGCTTTGCCGCGCAGTGCTGGAGGCTGCGAAACCGTGCCTTTGCAGGACGATCCTGAGACGCCGCCGGTCACCCCGGCGCGGCAAGTGCGCCCAGCAGTGCCGCCGGTTCGATCAGTGCAGCCGAGCGCGCCGGATCGAGTTGAATGTGCCGGCTGCAGAAGCAGAACGATTGGCCCGCTGCAGGCTCGGGGGTGTTCGCGCTCGCGTCCGGCGTCTCGATCTCCAGCACTTCGTCCACGGCCAGCGCCAGGGTTGCGGTGCCGGCGTTGATCAACAGCATGGCCGGGCTGCCACCCTCGAATGCCGGTTGGCCGCTCATGCGGCGCAGGTCGACGACGGGTAATGGCTGCCCACGAACTTCCAGGGTCGGCCTGCCGTTGCGGTCTGCAGGGCCGAATGCCTCCGGACCGCGGATTTCGACCGCTGCCTGGATGTCGATGGCGAACAGGACGGTGCCTGCACGCACGACGACGATCTCGAACAGGTCGGCAGGCGATGCGCGTGTTTCCGTTACAGGGTGGGCGGGTACGGGCATGCGATGGGCGTGGCGAAGACGATGGGAAAGGAGATCTGGATGATGACGCCTGGACGCAACGCGCGGCCGCGTCGGCGTGCGCGTGCAAGGCGATGGTTCAGTGTCTATCAGGCGGCTGCGCGTGGCGCGCCGACGGTGCCGACGCGTGGAAAATGCGGACGCAGCAGGCCGACGAGCTGGTCCATGCCCGGAATGGAGTGGCCGAACTCGTCCCAGCGCGCATTCACCAGGCCGGACACCACGATCTGCCCGGTCTCGATGTGGGTCATTGCCCAGTACGGAACGGCACGCGCGCTGATGGCCATGTCCAGTACCGGCACGACGGCAGAATGCGAGCGGCTGTCATGGATGCGGCGCTTGACTGCTTCCAAGGCGTCGGGCGGGCCTTCGATGTACTGGAAAAACCGCTGCCCGTCGACGATCAGCGCACCGGTAACGTCCACCCGGCGATTGAACGTGGCAGATTGCGAGACGATCTGGTGGAGGGCTTGATTGGACAGCTCAGCCGACATGCGGCTGGAGTAAGCAAATGCATGGAGCATGGAAGGGGCTTCTTGTGACGCACGTCACTATACGCACGCAAGCCCGGACCGTCGTGAGGCTTTGCTCACGCCGCGATTGGCTCCGCGCACTGGATCAACAGCCCACCAACCGGTCGGCACCGAGACCGCCGCGATGCTGGCTGCGGTACTCGGTAGGGCTCGCGTCGACCTGACCGCGGAAGTGCCGACGGAACGATTCCTGCGAACCAAAGCCGGCCTGTTCTGCAATCCACTGCAGCGGCCGGTCAGTGGTTTCCAGCAGCTCGCGCGCGAAAGCCACGCGCTCGCGGATCAGCCAGTCGATCGGCGACAGGCCGGTGGCGTCCAGGAACTGCCGCTGCAGCGTGCGTTGGCTGAGCGCGGCCTGCTCGGCGAGGCTGCCCAGCGAGTGGGGCTCGCGCAGGTTGCGGCGCATCCATTCCATCAGCTTTGCCAAGCGGGTGGGCTCGCCGTGGGGAATGGCGCGGCTGACGCGCTGGCTGCGCCCGGCATCACGCCACGGTGCCAGGACCAGCCGTTCGGCCACCAGGTTGGCCACGCGCGCGCCGTAATCCTTGCGCACCATGTGCAGCATCATGTCCATGCCGGTGGCCGAGCCGGCCGAAGTGATGATGCTGCCGGTATCCACGTACAGCGCATCCTCGCGCACATCGATGCGTGGGAACTCGCGTGCCAGCGCTTCGGTGAGGCGCCAGTGGGTGGTGGCCTGGCGGCCATCGAGCAGCCCGGCCCAGGCCAGCACGAAGGCACCGGAGCAGATCGAGGCGATGCGCGCGCCACGTGCGTGGGCACGGATCAGTGCATCGAGCAGTGCCTGCGGTGGGCGCTCGCTGGGTTCGCGCCAACCGGGAATGACGATGATGTCGGCGTCATCAACCGCGCTGAGATCGTAGGGAAGCTGCACCTGCGCATTGCCGAGCATGCGCAGCGCACCGGGTTCGCCCGCGCACAGCTGGGTGCGGTACCAGGCCACGCCGAGTTCCGGCCGCACCGGCGCGAACAGGCCAACCGCGCAGCCGAACTCGAACAGCCCCTGGCCGTGGCAGGCGACGATGGCAACGAGCGGCGCGGTGGGATCGGCGGGTGGGCTGGGCATGGCTTGATGCTACGGGTGGCGGTGCGTGGCGTTGCGTGATGCGCGGGCATGAGGTGATGCCGGGCGGGCATATGGGAACCGGGGTCGGATCCCTTCCGCAGGAAGGGCTCTGACCCCGTGGTGGGGAGGCGTGCGTGGGGTCAGAGCCCTTTCCTATGGAAAGGGATCCGACTCCGTGGGGGACCCTGTGCGTGTGCGCCGCCTAACGTCATTACCAGCGGTCATGTGGGTGGCCGGATGTTACGGCTGGGTGACGCGATCGCGCCTGTCGCACCAGGTGAACAGGCCCTTGAATGGAAGCGTGTTTCCGGCCCCCCCACGAGCCCCCATGCCTGCCGCCCACGCCCCTGTCCTGAGCACTCTCGCTGTTCTGATCACAGCCATCCTTGCCGCCTCGCCCAGCCATGCGGCTGAAGCAGACGCAGATCCTGCTGCCACCGCCGCGACAGCCAACGTGGCAGCGTCCACGCTGGATGCGGTGGTGGTCACCGGCTCACGCACCAGCACGCGCACGGTGAAGAACAGTTCCACGCCCATCGATGTGATCTCTGCAGAGGACCTCGCCGCGACCGGGCAGGGCAACCTGCTGGAAGCGCTGCAGCGCAGCCTGCCGTCGCTGAGCCAGATCGGCGGCTACCAGAGCGACCAGGAGAGCCTGATCCGTGGCTACCAGCTGCGCAACCTGTCGCCGGGCTACACGCTGGTGCTGGTGAACGGCAAGCGCCGCAATGCCAGCGCTTACGTGAGTGGCGCAAACGGTGGTGGCTTTCCGGGCCACGCCTGGGCCGACCTGGCGTTGATTCCGGTCTCGGCCATCGACCACGTGGAAGTGCTGCGCGATGGTGCGTCGGCCATCTATGGCTCGGACGCGATCACCGGCGTGGTCAACGTGATCCTGAAATCGCAGGCGCACGGTGGCGATGTGTCGGTGGAGAGCGGGCAGAGCATCGATGGTGATGGTTCGCGTACCAGCGTGCGCGCCAATGTCGGCCTGCCGTGGGGCCAGGATGGCTTCGTCAACCTGTCCGGCGAGAACACGCGGCAGCACCACGCGATCCGCACCCGTCGCTACATCGATGGCTACCTGAGCTATCCGGCAGTAGATGCCAACGGCAACCGGGTCGCACTGCGCCCGAACAATCGCTTGCCGACGGGTGCATCGCCGAACCCGGCCGAGGCCAACCGCGATGCCGAGGCCAACACCATCCTCAGTTCGCCGTCGTACGCGTTGAAGGCTTTCGCAGTGAATGCAGGCCATGGCCTGGGCGAGAGCGCGCAGTTCTACGCCAACGCCACGGCCAGTGACCGCACCGCGCAGGCGATCCAGAACTTCCGCCTGCCGGCGACCATCTTCACCACCTACAAGGCACCCGGCGTGCTGAGCGTGTTTCCCGATGGCTTCCTGCCGGTGCTGGAGACCAAGGAAAAGCAGTACACCGGCACTGCGGGCGTGAAGGGGCAGATCGCGGGCTGGGATTACGACGCCAGCCTGACCGGCAACCGCAGCACGGTGCGCACCTATACCCGCAATTCGGTGAATTACTCGCTGCCGTATCCCGGTTCGCCCACTGACTTCTATGACGGCAAGCTGGACTACCAGCAGGGGATCGCCAACCTCGACCTGCGCCGTGGCTTCGAGGTGGCGGCCTTTGCGTCGCCGCTGGAAGTGAGCGCAGGCGCCGAGTACCAGCACGAACAGTACGAACGCGGGGCCGGGCAGTGGGAGTCGTACACCGGCTTCGGTGCCGCGGCGTTCGTGGGCTACTCCACCGCCGATGCGGTGAAGGCGACGCGCAACAGCAAGGCGGTCTATGTGGGCGCGGCCAGCAACATCACCTCGCGCTGGTATCTGGATGCCGCGGCGCGCTGGGAAGATCATTCCGACTTCGGCAGCGTGTCCACTGGCCGCCTGACCACGCGCTTCGACTTCACCGACGCGTTGGGTGTACGCGCGACGGTCAGCAACGGCTTCCATGCGCCCAGCCTGGGCGCACAGTTCTACCAGGCCACGGGCAGCTGCCCGTGCGGGACCACGCTGGTGGCGCAGGTGTCTTCACCGGCGGCGGTTGCGCTGGGTGCCACGCCGCTGAAGCCCGAGAAAGCCACCAACTACAGCCTGGGCGTGACCTGGGACCCGAGCCCTGCATTCCATCTGGCCGTGGATGCGTACCAGATCGACATCCGTGGCCAGCTGGGCCAGTCCAGCCAGATCGGCTACAACGCGCAGGATCCGGCGCGCATCACCGACAACAGCGGTACGGTGCTGAGCGCGGCGCAGAAGAACACCATCGATGCGCTGCTGGGTTCCGCCGGCATCAGCATCCTGCCGGGTGATGCGTTCTACGCCAGCTACTTCACCAATGTGGGCAATACCCGCACGCGCGGTGTCGAGCTGACCCTGGAAGCCAACCAGGACACTGCGTGGGGCAAGCTGCGCTGGAGCTACGCGGCCAACGTCGGCCGTACCACCATTCAGAAGGTGAGCGACATTCCGGCGGCGCTGCAGGGGCTGCCGAACATCAACCTGCTGACCAAGAGCAGCGAATACGCGCTGCGCTTCCGCACGCCCAGCTACACCCAGGTAGCCGGGCTGGGCTGGCAGAACGGGCGCTGGCGCTCGAACGTCGATTTCACCTACTACGGCCCGATCAAGCGCCTGAACAACGGCGTGGAGTACAAGCAGCCGCCGGTGCTGGTAACCAACCTGTCCGGCGGCGTGGAGCTGGGGGCGGGCTGGAGCGCGGCGCTGGGGATCAACAATGTGTTCGACAAGCGCACGCGCAAGGTGCCCGCGTATGCGCGCAGTGCCACCGATGTGGCGAGCATCGAGACGACGTGGGACAGCGGCGACGTGTTGGGCAACGTCGGGGCGTATTGGTATGGGCGGATCAGTTACCGGTTCTGATCTGGGGCAGCCGAGCATGGCTCGGCTCTACAAAGGCGGGAAGCAGCCGAGCATGGCTCGGCTCTACAAAAGACGAAGGGCGGCCGGAGGTAGTTCGGCATTATCGAGGAGCAGTTCATGTCTTCTGCATTGAAGGTGGTTGCATTGGTGGGGTCGCCGACCAGTTCGGCGACATCGCGCACGTTGCTGCTGGTGCGACATCTGCTGGCGTCGCTGCAGCAACGCGTGCATGCCAGCGTGGAGCTGGTGGAGCTGGCGCCGATCGCGCGCTCGCTGGGCCAGTCGTTGTCGCGCGATGAGGCGGGGCCGGAGGTGGAGCAGGCGCTGCAGAGCATCGAGGCCGCAGAGCTGCTGGTGGTGGCCGCGCCGGTCTATCGCGGCTCGTATCCCGGGTTGTTCAAGCACCTGGTCGACTTCGTCGGGCTGGAGGCGCTGGTGGATACGCCGGTGCTGCTGGCAGCGACCGGTGGCAGCGAGCGCCATGCGCTGGTGATCGACCACCAGTTGCGGCCGTTGTTCAGTTTCCTGCAGGCGCACACGCTGCCGATCGGGGTGTACGCCACGCCTGCCGACTTCGACGGCGAGCACATCAACAGTGCTGCCTTGCAGGCACGCATCGCGCTGGCAGCCGAGCGTGCGGCCGGCCACCTGGCGACGCAGGCGCTGGCGGTAGCGGCGCCGCTGCGACGCATCGCCTGACGCCATAACCGGCGGCGCTTTGCTTATGGCCACGCTGCATCTGCATGGCCGGATCTGACCGCCGATTGTCGCCAGGCGTCGCTGCCGCAGCCGCCGGCATCTCTAGCATCGATATCGAAGCGGCATCGCATTGCCGGCCCAGATGAGGACCCCCCCAGTGACGCTCGACGCAGCAAGCAAACCCATCCTGTTCCTGCTCGATCGCGAGTTCGAGGACGGCCAGATTCCCGGCCAGCGCTTCTTCTGCCGGCACAGCCTGTTGCTGGAAGGTGCACTGTCGAGCATCGACGGCCTTGATGCGCAGCTGGACGTACGTCGCATCGGCTTCGCGCGGCCGCGCCGCGAGGTGATCGCCGAGATCGGCGAGCAGGACCAGTCGTTGCCCAAGCTGGTGCTGCCGCAGGGCGTACGCAGCGACCTGGCCAGTGGCGCGCACCAGGACCGGCAGTACATCTCCGGTGCCGAACCGATCCTGGCCGCACTGAACGGATTGCTCGGCATTCCCGTGGCCCACCCCTGAGCGAGGACGCGACCGTGAGCTATCAGATCAGCGTGCTGGACAAGAGCCCGGTGGCCGAGGGCGCTTCGCCGGAGCAGGCGCTGCGCAACAGCCTGCAGCTGGCGCAGCGCGCCGAACAGCTGGGCTATCACCGCTACTGGTTTGCCGAGCACCATGCCGCACCGACGTTGGCCAGCCCTGCACCGGAAGTGCTGGCGGCCTGGGTGCTGGCGCAGACCCGGCGCATCCGCATCGGCAGTGGCGGGGTGATGCTGCGCCACTACGCGCCGTACAAGGTGGCGGAGAACTTCAACCTGCTGGCGGCGCTGGCGCCGGGGCGCGTCGATCTGGGCGTGGGCAAGGCCCCCGGGGGCCTGCCGGCCTCGACCGCCGCGCTGGCAGCCGGGCGTCCGCCGTTCGCCGACTTCGACCAGCAACTGCGCGACCTGGAGGGTTATCTGGCCGGCGCCGAAAGCGAGGCGCTGGCGCGGCCGGTTCCGCAGCAGGCGCCGGAGCGTTTCCTGCTCGGCGCAAGTCCACAGAGCGCAAAGCAGGCGGCCGAACTGGGCTGGCGCTTCGTCTACGCCGCGCACTTCGATGGTGACCCGAAGCACATCGAGGCCGCGTTCGACGCCTATCGCAGCGTCGCCTCGCAGCCACCGCTGCTGGCCACAGTGGCCTTCGCCGCACCGACTGCTGAAGCCGCAGCGCGTCACATCGGTGCGCTGCGGGTCTACAAGCTGCACCTCGGTCCCGGGCAGGCGGTGAACCTGCCCAGCCCGGAGGCGGCTGTCGAGTACGCGCGCCAGGTGGGCGTGGCCGACTTCCGCATCGAGGAAACGCGCCCCAGCGTGCTGTCCGGCGATGCGCAGCACGTGCGCGGCGAACTGGATGCGCTGCACCGGCGTTTCGGCGTGGGCGAGTTCATCCTCGATGCGCCGGTGGCCGACCTCGACGCACGCCTGACATCCCTTGAACTGCTGTCGCCCGCGCCGCGCGCGGCGGTGGCCTGACCTGCAGGAGCGTTTCCCATGAGCACGACCCCGCGCCACATTCCGTTCGGCATCATGCTGCAGGGCCCCGGCAGCCACATGCATGCCTGGAAGCACCCGTCCAACCCGGCCGATGCCAGCGTCAACCTGCAGTTCTACATCGACATCGCGCGCACCGCCGAAGACAACGGCATCGCCTTCGGCTTCGTGGCCGACGGGTTGTATATCAACGAGAAGTCGATCCCGCATTTCCTCAACCGTTTCGAGCCGATCTCGCTGCTGTCGGCGCTCGCTACGGCGACGAAGAAGATCGGCTTGGCCGGTACGCTGTCCACCTCCTACAGCGACCCATTCACCGTCGCCCGCCAGTTCGCCTCGCTGGATCTGCTCAGCGGCGGCCGCGCCGGCTGGAACGTGGTGACGTCGCCGTTGGAGGGCTCGGGTCGCAATTATGGCCGCCCACATCCCGAGCATGCACTGCGCTACCAGATCGCCGACGAGTACCTGGAGGTGGTGCAGGGGCTGTGGGATTCCTGGGATGACGATGCCTTCGTGCGCGAGCGCGACAGCGGTACGTTCTTCGCGCCGGAAAAGTTCCGCCGCCTCGACCACAAGGGCCGCTTCTTCCAGGTGGAAGGCCCGCTCAACATCCAGCGTTCGCCACAGGGCCAGCCGGTGATCTTCCAGGCCGGTTCGTCCGACGATGGCATCGCGCTGGCCGGCAAGTACGCCGATGCGGTGTTCACCCATTCGCCGTCGCTGGAAGAAACCCGCGCGTTCACCCAGAAGGTGAAGAACTCGGCGATCGCGCATGGCCGCAGCGGCAACGACGTGAAGATCTTCCCGGGCATCGGCCCCATCGTCGGCCGTACCGCAGAGCAGGCCGAAGCCAAGTACCAGGCAATCGCCGCACTGGCCACGCTGGAGGATGCACTGGCGTACCTGGGACGCTTCTTCGATCACCACGATTTCAGCCAGTACGATCCGGACGCGCCGTTCCCGGAGCTGGGTGAGATCGGCAGCAACTCGTTCCGTTCCACCACCGATCGCATCAAGCAGGATGCGCGGGAGAAGGGGCTGAGCCTGCGCCAGGTGGCACTGGAAGCCGTGAGTCCACGACCGAACTTCATCGGTACGCCGGAGCGCGTGGCCGATGAGCTGATCCGCTGGTTCGATGCCGGTGCCAGCGACGGCTTCATCCTCGGTTTTGCGGCACAGCGCGAAGGCCTGGACGATTTCGTGACCCAGGTGCTGCCGATCCTGCAGGCGCGCGGCTACCACCAGCGCGAGCTGGGAGGGCAGACCCTGCGCGAGCATCTGGGCCTGCCGTACAAGGCCAGCCGCCATTCGACCGATGCCGAGCCGGCGCGGAAGGCGGGGTAGGGCAATGAGCGGAGACACTGCGGCAGCACCGGGCCATGCCCGGCGGGATTCCCAAACGACGGGCGTATTGCCCGAGATCGCGGCACGCGCCGAGGCCACCATCGCGATCCGCCGTGACCTGCACCGCCACCCGGAGCTGGCCTTCGAGGAGCACCGCACCAGCGCCCGTGTGGCCGAGTTGCTGCAGCAGTGGGGCTATGAGGTGACCACCGGTCTTGGCGGCACCGGCGTGGTCGGCACATTGCAGCGTGGGCAGGGCAGCCGTCGGCTGGGGCTGCGTGCGGACATCGATGCCTTGCCGATCCACGAAGACTCGGGGCTGGCCTACGCCAGCCAGACCGACGGCCTGATGCATGCCTGCGGCCATGATGGTCACACCGCCATCCTGTTGTCCGCCGCGCATTACCTGGCCCATCACGGCACTATCGACGGCACCTTGCAGCTGGTGTTCCAGCCAGCCGAGGAAACCGGCTCGGGTGCATCGAAGATGATTGCCGACGGCCTGTTCGAGCGCTTCCCGGTGGATGCGATCTATGGGCTGCACAACTGGCCCGGCGTACCGGTCGGCCACTTCGGCTTCGTCGACGGCCCGGCGATGGCGTCGGTCGACTGGGCGCGGCTGAAGGTGATCGGCAAGGGCGGCCACGGTGCCGAGCCGCAGGGCAGCGTGGATCCGATCCTGGTCGCCGCGCACATCATCACTGCATTGCAGAGTGTGGTGTCGCGCAATGTCGACCCGCGGCAGATGGGCGTGGTCACCGTCGGTTCGATCCACGGTGGGCAGGCCGCCAATGTGATTCCGGACGTGGTCGAGCTGAAGCTGACCGTGCGCGCCTACCTGCCCGAGGTGCGCGACACGCTGCGCCGCCGGGTGACCGGGATTGCCGAGCAGACCGCTGCCGCTTTCGGGGCACGCGCCGAAATCGAGTTCCCGCGTGGCTTCCCCAGCGTGATCAACCACCCGCAGCAGACCGCCTACATCCGCGACGTGGCCATACAGGGCTTCGGCCACGAACAGGTGGTGCCGGAGTTCGCGCCGCGCACCGCCAGCGAGGACTTCGCTTTCCTGTTGCAGGCACGGCCCGGGAGTTTCGTGTTCGTCGGCAACGGCGACAGCGCACCGTTGCACAGCCCGCGCTATGTGTTCAACGACGCCGCCATTGCACCCGCTGCCAGCCTGTGGGCTCGGCTGGCCGAAGACTATCTGGTGAAGGACGTGGCATGAGCAGCAACGAACGCTTCCTCTATACGTCGGTGGATGATCCGCTGGCGCGGCCGCTGTTCGATGGCCTGGAGCAGGAGTACGACAGCCGTTACGCCGACGTGCGCCGACGCATCGGCGGCAGCGCCCGCGAGGAGCTGCAACGCTATCCGGCGCAGGCCTTCGCGGCGCCGGTAGGCGCGTTCGTGCTGCTGCTGCGCGATGGTGTGGCGATCTCCGGCGGCGCCTTCATGCCGCACCGCGATCCGGACACCGCCGAATTCAAACGCATCTGGACGCTGCCCGGGCTGCGCAGGCAGGGCATCGCGCGTCGCGTGCTTCAGGAACTGGAAGACCAGGCGGCGCGGCAAGGGTACCGTCGGGTGTTCCTGACCACCGGCTTCCGCCAGCCTGAAGCCGTCGGCCTGTACCTCAGCCACGGCTATACCGCGCTGTTCGACCTGCAGGCCGACCCGGAAACCATCGCGCATCTGCCGTTCGAGAAGCATCTACGTGCGCCGGCGCCAGTGCTTTCGCCGTCGCAGACCGTGCTGCACGGAGCCCACGCATGAGCACGCCTTCGACTGCGCTGGATGGCATTGCCGCACCCCCCGCGCCAGCACCGGCGTTGAAGATCGTGCCGGCCCGGCATCCGCTGCAGGTGGTCGGAACCCTTCTGGCGTTGGCGTTGATCCTGATCGGGCTGCAATCGGTGCTGGGCAATCCGCGCTGGGGCTGGGGCACGTTCGCCGAGTGGTTCTTCGCGCGCCCGGTGCTGGAAGGCCTGGGTCGCACGCTGCTGCTGACCGCACTCGGTACTGGTCTCGGTTTCGCGCTGGGCACCATGCTGGCGTTGGCCCGGGTGTCCGGCTCGCCGCTGCTCTCGGCGGTGTCGTGGGGCTATGTATGGCTGTTCCGTTCGATCCCGCTGCTGGTGCTGTTGCTGCTGCTGAACAACCTGGGCTACCTGTACAGCACCATCGAACTGGGCGTGCCGTTCACCGGCATCAGCCTGTTCTCGTACCCGACCACGCAGCTGATCGGCGTGTTCACCGCCGCAGTGCTCGGCCTCACCTTGAATCAGGCCGCGTTCTCGGCCGAAGTGATCCGCGGTGGCATCCTCTCGGTCGACCATGGCCAGTACGAGGCGGCAGCGGCACTTGGCCTGCCGCGTGGCCGCCAGGTGCGCCGCATCATCCTGCCGCAGGCGATGCGTTCGATCCTGCCGGCCGCGTTCAACGATGTGATCGGCCTGGCCAAGAGCACCTCGGTGGTCTACGTGCTGGCGCTGCCGGAGCTGTTCTACACCGTGCAGGTGATCTACCGCCGCAATCTGGAAGTGGTGCCGCTGCTGATGGTGGCCACGGTCTGGTACCTGGTGATACTTACCGTGCTGTCGCTGTTGCAGCGGCGCGTGGAGCAACGCTTCGCGCGCGGCCAGCTGCAGCGCGAGCGCTCGGTGTCGCGGGTGTCATCGCCCCCGCGTGTGCAGAGCGAAGCCGCACCGCGCGTAGCAAGCCGCCCGCGTATCGCCCCCCAGGTTGAAGCGGGCGAGGGCGCGGCGGTGTCGCTGCATGGCGTAGGCAAGGTGTTTGGCGACCAGCCGGTGCTGGAAGACGTGAACCTGGACCTGCGCGCCGGCAGCGTGACCGTGCTGATCGGCCCTTCGGGCGCCGGCAAGTCCACGCTGCTGCGGCTGATCAACCACCTGGAACGCGCCGACGGCGGTTACGTGACTGTCGGCGGCCAGCTGATCGGCTACCGCCGCGAGGGCGACACCCTGTACGAGCTGCCCGAGCGCGAGATCCGACGCCGCCGTGCGGAAGTGGGCATGGTGTTCCAGGGCTTCAACCTGTTCCCGCACCTGACCGCGCTGGAGAACATCATCGAGGCACCGATCGCGGTGCGTGGCGTGCCGCGCGCGCAGGCTGAGCAGCAGGCGCGCACGCTGCTGGAACGGGTCGGCCTGGCCGACAAGGCCGATGCCTTCCCGCGCCAGCTGTCCGGTGGCCAGCAGCAGCGCATCGCAATTGCCCGCGCGCTGGCCCTGCAGCCGAAGGTGCTGCTGTTCGACGAACCGACGTCGGCGCTGGACCCGGAACTGGTGGCCGAGGTGCTGAGCGTGATCGAGGAGCTGGCCCGCTCCGGCACCACGCTGGTGATCGTCACCCATGAGCTGAGCTTCGCCCGCCGCGTGGCCGACCACGTGGTGATGATGGACCAGGGCCGGGTGATCGAGCAGGGCACGCCCGAGGTGCTGTTCGAACGCCCGCGCCAGCAGCGCACCGCCGATTTCCTGGCCAAGACCCTGTAACCGAGAAAGGAACACCATGAGCCCTGCAGCACCGCGTCGTCCCTCACGCAGCACCCTGTTGATCGTGGGCGTGCTGGTCATCGGCATCACCGGTATCGTCTATTCGCGCGTGCGGCAGGCACCGGATGCCGGCACCGTGGCCGCGACCAGCCTGGCCGGTGCGAACACGGCGGTGTTGAAAGGCACGTTCGATCCAGAGGCGCAGTCATTGATCCCCAAGGGGTATCGCTTCGTCACGCCCGGGTCCTTCACCGTGGCCACCCATCCAGGGCAGCTGCCGCTGGCCGACTACGGGGCCGACAGCAAGGACGTTGTGGGCATCGAGCCCGACATCGCGCGCCTGATCGCCGATGCGCTGGGCCTGAAGCTGGTGATCGTGCCGGTGGCCTGGGCCGACTGGCCGCTGGGTCTGGAATCAGGCAAGTACGATGCGGTGCTGTCCAACGTGACGGTTACCGAAGAGCGCAAGAAGAAGTTCGATTTCTCCAGCTACCGTTTCGACCTGCTGGGCATCTACACGCGCGCAGACGGGCCGATCCAGAAGATCGAGAAGCCGGCCGATGTGGCCGGGCTGAAGGTGGTGGTGGGTGCCAGCACCAACCAGGACCAGATCCTGCGGCAGTGGGACCAGCAGAACATCGCGGCGGGATTGAAACCAGTGGAGTACCAGTACTTCGATGACGCCGTGGTCGGCCGGTTGGCGGTGATCACCGGCCGTGCCGATGTGTCGTTCGAGCCCAACGCCACCGGCGCCTATTCCGCACGCGACGGTAAGGTGCGGCGCGTCGGCCTGTTCCCCGGTGGCTGGCCGAACGCTGCGGCGATCTCGGTGACCACGCGCAAGGGCAGCGGCCTGGCTGATGCAGTGACGCAGGCGCTGAACACCCAGATCGCCAGTGGCACCTACGCGCAGGCGCTGAAACGGTGGAACGTGGCCGAGGAAGCCGTGCCGCAGTCGCAGACCAACCCGCCGGGATTGCCGACGTTGCAATGACACCGGGCGTGGCCCGGCGCGACCTCCGCTTTTGTAGAGCCGAGCCATGCTCGGCTGCTTTACCAACGCGCCTCCAGCGTTCTGAACGGTTTCGCCAGGCGCACGCCCTCGGCGTCGAAGTCGGAAACGCTGCGTCCGTCCACACGCACCGTCTTCGGCATCGTGCGCGCCGGCCACCAGACCTTCACCGCCGTTCCGCCGCGCAGCCCTTTGCCAAGCCCCACCGTCAGCACCCCGTCGCGCTGCAGCGCCTGCATCCGCAATGTGCCATACGCCGTCGGCAGGCGTTCCACCGTCAATCCATCCCCCGCCACCCACGAGGGCGGTGTGCCCGGCAGCAGCGAGAGCGCATCATCGTCTTCGCGCATCAGCATGCCGAACAGGGTGCGGCCGTATTCGGCGCCGATCCAGGTATGCGGCATGTCGCCGAGGTAGCGCGGGAAGCGCAGCCGTGAATGCACTACTTCGGCCAGTACCTGCCATTCAAGCGGGCGCCGGTCATGAAGCAGGCCCTGCAGCAGCTCGTCAGCCACGTCTGGCTGGCCCAGGTGCACATAGCTCAGCACGTTGCGGATCTCGTACGGCGTGTAGGCATACAGCGCACCGGGCTGGCTGCGCTTGCGCACGTCTTCCAGGTAGCGGGCGAAGGTGGTCCGCAACGCATCTGCCGGCAACACGCTCTGCGCGCCGGTCGGGTCCAGGGCGATCGACACGCCCGTGGGGTCACCATCGCCAAGATCGGCCGATGACGGAATGAAGTCGATGCCCTTCCACGCCATCGTTGCGCGGATCGAGGCACGCAATGCGTCGTACAGCGCTTTGTACTGCTCGCGCGCCCAACGGGCGGTTTCGTGGTCGCCCAGCGCCTCGGCCAGCCACGCGCCGTCGTGCCACCCCTTCAGGCCCCAATAGTCATCCCAGTAGCTGTGGGTGGGTGATGGATAGCCCTCATGGCTGATCGATGGTGCAAGGATGCCCGCAAAGCGTTCCGGGGCAGGCTGGTCAGCCTTGTAACCGGGCACCAGCGTGCGCTCGCGCAGTTCCTGCAGGAAGTGCAGCGCGGCCTTCACCTTCGGCAGGTAGTCACGCACCGACTCGGGTCCGCCATCCAGCCGTGCAACGTCGGCGACCAGCGCCACGTACTGGCCCTGGCTGTCGTACTCGATGTCCGAACCGAAGCCGGTGTTGACGCTGCCATCGTCATTGAGGATCGGCGAGACCAGGCCGTTGGCATGTACGCCGTGTTCGCTGTACCAGGCCAGGTAGTCGCGCGCGACCTTGGCCTCGCCCATGCGCAGCAGCACGGCCGAGGTGGCCATGCCGTCGCGGATGAAGGAGCGGTTGTAGTTGCGCGGGCCGGGCTGCATCGCCGGGCCGGTCTGGTTGATCAGCATGTAGGCGGCCTGCGCGCGCAGCATGTCCACCAGTGATGGGTCGGGCAGGCGCAGGCCGACCTGGCCCAGCCGTGCCTGCCAGTCCGCGGACGCCTGCGTGGCCAGTGAATCGAACGCCGCATTGGCATCGCGGGGAAGCGTGGCCAGATCCAGCGCAGGCGCTTCGGGCAGCACGCCATTGGCATCCGCGGCGGCGGTGCCCAACGGGAACGCGACCACGATGGCATCGCTGGTTCCCGGCGCCAACGAGACGCGGTAGTCCAACGCCGCCGAGGCAAGACCCTGGTCATCATGCGCCTGTTGCGCGGAAGGCAGTTGGCCGGCAGCGATGTCCGCGGTGATTTCCGTTGCGCCATCCCTGCCGAACGGGGCCGCGCCGGACGCAGCCACCGGCGTGAGCGAGTGCAGCAGCGTGCGCCCATTGATGCGCACAGCCTGTCCATCGATCGCCACATCGCGAATGGGTGACAGCCCGCCGTTCTGCCATGGCGGATTCATCTGCATCGGGCGCACGACCAGGCTGAGTGTGCCGTCGATCCGGGTTTTTCCGGTGTTGTGCAGGCGATGGCGGAGGAAGGTTACCGGCTGGCCATCGCGCTCGATGGCGAACACTTCACTGCGCAGCTCCAGGCCGGGTTGCGGTGACCAGGTGGCGGAGGGCATCGGCTTCCAGCCATCCCGCAGCGCGTGCTGTATCGGCTGTCCTGCCGCGCCAGCGGCGCGGCCGTCAGCACTTCGCCAGATCGGCTGCACCAGTGGCGCGCCCTTGAAGGCTTCCAGATTGCCGTATTCGTCGAAGATCGACTTCTGCCGGCCCGCATGCACGCCCACTGCGGTCCAATAGGTCTGCTGCATCTGCAACGACGCCGGGAACAACGCGCGCTGCGCGCCGCTGGCAGCGATCTGGTAGCGCTTCATCGGCGTCATCACGGCTTTCGGGCCGAGCAGGCGCAGGCGCGCGATCTGCGGTGCAGCGCCGTCCACGCTCAGGCGGAATGTACGTAACGGTTGTGCTGCAGTGGCGGCCAGCCAGCTTTGTCGATGATTGGCCGCTTGTGCATCGTGTGCGAGGTCCTGCCAACGGCCCTGTGCATCCTGCACCTGCAGTCGCGCGGCGCCGCGCGCGCCATCGGCCCAGTCGACGACCAGGCCAGCCGTTGATTGGGCCCGCGGCAGCGTGATCTCGAACGTATGGGATCCATTTGCCCCGGCCGGCATCGCGACGGTGCCGCCGCCTTGCCAGAGCGCCGCTGCCTGCGTTGCATCGATACCGCTGATGCGTGCGCTGAGCGTGCTGTCCAGTGGCTCCATCTCGAAGATCGACACGCCCCAATCGGAGGTGCGCTGCGGGCTGGCCAGCCGCAGGTAGCGTGCCTGCCGCGGCGCGAAGTACAGCGTTTCCACGTCGCCCAGCGAATCGGCCATCGTGTACGCGGTCTGCCACTGCGTGCCGTCCAGCGAGGTCTGCAGTGAATAGCCTTCCGGGTTGGAGACATCCCAGGTAAGGCGCGCACCGGCCAGCAGGGTGGGCGCGCCCAGATCGATCTGGAACCAGTGGCCCGGACTGAAGGCGCCGCCGGTCACGGTCTTCGGGTCGCCGTCGATCAGGTGGCCGATCGCCATCGCCGGTACCTGCTGCGAGGAACTGCTGGCCTGCCATTGGCTGCGCGGGGGGAGGGTCTGTGCCTGTGCGCTGGAGGCCAGGGCGGCCAACAGCAGGGCGGCGGCAGATCGCCATGGGATAGCTGAGCGGGAGACCTTGGAGCGTTCGGCGCGCAACGTCATTACGGACTGCCTCGCAGGTTCGACCGGAATCGGGCGAGCGCTACGCTAGCAAGGGATGTAATCGGTTACATGACGCACTGCAGCGCCGCAGGCCGCTTCCGTGGTTGACGCAGCCGAGCATGGCTCGGCTCTACATGGCTTCCGGCAGGTCAAACGGCATCCCCCGTTAAAGCTCCACCGTCTCCCACCATCGCGTACCCGCCTGCGGCGCCTGCATGTCCAGTGCTTCGCCCATCATCGGCGTGGCCACCGGCACAGTCTTTGCGGCCGCCAATGCCGTGATGCGCTCGAACGGCTGCTGCCATGCGTGCAGGGCCAGATCGAAGGTGCCGTTGTGGATCGGCAGCAGCCACTTGCCGCGCAGGTCCAGGTGCGCCTGCAGGGTCTGTTCCGGCTGCATGTGCACGAACGCCCAGCGCGGATCGTAGGCGCCGGTCTCGATCATGGTCAGGTCGAACGGTCCGTACTTCTCGCCGATGGCCTTGAAGCCATCGAAGTAGCCGGTGTCGCCGCTGAAGAAGATGCGGAAGTCGCCGTCCTGGATCACCCATGACGCCCACAGGCTGCGGTCGCTGTCACCCAGCCCGCGGCCGGAGAAGTGCTGGCCCGGGGTCGCGGTCAAGCGCAGGCCACTGGCTTCAGTCGACTGCCACCAGTCCAGCTGTTCCACCTTGCTGGCGTCCACACCCCATGCAATCAGCTGGTCGCCGACGCCGAGTGGTGCGATGAAGCGCGCGGTCTTGCCGGCCAGCTGCATTACCGCGGCACGGTCGAGATGGTCATAGTGGTTGTGCGAGAGGATCACGCCGGCGATGGGCGGCAGTTCGTCGATGCTGATCGGCGGTGCGTGGAAGCGCGCCGGCCCCATCCACTGCACCGGTGAGGCGCGCTCGGAGAACACCGGGTCGGTCAGCCAGTACTGGCCACGCAGCTTCAGCAGGATCGTGGAGTGCCCAAGCCGGAACAGGCTGCGATCCGGCGCAGCATCCAGGGAGGCGCGGTCCAGCGGCTTCACCGGAATCGGGTGGGCGGGCACGGTCCCCTTGGGCTTGTTGAACAGGAACGTCCACCAGATCTCCGCACCGTCGCGCAGGCCCATCGCCGGACGGGGCAGGGCATTGCGGAACTTGCCGTCGCGGTACTGCGGCGAATCGGGGAAGTCGGGGAGGGACCAGGACTTGCAGAAGGTGTAGGCGGTCACGGCGAGGATTCCAAGCAGGAGGACAAGGAGCAGGCGCTTCATGGGTGACGTCCGCTGGGTACACTGCACAGTGTAGTTTCACATTTTTCAAAAGTACACTACTGGGTGTAAAATGGTGGCGTCCGTTCAGCTATCCGGTTTCCGCCATGCCCCGTGCCCCACAACGCCTGACCGACCGCAAACGCGAGGCCATCGTGCGCGCGGCGGTGGAGGAGTTCCGTGCATCGGGCTACGAGGCGACCAGCATGGACCGCATCGCCGAGGTGGCCGGGGTCTCCAAGCGCACCGTCTACAACCACTTCCCGAGCAAGGAAGCGCTGTTTTCTATGATCCTGGAGGAGCTGTGGGAACGCAGCGTGGCCAGCGACGCACTGCCGTATCGCGCGGACCAGCCGTTGCAGGCGCAGCTGCTGCAGTTGCTGGGCCAGAAGCTGGAACTGCTCAGCGATGCCAACTTCATCGACCTGGCACGGGTTGCGATGGCCGAGGTCATCCACTCACCGGAGCGGGCGCAGGCCATCGTCTGCCGCATGGGCGAGAAGGAAAGTGGCGAGAGTGCGTGGATCCGCGCAGCGATCGCCGATGGCCGGTTGCGAGAGGTTGATCCGGAATTCGCCGGCCACCAGCTGCATGGGCTGGTGAAGAGCTTCGCGTTCTGGCCGCAGGTGACGATGGGGCAGGCACCGTTGAGCGCACAGGAGCGTGCACGCGTGGCCGAATCGGCGGTGGCCATGTTCCTGGGTTTCTACGCGGTCTAGCTGGCGGCGAAGCGGCGGAACTCGTCGGCCGGCAGCGCCGCCGAGTACAGATAGCCCTGGCCGACATCCACGCCCAGCGCGCGCAGGTGCTGTTCCTGCGCCAGGGTTTCGGTCCCCTCGGCCACCACGATCGCGCCGCAGCGGTGCGCGACTTCGACGATGAAGCGAACGATCGACTGCGACTTGGCGTCGGACAGCGTGGCGATCAACGCCTGCTCGATCTTGACCTCGGCGATGGCCAGCTGCGAAAGCAGGATCAGGGTCGAATAGCCCGCGCCGAAATCATCCAGCGACAGGGTGACTCCGGCCGCCAGCAGCTGTGCGATGTTGGCATCGACCAGGTCACGCTCGACGATCTCGGTCCACTCGACGATTTCCAGCCGCAGCATCGCGCCGGGGATGTCGTGCAGCTGCAGCAGTTCCTGCAGGCGCAGGCCGAAGTCGGGCAGGCGCAGGGATTCGGCTGACACATTGACTGCGATGGTCAGCGCCGCGCCGTCCTGCCGGCAGTGCTGCAGGAAGTGCACCGCCGACTGCAGCGTGGCCCATTCCAGGTCTGCCAGCCGGCCCTGCCGGCGCAGCAGCGAGATCACCCGCATCGGTGCAATCGGCCGGCCTTCGCCATCGCGCATGCGCAGCAGCGCTTCGGCGCCGACCAGCTGGCGGTCCTGCAGGCGATGCTTGGGCTGGTAGCACAGCGGTGCGTCGCCCTGCTGCAGCCAGCGTTCGAGGGCGACTTCGATCAGGGCGTCGATCTCGCCGTCGCGCTGGATCGGGTCGTCGAAGAACACGACGCCGGATTCGATCGCGCTCAGTGCCACGGTGATCGCGCGGAACGGAAGATGTCCTTCGTCGGCATCAACGGGGGGCTTCAATTCAACCACCGCACAGCGGAACAGTGGCCGGAAGCCAGGCCAATCGCGGCCGACCCGATCGGCCAGGTTGCTGGCCAGCTCGGTGATCTGCGGTTGTATGCGCAGTTCGGACAAGGTCATGCCGCGCACCAGGATCGCCAGCGCGGCATCACCGAACTGGTAGACCTCCACGTCGTCCACCGCCAGCGATGGCAGCAACCGGTGGACGTCGGCCGGTGTATCGCGCTGCCACAGGCCGTTGTCCTGCAATGGCCCGTAGCGCAGGCGCAGATCGCGCAGGTTGCCCATCTCGGCCACGATCAGGCAGGCCTTGCCGATGCCGTCGTTGTCGCGCCAGTACCGCTGCAGGCGTTCACCGAGCGCACGCATGTTGGGCAGGCCGCTGATCGGATCGATGCGCAGCCACGCCTGTTCGCGCTGCCGCTGCGCATCGATCTGGGCATCGTTGTAGACCAGTGCGAACACTGCGCCGAGTACCAGCAGCGAGACCGGCAGTGCCAGCACACGCTGGATCGCCAGTTCGGCCACCGGTAATTGATCGGCCCCAATGATCGCCACACCCAGCGCCAGGCCCAGGGCGGTCATCCCGATACGCACGGACCACGCCTGCAGGATCATGCGTGGCGAGAGTTCGTTGAGCATGCGCGGGTGCAGGCGCCTGCGCAGCCAGACGCCGGCCACCATCTGCAACACGGCCTCGAGGCTGGCAGGCAGGAAGAACTGGGTGCCGACGAACTGGTAGCGGGCGAGCAGGGCGGCGGCCAGGCAGGCCAAGCCGCCGCGCCAGCCACCGAGCAGGCCACTGACCAGCAGGATGTCGAAGCCGAGGTGCAGCTTGACCACACCCTGGGTGTAACGGGCCACGAACCAGGAATTGAACAGGTAGATCAGGCCCAGCGCTATGCCGACATACAGGCGCCGTCCTTCAATGGCGTGCCCGGCGCGACGGGTGGCGATCAGCAGCACGCCGATCATGCCGATCACCGCCGTGGCCTGCAGCAGGTACAGCGGCAGGCTGGGCAGGGCGCTGTCCAGGACCTGGGCCGAGACCCGTGAAAGCGCATCCATAGCAGGTTCCCGCCTGTGACCGACGGCCAGTGACGAGCAGGGTAAACCACAGGCGCCTGTGCGGCCACCAAGGGGCAGGCCAAGGTCCCTGCGGTCAGTAGCGCGGGTCGGCGATGGCGGGCAGCACCAGTTCGCGCACGAAGGAGGACGGTGACAGCTGCAGCAGGGCGCGTACCATCGCCACGACATCATGGACCGGCACCAGTGCGCCGTCGCCGCGCGCTGCGGCGTCCGCTACCGGCACTGACAGTGCATCGTCGGTGTTGAGGTAGCCCAGCTGCAGGCTGGTTACCGCCAGGCGCCGATCCCGGAAGCCTTCGCGCAGCGCATCGGCGATGCCGTTGAGCGCGAACTTGGATGCGCCGAACGCCACTTCCGGGCGGCCGCTGCGCGGCAGCGCCGAGGTCGAGCCGGTCAGCACCAGCTGTGGACGTGCTGCGCCCAGTACCCTCGGCAGCAGGCGCCGCAGCAGCACCAGGTTGGCGGTGATGTTGACGTCGACCAGCTGGGCAAGCGCGGCATCGCTTTCGTCGAGGAAGGCGTACCCGTCGCTGAAGGCCGTCTCTTCCCAGATGCCCAGGTTGTGGATGAGCACATCCAGATCGGCCGGCGCCTGCGCTGCGATGTGATTGGCAGCAAGGGTGGGCTGGGACAGATCCGCTTCGATCCACTGCAGGGTGACGCCCTCGGGGCATTCAAGGTCGTGCGGGCGGCTGCGCGAAACGCCGATGACGGTGTCGCCCGCACTGCACAGGCCTTCGACGAACGCTCGACCGAGGCCCCTGCTGGCGCCGATGACCATCAATTTCATGTGGCTTCCTTGTTGTGCTGCGGCGGCCTCAGTCGGCCGCCAGAATGGTGTCCCAATCGGCGAACGCGCGCAGGCCGCTGCGTCCGGCGGTGATGATCGAGGCGGTGTTGTCGAGCTGGCAACGGTATTGCGGCTGCAGCCCGGACGCCCGCGCGGACACGGCCATGGCGTGTACCAGCTGTCGCGCGTGACCGCGACCGCGGGCCTCGGGCAGGGTCAGTACGCCCATATCGGCGAAGGCTGGATCCAGGCTCCAGGGGTACATGCTTCCCGCAGCGACCAGGCGCTCGCCGTCGAAGGCACCGAACACCTGCCAGTGATCCAGCTCGACCCATGCGGCATCGAGATCGTCCTCGCTGGCGGTGGCCTGGAACGCGTTGAACGCTGCCGCGTCGGTCGCGCCGAGGCGGCGGATATGTGGTGGGGCAGGGTGTTCGGCGAGGGCGGCGAGTGTTGCGGTGGGGAAGTAGAAGACACGATCCGCGCCGTGCGTATGCTGGCCGAGCTGCTGCAAGCGCTGTTGCAGCTGCGCCAGTGTCCAGTGCGGTTGCGCACGCAGTTGCAGGCGAGCGGCCAGGGCAGGACGCAACAGCGCTCGGGCGGGGCCCGCGACCGGCTGTAACAGCATGCCGTCCTCACCCTCATCGACATCATCGCTGCACGCCAGGAGCAGCTGCGGCCCCTGCTGCAACGTGCGCTGGCCGGCGAACACGCGCTGCCAGGCAGCATCGATCAACGGGGAAATCGCATCATCCATGACAAACGGTTCGCTCAGTGTCGGGGCAGTTCAACCTGCAGGCCTGCGGCCTTCCATTCGGGATAGCCGGCGGCCAGTCGCTGCGCGCTGAGGCCGGCTTCGCGCAGCATCATCACTGCATCGTTGGACAGCACGCAGTAGGGCCCGCGGCAGTACGCGACAATGTGGACGGCGCGCGGCAGTTCGTCCATCCGCGCGTGCAGTTCCGTAGCGGGAATGTTCAGCGCGCCGGGCAGGTGCCCCAGATCGAATTCCTCGCGCGGCCGCACGTCCAGCAGTACCACGCTGTCGCGTTGCTCCAGCAGCTGCTCGACGGTCAGCCCTTCCAGTGCATCGCGGCGCTGCAGGCTGTCGGTGAGGACGCCCTGCATTTCGCTGCGCTGGTGGTCGGCATAGTCGCGCAGCGCGGCCAGCAGGTTGGCCAGTGGGCCGTCAGCGCTGCGGTAGAGGATGCGCTTGCCGTCACGGCGGGTCTGCACCAGGCCGGCACGACGCAGCTGCTGCAGGTGCTGGGAGGTATTGGCCACCGACAGGCCGCTCAGTTCGGCCAGGCGCTCGACCGCACGCTCGCCCTGGGCGATGTGCTCCAGCAGGGCCAGGCGGTGCGGGTGGCTCAGGGTGCGGGCGATCTCGGCCAGCGCTTCCAGCGGGGACGGTGGCAGCTCGGTTGCAGCGTTCATGCCGGGCACGCTAGCATCGCTCCATCATTCAAGCAAATAATTGAAGGTGGGCGGAATGAGTGGCTGGGCGACGACATTGGTGATCGATGCGGTAGTGATCGGCGTGGGCGCGACCGCGCTGATGGATCTGTGGGCGTTGCTGCAGTGCAGGCTGCTCGGCATTCCGTCGCTGGATTTTGCGATGGTCGGCCGCTGGCTCGGCCACCTGCGGCGTGGGCGCTTCCGCCATGAGGGCATTGGTCGTTCGCTGCCGGTGGCCGGCGAGCGCGCGCTGGGGTGGACCGCGCATTACGTGATCGGTGTGGTCTTCGCCGCGGTGTTGCTGGCCGTGGTCGGGAACGGTTGGGTGCAGGCACCGACCCTGTGGCCGGCGCTGGCCTTCGGCATTCTCAGCGTTGCCGCGCCGTTCTTCATCCTGCAGCCGGGCATGGGCGCCGGCATTGCCGCTTCGAAGACCCCGGCGCCTGGCAAGGCGCGGCTGCGCAGCCTGGTGGCACACAGCGTGTTCGGCGCAGGCATGTACCTTTCCGCGCTGCTGTTGGCCGGGGTCCGTGCAGGATGAGCGAGAATCCGTAGGGTCACCGGCACCAGGAACATCCCGCCATGGAAGCACCCGATCCCTTCACTGATGGCATGCCGCTGCCGTGGGCGTGGCGGGAAACATTGGCCGATGCGCGCATCGAGCGACAGTCGATCGGCGTATCGCGTGCGGACGTTGCCCGCGTGCATCGTCCGGGGCAGGCCGATGCCTTCCTGAAATCGGAAGTGATAGACACCTTCAGTGAGTTGGGCGATGAGATCGCGCGCCTGCGCTGGCTGCAGGCGCAGGGCCAGCCGGCGCCAACGGTAATTGCCACCACCGAAGAAGCGGGCCGGCGCTGGTTGCTGATGAGCGCGCTGCCCGGCCGCGACCTGGCCTCGTCGCCTGAGCTTCCGCCCCAGCGCCTGGTGGAACTGCTGGCCGATGCGCTGCGGGGCCTGCATGCCATACCGGTGGCGGCCTGTCCGTTCGACCAGCGGCTGGCCTCGCGCCTGCAGGCCGCGCAGGCACGGGTCGAGGCGGGCCTGGTCGACGCCGATGACTTCGATGACGAGCGCCTGGGGCAGAGCGCACAGCAGGTGTTCGCCGAACTGCGCGCTACCCGGCCCAATCACGAGGATCTGGTGGTCAGCCACGGCGACGCCTGCCTGCCGAACCTGCTGGCAGCCGAAGCCCGTTTCAGCGGTTTCATCGACTGTGGCCGGCTGGGTGTGGCCGATCGCTACCAGGATCTGGCGCTCGCCGCGCGCAGCCTGGTCCACAACTTCGGCGACACGCGCTGGGTCGCGCCGCTGTTCCGGCGCTATGGCGTTGTGCCCGACGAACGGCGGCTGGCGTTCTACCGTCTTCTCGACGAGTTCTTCTGAAACCGCACAGGGCAGCGTAGGGCAGGGCTGAACGGCACCCTGCCAGCGGATGCGCGCGCCCTTAAAAATGGACGAACGTTCGTTCACTATTTGTGGCATGAACCGAACCGACCGCAACGGGCAACGCATCGCGCAGATCCTGCAGGCCGCCCTGCAGTGCTTTCTCGTGAAGGGCTTCCACCAGACCAGCATGCGTGACATCGCGCAGGCGGCCGGCGTCAGCCTCGGCAATCTCTACAACCACTTCCCGGGCAAGGAGGCGATCATCCTTGCGGTGGCCGTGGCCGAAGGCGAGGAACTGGCACCGTTGCTGCAGCGACTGGCCGCGTCCGATGGCGAGCGCGCACGGGTGCTGGTTTTCCTTCAGGACTTCCACGCACTGTGCCAGCAACCGGAGTGGGCAACGCTCGCCGTCGAAGTGCTGGCCGAGAGCGCACGCAATCCGGCCGTGGCCGAGGCATTTGCGGCCAATCGCAGGCAATTGCAGGCGACGCTGGCCGAAGCCCTGCAGCAGGTGGCACGGCGCGAACGTCGGCGCCCCGTGCTGGCCCCGGCACTGCAGGCACAGGTGCTGCTGGATGCCATCGAAAGCGATGCCCTGCGCCGAGGGCTGGGCGAAGCCGGGGGCACCGATGAGGCATCGCTGGATCTCGGCCTGCTTGCGCTGCTGCTGGGCGCACGCGCATGAGCGCCGTCGACCGGCGACTGCACGGCGTTGATCTGGCGCGTTACCTGGCCTTGGCCGGCATGGTGCTGGTCAACTTCCGCCTGGCGATGGCCGTGCCGGCAGAGGGCGCCGGATGGTTGGCAGGCGTCTTCCACTTTCTGGAAGGCAAGGCTTCGGCGACGTTCGTTACGCTGGCCGGGTTGGGCCTGGTACTGGGCGCGCATCGGCAGGGTTGGTGGCCGGCCAGTGTGCAGACCTGGCGGCGCGCACTGTTCCTGCTGGTGCTGGGCCTGCTCAACCTGACGCTGTTCCCGGCCGATATCCTGCATTACTACGCGGTGTATTTCGCGCTGGCCGTGCTGTGGCTGCGGGCCTCGCCGCGGGTGTTGCTGGCCAGCATCGTGGGGATCGCGGCCTGTTCGTTCTGGGCGTTGCTGCACTGGGACTACAGCCAGGGATGGAACTGGCAGACGCTGGAATACGCCGGTCTGTGGCAATGGCCGGGCGCGGCCCGCAACCTGCTGTTCAACGGGTTCCATCCGCTGCTGCCGTGGCTGTGCTTCTTCCTGCTGGGCATGCTGCTGGCGCGGCTGCAACTGTCGCAACCGCGGGTCCAGCGCGCGCTGCTGGTGCTGGGCCTGATGCTGATCGTGGCTGGACATGGCGTGCAGCAGCTTGCGCAGGGAACGCCCTGGCAGGCGTGGCTGGGAACGCAGCCGATGCCACCGGGACCGGCCTACGTACTCACAGGCGCGGGCGCGGCCTGCAGTGTCATTGCCGCCTGCCTGTGGCTGACGCGTGTACGACCGGGTGACTGGCTGGAACCGTTCACCGCGGCCGGGCGCATGACCCTGACCCTGTACGTCGGCCATATCCTGCTGGGCATGGGCACGCTGGAAGGCCTGGGCCTGCTTGATGGCAGCGCATCGCTCGCGTCGGTGCTGCTGTGGGCATTGTTGCTCCTGATGCTGGCCACGGGCGCAGCGTGGCTGTGGTCCTGGCGGTTCGCGCGGGGCCCATTGGAAGCGGTGATGCGACGCGTCGCCGGCTAGCACTTTGGTCGCGCAGGCACGATGTTGTGACGGACATGTCTGTGTCGCGGCCCGCGCATCTGCGATAGTGGCGGCAGGTAATACTCTCCGCTTGCATCCATGTCATTCGCTTCGGCGCAGCATCTCGGCGAAGTCCTTCAGCAGTCCTATGGCATCACCGCCAATGCCGTGGTGCCACGCCCGGTTGGCGCCGATGCCAACGCCAGTGTGTATCGCATCGATGCACGGCGCGGGCAATGGTGGTTGAAGTGCCGCAGTTACCAGGTTGCCCCTGCCGTCTGGGACACCCTGCATTGGCTGCGCGGCACGCTGGGCATCGAGGAAATCGTCGCGCCCTGGCCAGCCCTGACCGGTGGAGCGTCAGTGCAGCGCTGGGGCCTGCAGTTCACCCTGTTCCCGTATGTGGAAGGCCAATCCGGCTTCGAGGCGGCGTTGAGCCGCACGCAGTGGCAACGATTGGGCGAGGTGCTGCGGCGCCTGCACGAGGCGTGCCCGCCACCGGCGCTGCAGGAGGCGCTGCCGAGCCTGCGGATGGAAACCGCGGCGCTTGATACGGTCGGGCAATGGCTGGCCGGCGAGGGCCTGGCGGCCGCCAGGGATAGGCTGGGCCGCGCCTTCGTATCCGTCTGGGACCAGCAGCATGCGCGCATCGCGGCGCTGCATGCGCAGGCACTGCAGCTGCACGCCGCGTTGCAGGATGTCCCGGTGCGGCTGCACCTGTGCCACACCGACCTGCATGCCGGCAATCTGCTGATGGGCAATGACGGCAGCCTGCACCTGATCGATTGGGATGGCCTGTCGCTGGCCCCGCGCGAGCGCGACCTGATGTTCATCGGTGGCGCGGTCGGTGGGCGCTGGGGGCGCGAGAACCCGTTGGGATTCGAGGAAGGCTATGGCAGTGACCGCGGCGATCCACGCTGGATCGCCTGGTACCGGCACTGGCGCATCCTGCAGGACCTGATCGAGTTCCAGCAGGTCCTGCTGGGCAGCGATGGAGAGGACCGTTCGCCGCAGCTGCGCCGGCAGTCGCTGCATTTCCTCAGCGAACAGTTTGCACCGGGCAATGTATTCGACGCGGCAGAGCGGGTGTATCGCGCGCTGTAGATCCACGCCATGCGTGCATGGCATTTTCTACGATGAACCCTCACGCTGCGCGATGAGTCGAGCATGGCTCGGCTCTACAGGGGGCCGCGGGGTGTGGAGCTACTCTGCGGGCTTGGCCGCTGCAGAGGCCGCCGCGCTTGCAGCGCGGCGTGACAGCACGGCTTCGCGGTGGGCGATGTAGGCGTTGGCGGCGAGGATGATGCCGGCACCGATGATCGTCCAGCGGTCTACCGTTTCCTTGAACAGCAGCCAGCCGAACAGCGTTACCAGTGGCAGCTGCAGGAAGCTGATCGGGGTCAGGGCAGAGACCTCGCCCAGCCGTAGCGCGCGGGTCCACAACAGCTGGCCGACGGTGCCGAGCACGCCGGTGGCCAGCAGCCACAGCCAGGCCGACCCGGTCGGCCAGACCCAGACGAACAGCGCCGGCACCAGCGACAGCGGCACCCAGAACACGTAGGTATAGAGCACCACGGTATCGGCACTGTCGACGCGGGTCAGCTGCTTGATCTGGATCGCCACCAGCGAGCTGAGTACCGCCGCACCCACCGCGACCAGGCTGCCGGCGGTGAAGCCGGCGGTGCCGGGACGCACGATCACCAGCACGCCGATGAAGCCGACCACGACCGCGGCCCAGCGGCGCACGCGCACGGTTTCACCCAGCCACAGCACGGCGGCAATGGTGACGAACAGCGGCGTGGAATAGGAGAGCGAAACCGCCTGCGCCAACGGCAGGTGACCCAGCGCCCAGAATGCGCACAGCATCGAGCCCAGGCCGATTGCACTGCGCACGAAATAGCGTGGCAGCTGCTGCGTCCTCAAGGGCGCACGGCCGGGCCGCAGCAGCATCGGCAGCAGCGCAAGCAGGCCGAAGGCGTTGCGGAAGAACGCCACTTCCTGGGTGGGCACGTAGCGCGTGGCATAGCGGATCGCCACCGCCATCAGGCCGAACGCCATCGTGCTGCCGAGCATCAGCAGCGCCGCCCGCATAGGGGTGGCGCTGGGGGAAAGGGTGGGGCTGTTCACCACTGTGCGCCGAGCAGGCGGGGCTCCGGTTCGATCGGCACGCCGAATTTTTCCAGCACCGAGGCCGAGATGCGGCGCGCCAGCGCCAGCAGTTCAGCGCCGCTGGCATTGCCGTGGTTGACCAGCACCAGCGCGTGGCTGGGAGCCACGCCGGCATCGCCGTCGCGGAAGCCCTTCCAGCCGCAGGATTCGATCATCCAGGCCGCCGAGACCTTGCGCTTGTCGTCCTGCTCGGCCGGGAACACCGGCAGGTCGGGGAAATGCTGCAGCAGCACGTCGACCTGCTCCAGCGGCAGCACCGGGTTCTTGAAGAAGCTGCCGGCATTGCCGAGTACCTCCGGGTCGGGCAGCTTGCGGCGGCGGATCGCGATCACCGCATTGGCCACGTCCACCGCGCCCGGCAGCTCCACGCCCTGTGCCTGAAGTTCCTCGCGGATGCCGGCGTAGTCCATGCGCAGATCGTGCAGCAGTGGCAGTTTCAGTTCGATGGCGGTGATCAGGTAGCGATCGGGCTGTTGCTTGAACACGCTGTCGCGGTAGGCGAAACCACACTGTTCGTTATCCAGGCGCACCCAGGCCTGTTCCTGGCAGTCCCAGGCTTCGACCGCCTGGATGAACTCGCCGACCTGCGCGCCATAGGCGCCGATGTTCTGGATCGGTGCGGCACCGGCGGTGCCGGGAATCAGCGCCAGGTTTTCCAGGCCGGACAGGCCTTCCTGCAGCGACCACATCACCAGGCCATGCCAGGGCACGCCGGCGCCGGCGCGGATCACGGCATGGTCGGCGCGGTGTTCAAGGAAACTGATGTCGCGGTTGCCGAACACCAGCACGGTACCGGGCAGGTCCTCGGCGATCAGGACGTTGCTGCCGGCACCCAGCACCAGCAGTGGGCCGTTGGCCACCTCGGGCAGTGCCAGCACCTCCGGCAGCAGCGCGGCATCGTGCAGTTCCAGCAGCTGTTCCGCATTGGCCTGCACGTGGAAGGTGTTCAGTCCCTGCAGCGGCGCATTTTGGGTGAGCGTCCAGCGCAGCGGGGCGTTGCCGTCGATGGTGTCCATGGGCGCGCTCACAGTGGGGCCACCGCGCCGCGGCTGGGCGCTTCGCGGCGGCGACGGATCGCCTCCACGCATTCGGAAACCAGCGCCGGTCCACGGAAGATCAGGCCGCTGTAGCACTGCACCAGCGCGGCACCGGCCGCCATCTTGGCCACGGCATCGGCACCGGACAGGATGCCGCCGACGCCGACCAAGGGCACCGACTCGGGCAGGCGCGAGCGCAGGCGGCGCAGCACCAGCGTGGACTGCTCCAGCACCGGCGCACCGGACAGGCCACCGGCCTCGTTGGCCAGCGGATCGCCGGCCACCTTGCTGTGGTCGATGGTGGTGTTGGTGGCGATCACTCCGTCCACCTGCAGCTCGCCCAGCACGCGGGCGGCGGCATCGATGTCGCGCTCGCTGAGGTCCGGCGCCACCTTCACCAGCATCGGTACGCGGCGGCCGTGGCGGGCCGCGAGCTCTTCCTGGCGGTCACGCAGCTGGCTGACCAGCTGGCGCAGCGCGGTTTCTTCCTGCAGTTCACGGAGGCCGGCGGTGTTGGGCGAGGAAATGTTGACAGTGATGTAGTCGGCCAGCGCGTACACCTTGTCCAGGCAGGCGATGTAATCGTCCACGGCCTGTTCGTTGGGGGTGTCCTTGTTCTTGCCGATGTTGATGCCGAGCAGGCCGCGGCGGTTGCGCGCGCGCTCGACGTTGCGCACCAGTGCGTCCACGCCTGCATTGTTGAAGCCCATGCGGTTGATGATCGCGTTGTGTTCCGGCAGGCGGAACAGGCGCGGCTGCGGATTGCCGGCCTGCGGGCGCGGGGTGATCGTGCCGATTTCGACGAAGCCGAAGCCGAGCGCGAACAATGCATCGATGTGCTCCCCGTTCTTGTCCAGGCCGGCGGCCAGGCCGACCGGGTTGGGGAACGTCAGCCCGAACACCGTGCTGGGCATCGGCGCGATGCGTGCGGCCAGCAGCGGCGTGGTGCCGGTGCGATAGGCCAGGTCCAGTGCGGACAGGCCAAGGCCGTGGGCGCGCTCGGCGTCGAGCGAGAACAGGAAGGGGCGGGCAAGCGAATACATGCGTCGGTTCAGTCCAGCGTGCCGAGGAAGGCTCGGGTTCGATATTCAAAAGCAACCTGGCCGTCGACCGCGTGGGCGGCGAACAGGTGCTGCAGAGCGTCGATCATCGGTGCGTGGCGCGGATGACCGGGTTGAGGGGCGTAGGAGGAGGACAGCAGGCGCCCGCGCAGGGCGTCGAAGTCCAGGTGCTGCACGTTCGGCAGCTCCACCCTGCCGCGCAGGCCAGCGCCGAACCAGGCCTGCATGGTGGCGTCGTCCTGGTAGCGCTCGGCCACGGCGGTGTAGTCGGTGCCGTAGTCCAGCAGCAGCTGTTCGTACCCGATCAGGAACGGGCTCGCATCGAGCAGGCGAGAATTCCAGTAGATGAGGGCCTGGCCGCCGGGGCGCAGGATGCGCTGCCACTCGGCGCGTACCGCCACGGTGTCGAACCAATGGAAGGCCTGCGCGACGCTGACCAGATCGATGCTGGCATCGTCCAGCGCGGTGGCCTCGGCGCGGCCGTCCACCGCACGGAACTGCGGGTACTGCGGTGCCAGCCATTCTTCGGCCGCGCCCCGCATGGCCGCATTGGGCTCAACCGCGACAACAGGATGGCCGCTGGCCAGGAACAGGCGGCTGGAAATGCCGGTACCGGCGCCGATGTCAGCCACACGCGCCTGCTGGCTGACACCCATCGGGCCATGCAGCCACTCCAGCAGCGCGGGTGGGTAGTCGGGCCGGTAGCGGACGTAGTCGGCGACTCGGCTGCTGAAGCGTTCAGTGCTGTCGGAGGCGGTCATGGCGTCAGTTCGACACCGCCGCCAGCCACGCCAGGCCGCCGAAGAACAGGATGAAGACCACGATGGCGGCAAGTGCCGCGCCGACCATGACCCAGCCCAGCACCAGGCCGGTGACGGCCAGGCCATCGCCTTCCAGTTCGTGCGGGCGGCGGCGGATTTCGGCGCGGGCCATGTGGCCGGTGATGATGGCGACGATGCTGGCCACGAAGGGCAGGACGGTCCAGCTGGCGATGCCCATGACCAGGCTGACCACGGCCAGGGCGCTTGTCTGTCGGGGTGCCACGCTCATCGGGGTCCTCCTTGGCAGTGTGCACATGATAGTGCCTCTGCCCCGGCAATCCCATGCCCGGCGGATGGGATGGCAGGCGTCGACCCTGGCCGACGAATGGGATTTCGGCCCTGGTAGGCGTCGACCTTGGTCGACGAAAGGCATGCCAACCAGGGTTGGCGGCTACCGAAGTGCCGGTATCAGCCCATCAACACCTGGCCGGCATCCACATTGAGCACGCTACCGGTGACCCAGCGCGCCAGCGGCGAGCACAGGAACAGGGCGGCGTCGGCGATCTCGCGCGGGTGGCCGAAGCGGCCGAACGGAATCTTCGCCAGGGTGCCGTGGTACAGCGCAGGGTCCTCGACGCGGCGACGGTCCCAGAGGCCGTCATCGAACTCGATCGAGCCCGGGGCGATGGCATTGACCCGGATCCGGTCCTTGGCCAGCGCCAGCGCCTGTGACGTGGTGTAGTGCGAAAGCGCCGCTTTGGCCGCAGCATACGGCGCGCCACCGGGGCGCGGCTGCTGCGCGGCAATCGACGACAGATTGAGGATGCAGGCGTCGCTGGAGGCACGCAGCCATGGCAGTGCCAGGCGCGAGGCACGCACGGCCGCCATCAGGTCGATCTGCAGGCTGGCCGCCCAGCCGTCCTCGTCGTCGGCCATGCCGTAGCCGGTGGCATTGTTGACCAGTACATCGATACCGCCGAGGGCATCGGCGGCGGCCTGCAGCCAGGCCTGGATCTGGCCGGGATCGGCCAGATCGGTGGAAAACGCGTGCAGTTCGAAGCCCTGCGCCCGTGCATCGGCACGCAGGGCATCCAGGCCGGCCTGGCCGCGGGCGCAGACCGAGACCTGTGCGCCGGCGCCGGCAAAGGCCAGCGCCATTTCACGGCCAATGCCCTTGCTGCCGCCGGCGATGAGCACGCGGCGGCCGCTGAAATCGAGGGTCGGAGCCCCTGCGGGGATCCGACCCCTCGCTGGGGCCAGATCCCCGGAGGGGCTCTGGCCCACGGACGTGTCCGCGTCGTTTGCCATCACAGGTCGAACTTGATGCCCTGGGCCAGCGGCAGCGAATCCGAATAGTTGATGGTGTTGGTCTGGCGGCGCATGTAGACCTTCCACGCATCCGAACCGGACTCGCGGCCACCGCCGGTGTCCTTCTCGCCACCGAAGGCACCGCCGATCTCCGCACCGGACGTGCCGATGTTGATGTTGGCGATGCCGCAGTCGCTGCCGGCGGCCGACAGGAACTTCTCGGCAGTCTTCAGGTTCTGGGTGAAGATCGAGGACGACAGGCCCTGCGGCACGCCGTTCTGCATGTCGATGGCTTCATCGAGGGTGTCGTACGGCATCACGTACAGGATCGGCGCGAAGGTCTCGTGCTGGACCACGGCGTCGCTGTTCTTCAGGCCGGAGACGATGGCCGGCAACACGAAGTTGCCCGGGCGGTCGATGCGGCTGCCACCGGTTTCGATGGTGCCGCCGGCCGCCTTGGCCTGGGCGATCGCATCGAGGAACTGCTGCACGGCGCCTTCGCTGTTCAGCGGGCCCATCAGGTTGGCCGCATCGGTCGGGTCGCCGATCTTGCCTTCCACCTGCTTGTAGGCCTTGACCAGGGTGGCCAGCACATCGGCGTAGATCGAACGATGCACGATCAGGCGGCGGGTGGTGGTGCAGCGCTGGCCGGCGGTGCCGACGGCGCCGAACACGATGCCCGGCACGGCCAGCTTCAGGTCGGCGGTTTCGTCCAGGATGATGGCGTTGTTGCCGCCGAGTTCCAGCAGGCAGCGGCCGAGGCGGCGCGCGACCTTCTCGTTGACGGTGCGACCGACCTGGGTCGAGCCGGTGAAGCTGATCAGCGGCACGCGGCGGTCATCGACCATCTTTTCCGACAGCGCGGTGCCGGCATCGTTGATCAGGAAGAAGATGTCCGGGAAGCCGGCTTCGCGCAGGGCGTCGTTGCAGATCTTCAGCGAGGCGATGGCGGTCAGCGGCGTCTTGTTGGACGGCTTCCAGATGCACACGTCGCCACAGATGGCGGCCAGGAACGAGTTCCAGCTCCACACCGCGACCGGGAAGTTGAAGGCCGAGATGATGCCGACCAGGCCCAGCGGGTGGTACTGCTCGTACATGCGGTGGCCGGGGCGCTCGGAATGCATGGTGTAGCCGTACAGCATGCGGCTCTGGCCCACGGCGAAATCGGCGATGTCGATCATCTCCTGCACTTCGCCATCGCCTTCCGGCTTGCTCTTGCCCATTTCCAGGGCAACCAGCGAACCCAGGGCGTCCTTGTGCCTGCGCAGTGCTTCACCGCACAGGCGCACGGCTTCACCGCGGCGCGGGGCCGGCGTGGTACGCCAGACCTTGAAGGCTTCCTGGGCGCGGGCCACGACGGTCTCGTACTCGGCCTCGGTGGTCGCGCGGACCTGCGCGATCGGCTCGCCGGTGGTCGGGTTGACCGGGGTGATCAGCTCACCGCTGGTCGCGCTCGACCACTCCCCGTTGCCCAGGTACGTGCCAGCGTTGATCGCGTCCAGGCCAAGGGACTTGAGCAGCTCGGAAGACATGCAGACTCCTGTATTTCGTTACGTTGTTTGGCGCCATCGCGGGCAGGTGGGGGACGCGATGAACTGAATCGCCGATGGTAGCAGAGCGCCCCGATCGGCCATGGTGCAACGCGCCAGCCAGGCCCGGCCGAACATGAATGCTTGGAGGGCAGGGCACGTTGCCTGTAAACTTCCCGGCTGCATGGCCCCGTAGCTCAGCTGGATAGAGCGTCCCCCTCCTAAGGGGAAGGTCGCCCGTTCGAATCGGGCCGGGGTCACCATCCACGCGCTGCCCGGGACGCCCTTCTTCGAGCGCTACAGCAGCTCCAGGCCGCGCAGTACCTGCGCCACGTGCGCACGCTCTTCGCCTCGCAGCCCAAGCAGCGGCCGTGGCAGGCAGTCCTCCGCACACAGGCCCATCAGTGCCGCCGCGCATGCCATGACGCGGATGCCACCGAAGCGGTCGTACAGCGCCCAGAGCGGCGCCAGCCTCGCCGACACGGCCTGCGCCGTCGCCATGTCGCCGGTGCCGGCCGCGCGGGTGATCTGCTGCACCACCCCGGGGAACAGCCCGCCGGTTACCGAGTACCAGCCATCGCAGCCAGCGGCCAGTCCGCGCACGGCGGCTGCGTCGCCGCTGATGCCCAGCGTGACATGCGCTGGAAGATGGGCGCGCAGTGCGGTGACGCGCGCCGCTGCTTCGGCAGGATCGTCGGAAAGGCGTGGGATCTTGATCGAGGCGATGTTGGGCAGGGCGGCGATCCGCCCATGCAGTTCATCGCTGAACCGGAAGTGGGTGGTGCCGGGATTGTCGTAGACACAGATCGGTGTGCCCACCGCCGTGCACACCGATTCGAAGAGCGTGTAGACCTCGTGCTCCTTCAATGGCTGGTAGGACACGGGTGCCAGCAGTAGGCCGGCTGCACCCGCATCTTCCGCGTCCCGGGCCAATGCCAGCACATCGCGGGTGCGCAGCGCACCGATGCCGACGATGACCGGGACATCGCCCGAATGGGCCAACGCTTCGCGCAGCACGCGCATGCGCTCGGCCTTTTCCAGGTAGGCGTAGCTGCCGGTGGAGCCGAGCACGCCCATCGACCCCACGCCAGCGGCCGCGAGACGCTCGACCAGCCCGGCGAAGGCGTGCAGGTCGATGCTCGATTCGTTCATCGGCGTAAGAGGAAAGGCGCTGAGGCCGTGGATCATGGCTAACCCCGAAGGCAGAGGGCGAAGGGAGGTTGTCTGCAGCGGCGACCCTGGACGGCTGGCATTTTTTATTGTCCTAGGACAAAATTCAAGCGCTGCCGTGCAACGTGATTCGGCCGCCGGGATCGCGCACCATGGCGGCCATCCTTCCTTGCGCGCACGCCATGACTGAGTACCTTCGCCCCGTGCAGCCTCCGCACTTCGCCGCCATCGGCGCGTGGCTGGATTCGGCCAGCGCAACCCGGCGCTGGGCCGGTCCCGGCGTGGCGTATCCGCTCGTGCCGGACGCATTCGCGCACGCACTGCAACTGCAGCAGCGCCCGGGCTGGGTGCTGCTGGATGCGCATGGCCACTGCCTTGGTTTCGGCCAGTACTGGCCAACGACCTCCGGCACGCTGCACCTGGGCCGCATCATCGTTTCGCCGCGGGCACGCGGGCGTGGACTGGGACGTGTACTGATGCAGGCGCTGATGGCGCAGGCGTTGCAGTCGCCCGGGGCGGAGCGGCTGACCCTGCGTGTCTATCGTGACAACGTCGCGGCGGTGACCCTGTACCGCGACCTGGGCTTTCAGCCGATGGAAGACGCTTCGACGCCGGAACTGCTGTTCATGCAGCACCGTGCCGGCTGAGTGGTGATCACGCGCGCAGCACGGAAGCCTGTTGCGCCTGCCATTGCTCGCGGGTGATGCGGCTGATGTGTTCGGTGCGGTAGTCGCCGAGGAAGCTGTTGAACTTGTTCACTTCGGTATGGTGATGCTGGAAACCGCATTTGCTCTGTACGCTCAGGGACTGCAGGTTGTCGGCGAAGTAGCCGCACCACAGTGCGTCCAGGCGCAGGCCGAGGAAGGCGTGCCGCATCACTTCGCGCACTGCTTCGGGCACCAGGCCGCGCCCCCAGTACGGTACGCCGATCCAGTAGGCGATCTCGCCTTCGCGCTCGCCGATCTCGAAGTTGCTGTCGGCACCGATCAGGATGCCGACGCAGCCGATGGCGCGGCCATCTTCGCGGCTCTGCAGGGCATAGACCTCCGGCCGGTTGAACACGGTGCGGATGATCTCGGTACTTTCCTCGACGCTGGTGTGGGCTGGCCATCCGGCGATGGGCCCGACGCGCAGGTCGCGGGCGTATTCGTACAGGTCGGCGGCGTCGGTGTCGCGCCAGGGGCGCAGGATCAAGCGTTCGGTATGCAGCGGCATGGCCGTTCCAGGGGCAGGGAGAGAGCGCACAGGCTAGGCCGCGTCGGGCGGAGGGCACAGGGCGGGACCTTGATGGTTTCGGTACTTTTCACAACTCCCCGGCGTTGCCCGGTATGCTGTGCCCCGGAATGCAGCCAGATCGGCCAATGGACCGCATACCCCAGCTTCTGGATCAGGACGAATCGATGCGCCTGGAGGTCAGTACGCTGGCCGAAGGGCAGGGGGTTCCGCTGTCGTTCGGGCACGCGTATCTGGCGGTACTGGTGTGCGTGTCCGGGCGTGCGCGCTTCGCGCTGAACTTCCGTGAGGTGGCGGTGCAGCGGCACGACGTGCTGGTGCTGGCCGAGGACACGCTGGCGCTGCTGCGGAAGCGATCGCGTGGCTTCCTGGCGGTGGTCTGCCTGATGCCGAAGGCGCTGGCGTCGGAGGTGGCCTACGTACTGCCCAACGCGCTGTTCAAGTTCCTGCATGAGCATCCCCATTGCGTGCCGTCGCCGCTGGAGGTGCCGCTCCTGCAGGGCTGGCTGCAGCAGCTGATGGACGCGCAGCATACTGGGGGCCGCTATCGGCACGTGATGCTGCGCAATCTACTGCAGACCTTTTTCCTGAAATTCGCCACGCTGTTGCCGGCACAGAAGGGGGTCGCAGCGTCGGTCAGCCGGCGCGAGCGCCTGGCGTGGAATTTCTGGGAACTGGTCGGCCAGCGCAGTACCCGCCAGCGCGACGTGCAGTCTTATGCCGATGCGTTGTGCATCACGCCGTTCTATCTTTCACAGCTGACCCGCGAGTGCTTCGGTGAAACACCCAAGGCGTTGATCGACCGCCAGGTGGTGCTGGAGATCAAGGCGCTGCTGAGCTACAGCGAGCTGCCGATCGGGCGCATCGCCGAGCGATTGTGCTTCGAGGATGCGTCCTACCTGTGCCGCTACTTCCGGCGGCACACCGGGCAGTCGCTGACCGGCTACCGCCGTGCGGGGCAGGGCGGCGCTGGTGGGATGCGAACAGCGGTGCCGGCACTTCGGGCAGCAGATCCTCGGTAACCCCGCCGAGCACGCGTTCGACCACGCAGTCGCGGCGGTAGGGCCCCGGCACCCGCAGATCGGCTTCGCCAGGCCTGGCGAAAGGTCAATCCTGCTTCAACAGCTCGACCAGTTGGCGCAGGCGATAGGGCTTGGGCAGGAACTCCACCTGCTCCGGCAGCGGCGGCAGCTGCGAGCGCGCATAGCCGGAGGACAGGATCATGCGTGCCTGCGGCTGTTCGCGGGCGACGTGCTCGCTCAGTTCGATGCCGGACATGCCGTTGGGCATGCTGACATCGCTGAACACCACGTCAAAACGCGCCTCGCCCTTGAGCAGCTCCGCCGCCTCGTGGCCATCGGCGGTGGTGGCGACCTCGATGCCGAAATCGCGCAGGGCCAAGCCGATCATCTCGCGCAGATCGTTCTGGTCCTCCACCATCAGTACGCGGATCGGTTCATCGGTCATGGGTTGCTTCCTCTGATGCGGGTAACAGCAGGCTTACCGTCGTGCCGACACCGGGCGTGGTGGACACATCGACGAAGCCGCCGCTCTGGGTAGTGAATCCGAACACCTGGCTCAGGCCCAGGCCGCTGCCCTTGCCGATGTCCTTGGTGGTGAAGAAGGGCTCGCTGGCGCGCTCGGCGATGTCGGCCGCCATGCCATGGCCTTCGTCACAGACGCTGAGGGTGACATAGCCGCGTTGCAGCGTAGTGTCCGCATCCGGGTCGAGCCGATGTTCCAGCGCGGTGCCGATCAGGATGCGCCCGCCATCGATGGTGGCCTCCACGGCATTTGCCACCAGGTTGGCCAGGGCAGCCTGCAGCTGCATCGCGTCGGTGCACACCTGCGGCAGGCCCGGCGTGAGGCAGGCGTCCAGCGTCACCGTGGGTGGGCAGGCGCGCTGCAGGCCCGGCAGCCATTGCTGTACCAGCGTGTTGATGTCCAGCGGTTCGCGGATCAGGGTCTGGCCCGTGCTGAAGGCCAGCAGCTGGCGGGTCAGCAGGGCGCCGCGGTCGGTGGCCGCCTGCGCAGCGTCCAGCAGCTCGGCGGCGCGTGCATCGTCACCGCGGACGCGTAGCGACAGCAGGTCCAGTGCGTTGCCGATGGTGGTCAGCAGGTTGTTGAACTCGTGCGACAGGCCGCGGCTGAGCCGGCCGACCGTCTCGAACTGCTGGGTGTTGCGCAGCGCACGCTGGGCATCGCGCAGCAGTCGCTGTGCCTGCCATTGCTCGGTGATGTCGCGGGTGATCTTGACGAAGCCAAGCAGTTCGCCCGCTTCAACGACCGGCTCGATGACCACGCTGGCGCGGAACGAGGAGCCGTCGCGGCGTACCCGCCAGCCCTCGCTGGCAACATGGCCCTGCTGCGCCGCGAGGCGGAGCAGGCGCTGCGGTTCGCCGGCCTCGCGCTCGGTGGCCAGGTAGAAGCGACCGAAGTGCGTACCCACCACTTCATCGGCTGAATAGCCCTTGATGCGCTCGGCGCCCGGGTTCCAGCTGCAGACGATGCCTTCAGGATCAAGCAGGTACAGCGCATGGTCGCGCACGCTGTCGATCAGCAATCGCAGTTGTCGGGAAGGGTCCGTCAGCACGGACGTCGTAGAGGCAGCTGCGTCCACGTGTAGATAAGTGTTACCCCTGTGAGGGACGTGAAGCTAGGCATTCAAGTGTGAAGGATGCGTGCACACCTGACACGTGCCATTTGTCCTGTGCGGCTGAATGCGACACGGAGTACCATCTTCCACCCTTTGCCTTCTGGAACCGACCTGCATGCGTCCTGGTGCGACTACGCGTGACCGCTGGATCTGGATGACCTCTGCCGTATTGCTGGCGGCGACCATCGCGCTGGAACTGGTGGTGCCGCTGGGATACGCGGTCTGGCTGGCCTATTTCCTGGCCGTGGGCGTCACGGTGTTCCAGCGCAGTGCGCGCGCGCCGTTCGTGGTCGCGATGATCGCCTGTGTCCTGCTGGTGATCGGCTTCAACGTGGCGCCCGCCAGCAACAACTCGTCGTTCTCGTTCGTCAACCGCACCATCGGTGGCTGCGCCTTCCTGATGATCGCGCTGATCGTCTCGCGCGCCATCCAGGCCCGCCGCCAGGCCATGCGCGCGCTCTGGCTGCAGGAGGCCGAGAACGCGGTGGCGTCGAGCCTGCGCGGCGACCTGGGGCCGGAGCAGATCGCTGAGGCGGCTGCGACGAGCCTGGCCGGGCAGCTGGACGCGGAGGTCGGTGCGGTCTATCGGCTGGAAGGCGGACGGCTGCAGCTGACCGGTGGCATGGCGCTGCCTTCGGGCGCGCCGGCCTCGCTGGCCCTGCACGAAGGGCTGGCCGGGCAGGTCGCTCGTGATGAACGGATCCGCCACCTGCATGGCGACGATGCCGCCGTGCTTGAACTGCAGACCAGCCTGGGCCGGCTGCCGGTGCGCGAGCGCATCCTGGCGCCGCTCAGCAGCGATGGTGCCGTGGTCGGCATCATCGAACTGGGCCGCGCCCGGGTCGGTGAACAGCGTGATCTGGATCGCGAGCTGCTGGAGCGCTGTGCCGAGACCATCGGCATGGCGCTGCGCGCATCGCTGTTGCGTGCGCAACTGGTGGTGCTGCTGGAAGAGTCGCAGCGCCAGGGCGAGGAGCTGCAGGCCCAGCAGGAAGAGCTGCGCGTGGCCAACGAGGAGCTGGAAGAGCAGAGCCGCAGCCTGCTGCAGTCGCAGAGCCACCTGGAAGAACAGCAGGCCGAGCTGGAACAGAGCAACGTGCAGCTGGAAGAGCGCACCCACGAGCTGGAGGCGCAGAAGCAGGCGCTGCTGGTCGCGCAGAGCCAGCTGGTGCGCAACAGCAACGAACTGGCCGCGACATCGCGCTACAAGTCCGAGTTCCTGGCCAACATGTCGCACGAACTGCGCACGCCGCTGAACAGCTCGCTGATCCTGGCCAAGCTGCTGGCCGACAACAAGGACGGCACGCTCACCGAGGAACAGGTGAAGTACGCCCGTGCGATCCTTTCGTCCAACAACGATCTGTTGGCACTGATCAACGACATCCTCGACCTGTCGCGCATCGAGGCCGGCCATGTCGAACTGTCCGATGAAGTGGTGGTGGTCGACAGCGCGCTGCAGCGCCTGCGCGAGACCTTCGAGCCGATGGCGCGGCAGAAGGGCCTGGCCCTGCAGATCGAAGCCGATGCGCTGGCACCGAGCCAGCTGGTGGTCGACAGCCAGCGGCTGCAGCAGATCCTGAAGAACCTGCTGGCCAACGCGGTGAAGTTCACCGAGCACGGAAAGGTCAGCCTGCACGTGCGTGCGGCCGGCAACGGCCGCATCCGGTTCGAGGTCTGCGACACCGGCATCGGCATCGCCCGCGAGCAGCTGGACGTCATCTTTGAAGCCTTCCGCCAGGCCGACGGCAGCACCCGCCGTCGCTACGGCGGTACCGGCCTGGGCCTGTCGATCTCGCGCGATCTGGCCGAGCGCATGGGCGGCCAGATCCAGGTCGACAGCGAGCCCGGGCGCGGCAGCTGCTTCATCCTGGAGCTGCCATTGCAGGGCGCCCCCGCGGCGAGCGCAGCCGAGGCTGCCGAGGCCCCCGTGGCAGTGCAGGCGCCGGCACGGACACCGGCCGTGCTGCCGCCCGCGCCGGTGCGCGCTGCCACTGCGGCGGCGCCGGCCATCGCGTCGGCCGGCGTGGCCGACGACCGCGGCCGCCGCCAGCGCGCCGGGCGCCTGATCCTGGCGGTCGAGGACGATGCCACGTTCGCCGAAGCACTGGTGGCCCTGGCCCATGAACTGGACTTCGACTGCGTGGTGGCGGGTACGGCGGAAGAAGCGCTGACACTTGCCAGTGAGCTGCGTCCGAACGGCATCCTGCTTGATATCGGCCTGCCGGACGTGTCGGGCCTGAGCGTGCTGGAGCGCCTGAAGCGCAACCCCGAAACCCGGCACATCCCGGTGCATGTGGTCTCGGCAACGGACCGCAGCCAGGTGGCGCGCGAGCTGGGCGCGATCGGCTTCGCGATCAAGCCGACCACGCGCGAGCGGCTGGTGACGGCCATCGAGCAGCTGGAACAGACCAGCCAGCGCGACGTGCGGCGCCTGCTGATCGTCGAGGACGACAGCGAGCTGCGCAGCAACCTGGAACTGCTGCTGGGCCGCGACCAGCTGCAGATCGTCGCGGTGGGCACCCTGGCCGATGCACTGGAACAGCTCAGCACGGTCACGTTCGACTGCATGGTGATGGACCTGTCGCTGCCCGACGGCAGCGGCTACGACCTGCTTGAACACATGGCCGGCAACGATGAGGTCGGTTTCCCGCCGGTGATCGTCTATACCGGCCGCGCGCTCAGCCGCGAGGAAGAGCAGCGCCTGCGCCGCTATTCCAAGAGCATCATCATCAAGGGTGCGCGTTCGCCGGAACGCCTGCTGGATGAAGTGACCCTGTTCCTGCACAGCGTCGAGGCCAGCCTGCCGACCGACCAGCAGCGCCTGCTGCGCGAAGCGCGCCGTCGCGACACCGTGCTCGATGGCCGTACCGTGCTGCTGGCCGAAGACGATGTCCGCAACATCTTCGCGCTGTCCAGCGTGCTCGAACCGCTCGGCGTCACGCTGGAGATCGCGCGCAATGGCCAGGAAGCGGTGGATCGCCTGGCCGAGCGCGAGGTCGATCTGGTGCTGATGGACATCATGATGCCGGAGAAGGATGGGCTGGCCGCGATGCGCGAGATCCGCGCGCAGCGCCACCTGCAGGACCTGCCGATCATCGCGCTGACCGCCAAGGCCATGCCGGACGACCGTGAGCGATGCCTGCAGGCCGGTGCCAACGATTACATCGCCAAGCCCATCGATGTCGACAAGCTGGTCTCGCTGTGCCGTGTCTGGTGCTCGCGGCAATGAACGAGCAGGCGCTGTTCGACCTGGAACTGAAGGTGCTGCTGGAAGCGCTGTACCAGCGCTACCACTACGACTTCCGCAGCTACGCGGTATCGTCGCTGCGGCGGCGCATCCGCCAGGCCATGCAGCGCTACGAGTGCGAGCGGCTGGCCGACCTGCAGCACCGCCTGCTGCACGAGCCGGACCTGTTCGCGCAGGCGATGCAGTTCTTCACAGTGCAGGTGTCGGAGATGTTCCGTGACCCGGCCTATTTCCGTGAGCTGCGCGAGCAGGTGGTGCCGGTGCTGCGCACCTATCCCTCGGTGAAGCTGTGGGTGGCTGGCTGCAGTACGGGCGAGGAAGTGTGGTCACTGGCGATCCTGCTGCACGAGGAAGACCTGCTCGAGCGCAGCATCGTTTACGCCACCGACATCAATCCGGCAGCGCTGGCCACCGCCGAAGCCGGCGCCTATGGCATCGACCGCATGGCCCAGTTCAGCCGCAACTACCTGGCGGCCGGCGGCACCGCTTCGCTCTCCGACTACTACGCCACGGCCTACGATGGCGCGGTGTTCAACCGCCAGCTGCGCCGCAACGTGGTGTTCGCCGACCACAGCCTGGCCACCGACACCGTGTTCTCCGAAGTGCACCTGGTGTCGTGCCGCAACGTGCTGATCTATTTCAACCGCGACCTGCAGGATCGCGCGGTGGGCCTGTTCCGTGATGCGCTGGTGCATCGCGGCTTCCTTGGCCTGGGCAGCAAGGAGTCGCTGCAGTTCGGGCGCCACCACGGTGCGTTCGAGGTCTGCTCGCGCGAGCATCGCCTGTACCGGAAAGTCGCCTGATGAGCCTGCCGATACGACCGGCCGTGCTGGTGATCGGGGCCTCTGCGGGTGGGGTCGCAGCGCTGCAGACGGTGCTTGGCGCGCTGCCTGCGGCACTGCCGGCGCCGGTGCTGGCAGTGCTGCACCTGCCACGCGATCGCAGCAGCCGCATCGCCGAAGTGCTGGCGCCGTACTGCGCGCTGCCGGTGCGCGAGGCCGAAGACAAGCAGCCGCTGCAGCCTGGCACGGTGACCTTTGCGCCACCGGACTATCACCTGCTGGTGGAAGACGCCGGTTCGCTGGCGCTGTCGGTGGACGCCCCGGTACTGTTTTCTCGCCCGGCCATCGATCCGCTGTTCGAGTCGGCGGCAGCGGTGTTCGGCGCGCAGGTGCTGGCCCTGCTGCTGACCGGTGCCAGCAGTGATGGCAGCGAAGGCGTGGCCGCCGTGCGCGCCGCTGGTGGCCGCGCCTGGCTGCAATGTCCCGAGGAGGCCGAGGCATCGATGATGCCGGCCTCCGCCCTGCAGCACGCTGGCGCCGATGCCGTGCTGCCCCTTGAACTGATGTGCCGTCGCCTGAAGGAGTTGTTTGCATGAACCTGTTGCCACCGGACCCTGCGCAGTCGCAGACCCCGGTCAACCTGCTGATCGTCGATGACGTGCCGCAGAACCTGGTAGCCATGCAGGCGCTGCTGCAGCGCGAGGGCGTGAACCTGCTGCTTGCGGGCTCGGGTGCGCAGGCGCTGGAGCTGCTGCTGGAGCACGAGGTGGCGCTGGCATTGCTGGATGTGCACATGCCGGAGATCGATGGTTTCACCCTGGCCGAGCTGATGCGCGGTTCGCACCGCAGCCGCGATGTGCCGATCATCTTCCTGACCGCCTCGCCGGATGACCCGGTGCGTGCCTTCAAGGGCTACGAAACCGGTGCGGTCGATTTCCTGCACAAGCCGGTCGCACCGCAGGTGATCCTGAGCAAGGTCAACGTCTTCATCGAGCTCTACCAGCAGCGCCAGCTGCTGAAGGCGCGCAACGAGGCGCTGGAACGTTCGCTCAAGCTCAACGAGACGATGGCGGCCGTGCTCACCCATGACCTGCGCACGCCGCTGTCGGCGATCCTGCTGTGTGCCGACAAGCTGGCGCTGGAGCTTCCAGAGGACAATGCCGGTGCGCAGCAGACCCTGAAGCACCTGGAAGCCAGCACCCTGCGCATGGCGCGGATGGTCGAGCAGCTGCTGGACTTTTCGCGGATCCGCAGCGGCGGCCTGCGCCTGCAGGCAAGTGCCTGCGATCTTGCGGAGGTGACGCGTGCCGTGGTGGCCGAAGCGGGCAGCGCCCACGGCCACGCACGGGTGCATCTCGACATGCAGGGCGATACCCGCCTGCAGGGTGATCTGGATCGGCTTGGCCAGGTCGCCGCGAACCTGGTCGGCAACGCGCTTACCCATGGCAGCGAGGCGAGGGTGGAGGTCGACGGCCGCGATCCGCGCAGCGTGCTGCTGCGGGTAAGCAACGCCGGTCGGATCGACGACGCGCTGCTGCCGCGATTGTTCGAGCCGTTCAAGGCCAGTTTCCACCCCAGCAATGGCCTGGGGCTGGGCCTGTACATCGTTGATCAGTTCGTCCGCGCGCACGGCGGCCACATCGGCGCGCGCAACGAGGCGGGGCAGGTGGTGTTCGAGGCGACGCTGCCACGGCGCTCTGAAAGCCCGGCAACGGCGGCCAGCTGAATCCTTCAGCAAGCGACGCGTGGATCTGAGACGGGCTCGTCCGCAACTGCTACCGTGGCGGCAGATATTGCCAAGGAAGCACCATGCCACTGCGTGCGATCGCCTATGTCAGCCGGGCGCTGCCGGATCTCTCCGCTCGACGGCTGCAGGCGCTGGTCGACGATGCGGCCCGCTTCAACAAGATGGCCGGCGTGACCGGCGTGCTGCTGCACGACGGCGGGCGTTTCCTGCAGTACATCGAAGGGCCGCCGGATGGCATCGGTTCGGTCTACGAACGCATCCTGCAGGCCGGCAGCCATATCGACATCATTGAACTGGCGCGCGGCCGCCTGGGCCAGCGCCAGTTTCCGTACTGGTCGATGCGCGCGCTGCCGGTGGAGGAGGCGCTGTTGCGCCAGCTGTCATCCTGTGACTGGTCGGGCTTTACCCGTACGCTGCAGGGTGATCGCTCCGCGCCGACGCCGGTGGACCTGCTCGACAACGTTGTGCAGCCAGCACTGCACGCCGGCTGAGCGTCAGCCCGAGGTGCCGCCGCCGCAATAGGCGGCATGCAGCGCCTGCAGCACGCCCAATGCGGGCCCTTCCTGCATGCGGTAGTGGATGGCCTGTGCTTCGCGCCGGGTCGCCACGATGTCCATATCGCGCAGCACAGCCAGGTGCTGCGACAGCGCGGACGCACTCAATCCGGTCAGCGCCTGCAGCTCCGGTACCGGCGCTTCGCCTTCGACCAGGCGGCACAGCACGCGCAAGCGGGCAGGATGGGCCAGGCGCTTGAGCAGGGCAGCGGCCTGCGCGGCGTGCTTGGCCATCGCGGCACTGTCGAGCGGGGTGCTGGGCATGGTTGACCTTTTTGTTTAGACGTGTCTAATTTAGATAAATCTAAATAAAAGGGCAATCCCATGAAGGGCGTGAATGAGGGCAGGGCATGAACCTGCCGTGGACTGCGGTGGCCGGCGGTGGGTTGATCGGCGCCGCCGCAGTGCTGTTGCTCGCCACCCTCGGGCGTGTGGCCGGTATCAGCGGGATCGCCGCAGGCAGCCTGCGCGCAGCGGAAGGCGAGCGCGGATGGCGCTGGGCCTTCCTGTCTGGCCTGCTCGCGGCGGCCGGGCTGGTGCTGTGGTGGCAGTCGCTGCCCGAAGCGTTGCCGCGGGTACAGTTGCGCGATGCCTTGCCTGCCTGGCAGTTGATCGGCGCCGGCCTGCTGGTGGGCTTCGGCACCCGCTTGGGCAGTGGCTGTACCAGCGGTCACGGCGTCTGTGGCATGGCTCGCGGCTCGAAGCGCTCGCTGCTGGCGGTGCTGGTGTTCATGGCCTGCGCGATGCTGACGACGTTCCTCATCCGCCACGGCGGAGGCCTGGCATGAGCCGCGCGACAGGGGCCGCGGCAGCGGCGGGTGCGCTGTTCGGTGCGGGGCTGGCGCTTTCGGGGATGACCGACGCGCGCCGTGTGCTCGGCTTCCTCGACATTGCGGGTGATTTCGATCCCACCCTGGTGTGGGTGCTGGGCGCGGCGCTGCTGGTCAGTGCGGTCGGCCAGCGCTGGGTGCTGCGCCGCGCGCAGCCGTGGTTCGCGGTGCGCTTCCAGCTGCCCAGTGCGCGTGATGTCGATGCGCGCCTGCTCCTGGGTGCCGCTCTGTTCGGTATCGGCTGGGGATGGGCTGGCTATTGCCCGGGACCGGCCATCGCCGGGCTGGCAGTCGCATCGCGTGAAGCGCTGTGGTTCGTGCCTGCAATGCTTGCAGCTTTCTGGCTGCACGATCGGGTCGTACGCTGAGGCTTCACCCCTGTGTCACCCCGCGTGCGGTCAGATCCGGGGTTCACGGGGAAAGGAGCACAACGACATGGTACGGATGAAGTGGACGGGCAGGGCAATGCTGGCGGTCGCACTGGCCGCTGCGGTGGCACCGGCGCTGGCCTGCACGCGCGCGGTGTACCTGGGTGACAACGGCGATGTGATCACCGCACGCTCGATGGACTGGAAGGTCGACGTGGCGACCAACCTCTATGTGCTGCCGCGCGGCATCGCGCGCACCGGCCAGGCCGGACCGAAGTCGCTGGCCTGGACAGCGCGCTATGGTTCGGTGGTGGCCACCGGCTACGACGTGTCGACCACCGATGGCATGAACGAGAAGGGCCTGGTGGCCAACCTGCTGTGGCTGGTCGAATCGGAGTATCCGCAGCAGCGCGGCAACAAGCCGGGACTGGCGATCTCGCTGTGGGCGCAGTATGTGCTGGACAATTTCGCGACCGTGGATGAGGCAGTGGCGGCGCTGAAGCGCGAGCCGTACTCGATCGTCACCGACAAGGTGCCGGGCGAGGACCGCCAGGCAACGCTGCATCTGTCGCTGTCCGACGCGAGCGGCGACAGTGCCATCGTCGAGTACATCGGGGGGCGCCAGGTGATCCACCATGACCGGCGCTACCAGGTGATGACCAACTCGCCGATCTTCGAGCAGCAGCTGGCACTCAACAGCTACTGGCAGCAGATCGGTGGCACGGTGATGCTGCCAGGTACCAACCGCTCGTCCGACCGCTTCGCGCGTGCGTCGTTCTACATCAACGCCATTCCCAAGGCCGAGGACCCGGTGGAAGCGCTGGCCAGCGTGTTCAGCGTGATCCGCAATGCGTCGGTGCCGTACGGCATCACCACGCCGGGCGAGCCGAACATCTCATCGACGCGCTGGCGCACGGTGGCCGACCACAAGCGGCGGTTGTACTTCTTCGAATCGGCGCTGACCCCCAACACCTTCTGGATCGATCTGAACAAGGTCGATTTCGGCGGCCAGGTGCTCAAGCTCGACCTTGGCAAGGACCAGCGCAACACGTTCGCCGGCGATGCATTGGGTCACTTCGTACCCAGTGCACCGTTCGCCTTCCTCGGCGTGGACGGCTAGCGCGAGGCCTGGTCCGGCGCGTTCTTCGGATAGACCGCCAGCACGCTGCAGCCCGGGCGGGCGAAGCGCGGCGTGCTGGCGCGCATGTCGCCGGGGATTCCGGACGGCGTCTCCACGATGCGATCGCCCGGATTGCCACAGATCAGGCCGTTCTGGAAACCGGACTGGAATTCCACCGAGGTCGCCCCGGCCAGGATCGAGCAGCTGCCGGCCAGTTCGACGCGGTAGTAGCGATTGCCGCCATTGCGGCGCGGATTGGTCTCCACCACCACGCCTTGCGGATCCTCGTTCCAGCTGCGCACATGGCGGGTGGCGAAGCAGAACGCTGGCGAGGCCTGGAAGGTATGGCGCGGGCTGCTGCCGCCACGGCTGGGCTTGCCTGTGGCGGTCACGTTCACCGGCGGCAGGGTGGCCGCGTACAGGCGGCTGCTCTGGCGAGCGGTGCTGGCGAACTCCCGGTTGTCGATGGGGGTGACACTGCCGACGCCGCAGCGGCGGCCATCCACCATCACCTGTTCACTGGGGCGGCCGCAGGCCCAGCCCGAAGGCGCCTCCAGCCGCAGTGCGCTGGCTTCGTTGACACCCGGGCAGGCTGCGCTGAAGTCGATGCGGAAGGCCTGGCCCCTGCCATCACGGACCGCGATGGCGGTCGGTGTCTCCTGCTCGACCTGGCGTACGTCACGTGCGTCCAGGCAGTGCGGTGCAGGTGCGATGCGCTCGGCGGCCGATGGCGCGGATGGCGCCTGGGCCAGGGCGGCCAGGGGTAAGGCGCTGGCCAGTGCCAGCGGAAGCAATCGGATCATGCTGTTCATCCTGCCATCCCTGCGTCTGTAACTGGCTGGAACATAGCATGGCCGGTGCCGGGGCCGCGTTGCAGGGAAATGCCAGCACGCGCACACTCGTCATATGGGCGCGATCTTCCACCTGCGGCACTACGGCCAGGCCACCGGCCTGGACCGTCATGACTACGCGCAGTGGGTGCTGCCGCTGCAGGGCGAACTGCAGTTCGAGATGCAAGGCCGCGGTGGTCGCCTGGACCTGCTGCAGGGGGCCTTCGTCGCGGCTGGCGAAGCACACGACCAGATGGCCGATGGCCCGAATGCTTTCGTGATCGTCGACTGCCCCCCGGGTGTGCTCGATGACGGTACCCAGGAACACCTGTGCCGCCAGCGCTGGCTGCATCTGCCACTGGCGCTGCGACAGCGCCTGGCGCAGGTGTGTGAGGGCCAGGCACTGCCGGCCCTGTTGCCGCAGCTGCTCCAGGTGTTCGCACCGGCGGGCAGTGGTGCGCGCCTGCAGGGCCTGTGCGCGGCGGTGCAGGTTGATCCGGGCCAGGCGTGGCCGGTAGCACGCATGGCCGCCTTCGTCGGTGTCAGCGAAAGCCGGTTGCATGCGCTGTTCCAGCGGGAGTTCGGGCTGAGCCCGCAGGCCTGGCTCAGTGCAAGCCGGTTGCGTTGGGCCAAGCACCAACTGCGTACCAGTGCGGCGCCGATCAGCGATATCGCGCTGGCGGCAGGCTATTCCGAGCAGAGTGCACTGACCCGTGCGCTGCGTCGTGAGTGCGGGCAGACGCCGGCCGCCTGGCGCAGGGGCGCCATCTGACCTGTAGAGCCGAGCCCACGCTCGGCTGCCCTTATCTGCACAGCGGCCAATCGCAGCCGAGCATTGGCTCGGCTCTACAGAGATGACAAGGCAATAGCCTCGGTCAAGAGCGCCCGCTGGCCAGCGCTTACACTGCGCGGCCCGTTCTCTTCCCCCGAAGAACCCGAATGCGCAACAACCCGATGGCCCTGGGCATCGCCAATGGCGTTGCCGCTGGCGCGCTGTGGGGCGTGGTCTTTCTCGCGCCCGCCGTGCTGCAGTCGTTCAATGCCCTGCAACTGTCCGCCGGTCGCTACCTGGTCTATGGCCTGATTGCCATCGCTCTGCTGCTGCCGCGCTGGAAGCGGCTGGCACCGCGGCTGGGCCGCGCCGAATGGTTCGGGCTGCTGTGGCTGAGCCTGGCCGGCAACCTGGTGTACTTCCTGCTGCTGGCCACGGCGGTGCAGTGGGCCGGTGGCGCGGCGGCGTCATTGATTGTCGGCCTGATTCCGGTGGTGGTCACTGTGGTTGGCGTGCGCGAGCAGGGCGCGGTGCCGTTGAAGCAGCTGCTGCCGGCGCTGGGCCTGTGCGTGCTCGGCGTGGCGCTGGTGGGCTGGGAAGCATTGATGTCCGAACACCTCGCAACACCGTGGCGGCAGCGCCTGATTGGCCTGCTCTGTGCGTTCGGTGCGCTGTTCTCGTGGGCGCTGTACTCGATCGGCAACAGTCGTTGGCTGGCGCGCCGGCCGGACCTGTCCAGCCACGACTGGTCGTTGCTGACCGGCGTCACCACTGGCGGCCTGGCCCTGCTGCTGGTGCCGATGGCCTTCATCGGCCACAGCGGTACCCACACCGCGGCGCAGTGGAGTGGCTTCTGGGCGATCAGCGTCGGCGTGGCAGTGGTGGCCTCGATCCTCGGCAACGCGTTCTGGAACCGTGCCAGCCGCCTGTTGCCATTGACCCTGACCGGGCAGATGATCGTGTTCGAGACGCTGTTCGCGCTGGCGTATGCCTTCGCCTGGCAGCAGCGCTGGCCCTCGCTGCTGGAGGCGCTGGCGATCGTGTTCCTGGTGGCCGGCGTGATGCTGTGCGCGCATGCCCATCGCTCGCCACGGGCGATCGCCGAACATGCAGGCTGATGTGGGCGTCAAGCGTGCTGATGCCGGCTTGGTCTCAGATGCAACCAAATGCCGGCACGTTGGCCGATGATCGCCGCAATGATTTTTTGCATCGCAGCACTTGACAGCGGGCCGGCGCACAGTGTTTTCTGTGCGTCATGGTCCTTGATGCCGCCCACGCCAGCCTGATCGCCCCCGCCATTGCGGGCCGTCCGACTGCGCCGGTCGCCACCACCACCATTACCACCACCACCGTCACCACTGCCCTGGTGCGGCCCGTCGTCTTCGTGTAACTCCCGAAAACCACGGCCCCGCACCATCCAGGTGGCGGGGAAACTCGACACCTGCATGCGACGGGGCCTCCTACCGAGGTCTGCATGTCTTCCCACGCCCCCGCCCATCCCGTTGCCCCGGCCGATCTGGCTGCACCGTCCACTGTCGTGCACAAGTTCGGCGGCACCTCGGTGGCCGATGCCGAACGCTATCGCCATGTTGCCGGCCTGCTGCTGGCCCGTCCTGAGTCGCTGCAGGTCACTGTCGTCTCGGCGATGAAGGGGGTCACCGACGCGCTGATCGATCTGGCGCAGCTGGCGGCAAAGGGTGACCAGGGTTGGCGCGAGGCCTGGCATGCCCTGCGCGCGCGCCACCGTGGCGCCGCCGTGGCGCTGCTGGGCGAGCAGGTCGGCGAGACGGTCGAATGGATCGACGCCCGCTTCGATCAGCTGGCCGAAGTGCTGACGGCGCTGGCGGTGATCGGCGAGCTGCCGCGCGAGGTGCTGGACCGCGTGCAGGGCCTGGGCGAAGTGTTCTCCGCGCAGTTGCTTGGCACCCACCTGCGTGCCTTGGGCGAAGACTGTGCGGTGCTCGATGCGCGCGATGTGCTGGTGGTCGGGCATGGCGAGCTGGGCGTCGATGTCGACTGGGAAGCCAGCGCCGACCGCCTCGCGCAATGGCGCCTTCAACATCCTCAGCCGCGCCTGGTCGCCACCGGTTTCGTCGCGCGTGACCGTGATGACCGCATCACCACCCTGGGCCGCAACGGCAGTGACTACTCCGGCGCGATCTTCGCCGCGCTGTTCAATGCCGATGAACTGCACATCTGGACCGACGTCGACGGCGTGCTGTCAGCCGACCCGCGCCTGGTACCCGAAGCCGTGCAGCTGGAATCGCTCAGCTACGACGAGGCCTGCGAACTGGCCTACTTCGGCGCCAAAGTGGTGCACCCGCAGACGATGTCGCCGGCGATCCGCCTGGGCCTGCCGATCTTCATCCGCAATACGTTCCAACCGGCGCATCCGGGTACGCGCATCAGTGCCGAGCGCTCGCCGCGTGGGCCGGTAAAGGGCCTGACCCTGAGCCCGGGCCTGGCCCTGTTGAACCTGGAAGGCACCGGCCTGATCGGCGTGCCAGGCACTGCAGAGCGCGTATTCGCTGCCCTGCGCCAGGCGCAGGTGTCGGTGGTGATGATCTCGCAGGGTTCGTCGGAACATTCGATCTGCTGCGTGGTGCGCGCCGCCGAAGCTGCACGTGGCCGCGAGGCGCTGCTGCATGCGTTTGCGCATGAGCTGTCGGTGGGCCAGGTGCAGCGCGTGCAGGTCAGCGAGGGCGTCAGCGTTCTGGCGGCAGTGGGCGACGGCATGGCCGGCCAACCTGGCGTGGCGGCGCGCCTGTTCGAGGCGCTGGGCCGCGCGCAGGTGAACATCCTGGCAATCGCGCAGGGCTCGTCCGAGCGCAACATTTCGGTGGCGGTGGACAGTGCCGATGCCACCCGCGCCCTGCGCGCCGCGCATGCCGGCTTCTGGCTGTCGCCGCAGACCTTCGCGGTGGGTGTGATCGGGCCTGGCAACGTCGGTGCCGCGCTGCTGGACCAGCTGCTGGCCGCGCGCCCGCAGTTGCTGGCCAAGGCCAATGTCGACCTGCGCCTGCGCGCACTGGCCTCGCGTTCGCGCATGCGGCTGGATGCGGATGGGCTGCATGCCGACTGGCGCGAAGCCCTTCAGCAGGCGGGTGAGCCCAGCGATCTGGATCGCTTCACCGAACACCTGCTGGCCGCGCACCTGCCGCATGCGGTGGTGATCGACTGCAGTGGCAGTGCCGAGGTGGCCGAGCGCTATGAGGGCTGGTTGGCAGCCGGCATCCACGTGGTCACCCCGAACAAACAGGCCGGCGCCGGGCCGCTGCCGCGCTACCAGCGCATCCGCGCCGCGGCGGCGGCCAGTGGTGCGCGTTTCCGCTACGAGGCCACGGTGGGCGCGGGCCTGCCGGTGATCACCACGCTGCGTGACCTGGTCGATACCGGTGACGAGGTGCTGGCCATCGAAGGCATCTTCTCCGGCACGCTGGCCTGGCTGTTCAACCGCTTCGATGGCAGCCAGCCGTTCTCGCAGCTGGTCGCGCAGGCGCGGTCGATGGGCTACACCGAGCCGGACCCGCGTGACGATCTTTCGGGCGTGGACGTGGCGCGCAAGCTGGTGATCCTGGCCCGCGAAGCCGGCCACGCGCTCAGTCTTGAGCAGGTGGAAGTGGAAAGCCTGGTGCCGGCGCTGCTGCGCGAGGGCAGCGTGGATGACTTCATGGCGCGGCTGGGCGAGTCCGACGCCAGCCTGCTGCAACGCCTGCAGGATGCGCGGGCGCGTGGCGCGGTGCTGCGCTATGTGGCACAGCTGGGTGCCGACGGCGCCTCGGTGGGGCTGCAGGAACTGCCGGCCGATCATGCCTTCGCCAACCTGCGGCTGACCGACAACGTGGTGCAGTTCCGCACCCGTCGCTACTGCGACAACCCGTTGGTGGTGCAGGGGCCGGGTGCGGGTCCGGAGGTGACGGCAGCGGGTGTGTTCGCGGACCTGCTGCGGGTCGCCGCCGGTGAAGGAGCGCGGCTGTGATCGCACGTGCGTTCGCGCCTGCCTCGGTGGCCAACGTGGCAGTGGGCTTCGACATTCTCGGCCATGCCATTGCCGGTATCGGCGATACCGTGAGCGTGCGCCGCATCGACGAGCCGGTGGTGCGGATCGATGCGATCCGTGGCAGTGCCGTCGCGCTGCCACTGGACGCCGCCGGCAACACCGCCGGGGCTGCGCTGATGTCGCTGCGCGAAGGCCTGGGCCTGGATTTCGGTTTCGCGGTCGAGATCGACAAGGGCATCCCGTTCGGTTCCGGCATGGGCGGTTCGGCAGCGTCGAGTGTCGCGGCGCTGGTCGCCGCCAATGCGCTGCTGCAGGCCCCGTTGCCGCGCGAGGCGCTGTACCCCTACGCGCTGGACGGTGAGGCGGTGGCCAGTGGTGGCCGTCACGGTGACAACGTCGGCCCGCTGCTGCTGGGTGGCCTGGCGCTGTGTACGGCCGATCGCCTGTTGCCGGTCCCGGTGCCTGCCAGCTGGCACAGCCTGCTGGTGCATCCGCATGCGGTGCTGGAAACGCGCCGTGCCCGCCAGGCCCTGCAGGGCAGCTATGCGCTGGGCGAGTTCGTGGCCCAGAGCGCGAACCTCGCGCTGGTGCTCAGTGGTTGTCATCGCAGTGATGCGACGCTGGTACGCGCGGGACTGCGCGACGTGCTGGTCGAACCGCGACGGGCCGGATTGATTGCCGGCTTCGAGGCCGCCCGTGATGCAGCGCTGTCGGCCCATGCAATGGGTGCGGGCATCTCCGGTGCCGGACCCAGTGTGTTCGCCTGGTTCGAGGATGCCGACCAGGCCCGTGCCGCCGTGGCGCCGGTGCAGGCAGCGTTCGCTGCGGTCGGCTTCGACAGTGACGCCTGGGTATCGCCGCTGGATGCGCCGGGAGCCCGGCTGTGCTGAATCCTTCCCCTTCTCTGGAAACCGATCCCATGCAATTTGTTTCGACACGCGGGCAGTCTCCCGCCGTTGGCCTCAGCGCGGCGATCGCCGCTGGATTGGCGCCCGATGGCGGGCTGTATGTTCCCGCGCATCTGCCGGCCGCGCGCGAGCTGCAGGCCGGGGCGACCCTGGCCGATACCGCCGCCGATCTGCTGGCACCGTTCTTTGCGGGCGATGCACTCGAGACTGCGCTTCCGGGGATCTGCCGCGAAGCGTTCGACTTCCCGGTGCCGCTGCGTGCGCTCGGCGAGAGTGACCATGTGCTGGAGCTGTTCCATGGGCCGACGGCGGCATTCAAGGATATCGGCGCGCGCTTCCTGGCCGGTACGCTGTCGCGCCTGCAGGGCGGCAAGGATCGCGATCTGACGATCGTCGTCGCCACGTCCGGCGATACGGGTGCCGCCGTTGCGGCGGCCTTCCATCGCCAGCCGGGCGTGCGCGTGGTGGTGCTGTATCCGGAGGGTCGCGTGTCTCCGCGCCAGGCGCATCAGCTCGGTTGTTTCGGCGACAACATCCAGGCCCTGCACGTGACGGGCGCATTCGACGATTGCCAGGCGATGGTCAAGCAGGCGCTGGCTGACCGCGAACTGCAGGCGCAGGTGCCGTTGAGCTCGGCCAACAGCATCAGCCTGGGCCGACTGCTGCCGCAGATGAGCTACTACGCGCATGCAGCGTTGACCCACTACGCCGCGCATCGTCGCCGGCTCAACCTGGTGGTGCCGACCGGCAATCTGGGCAACGCGATGGCGGCCGTGCTGGCGCGCGCGCTGGGCGTGCCGATCGGCCAGGTCGTGCTGGCCACCAATGCCAATGCCGTGCTGCCGGCGTACTTCAATGGTGGCGACTACCAGCCGCAGGCCAGTGTGGCGACGGTGGCCAATGCAATGGACGTGGGTGCGCCGAGCAACTTCGAGCGACTGCGCTGGCTCTACCACGGCGACGACGCAGAGCTGCGTGCAGCTTTCCGCGCGTTCGCGGTGGATGACGTGACCATCCGCGCGACGATTGCCGCAGCGCATGCCAGCCGCGGCGAGCTGTTCTGCCCGCACACGGCGACGGCGGTGAAGGTGCTGCAGGATCTGCGCGCGCGCGGTGCCAAGGGCGACTGGGCGGCGGTGGCTACGGCGCATCCAGCCAAGTTCGAGGCTGTGGTCGAGCCGCTGATCGGCGAAACGGTGGCGGTGCCACCTGCGCTGGATGCCTTGCTGCAGCGACCGGCGCACGCCGAACCATTGGCGGCAGATTACGCGGCGTTGCGCGAGGTGTTGCTGCGTTGATCGCAGATGGAGGCGGTTGCCGGCCAGCGGCCGGCACTACCCGTGTTGCATCCTTCCGCTAGTGCCGGCCGCTGGCCGGCAACCCAACCAACCGCGATACGGTCAGATCAACCCTTCACCGGCCAGCGTGCGCAGCCCATCCTCGTCGAGGATCTCCACCACGTTCAGGTGGGGCAGGGCGATGAGCCCCTGCTGGCGCAGCTTGGTGAAGGTGCGGCTGACCGTTTCCATGGTGAGGCCCAGATGGTCGGCGATATCGCCGCGGCCCATCGGCAGCGACACGCGCAGGCCGTCGCCCCCCAGCTTGGCCTCGCGCGCGGCCAGGCGCAGCAGGAAATCGGCCAGCTTCTCGGCCGGCTGCAGGCGTGCCAGCGCCAGCGCAGCATCCTGTGCGGCATCCAGTTCCTGGCAGGCGCGCTGCAGCAGCTTGCGCTCCAGGTGCGGGAAGCGGCTGCGCAGGGCCTTCATCTGTGGCAGCGCGACACGGCACACGCGGCTGTCGGCGATGGCCTCGATGTCGTAGCGATGGTGGTCGCTGCCGCTCAGGCCCAGATAGTCGCCGGGCAGCACGAAACCGTTGATCTGGCGCCGGCCGTCGGCCAGGGTGCGCACCAGGCGCAGTGCGCCTGCGGTCAATGTATAGACATGGTCGCGCTCTTCGCCGGTGCGTGCCAGCGTGCTGCCCATGCTGACCTGCTGCGAGACGGTGACCTGTTCCAGCGCCTGCACTTCGTCTGGCGACAGCGCCGAGCACACCGCAAGGTGCCGAACCGAGCAGTGCAGGCAGTCCAGCGTGGTGCAGGACGGCGAGGCGGGATCGTTGGTGGCGGGCGGAGCGCCGGAAGGCCGTGACATGTTGCGGGGGGCGTATCGCGGGCGGGGAGGGCCTTATGATACTTCAAGCGGCCGTTCGACCCTGCCCGAGGCGGGGGCGCTAGAATGTCGCCCCCTCCCACGTCCCGTTCCAGCAGGAGTTCCGCCCGTGATCAAGCCCCGTACCCCGCCCGGCACCCTTGAGCTGCTGCCGCGCGAGCAGATTGCGTTCCAGCGCATGCTGGACGTCATCCGCCGCAACTACGAGCGCTTCGGGTTCCTGCCGGTGGAGACGCCGGTGTTCGAGCTGTCCGACGTGCTGCTGACCAAGTCCGGTGGTGAGACCGAGCGCCAGGTGTATTTCGTGCAGTCCACCGGCGCGCTGGCCAACGCGGCCGAGTCGGGCGACCGTTCGCTGCCGGAAATGGCGCTGCGCTTCGACCTGACCGTGCCGCTGGCACGCTACGTGGCCGAGCACGAACACGAACTGACCTTCCCGTTCCGCCGTTACCAGATGCAGCGCGTGTACCGCGGCGAGCGTGCCCAGCGCGGTCGTTTCCGCGAGTTCTACCAGTGCGACATCGACGTGATCGGCAAGGACAGCCTGAGCGTGCGGTACGACGCTGAAGTGCTGGCGGTCATCCATGCGGTGTTCTCGGAACTGCGCATCGGTGACTTCAGCATCCAGCTGAACAACCGCAAGCTGATGCGCGGCTTCTTCGAGAGCCTGGGCGTGGCTGAAGGCGAGCGCCAGCTGGCGGTGCTGCGCGAAGTGGACAAGCTGGACAAGCGTGGCGCCGATTACGTTCGCGAGACGCTGGTGGGCGAGGGCTTCAACATCCCGGCAGAACAGGTCGAGAAGATCCTGGCCTTCGTCGCTGTGCGTTCGCAGGGCCATGCCGATGCGCTGGCGCAGCTGGCCACGCTGGAAGCCGACGCCGGTTCTTCGGAGATCCTGCGTACCGGCGTCGCCGAACTGCGCGAAGTGCTGCAGCTGGTGCAGGCGCTGGGCGTGCCGGAAACCGCATACTGCCTGAACTTCTCCATTGCGCGCGGCCTGGACTATTACACCGGCACCGTCTACGAGACCACGCTGACCGACCACCCGCAGATCGGCTCGATCTGTTCGGGCGGCCGTTACGAAGACCTGGCCAGCCACTACAGCAAGTCGAAGCTGCCGGGCGTGGGTATCTCCATCGGCCTGTCGCGCCTGTTCTGGCAGCTGCGCGAGGCGGGCCTGATCGACGGCATCGAAGCCAGCAGCGTGCAGGCGCTGGTGGCGCTGATGGACGAGCAGGGCATGCCGCAGTCGCTGGACATCGCGCGCCGCCTGCGCGCCGGTGGCATCAATACCGAAGTGCAGATGGAGCCGAAGAAGATCGGCAAGCAGTTCCAGTACGCGGCCAAGGCCGGCATCCGCTTCGTGGTGCTGGCGGGTGAAGACGAGCTCGCGCGCGGCGTGGTGGCGGTAAAGGACCTGCTGCGTGAGCAGCAGTTCGAAGTGTCGCGCGACGAGCTGGCCAGCACCCTGCTGGTGGAGCTGGAGCAGTCCAGGGCGATGATGTGAAGCCGGCCGTCGCAGGGGTACTCACCGTACTCCTGTTGGCGGGCTGCCAGAGTGACCTAGTGCTGCGCAGTGATCGGCTGGGCCCGGCGCAGTACCGGCTGCAGGTTGATCGCTGTCACGTGATCGACCGCGCGCAGCTTGAGGGCGACCTGCGGGCCCTGGCCTCGCGGAAGTGCCCGGCGGGTGCAGGGGCGTTGCAGAACAGTCCCTGCCGAGCCGGCAGGGCAGTCTGTTCGGGGAGTGCCTGCGGCGCGGGACGCTGCAGGCGGAGGTGCGTTGCCTGCCCTGAGTCGAGCCAGGTTGTTGATTTGAAAGCAGAACGCCCGCCCTTTGGTGGGCGTTCTGCATTTCCGGCATCCGGTCCAGGGGTCAGATCCGTTTTCCTTTGGAAAACGGATCTGACCCCATGAGGCTCCGATTTGACGCACCGCGCAAGAATGCGCTAATGTACTAACGCGCTATTACATTGATGCATGGACCCGACCCCGTGAAAGCCCGCCCCGAGATTGCCGCCAAAGACCCGAAGGCCGACCTGGAAGCCCTGGCCCGGGCCTTTGCCGCGCTGCGCGAGCCGGAGCAGGTCGAGGCATTCCTGCGCGACCTGTGCACCCCGGCCGAGCTGGAGGCCATGGCCGACCGCTGGAAGGTGGTGCCGCTGCTGCAGCAGGGCGTGCCGTACCGCGAGATCCACGAGCGCACCGGCGTCAGCGTGACCACCACCGGACGGGTGGCACGCACGCTCGAGCATGGCCATCGAGGCTATGCCGCCGCCATCGACCGCCTTGCTTCGCGCTGATCCGCGCCCCGTTCCGAACTTCGAGACCTCCCCTATGAGTGCAACCCAGGCAGCGCCGGCACGAGACCGGCTGCGTATCGCCATCCAGAAGAGTGGCCGGCTGGCCGAGCCCGCCCGCAACCTGCTCAGCGCCTGTGGTCTGAGCTGGCGCGAAAGCCGCGACAAGCTGTTCTGCTACGGCGAATCGCTGCCGGTGGACCTGTTGCTGGTGCGCGACGACGACATCCCCGGCCTGATCGCCGATGGCGTCTGCGACCTCGGCATCGTCGGTCGCAATGAACTGGACGAGCAGGCCGCAGCACGTCGCCAGATCGGCCTGCCGGACGCCTACCAGGCGCTGCGCGGGCTGGGCTTCGGCCAGTGCCGGCTGATGCTGGCGGTGCCCGAGGAATGGCAGTGGCAGGGTCCGGCGCAGCTGGCCGGCACCCGCATCGCCACCAGCTACCCGGCCACCCTCAAGCAGTGGCTGGCGGAGCAGGGCGTGGACGCGCAGGTGGTCGAGCTGTCCGGGTCGGTGGAAATCGCCCCGCGCCTGGGTACCGCCGACCTGATCTGCGATCTGGTCTCCAGCGGCGCCACGCTGCGTGCCAACCAGTTGACCCCGGTACACAACCTGCTCGACAGCGAGGCGGTGCTGGCTGGTGCGATGCGCGTGCCGGATGACGCACGTGCATCGCTGCGCGCGATGCTGCTGCGCCGCCTCGACGGCGTGGTGCAGCGCCAGGACCGCAAGCTGCTGATGTTCCGTGCCAGCGAAGATCGCGTCGACGCGCTGGCGCAGCTGCTGGCCGATGCCGAGCCGCTGGTGCGGCTGCCGGCCGATGGTGGCGCGCTGCGCCTGCAGACCATGTGCCCCGGCCCGCTGAGCTGGCAGCGCATGGAAGAACTCGAGCGCGCGGGCGCGCAGGGCCTGATGGTACTGAGCGTGGAGCGATCGCTGGCATGAACCGTCTGATCTGGTCCCGACTTGATGAGGCCGCGCGCAGCGCGGCATTGACCCGCCCGGTGCAGGCCGTGGCGCAGCAGACCCGCGATGCCGTAGCGGCCCTGATCGCGCAGGTGCGTGCACAGGGCGACGATGCGCTGCGTGCGATTACGGCGCGTTTCGATGGCGTCGAGCTGGCCTCGTTTGAAGTTTCCGAAGCCGAATTCGCCGCTGCCGAAGCCGCCGTGCCCGCCGAACTGCGACAGGCGATGGTGGACGCCGCCGAACGCATTGCGCGCTTCCACGCCGCTGGCATGGGCAAAGGCTATGCAGTTGAAACCGCGCCGGGCGTGGTCTGCGAACGCATGCTGCGGCCGATCGGCCGGGTGGGCCTGTACGTACCGGCTGGCAGCGCGCCGTTGCCGTCCACCGCGTTGATGCTGGGCGTTCCGGCGCAGCTGGCCGGTTGCCCGCAGGTGGTGCTGTGCACCCCGCCGCGCGCCGACGGCAGTGCCGATCCGGCAGTGCTGGTAGCCGCCCGCCTGACCGGCGTGCAGCGCGTGTTCAAGCTGGGCGGCGCGCAGGCGATCGCGGCGATGGCCTATGGCACGGCCAGCATTCCGGCCTGCGACAAGCTGTTCGGGCCGGGCAACAGCTTCGTTACCGAAGCCAAGCAGCAGGTCGCACAGGACGGCGCCGCCGCCATCGACATGCCTGCCGGTCCTTCGGAGGTGCTGGTGATTGCCGATGCTGGCGCCAATCCGGCGTTCGTCGCCGCCGACCTGCTGTCGCAGGCCGAGCACGGTCCGGATTCGCAGGTGCTGCTGCTGACCGACGACGCCGTGATGCTGGCGGCGGTCGAAGCCGAGGTTGAGCGCCAGGTGGCCCTGCTGCCGCGCCAGCAGATCGCGCGCCAGGCACTGTCGGCATCGCGGCTGGTGCAGGTTGATGCGCTGGACGAGGCATTCGCGATCAGCAACCGCTATGCACCAGAGCACCTGATCCTGGCCCTGCGTGATCCGCGCGCATGGCTGGACAAGGTGCAGGCGGCCGGCTCGGTGTTCCTGGGCGATTACACCCCCGAAGCACTGGGTGACTACTGCAGCGGCACCAACCACGTATTGCCCACCGCCGGTGCCGCGCGTGCCTACAGCGGCGTGAGCGTTGCCAGCTTCCAGAACCTGATCAGCGTGCAGAGCGCCAGCGCCGCCGGCCTGGCCGCGATCGGCGGCTGCGCGCGCATCATCGCTCGTGCCGAAGGCCTGGATGCGCACGAGCGTGCCGTTGCGTTGCGCATGGAGGTGGCGGCATGAGCGCGGCGATCGATGAGGTGCTGGCACTGGTGCGCCCGGACCTGCAGGCCTTCGCCGGCTACAGCTCGGCACGCAGCGCGGCGGTGCAGGGCGAGGTCTGGTTGAATGCCAATGAGTCGGCCTGGGCCAATGCGGCCGATCCCGCAGGCAGCAGCCGGCGCTATCCGGAGCCGCAGCCGCTCGCGCTGCGCGAGGGACTGGCGGCGCTGTACGGCGTGACGCCACAGCAGCTGCTGATCGGTCGCGGCAGCGACGAAGCCATTGATCTGCTGGTGCGCGCGCTGTGCGTGCCGGGTCGCGATGGCGTGCTGGTCACGCCGCCGGTGTTTGGCATGTACGCCGTCTGCGCACGCCTGCAGGGTGCCGCCTTGATTGAAGTGCCGCTGGTGGACAGCGAGGATGGACTGCGCACCGATCTGGATGCGGTGATCGACGCGGCCAAGGCGCAGGGTGCCAAGCTGGTGTTCCTGTGTGCGCCGTCGAACCCGGCCGGCAGTGACATCGCCCTGGATGAGGTCGAGCGCGTGGCGGTTGCGCTGCGCGGGCAGGCGCTGGTCGTGGTGGACGAGGCCTATGTCGAGTATGCACAACGGCCGTCGGCGACCACGTTGCTGGCCGCGCACGCCAATCTGGCGGTGCTGCGCACGCTGTCGAAGGCGCACGCGCTCGCGGCCGCCCGCGTTGGCACGCTGATCGCTGCCCCGGAGCTGATTGCCCTGCTGCGTCGCTGCCAGGCGCCGTACCCGGTACCGACGCCGTGCGCGGAACTGGCCGTGCAGGCACTGCAGCCGGCCGCGCTGGCGCGCACCGCCGAGCGCGTGACCACGGTGATCGCCGAGCGCGAGCGCCTGCGTGCAGCCCTGGTCGGCCTGCCCGGCGTGTGCCGGGTGTATGCCTCGGCCGGCAACTACCTGCTGGTCCGCTTCGCCGATCCCCAGTCCGCGTTCGATACGCTGCTGGCTGCGGGCGTGGTGGTGCGCGACCAGCGCGCTGCGCCGCAGCTGGGTGATGCGCTGCGCATCAGCATCGGCAGCCCCGAAGAGAATGACCGCGTGCTTGCGGCCCTGTCGGCGCGGAGGGCCGCAGCATGACCCCGATCCTGTTCATTGACCGCGACGGTACCCTCATCGAGGAGCCGTCCGACTTCCAGATCGACGCCTACGAAAAGCTGCGCTTCGTGCCGCAGGTGATCCCGGCGCTGCTGAAGCTGCGTGATGCCGGCTACCAGTTCGTGATCGTCACCAACCAGGACGGCCTCGGCAGCGACAGCTACCCGCGCGCCAGCTTCGATGGCCCCAACGACCTGATGCTGCAGATCTTCGAGAGCCAGGGCATCACCTTCCGTGACGTGCTGATCGATTCCAGCTGGCCGCAGGACAATGCGCCGACCCGCAAGCCGGGCATCGGCCTGATGACCGCCTACCTGCAGGACCGCAGCATCGACTGGGCACGCTCGGGCATGGTCGGTGACCGGATCACCGACCTGCAGTTTGCCGCCAACCTCAACATCCGTGGTTTCCAGCTGCGCACCGCGCAGTTTGGTGGGGAGTGGGACTGGCCGGGCATCGCCCATGCGCTGGCCGACGCGCCGCGCACCGCCGTTGTCCAGCGCAACACCAAAGAAACGAAGATCCGCGTTGAGCTGGACCTGGACCGCGCGGGCGATGCACGCATTGCCACCGGCCTGCCGTTCTTCGACCACATGCTGGAGCAGATCGGCAAGCACGGCGGCTTCGCGCTGGACATCCAGGCCGAGGGTGACCTGCACATCGACGAGCACCACACCATCGAGGACACCGGGCTGGCCCTGGGCCAGGCCCTGCGCGAGGCGTTGGGCGACAAGCGCGGCATTGGCCGTTACGGCTTCACCCTGCCCATGGACGAGACCCTGGCCAGCGCTGCGCTGGACTTCAGCGGCCGTCCCTATTTCGTGTTCGAGGGCGAGTTCAAGCGCGAGCGCGTGGGCGATATGCCGACCGAGCTGGTGCCACACTTCTTCCGTTCGCTGTGCGATGCCAGCGGTTTGAACCTCAACCTGCAGGTGCGCGGCGACAACGATCACCACAAGGTGGAGGCCTGCTTCAAGGCGCTGGCGCGCGCGCTGCGTCCGGCGCTGGCCCGGCAGGGCACGGCACTGCCGAGTACCAAGGGGGCGTTGTGAGCGATGTTGCGCTGATCGATGCCGGTGGCGCCAACCTGGGCTCGGTGCGCTACGCACTGGAGCGCCTGGGCGCGACGGTGCGGCTGGTGCGCGATGCGGACGGCCTGGTTGGTGCGCGGCGGGTGATCCTGCCCGGCGTCGGCGCCGCCGGTCCCGGCATGCAGCGCCTGCACGCTCAGGGCCTGGTGGAACCGCTGCAGCGACTGGAGGTGCCGTTGATGGGCATCTGCCTTGGCATGCAGCTGCTGTTCGAACGCTCCGAGGAAGCGGGCGCAGAGACACTGGGACTGATTCCGGGCGTGGTACGCAAGCTGGTGCCGGCCTGTGGCATCCGCGTGCCGCACATGGGCTGGAACCGCCTGCTGCCGCTGCGCGAATCGCTGTTGCTGCAGGGCGTGCCGGAACGCGCCAGCGCCTACTTCGTGCACAGCTATGCGGCGCCGCTCAATACCCACACCGTCGCTGCCTGCGACCACGGTGGCCTGTTCACCGCCGTGGTGGAGCAGGGGCGCTACTACGGCGCACAGTTCCATCCCGAGCGCTCCGGCGAGACCGGCTCGCTGATGCTGCGCAACTTCCTCGAGGGCACTGCTGCATGAGTTTCATCGTCTACCCCGCGCTGGATATCCGCGACGGCCGCGTGGTGCGGCTGCGCCAGGGCGACTACGCGCAGGAAACCTCCTATGGGGATGACCCTCTGCCGCGCGCGCAGGCCTTCGCCGCGCAGGGCGCGCAGTGGATGCATCTGGTCGACCTGGATGCCGCACGGGCCGGTGGCTACACGCTGGCGCCGCTGTTGGCATCCATTCGTGCGCAGACCCCGCTGCAGGTGCAGACCGGCGGTGGCGTGCGCGGCCGCGACGATGTGGCGCGCATCCTCGACGCTGGCGCCGGCCGCGTGGTGGTGGGTTCGCTGGCGGTGCGTCGTCCCGATGAAGTGGTCGGCTGGCTGGAGGAATTCGGCGCCGATCGCATCACGATTGCGCTGGACGCGCGCCAGGACGCCCAGGGGCAATGGCAGCTGCCGGTGCACGGATGGACCGAGAACGCCGGGGTGACCCTGGATGACCTGGCCCGGCGCTACGCGCGCGCCGGCATGCGCCATCTGCTGTGCACCGACATCGCCCGCGACGGCATGCTGGCCGGGCCCAACATCAGCCTCTACCAGCACCTGTCGGCGCTGTTGCCGGGTGTGGCGGTGCAGGCGTCCGGTGGCATCCGTGACGTGGCCGATGTGGCGGAGGCGCGTGCCGCCGGCTGCGGAGGTGCCATCCTCGGCAAGGCACTGCTGGAGCAGCGCATGGACCTGAGCGAGGCGTTGGCATGTTGAGCCGCCGCATCATTCCGTGCCTGGACGTGCGCGATGGCCGCGTGGTCAAGGGCGTGCGCTTCCGCGATCACGTCGACATGGGCGACATCGCCGAGTTGGCACAGCGCTATCGCGACCAGGGCGCGGACGAGCTGGTGTTCTATGACATCGGCGCCAGTCCCGAGGCACGGTCGGTTGACGTCGCCTGGATCGAGCGCATCGCGCGCCTGATCGACATTCCGTTCTGTGTGGCCGGTGGCATCGACAGCGTGGAAACCGCGCGCCGCGTGCTGTTCGCCGGTGCCGACAAGGTGTCGATCAATTCGCCGGCGCTGGGCCGGCCGGAGCTGATCACCGAGCTGGCGGACGAGTTCGGCGTGCAGTGCGTTGTGGTGGGGGTCGATTCGGTGCGCGAGGCCGACGGGCAATGGCGGGTGCGTCGTTTCAGCGGCGATCCGGACAAGACCCAGGCGGTGCCGCTGCGCACGCTCGACTGGATCGTCGAAGCGCAACGGCGTGGAGCCGGTGAGATCGTGCTGAACTGCATGGACAGCGACGGTGTGCGCCGTGGCTACGATGTCGTGCAGCTGCAGCAGGCGCGGGCGCTGTGCCAGGTGCCGCTGATTGCCTCCGGTGGTGCCGGAGCGATGGAGCACTTCGCCGACGCCTTCGACCAGGCCGACGTCGACGGTGCGTTGGCGGCCAGTGTGTTCCACAGCGGCGCCATCGCCATTCCAGAATTGAAGCGCTACCTGCGCGGACAGCAGATCGAGGTGCGGGATGTCTATTGAAGTGAGGCCATCGCTGGATGCGCTGCAGGCGCTGGACTGGGGCAAGGGCGACGGCCTGCTGCCGGCCGTGGTGCAGGATGCCGATACCCTGCAGGTGCTGATGCTGGGCTATGTCAGCGCCGAATCGCTGGCGGCTACGCTGGCCATCGGCCACATGACCTTTTTCAGTCGCAGCAAGCAGCGGTTGTGGACCAAGGGCGAGCAGTCCGGCAACGTGCTGGTGGTGCAGTCGATCCGTGTCGACTGCGACGCCGATACGCTGCTGGTGATGGCGCGCCCGGCCGGGCCGACCTGCCACACCGGTGCCGAGAGCTGTTTCGACCAGGCGCCGAAGGATTTCCTGGGTGGGCTGGGCCAGCTGGTGGCCATGCGTGACGCGCAGCGCCCTCCCGGCAGCTACACCACCAGCCTGTTTGAAGGCGGCATCCGCCGCATCGCGCAGAAGGTGGGTGAGGAGGGCGTGGAGACCGCATTGGCCGCCGTGGCGCAGGATGATGAGGCATTGCTGGGCGAGGCGTCGGACCTGCTGTACCACCTGCTGGTGCTGCTGCGCGCGCGCGGGCTGTCGCTGGATGATGCGCGCGCGGTACTGGAAAAACGCCATCGTTGAGGAAGGCGTACGGACCAACGGTCCGCACCCACCTCTGCAATGCAGCCGAGCATGGCTCGGCTCTACAATAGGTGGTCTTCTTCTTTCCCGGACCGCCCATGAAACTGCCTGCCGCCTGGCTGTGCTGCCTGTTGCTGACCTCGCCGGCCTGGGCCGCGGACACCGTGGTCAGCGGCAAGGTGTATCTGGAGCGTGACGGCAAACCCGGCCGCGGTGCGACCGATCCGGGCCTGGCCGGGATGCAGGTTTCCAACGGCGAGACCATCGTCAAGACTGCCGCTGACGGCAGCTACAGCCTGCCGGTGCGCGACGGCCAGACCGTATTCGTGATCAAGCCCGATGCCTACGCCTTCCCGAAGGCGGCGGACGGCCTGCCTTCGTTCTGGCGCCATTACCGCCCGAACGGCTCGCCGGCGCTGAAGTACGGCGGCATCGCCGCGACCAGCGACGTCACCCGCAACTGGGACTTCGCCCTGCAGTCGGATCGGCATGACAGCCGTCGTGGTTTCCAGATGCTGGTATTCACCGATTCGCAGACCGCCAGCCTGAAGGACATCGGCTACTACCAGCAGTCGATCGTGGCGCCACTGGTCGGCCAGACCAGGGCACGCATGGGCACCACCCTGGGCGACATCGTCAACGACGACCTGACCCTGTACCCGGCGATCAACAAGGTCACCACCGAACTCGGCGTGCCGTGGTTCCACGTGCCGGGCAACCATGACCTCGACTTCGATGCGGCCAGCGACGAACACTCACTGGACAGCTGGCGCAACATCTACGGCCCGGACACCTACGCGGTGGAAGAGGGCGGCGCCAGTTTCGTGTTCCTGGACGACGTGGTGTACGACCCCAAGGCCAGGCCGAAGTACATCGGCGGCCTGCGCGAAGACCAGTTCGCCTTCCTCGCCAGCTACCTGAAGGGCCTGCACAAGGACCGCCTGCTGGTGCTGGGCATGCACATCCCGCTGTTCGACGCGGCGCCGGGGCGCGAGACCTTCCGCCATGCTGACCGCCAGCGCCTGTTCGACCTGCTGAAGGACTTCCGCAACGTACTGGTGCTCAGCGGCCACAGCCACACCCAGCAGCACGTCTACCACGGCAAGGCCGAGGGCTGGAACGGCGACAAGCCACTGCACGAATACAACGTCGGTGCCAACTGCGGTGCGTTCTGGTCGGGCGTGAAGAATGCCGCTGGCGTGCCGGACAGCACCATGAGCGACGGCACGCCGAAGGGCTATGCATTGCTCGACGTGGCCGGCAACGGCAGCTATCGCCTGCAGTACCGCGTGGCCGGCAGGCCGGCCAGCGAGCAGATCGGCCTGCACGCGCCGAAGGTGCTGCGCCAGGGGGCCTACCCGGCGTGGGGTGTCTACGCCAACGTCTACATGGGCGAGGATCGGAGCGTGGTCGAGTACCGTGTCGATGGCGGCGCCTGGCAGCCGATGAAGCAGGTCAGCCAGCCCGACCCGCGCCTGATGGTGGAGAACGTGGCCGATGATCTGGCCAGCAGCCTGCGCGGCTACGACCGTTCGCCCGAGGCCACTGCGTCGCCGCACCTGTGGCGTGGCGCGCTGCCGACCGATCTTGCAGTGGGCAGCCATAAGGTCGAAGTACGCTCCACCCAGCCTGATGGCGCAGTGTTCACCGCCACCACCAGCTACAGCCTGCAGACTGCCCAGCCCTGACCCCCGCGCACCAGCGCTCCAGCGAAAGGACCCCGCATGGATATCCGCTTCATGGCCGGCACCACACCGGTGACCCTCAGCCGCCACTGGTTCACCGGCGCGATGCTGCTGCAGAGCGCCACCGAGAAGGTCTGGGTGCAGCACCCGCTGCATCCGGGCACCCACTTCTCGTTCTCGCTGGTACAGTCGTGGCTGCGCCACATCGCCGGCCACGAAGTGCTGGTCGAGCGCACCCGGCCGCTGTTGTTCGCCGGCTTCCGCCCACAGCGCCTGCGCGTGCTGGTGGATGGGGTGCAGGTGGCCGAACAGGAAGGCATGTAGGTTCACCTGAACCACCGGCGCGCTAGGCAAAGCCGCCCCGATGCCTGAGAATCGGGGCGATTCAATCGATCCAAGCAGGCCAGCGTGACCATCGCAGCAGCGTCAACGGTTTCCTCCGACTCCGCCCGCGGCGGTCTTCCGCGCCGTCTGGTCGTCGCCGATGTCGGCGGCACCTTTGCCCGGCTCGCGCTGGCGGAAACCCGACCCGGCCAGACGCCGCTGCTGGGCAGCCACCGTACCTATGCCTGTGCCGAGCATTCCAGCCTGGCCGCGATCCTGGCCGATTTCACCGCCGGCCTCGGCCACCCGGTGCAGACCGCGGTGGTCGCCATCGCTGGCCTGCTGGATGGCGATGTGCTGATCAACTCGAACCTGCCGTGGACGGTCTCGCTGTCGGCCACCCGCGCGCAGTCCGGGCTGCACGACCTGCAGCTGATCAATGATTTCGAAGCGGTGGCGTTGGCCATCCCCTACCTGCAGCCGGAAGCCCTGGTGCCACTGAACGGTGACGCCGATCCGGCGAAGGCCTTCCCGGCGCTGGTGCTGGGCGCGGGTACCGGGCTGGGCGCCGCGCTGCGTTTCGCTGATGGCGAGCGTCCGGTGCTGGCCAGCGAGATCGGTCATGCCGCGCTGGGCGCCGGCAACGCGCTGGAACTGCAGGTGCTGGGCCGCCTGCTGCAGCGTTGGCCGCACGTGGACAACGAACGCGTGCTGTCCGGCAGCGGCCTGATGAACCTGTATCCGTGCCTGTGCGAACTGCGCGGCGTCACTCCGGTGTGGAACAGTACGGAGGCGCTGATCGGCGCCGCGCGTGGCGGTGAGGATGCACTGGCGGTGGAAACGTTGCAGGTCTTCTGTGCGTGGCTGGGCAGCCTGGCCGGCGACGCGGCGATCGCCGTCGGCGCGCGCTCGGTGTACCTGGCCGGTGGCATTTCCGCGCATGTGCAGGATTTCCTGGCCGATGGCCGCTTCCGTGAGCGCTTCCTCAACAAGGGCGTGCTGACCGAGGTGCTGCGCCAGGTGCCGGTGTGGCGCGTGGAGCATGGCCAGCTGGGCGTGCTCGGCGCAGCGGTCTGGCACGCCGCACGGCAGCCCACGCACGACTGATCGGCAGGGTTGGCATCGGGCCGGCCGTGCATTGCAGACTGGGAGGGGAAAATGGTGGATCGCAGGCAGTTCCTGCAGGCCGGTGCACTGGCCGCAGGCATGGCGGCATTGCCGGGCGTGCAGGCGCGCACGCAGGGTGGGGCCCGGGTGGTCTCCACCTGGGACTTCGGCGTACCGGCCAACCAGGCCGCATGGAAGGTGCTGGCGCAGGGTGGCAGCGCGCTGGATGCGGTGGAGGCGGGCGCACGCTGGGCCGAGAGCGAGCTGTGCAACCCTACCGTTGGCCATTGCGGCAATCCGGATCGCGACGGCGTGCTGAGCCTGGATGCGAGCATCATGGACGGCGATGGCCGTTGTGGTGCAGTGGCCGCGCTGGTGGACATCCTGCATCCGGTGTCGGTGGCCCGCAAAGTGATGGAGAACAGCCCGCATGTGCTGCTGGTCGGCGAGGGCGCGCAGCAGTTCGCGGTGCAGCAGGGATTCGAGCGCAAGCATCTGCTGACGCCGCAGGCCGAAGCGGCCTGGCGCGAGTGGCTGAAGACCGAGAAGTACCAGCCGCAGATCAATGCCGAGCGCCGTGGCATTCCCGGCAACAGCGACAACCACGACACCATCGGCATGCTGGCACTGGATGCCAAGGGCCAGCTGGCCGGTGCCTGCACCACCAGCGGCATGGCGTGGAAACTGCACGGTCGCGTTGGCGACAGTCCGATCATCGGCGCCGGCCTGTACGTCGACAACGACGTCGGCGCGGCCACTGCTTCGGGGGTGGGTGAAGAGATGATCCGCAACGCGGCTTCGTTCCTGGTGGTCGAGCTGATGCGCCAGGGGCGTTCACCGGCGCAGGCCTGCCGTGAAGCCATCGACCGCGTGGTGCGCAAGCGCCCGGAAGCGAGCAGAACGTTGCAGGTGTGCTTCCTGGCCATGAACAAGCAGGGCGAGGTCGGCGCCTATGCGCTGCATCGTGGCTTCGTCTATGCGGTGTGCGATGCGCAGCGCCAGGATGACCTGCGTGACTCGCCGTCGATCTACACGAGCACCCAGGCGTGAGTACGCGGCTGACCCTGGAGATCGCCAGCAACTCGCTGGCCTCGGCGCTGGCCGCGCAGGCTGGCGGCGCCGACCGCATCGAACTGTTCGACAATCTGGCCGAGGGCGGCACCACGCCGTCGTTCGCCAGCATCGCGATGGCCCGCGAGCGCCTGTCGATTCCGCTGTTCGTGCTGGTGCGGCCACGCCCGGGCGACTTCCACTACGACGCGCTGGAAACCGAACTGATGCTGCGTGACATCGCGCAGTGCCGCGCGCTGGGTTGCGATGGCGTGGTGATCGGCGCGCTGGACGTGCAGGGCGGCATCGACCTGGCGCTGTGCCGGGAACTGGTGCAGGCCGCCGGGCCGTTGCAGGTGACCTTCCATCGCGCCTTCGACGCCGCCCGCGATCTGCCGGCGGCGCTGGAGCAGGTGATCGGGCTGGGCTGCCAGCGCGTGCTGACCTCGGGCGGGCAGGCCAGCGCCGAGGCCGGTGCCGATGTGCTGGCGGGCCTGGTCACCCAGGCGGCGGGGCGCATCACGGTGATGGCTGGCGCCGGATTGGCCCCGGGCAACATCGCAACCGTCGCGCGGCAGACCGGCTGTACCGAACTGCACGCCTCCGCAAAAGGCCTGCGCCGCTCGGCGATGCAGTTCCAGAACCCGGCGCTGCGCGGTCTGGACCCGGACTGGAGCCAGACCGCCACCGCTACCGTGGCCGCGCTGCGGCAGGCGCTGGACGGCTGATCGAATCCGTCGGGCATGGCCCGGGGTCAGATCCCTTCTGCGAAGGGATCTGACCCCTGTCGCAACCCCGGCCGCAGGCACGCGACGGACAAAACCGTTCCGCGCGCGATTGTCGTGATCATGTCACTACTTCGTGCGCCGTTCTGTCAGCGATGCGTCGCAACTCTTTGATTGTTCTGGACACCGGCAGCCGATAGCGGCATCTCGCCGGCTGTTGCTGCGTTGCCGCATGCCGGGCGTGGTTCAGCTGTGCTTTAGTTTGGATCGATCCACAGGGGAGGTGCCATATCGGTCGTGAACCGATCCAAGCGCCTGGATCCGTCGTAGTGCCGCGCCACCGTCCGCCCGTGCGTCCACATCTTCGAAGAGCAACCACCCATGGCTCAGATCGTCCACAAGCGTCGCCACCTGCTGTCCCAGGCCCTGATCCTGGCCCTGTTGCCGCTGGCGGCCAGCGCGCAGGAAGCTGCCAGTTCGTCCACCAAGGATCTGGACGCGGTCACCGTCACCGGCTCGCGCATCAAGCGCGCCAGCGTCGAGGGCCCGGCGCCGGTCAACGTGATCACCGCCGCGCAGATCCAGAAGGAAGGCTTTGTCAGCGTGTACGACGCGCTGAAGACCCTCACCGAGGCCACAGGCACCGTTGAAGCCGCATCGCAATGGGGCTCGCATACGCCCAATGCCAGCGGCCTGAACCTGCGCGGGATGGGCCCGAACCGCTCGCTGCTGCTGGTCAATGGCCGTCGTGTAGCGGATTACCCGCTGCCCTACGGTGGCGAAACCAACTTCTCCAACTACGGCAACATTCCGGCCGCGGCGGTGGAGCGCATTGAAGTGCTGACCGGTGGCGCCTCGGCCATCTACGGTTCGGATGCGATCGCCGGCGTGGTCAACGTCATCCTCAAAACCAACTACGACGGCGACGAAGTGCGCGTGCGCGGCGGCACTTCCAGCGAAGGCGGACGTGATACCTGGGATCTGTCCTGGGCCGGTGGCAAGACCGGCGACAACTGGAGCGTGACCTACGCGCTGCAGTACACCAAGCGCGACCCGCTGTTCGGGCGTGATCGCCCGCAGATGGACGATGCCGACGATGCGCCGTACCCGTCCTGGAACATGGAACAACGCAAGGTCGGCTTCCGTCCCACCGCCGGTCTGGCGCTGATCGATCCGACCACGGGCCAGCGCCTGGCGCCGCCCACCGGCACCTGCGAAAAATTCGACGGCGAGTACTACACCGCCGATCGATTGGTCTACAACTACGCCGCCAACCGCATCACCAACACCGGCCGCCTGTGCGGCATGAGCGCCGACTACGCCAACTGGCTGCTTACCGGCGGCGCCGAGAACGTGTCCGGAAACCTGTACGCCACCTTCGATTTCAGCAATGACCTGCAGGCCTGGACCAACCTGGCGGTGTATCGCTCCGAAGCGATCTGGGGCACCAATCCGCCCGGCGTGTCGCTGATCGACGATGACAACGGCTATTACTGGGATGCCAACCGCAACCGGCCGATCCTGGGCGTGCGCCAGTTCACCCCGAACGAAGTCGGGGGCCTGGATACGCTGCGCAACACCAACCGCGAACTGTCCTGGGACTGGAGCGCGGGCCTGCGCGGGCGCCTGGCCGACCGTTTTGACTGGAGTGCCACGGTGGGGCGTTCCTATTACCGCGTGGAAGAACGGCAGAACGTGGTCGACAAGCAGAAGTCGTATGACTACTTCCTTGGCCCGCGCCTGGGCACCACCGCCGATGGCGAGGCGATCTATGCGTTGAACGAATCGCGCTGGTGGAACCCGCTGACGCCGGACCAGTACTGGCAGATGGGGACCGTGGCGAAGAACCGCGCGGCGTCATGGGTCAACCAGGCGTCGGCGGATATCACCGGCGAGCTGTTCCAGGGCTGGGCCGGCCCGATTTCGTTTGCGGCGGTGGCTGAAGTCGCGCAGCAGGGCTATCACCTCAGTCCGGACCCGCGCGCTGGCATCGACTTCGACCTGCAGAATGTCGATCGCGGCGGCGGCGAGCGTACCCGCTACTCGGCCGGCGTCGAGTTCAAGATCCCGCTGCTGGACAGCGTGACCGCCACTGCGGCCGCGCGCTACGACCGCTATGGCAACTACAAGGCCGATGACAGCAGCGAAGCGCTGGACATCGGCAGCCAGAAGGAAACCACCTGGAACGTCGGCCTGGAATGGCGCCCGGTCGAATCGCTGCTGGTGCGTGGCTCGTACGCCACCAGCTTCCATGCGCCGGACATGCATTACCTGCTGGGCCAGCCGAGCAGTTCGGAAGTGCAGACCTATGACCGCCTGCGCTGCATCCAGAGCGGCGCGTACCTGGTCAACAACTGTGGCGTGGGCAACACCGACGTCTGGTACACGTTCGACGTGAACCGGCGTGGGACGCCGCTGCTGCGCTCGGAGACCGGTGATTCGTGGACGGTCGGCTTCGTCTGGGACGTGCTGCCGAACCTGTCGGTCAGTGCCGACTACTGGGCGATCAAGCTGGAAGACATGATCGTCGACGTCGGCGCCGATGAGGTGCTGGCCAGCGAGGCCGGCTGCCTGACCGGCAAGAACATGGACGGTACGCCATGGGCCAACCCGGCCGGTGGCGAGTACTGCGCCGGCATCCTGGCCCGCGTGAACCGTGACAGCAACGGTCGCCTGGTATCGATCGAGCGCGGCCCGTTCAACCTGGCCAGCCGCGAGGTGCGCGGCATCGACCTGACCGCGCGCTATCGACTGGAAACCGCGCAGTGGGGCAGCTTCCAGCTGGGCGTGAACTACACCAACCAGATCTCGACCAAGGAGCAACGCTACGCCGCCGACCCGAATCCGGAACGCCGCGATCGCGACCTGCGCAGCAAGCTGCGCGCGAGCCTGGCCTGGCAGCGCGGCAACTGGAACGCCAATGTCTATGCCGACCGCATCGGTTCGGTGCCGGGCGTGCGCTACCACTGGGGTACCGACCGCCTGGACAACCCTGGTGGCTGCCTGCCGTTCGCCGATGGCTACGTGCCCAGTGACAGCCCGTCGCTGAACTGCCTGGAGCCGGCACGGCTGCCGGATGGTTCGGTGAACCCGAACCCCAACGCCGGGCAGCAGACGGCGCGCTACTACGGTCGAGTGGGGCCGTTCATCACCTGGAACTTCAACGTGGGCTACCAGGTGACCGAACACGCGAAGGTAAACGTGTACGTCAACAACGCCTTCAACGCCGCCAGCTGGAACCACAAGGACCCGTACAAGCTGGATTACGACTTCGCTCCGACCCGCCTGCTGGGCGCGGTCGGCCGCGAGTTCGCGTTGGAGTATGTGTTCACCTTCTGAGGTGACCTGCCTCCGCCGGTAGGTCCACGCCATGCGTGGATATGGACACCCGGGTGCCCATTCAGGAAATGCGGACAGGCTGGATTTGACCTTCCCACGATGGCAAGGTTTAGCCTGTCCGCATCCAGAAGGAGCCCCGGGAATCCGATCATGAGCACGCCCCGCGCCACTGCAGCCCCCGCAAGCCCTGCCACCATCAGCCTGCCCATCGAGGGCATGACCTGTGCCAGCTGTGTCGGCCGGGTCGAGGCGGCGCTGTCCAGGGTCGAAGGCGTGGGCAGTGTTTCGGTCAATCTGGCCACCGAGCGCGCGGATATCCGCCCGTCCGGTCCGGTCGATCGGGCCGCGTTGATCCAGGCGGTGGAGCGGGTGGGCTACGACGTGCCCGCTGCCACCACCGAGCTGTCGGTCGAGGGCATGACCTGTGCGTCCTGCGTGGGCCGAGTCGAACGTGCGCTGTTGGCCGTGCCCGGCGTCAGCCAGGCCAGCGTGAACCTGGCCACGGAGCGCGCCACGGTGCGTGGCATGGCGGAAGTTGCAGCGCTGGTCGCCGCGATCGACAAGGCCGGCTATGACGCACGCGTGATTGAAGCCGGCGTGCAGTCCGATGACGAGGCCGCGGAAAAGAAGGATGCCGAGCGCGCCGAACTGAAGCGCGACCTGATCGTGGCGTCCGCGCTGGCGCTGCCGGTGTTCGTGCTGGAGATGGGGTCGCACCTGATCCCCGGCATGCACGAATGGGTGATGTCCACCATCGGCATGCAGGCCAGCTGGTACCTGCAGTTCGTGCTGACCGCGCTGGTGCTCGCCATCCCGGGCCGCCGCTTCTACCAGAAGGGCATCCCCGCGCTGCTGCGGCTGGCGCCGGACATGAATTCGCTGGTGGCGGTGGGCACTGCCGCAGCGTTTGGCTACTCGGTGGTGGCCACGTTCCTGCCGACGCTGTTGCCGGCGGGCACGGTGAACGTCTACTACGAAGCAGCGGCGGTGATCGTTGCGCTGATCCTGCTCGGCCGCTTCCTTGAGGCCCGGGCCAAGGGCCGCACCTCCGAGGCGATCAAGCGACTGGTCAATCTGCAGGCGAAGGTTGCCCACGTGGTCCGTGACGGCCGGACGGTGGATGTCCCGGTCAATGAAGTGCTGAGCGGCGACGTGGTGGAAGTGCGCCCGGGCGAGCGCGTGCCGGTCGACGGCGAGGTGGTCGAGGGCCGCAGCTACATCGACGAGTCGATGATCAGCGGCGAGCCGATCCCGGTCGAGAAGCAGCCGGGCAGCAGCGTGGTGGGCGGTACGGTCAACCAGAAGGGCGCACTGACGGTACGTGCCACGGCGGTGGGCGCGCAGACCATGCTGGCGCAGATCATCCGCATGGTCGAACAGGCGCAGGGCTCGAAGCTGCCGATCCAGGCGGTGGTCGACAAGGTCACCCTGTGGTTCGTGCCGGCGGTGATGCTGGCCGCGCTGGCGACCTTCGCAGTCTGGCTGATCTTCGGGCCCTCGCCAGCGCTGAGCTTCGCGCTGGTCAATGCGGTGGCGGTGCTGATCATTGCCTGCCCGTGCGCGATGGGGTTGGCGACGCCGACCTCGATCATGGTCGGGACCGGCCGTGGCGCCGAGATGGGTGTGCTGTTCCGCAAGGGTGAAGCGCTCCAGTTGTTGAAGGATGCACAGGTGGTGGCGGTGGACAAGACCGGCACGCTGACCGAAGGGCGCCCGCGCCTGACCGATCTGGAGATTGCTGCCGGCTTCGATCACAACACGGTGCTGGCGGCAGTTGCCGCAACGGAGTCGCGCTCGGAGCATCCCATCGCCCGCGCGATTGTTGATGCCGCGACCGGCCAGGGCATCGCGTTGCCGGGCATGGTCGACTTCGAATCGGTCACCGGCATGGGCGTGCGGGCCAGTGTCGAGGGTGCACGCGTGGAGGTCGGTGCCGATCGCTTCATGCGCGACCTGGGCGTGGACATCACTGTGTTTGCGACGCTGGCGGCAGAGCTGGGCATCCAGGGCAAGTCGCCGCTGTATGCCGCCATCGACGGCCGCCTGGCCGCAATCATCGCGGTATCCGATCCGATCAAGCCGAGCACGCCGGCCGCAATCGCGGCACTGCATCAGCTTGGCCTTAAAGTGGCGATGATCACCGGTGACAACGCTGGTACCGCGCAGGCGATCGCGCGCCAGCTCGGCATCGACGACGTGGTGGCCGAGGTGCTGCCGGAAGGCAAGGTCGAGGCGGTGCGCCGCTTGAAGGCCACACATGGCCATGTCGCCTTCGTCGGCGACGGCATCAACGATGCGCCGGCGCTGGCCGAGGCCGATGTCGGCCTGGCCATCGGCACCGGCACCGATATCGCGGTCGAGTCGGCCGATGTCGTGCTGATGTCGGGCAACCTGCAGGGCGTGCCGAATGCCATTGCACTATCGAAGGCGACGCTGGGCAACATCCGCCAGAACCTGTTCTGGGCCTTCGCTTACAACACCGCATTGATTCCGGTGGCGGCCGGCGTGCTGTATCCGACCTGGGGCGTGCTGCTCTCGCCGGTGTTCGCGGCCGGTGCGATGGCACTGTCCAGCGTGTTCGTGCTGGGCAACGCGCTGCGCCTGCGCCGCTTCCAGCCGCCGATGGCGGACGCCCCCGCCGCGATCCATTGAGGGAGAACCGCATGAATATCGGTGAAGCCGCCAAGGCCTCCAGCGTGTCGGCGAAAATGATCCGCTACTACGAACAGATCGGCCTGATTCCTGCGGCTGATCGCACCGAGTCGGGCTACCGGGCGTACTCGCAGGCGGACATCCACCGCCTGCGCTTCATCCGCCGCGCGCGCGATCTCGGCTTCCAGGTTGCCGAGATCACCGATCTGCTGGGCCTGTGGAACGACACCTCGCGGCACAGCGCCGACGTCAAGCACCTGGCCGAACAGCACATTGCCGACCTGGAGCAACGCATCGAGCACATGCGGCAGATGGCCGACACGTTGAAGTCGCTGATCAGCTGCTGCGCGGGTGACGAGCGCCCGGAATGCCCGATCCTGGAGCGGTTGGGCGAAGACCATGATGCCCCGGTGCCGGTCGTCGCCGCCAAGACCGGCGCGGTGCGGCGACGCGCACAGAAGCAATGAATCGATATCGCGTGCACTGAAAAGCCCGCCCTGTGACAGTGCACGGGGCGGGCTTGGTTCTGGATGCAGTTCAGGGAATCAGGCAGTGCGAGGCGGGAAGCCGGCATCGTTCACCGCGGCGAACACCTGTTCCTGCGACGCGGTGGTCTGCACCTTGACCAGCCCGGTCGGCGGATCGGCCACCACGCTGGCGTTCGGATCGATCTGCTGGATCGCACGGGTCACGCTGCGCGCACAGCCGCCGCAGGTCATGCCGTCGACATGGAATTCCATCTGTAGCTCCTTCGCTGCTCTTGGGATGGGACCAGTGTGCACCTTCCAACGATGGCAGGGTCAAGCGTCGGGCTGAACGACGAACAAGGCGCGGACAAAAAAACGGCAGCCACCTGTACCAGCGCGGCTGCCGTGGAGGAACGTCCCCGCCAGGGCAGGGCATGGGTTGCGCCGGGACGTGCCCGGCCAACCCGGTGCGGGCTTAGAACTTCCAGTTCACGCCGAAGTACAACTGGCGACCGGCGTACAGGTTGGACAGCAGGCGGGCCTGGCTGTCGTTGCCGATGTAGCTGCGCAGCTCGGACTTGGTGGCGTTCAGCACGGCAGCCGTCACCGTCCAGTCCGGGGTCAGGTTGTAGGCCACGTTCAGGTCAAGCTGGCTGTACGGCTTGGTGTAGGTGGTCATGCCATTGTTCAGCCCGCCGACCACTTCACCGCGACGGTTGTACGAGGCACGCGCCAGGAACTTGTCGTTCTCGTAGAACACGGTGACGTTGGCCTGGTTCTTGGCGCTGCCGACCAGCGGCGATGAGCCGATTTCCTCGCCGTCCAGCACGATCGAGGCCAGGTTGGTGTCGTTGTAGGTGTAGTTGGCCTGCACGCCCAGACCGAAGTCGAAGGTGTACTGGCCATACAGCTCCACGCCCTGCGAAACGCCATCGCGGCCGTTGGCCTGGGTCTCGTACTTCTGCACGGTGACCGACTGCCCGCCGACGTTCATCTGCTGGTCGCGCACCACCGGCACGGTGAAGTTGTCCACGTTCTTGCGGAACAGCGAAACACCTGCGACCGCGCCCGGCTGGAAGTACCACTCCAGGCCCAGGTCGAACTGGACCGCCTTGAACGGCTCCAGCGCCTTGTTGCTGCCCGAGCCGTACCAGCCGGGCGTGTCGGTGCCGCCGGTGACACGGCGATCGTTGGCGTACTCCTCGCTGATGTAACGCAGGCCACCGGGATAGGCGATGCTGGTGTAGCTCGGGCGCGCGACCACCTTCGACGCCGCACCGCGCAGCACCAGGTTGTCGGTGATGTCCCAGGCAATGTTGAAGCTCGGCAGCACGTCGGTATAGGTCTTCTCCAGCGACGACAGGGCGTACACCTTGTCGCGCACCTGGGCGTCGGGCAGGCGGACGAAGCCACCCTGGCAGCGCAGGTTCGGATCGGCGGCCGGATCATCGCAGCTCATCGGCGCGCCGCTGGCGTTGTCGACGAAGTAGTCGTTGAAGCGCTCGACCGAGTCGCTGGACTGGGCGAACTGCTTGGTGCGCACCACGCGCACGCCGACGTTGCCGCGCACGCGCTCGGTGCGGAAGTTGGCCTGGAAGTAGCCGGAGTAGATCTTCTCGTTGACGTCGTAGACGAAGTCTTCCTCGGTGCGGTTGTGCGAGCCGCCGTAGGTCTTGTTCAGGTAATCGATGTAGGCCGGGTAGTTGATGCCCGGGAACACATTGGCGTTGAAGGCGCCGGTGATGTTGCTGATCGGGTTGGACAGGAAGAAGCCCGGCTGCGCGTTGCCAGCGGTCGGATCGCAACCGGCCTGGTAACGGTTGTTGTCATAGTCGGACGGGTCCAGGCCCGGGCACACCCAGTAGGTGTTGCCGGTGTTGCGGTGGACCTTGCCGTCGCGGTACTTGGCACCGAACTGGATCGAGTCCAGCCAGCCGGCCTCGAACAGCTTGGTGACGTCTGCCTGGAAGTAGTTCTGCTTGACTTCGGTCTGCATCCACGACGAGTCGGTGGAACCGGTATCGACTTCGGCGACGCCGGCCATCAGCTGCTGCTGCAGGTCGGGAGAGAACTGCACCGACGGCGTGCCGGTGAGGTCCCACGCGGTGTACTGGTTGCCGGACTGCCACTGGTTGCCCACCTTGCGGCGCGGCTTGGCCGACATGCGGAAGTTCATCGACGGACCACCTTCGGACCAGGTGCGGCCGCCGGTGAACGAGGCTTTCCAGAGGGGGCTGATGTCCCAGTCAATGGTCAGGTCCGCGGTCTGCGACAGTGCCTTTTCCTTGCTGTAGCCGCCGGTGAGCTGCGGGGTGGGGATGGTGCAGTCGTCCGGGCCCCAGCCACCGGGCTTGAGGCCGGCGGCAGCCGCTTCATCCTCGCTGCAGTAGTAGGTCTTACCGGCCAGCTTCTGGTACTGCGCGCCGGTGACGATGCTGCCGGTCGGATCGAAGTCCAGGCCATTGAGCAGGCGGCCGCCGGCCCAGTTGCCGTCCTGGTTGTAGCGGGCCAGGTTCCACTCCGGCACCTTCAGCATGTTCTGGGTGTAGTCACCCTGCAGCTCGAAGCGGAAGTAGTTGGCCGTCATCGTGACGTTGTCGACCGGCTTGAACTGGAAGGTCAGCTGCCCGCCCTTGCGTTCGCGCTTCTCTTCCTTCACCGCGAAGTTCACCGAGGTCGGCATGAAGAACTCACTGTAGTTCTTGCCGGTCTGGTTGTTGAAACCGGACTCGCCCCACCAGTAGTGGATGCCATCCTGCTCCAGCAGGTTGCCGTTGGCATCGCGGGCGGTGGTGCCGTTGCCGTACCACTGGTAGTCCTCGGTGCTGGCCTCCATGGTGCGGGTAGTGCGTTTCTGCTGGGTCACGCCGACCAGCACGCCGAAGCGCTCGTCCTTGCTGTGCCAGGAATACAGCGCCGACACCTGCGGATCGACGTCGTGGCTGGTGTCGGAGGTGGTGCCCTCCAGGTTCACGTAGCCGGAGTTGGATTCCATGTCGAGCGGACGGCGGGTATGCAGGATGACCGTGCCGCCGATGCCGCCTTCGTCGATGCGTGCTTCCGGCGACTTGAACAGCTCGGCGCTGGACAGCATGTTCGACGGCAGCAGGGTGTAGTTGAAGGAACGGGTGGCTTCGTTGTTGGTTTCCGAGGAGGCGACGAAGTTGCCGTTCAACTGGGTCAGGGTCAGGTCCGGTGCAAGGCCGCGCACGCTGACGCTCTTGCCTTCGCCACCGCTGCGGGTGATGACCACGCCGGGCACGCGCTGCAGTGCGTCGGCCACGTTCTTGTCGGGGAACTTGCCGACGTCTTCGGCGGTGATCACTTCGACCACGGCGTTGGCATCGCGCTTCTGCTCAAGGCTCTTTTCAATGGCATAGCGGTAGCCGGTGACCTGGACGCTGTCCAGAGTCGTGGCGTCCTGCGAGCTGGTGGTCGTGGCCTGCTGCGCGGCGGCGCCTGCCGGAATGACGGCGGCAGCCAGGGCCAGCGCGATGGCCAGCGACAATGCGTCCTGGCCGTGCGTACGTGTTGAATGCTTCATTCCCATCTCTCCCTCTCTCCTGGATTGATCCGGTGACGTGGCACGGACAACTTGAATCGATCTAATTTGAAGTGAATTTGTCGCTGTCGCCATGCAGTGGCAGTAGCACCGCACGCGTGGCCTGGTGTACGTCCTGTTGCTGCTCCCCCAACTCCCGGCCATCGCAGCGTCGTCTTGGATCGATCTAAGCGATGGGCGGGCGATTTTTAGCATGGGTCGCCCTTGGGCGCATGCTGCTCCGCAATATGGTACTGGCGTGGCGTAGGGATGACGGTTTGCTGAAATCAGTGAAATCGTTTTCGTGCGCAGGGAGGGGGGCGGCAGGGCTGCGCCCTGCACCTGCGGGTAGTGCCGGCCGCTGGCCGGCAAGAGCCAAAGCCAAAGCGGCTCTGGGTTGTCTGGGTTTGGCGGTGCGGTGTGGACTGGCAGGACACGCCGTAAACCCTTCCATGGGGGCTCGATGGCGCCATTGACAGTTTCCCGGTGACGGTTGGATTGATCCTGGAGCGACATGGGGTCATGGGGTCAGATCCGTTTCCCGTTGGAAAACGGATCTGACCCCGGATTGATTTCGATATCTGACAGAGATTCATCCACTCATGGCGTGGATCCATCCACAGATCGCGGAAATCTGTCGAAGGCGGGGTGGGTCCGGTTGCGGGGGTGTCCGCGGCATGGATGCCGCGGCCAAGCCCCCAGGGATGGGTTTACGGCGTCCCTCGCAACCGGACCCACCCCGCCATTCCACGGATCGCCGGCTTTTGCTGTTGCTTCGGCTGTTGCTTCTGAGGTTGCCGGCCAGCGGCCGGCACTACCGCGGGTGCAGGGCGCAGCCCTGCCGAACCCCCTCATGCTGCGCCGCAGAATGCATTCGGCTGAACCTGCATGCTCTACTTGAATCGATCTAAATCCACGGTCACGTGGGTCGGGCGTCATTCCAGGGGGAGCCTTCTGCCGGTCCAGGCAGAGCTCAGCGGAACGGTGCCGGAAGGCCCGGGCCGTCTGTCTCTGCGTCATCGACTACAGGAACCCGACATGCGTCCAGTGCCGTCCGCTCCCGCCGTCCCATCATCCTCGCGCCCGCTGGTGCGCCTGGCCTGCCTGATTGCGCTGTCGGCGGCGCCGATGCTGCTGCAGGCCGCGCCGGCAGCGCTGGAGCGCGAGGTCAATACCTTCATCGGCAGCAAGGACGACGGCAACACGTTCCCGGGCGCGTCGGCGCCGTTCGGCCTGATCCAGGTCAGCCCGATCGGCAGCCACTATTCGGGTTGGCGCTATGACGACGAGAAGATCCGTGGCTTCGGCCACTCCTTCATCTCCGGTGCCGGCTGCTGGGAACAGGGCGGCCAGGTGTCGGTGCTGCCGGTCACGGGCTCGATCGGTCCGGGCGGCGATTTCGATACCGGCAACGCCAAGCAGTTCGACCACAAGGCCTACGCCGCGTCCTACACCCACGATGGCGAGGTCGGCCAGGCCGGCTACTACAAGGTGCGGCTGACCAGCTACGGCGGCATCGATGCCGAGGCGACCGCGCGTACCCGTGCTGCGGCCGAGCGCTACACCTTCAGCCAGCGCAGTGGCGATGGCCACGTGCTGGTCAATGTCGGCCAGGCCAACGAGCGCCATTCGGTGATCGGCAGCGTGGTCGATGTGGTCGGCGACCGCGTGGTCGAGGGCAAGCTGGTCACCAAGAGTTTCTGCGGCGGCCATCAGTACACCACCTGGTTCCGCATCGAGTTCGACCGTCCGTTCAAGGCGCATGGCACCTGGGGTGAGGGCGGCGGCCTGCCGGGCGCGCGCCACAGCATGGAAGGCGAGCAGAAGCCGAACGGTGCCTGGCTCAGCTTCGACCTGGCCAAGGGCCAGTCGGTGACGGCGGTCAGCGCGATCTCGCACGTGGATGCCGAAGGCGCGCGCACCAACCTGCGTGCCGAGGGCATGCAGGGTGGGTCGCTGCTCGGTTTCGACCGCATGCGCGCGCTGTCGCAGCAGGCCTGGCGTGAGCAGCTTGGCCGTGTACGCGTGCAGGGCGGCACCGCCGATGACCGCACCGTGTTCTACAGCGCGGTCTACCACGCGCTGCTGCAGCCGATGACCGGCAACGATGCCGATGGCCGCTACCGCGGCTATGACGATGGCATCCACCGTGCCGAAGGCTGGACCTATTACGAGTACTTCTCGCTGTGGGATACCTACCGCGCGCAGAACCAGTGGCTGGCACTGACCCGCCCGGACGTGGCGCGCGACATCGGCCGCACCTTGCTGGCGATCGATGAGCAGGGCGGTTGGCTGCCGCGCTGGGGCTATGCCAACTTCGAAACCAACATCATGACCGGCGATCCGGTCACCCCGTTCATGGTCGACCTGTGGCGGTTCGGTGCACTCAAGGGCCGTGAATCGCAGGCGTGGGATGCGCTGCGCCGCAATGCCTTCGGCACGCCGCCGCTGAACTCGCGCATGGCCGGCCGCTCCGGCAACCCGACTTACCTGGACAAGGGCTACGTGGCCTATGACCGTGCATTCCCGTCCAAGGGCATGGACGTCGATCCGCACCACGGTGGTTCGGCCACGCTGGAGTACGCGCTGGCCGACTGCGCGCTCTCGCAGATGGCCGACGGCCTGGGCCATGCCCAGGATGCGGCGACGCTGCGCGAGCGCGGCCGCAACTGGCGCAAGGTGTGGGACCCGCAGGTGCGCGACGCCGAGACCGGCTTCACCGGGTTCCCGCGCCCGCGTAACGAGGACGGCCAGTGGTACACCCCGTCCGACGGCCATTACAGCCCGCGTTCGCACCACGGTTTCCACGAGGGCACGGCGTGGCAGTACCAGTGGCTGGCGCAGCAGGACGTGCCGGGCCTGGTCGAAGCGATGGACGGCCGCGAGCAGGCGGGCCGCCGCCTCGATGCGTTCTTCGCGATGGACGCGCTGCAGGCCGACCCGCTCAATGCCGCCCGCAAGGCGTGGGTGGTCGGGCCGTACAGCTACTACAACCAGTTCCGCTACAACCCGAACAACGAGCCGGACCTGCACTCGCCGTGGCTGTACACGCTGATCGGCCAGCCGTGGAAGACCGCGGCCGTGGTGCGTGCGGCGCAGCAGCTGTTCACCAATGCCCCCAACGGTGTGACCGGCAACGATGACCTCGGCACGATGTCGGCCTGGTACCTGTTCAGTGCCATCGGCGTGTACCCGGCGGTGCCGGGCAGCGGCCAGTTCCTGCTGCACACCCCGCGCTTCAGCAAGGTGGAAGTGGACATGGGCAATGGCCGCACCCTGCGCATCGACGCGCCGGGCGCCGATGGCCGCCGCCTGCAGTATGTGCAGGGCGTGCAGGTCGATGGCCAGGCGCATGCACCGGTGTGGCTGGACTGGAACCGCCTGCAGCAGGGCCCGCGCGTGCGCTTTGCGCTGGATGCGAAGGTGCCGGAGCAGGGCTGGGGCACGGCGGTGAAGGATCTGCCGGTATCCTGGTGCGCGGCACCGGGCAGCCAGCTGCGCTGAGCCGGACTGTGCCGTTCGCGGCGACCCAGCGAACGGCACGGCACGACACGGCCCTGATCCATTAGGCTTGAGCTTCCAGCGGAGTCCGGGAAGACGATGAACGACAACGGCAGCAGTCCCAGCAAGCGCGCCGGCAAGGCGGTGACGGTGACCGACATCGCGCGTGCGATCGGCGTGTCACGGGCAACCGTGTCGCTGGTGCTGCGCGGCAGCCCGCTGGTCAATGTCGATACCCGCGCCAAGGTCGAGGCCGAGCTGCGCCGCCAGCGCTATGTCTACAACCGCGCGGCGGCCAACCTGCGCCGGCGCACCTCGTCGAGCATCGCGCTGGTGATCAACGACCTGTCCAACCCGTTCTTCGCCGAATTCGCGTCAGGCGTGGACGAGGCGCTGGGCGGGCGCGGTTACGTGACGTTGCTGGGCAGCACCGGGGAATCGCCAGAGCGCCAGCAGGCCGTGCTGTCCACGCTGATGGAGCACACCCCGGCCGGCCTGATCCTGTCGCCGGCCGAGGGCAGCGACACCGCGCAGTTGCGGCAGGCGCTGGGCGCCAATGCCAACGTGCTGCTGTTCAACCGCGAACTGGCCGGGGCTGACTGGGACTTCCTGACCCTGGACAACCAGCACGGCGCCTATCTGGCCACGCGCCACCTGATCGAGCGCGGCCATCGCCAGATCGCCTTCTTCGGCGGCCACGCCGCATCCAGTTCCTGCCACCAGCGCCGCGCCGGTTTCCAGCAGGCGCTGGCCGAGGCCGGGCTGTCGCTGCCGCCGGGTTGGATGATCGAGTCGGCGCCGAACCGCCTGGAAGCAGCAGCGCGCACCGATGAACTGTTTGCCGATGGCCATCGTCCGAGTGCGGCGGTCTGCTACAACGACACCGTCGCGCTGGGCCTGATGCTGGGCTTGAACTCGCGTGGCATCCGTCCCGGTGGCGACTTTGCCGTTACTGGTTTCGACGACATTTCCGAGGCTGCGGTGGCGGTGCCACCGTTGACCACGCTCACTGCCGACCCGCGCGAGCGTGGCCGGCAAGCGGCCGCGCTGCTGCTGCAACGGCTGGACGAACCGGATGCGCCGCCACGGCGCACGGTCGCGCCGGTGCAGCTGCGCATCCGCGAAAGCAGTGCTGCGCGACCGAACTGATTCCTTTCATACACCCCTTCCACGCAACAACGACCTTCCGCGCATCGAGGCGCGTACCGCATGCCGATCTCCGCAACGCCCCGTCCATCGGGTTCCTCGGGCAACGCACCCGCCGTCACCAACGGCAAGGCGTTGGCTGTCGTCACCACGATCTTCTTCATGTGGGGCTTCCTGACCTGCCTCAATGACATCCTGATCCCGCACCTGAAGGCGGTGTTCGAACTGAACTACGCCAAGGCGATGCTGGTGCAGTTCACCTTCTTCGGCACCTATTTCCTGATGTCGCTGCCGGCGGGGCGGCTGGTGGCGGCGCTGGGCTACAAGAAAGGCATCGTCGCCGGCCTGGTGATCGCCGGCATCGGCGCGCTGGGCTTCTGGCCGGCGGCCGAACTGCGCGTCTATGGCGCCTTCCTCGGCGCACTGTTCGTGCTGGCCACCGGCATTACCGTGCTGCAGGTGGCCGCCAACCCCTATGTCGCGCTGCTGGGCCCGGAGCAGACCAGCTCCAGCCGCCTGACCCTGGCGCAGGCGCTGAACTCGCTGGGCACGGCCATCGCCCCGATCTTCGGCGGCATGCTGATCCTGTCCAACACGGTCAAGAGCGCTGACGACATCGCGGCGCTGCCGGCCGCCGAGCAGCTGGCCTACCGTGCCGCCGAGGCGCAGGCTGTGCAGGGTCCGTACGTGGGCCTGGCGGTGGCGCTGGTGCTGCTGGCGCTGTTCGTATTCCTGTTCCGCCTGCCGGCGCTGAGCGACGCCACCGAGCAGGCCGACCAGGGCCACCACCACAGCTACCTGGATGCGCTGCGCAAGCGCCACCTGCTGCTGGGCGTGCTGGGCATCTTCTTCTACGTCGGTGCCGAAGTGTCGATTGGCAGCTTCCTGGTCAACTACCTGTCGATGCCGAACATCGGTGGCTTCAGCGAGCAGCAGGCCACGCATTACGTGTCTGCCTACTGGACGATGGCGATGATCGGCCGCTTCGCCGGTTCGGCGCTGCTGGCGCGCTTCTCGCCCAGCCGTCTGCTGGCGATCTTCGCGCTGGTCAACGTGGCGCTGCTGGTCACCACCATGCTGAGCTCCGGCAACGTCGCGCTGTACTCGGTGGTGGCCATCGGCCTGTTCAACTCGATCATGTTCCCGACCATCTTCGCGCTGAGCATCGAGCGCCTCGGCCCGCTGACCAACAAGGGGTCCAGCCTGCTGATCATGGCCATCGTCGGCGGTGCCGTGGTGCCGTACCTGCAGGGCGTGCTGGCCGACCACATCGGTGTGCAGGCCAGCTTCATCCTGCCGCTGCTGTGCTACGGCTACATCATTTTCTACGGACTGGTCGGCGCGCGTACGCCGGCCTCCGCAACGCAGGGAGGCTGAGTCCGGAATGGGTGCCATCGTTTGCTTCGGCGAAATTTTGATCGATCTACTAGCACAGCCGCCGGCCTCGGCCGACACCCCGCGTGCGTTCCTGCAGTACGCCGGTGGGGCGCCGGCCAACGTCGCGGTGGCGGCTGCGCGGCTGGGTGCGAAGACCCAGTTCGTCGGCATGCTGGGCCGCGACATGTTCGGCGATTTCCTGGCCGACAGCCTGGTCGAGCACGGCGTGGGTACCGATTACATCGTGCGCACCGACGCGGCGAAGACCGCACTGGCCTTCGTGGCCCTGGATGCCAATGGCGAGCGCAGCTTCAGTTTCTACCGCCCGCCGGCGGCTGACCTGCTGTTCCGTGACAGCGACTTCCAGGCGGCGTGCCTCGACAGCGCGCAATGCTTCCACGTCTGTTCCAACAGCCTGACCGAGCCGGCCATCGCCGAGGCGACCTTTGCCGGCATGGACCGTGCCCGCGCTGCCGGTGCGGTGGTCAGCCTGGACCTCAACCTGCGTCCTGCCCTGTGGCCGGCGAACGAGGACCCGGCGCCGCGCCTGTGGCAGGCGCTGGAACGCGCCGACCTGGTCAAGCTGTCGCGCGAGGAGCTGGACTACCTGGCCGCGCCGCTGGGCGCCGATGGCGAGGCGGCGGTGCTGCGGCGCCTGCTGGCCGCGCGGGCGCGCTGGGTGATCGTCACCGATGGTGCAGCCACGCTGCACTGGTACACCCGCGACAACCACGGCACGGTCACCAGCTTCCGCGTGGCCACGGTCGACACCACGGCGGCCGGTGATGCCTTCGTCGGTGGCGTGCTGGTTGGCCTGCTGGAGCGCGGCGGGGCCGGTGCCGGTTTTACCGCCTTCTGCCAGGACCCGGAGGCGATCACCGCCACGCTGCGCTTCGGCGCAGCGGTCGGCGCGCTGGCTGTTACCCGCAAGGGCGCGTTCGCCGCGATGCCCTCGCTCGATGAAGTGCAGCAGCTGCTGCAGGCACAGGACATTACTGCATGAGCACCTCGCCCGATTTCCGTTCGCCCGCGTTCCTGCGCGCGCACATCGCCGATACCATGGCGTTCTACCACCCGCGCTGCATCGATCCCAACGGTGGCTTCTTCCACTACTTCCGTGATGACGGCAGCATCTACGATGCCAGCCATCGCCACCTGGTGAGCAGTACCCGTTTCGTCTTCAACTACGCGATGGCCTACCGCGAGTTCGGCAATGCCGAGTACCGCGACGCGGTCGAGCACGGCGTGCGCTACCTGCGCGAGGTGCACCGCAACCCGGCCACCGGCGGCTATGCCTGGACCCTTCGTGATGGCAAGGTCGAGGACGACATGAACCACTGCTACGGCGTGGCCTTCGTGCTGCTGGCCTACAGCTGCGCGCTGAAGGCAGGTATCGAGCAGGCCCGCGCGTGGATGGACGAGACCTGGCAGCTGCTGGAAGCGCGCTTCTGGGAGCCGCAGCACGGGCTCTACAAGGATGAAGCGGACGGCCAGTGGAACTTCACCGGCTATCGTGGGCAGAACGCCAACATGCACATGTGCGAGGCGATGCTGGCCGCGTTCGAGGCCAGTGGCGAGCAGCGCTATGTGGAGCGCGCGCTGCAGCTGGCCGACAACATGACCCGCCGCCAGGCGGCCAAGGCCGGCGGGCTGGTCTGGGAGCACTACGATGAGAACTGGGAGATCGACTGGGACTACAACCTGGACGACCCCAAGCACCTGTTCCGCCCGTGGGGCTTCCAACCGGGGCACCAGACCGAGTGGGCCAAGCTGCTGCTGATCCTCGATCGCCACGTGCAGGCCGACTGGCTGGTGCCGACCGCGCAGCACCTGTTCGACGTGGCCGTGGCGCGCAGCTGGGACGACGCGCGAGGCGGCCTGTACTACGGCTTCGCACCGGAATCGCGCCGGCAGCCGGGCATGGATGGCGCGCCGATCGGCGGCGACAGCTTTGTCTGCGACGACGACAAGTACTTCTGGGTGCAGGCGGAGACGCTGGCGACCGCCGCGCTGATGGCCAAGCGCACCGGCGATGACCGCTACTGGCAGTGGTACGAACGCATCTGGGCGTACGCGTGGGAACACTTCGTCGACCATCAGTTCGGCGCCTGGTTCCGCATCCTCGATGCCGACAACCGCAAGTACAGCGACGAGAAGAGCCCGGCCGGCAAGGTGGATTACCACACCATGGGCGCGTGCTACGAAGTGTTGAACGTGGTGCGTTGAGGCGCGTGTCGCCATACGCATGATGAATCGGAATCAGTAGCGCCGGGCCACGCCCGGCGGAGAAACAGGAGCTCCGCGTGCATCGTCTTTCCCTCGTTGTCCGTCTGCTCCTGCTGCTGGTCGCAACGTCGGCCTTCCCGGCAATTGCAGCGCCTCTGCAGGCACAGTGGGAGTTCCGCATGCTGCCCGGCGACGCGCAGGGCGCCGCCCACCCAGGCCTGCAGCAATGGCGTGCGGCAACGGTGCCGGGCAGCGTGCACACCGAGCTGCTGGCGCATGCGCTGATCCGCGACCCGTACGTGGGTGCGCCCGAAGCGGAGCTGCAATGGATCGGCCTGGCGGCCTGGGAGTACCGCGCGCGCTTCGACGTGGACGCGGCGATGCTGGCCAAGCCCCATGCCGAACTGCGCTTCGACGGGCTGGACACTTATGCCGAAGTCAGCCTCAACGGCAAGCCGCTGCTGCGCGCGGACAACGCGCACCGGACCTGGCGCGCGCGCGTGGAAGGGCATCTGCGCGCAAGGGGCAATGAACTGCAGATCGTGTTCCGCTCACCGATCCGCACGCTGCTTCCGGGCGTACAGGCGATGCCACACAAGATCGCTGGCAACTACCCGTCGCCGTATGGCGATGAGCCGAAGGACGCGATGGTCGGAAACTTCGCGCGCAAGCCGGCCTACCACTTCGGCTGGGACTGGGGCCCGCGTTATGTCACCGCCGGGGTCTGGCGCGGGGTCGACCTGCAGGCTTGGGATACGCACCGCCTGACCAGTCTTGCCGTGCGCACCGATGCATTGAGCGCGGAGCAGGCGAAGCTGGCGGTGCTGCTGCAGGTGGAGCAGGGCAGCGCCACCGGTTCTGCGGTCGTCAATGTGGAAGTCCTCGATCCGCAGGGTCGCAGCGTGGCCCAGCAGCAGCGCACCGTACTGCTGAAGCCCGGGCAGAACAGTGTTGAACTACCGATTGAACTGGCGGAACCGAAGCGGTGGTGGCCGGTCGGCCATGGTGCGCAGGATCGCTATACCGTGCAGGCGCGCCTGGATGGCGGTGCCGACGCAACGCTGGTGCGCGAGCAGCGCATCGGCCTACGCACGGTCGAACTGCGCCGCGAAGAGGACGGCAAGGGCGGGCAGGGCTTCGCCTTCGTCATCAACGGCGTGCCGATCTTCGCCAAGGGCGCCAACGTCATTCCGTTCGATGCCTTCCCCGCACGCGTCGACGCAGCACGCCTGCGCCAGGTGCTGACCGCCGCGCGCGACGCCAACATGAACATGCTGCGCAACTGGGGCGGTGGCTACTACGAGGACGACGCGTTCTTCGACATCGCCGATGAGCTGGGCCTGCTGGTCTGGCAGGACTTCATGTTCGGCGGCGGCATGCAGCCGGGCTACGATCCGGCCTTCCGTGCCAGCGTGGTGGCCGAGGCGCGCGACAACGTGCGCCGGCTGCGCCATCACCCCAGCATCGTGCTGTGGTGTGGCAACAACGAGGAAGAAACCGCCTGGAAGGACTGGGGTCACGGCCGCGACCTGAAGGCGGCCGACCCGGCATTTGCGGCGAAGGTCTGGCAGGGCTATGTCGACCTGTTTGGCAACGACCTGCGCCAGGTGGTGGGCGAGGAAGGACTGGGCGTACCGTACTGGTCCAGTTCGCCCAGCAACGATCTGGACGAGAAGGCCAACGATTCGACCCGCGGCGACAAGCACTACTGGCAGGTCTGGGGCAATCCGGCGCTGCCGGTGCAGGCCTACCTGCGTGAGACGCCGCGCTTCATGTCCGAGTACGGGCTGCAGGCGTGGCCGTCGGTGGCGACGGTGGATCAGATCGCCACCCGCGCCGAGCAGCGCATCGACAGCCCGGTGATCCGCGCGCACCAGAAATTCATGGCCGGCGAGGGCAACAGCCGCCTGCTGCACTACATCGAACAGGGCTATGGCACGCCGAAGGACTTCGAGGACTTCGTCTACCTCAGCCAGGTCATGCAGGCCGATGGCATCGCACTGGCGGCGCTGCATCATCGCGCCTCCCGGCCATACACGATGGGTTCGCTGTACTGGCAGCTCAACGATGTCTGGCCAGGCGCCTCGTGGTCCAGCGTGGATTACTTCGGCCGCTGGAAGGCGCTGCACTTCGCCGCGCGGCGCTTCTTCGCGCCGGTCACGGTAGCCGCGCTGCGCGATGAAGGCAGCACGCGGGTACGCCTGATCAATGACGGTGCGGCGCTGGATGCACGTTGGCGGCTGCGGGTGATCGACATGGACGGCAAGGTGCTGCGCCGTCGCGAGGATGCGGTGACGCTGGCGGCGTCGGGTGTGACCTCGATCGGTGATTTCCGCGATGCCGAATTGCTGGCCGGTGCCGACCCGAAGCGCACGGTGGCGGTGTTTGAGCTGCTGCGGAACGGGGCGGTGAGCGCACGGCAGGTTGTCGGATTCGTCGAAGCCAAGGACCAGGTATTGCCGCGGCAGAAGCTCAAGGCCACCTTGTCCATCGAAGGCGACCACTATCGACTGCGGCTGGAAAGCGCGGCGTATGTGCGTGCGACGTGGATCGACTTCGGTGCGCTGGACGTGCAGGTCGAAGAAAACCTGCTGGATCTGCTGCCGGGCGAAACCCGCGATATCGCGGTGCGCGGCCCGGTGGATCTGGTTACCCTGCGCGAGGCGCTGAGGGTGAAGACCCTCAGCGAGCGTTGAGGGATATCCCGCTTTGGTAGGTGCCAACCTTGGTTGGCACACCAGGAGCCTGCCAACCAAGGTTGGCCTCTACCATTTTGCTTACAGCTGGATCTGCTGGAAGTTCTCGACCCGCTCGTGGCCGTTGGCGGACTGGCCGGTACGCGGCATCGGGTAGTCATCCAGGCGGTCGATCAGCCGGGTCTGCAGGCCGGCTTCGCGGGCAGCATCCAGTTCTTCGACCACATCGGACAGGAACAGGATCTCGCCGGCCGGCACGCCAATGGCCTGCACGATGCGGCGGTAGCTGTCGGCCTCACGCTTGCCACCCATCTCGGTATCGAACCAGCCCGACACCAGCGGGCTGAGGTCACCGGCATCGCTGAAGCCGAAGAACAGCTTCTGTGCCGGCACCGAGCCGGAGGAGTACACGTACAGCGGCAGGCCGGAGGCATGCCAGCCCTTCAGCACCGGTGCCACTTCCGGGTAGAAGTGCGCGGTGTAGTCGCCGCGACGGTAGCCCTCATCCCAGATCAGGCCCTGCAGCGCCTTCAGTGCGGTGTGCTTGCGGTCCTGGTCAATCCAGCCCTGCAGCGTCTCGGCCACCAGGCTGTCCTGGCAGGCGCCGCCGATCTCGGTAGCCACCGCGTCCAGCCAGCGGCGGACCTCCGGCTGCTGGCCATGTTCGGCGACGAACGCGGGCAAGGCCTTGCGGGCATAGGGGAACAGCACGTTCTTGACGAACGAGATGCTGCTGGTGGTGCCTTCGATGTCGGTCAGGATGACGCGGGGCTGCATGGATCAGGACGCCTGGGTAGGTACGTAACGGGGGAACTTCTGCGCGATGTCGGTGCCGGTGAAATGACCCACCCAGCCGTCCGGCTCGGTGAAGAAGCGGATCGCCACGAAGCTCGGTTCATCGCCCATGTCGAACCAGTGGGTGGTGCCATCGGGCACGGCGATCAGGTCGTCCTTCACGCACTCGATCTCATAGACCTTGTCACCCACGTGCAGGGTGAACAGGCCCGAGCCTGCGACGAAGAAGCGCACCTCGTCTTCCTTGTGGAAGTGCTCGTCGAGGAACTTCTTGCGCAGCTCGGCGCGGTTCGGGTTGTCCGGGGCGATCGAGGCCACGTCCACGCTCTTGAAGCCGCGCTCGGCGACCAGGCGGTCGATGTCCGCACGGTAGGCGGCGAACACTTCCTCCTGGCTGGCGCCCGGCGCGACTGGCGCGGTGGCCTGCCAGCGCTCGAAGGTGACGCCGATCTTCTGCAGCTCGGCAGCGATGACCGCGCCGTCCTGGGTGTCCAGCAGCGGCGATTCGGGGCGGGTGTCGTCGTAGATGCGCAGTCGGCTCATGGCGGCAGCTTGAACGTCTCGGGGGGAAGACAGGGTAGCAGGGTGGGGGCGAGGCGCAGATTCCGGATCGGCATCTGCACCTGCGCGCAGGCTCAGCCGCGCAGCTTGCGCAGCTCGAGCTCGCAGTGGAACAGGAATTCGAAGGCTTCCAGGTGGCGGCGCGCCTCGGCCATGTCACGACCCCAGGCATACAGGCCGTGGCCGTCGATCAGGTAACCCCACAGGTTCTGCCGGTCGAGCAGGTCGTCGACCTGCGCCGAGAGCACGTTCATGTCCTGGGTGTTGGCGAACACCGGCACGTCGATGGCCATTTCATGGGTGCTGTTGCCGGCGAAGGCCTTCAGCAGCTCGTAGCCTTCCAGGCGGATATGACCCTGCGGCGCGTACAGGCGCGAAGCGATGGTCTGCACCGGCGAATGCGTATGCAGCACACAGCCGATTTCCGGGAAGCGGCGGTACAGCTGGGTGTGCAGCAGGGTCTCGGCGGACGGGCGCAGCGGGCGACCGACGGCCAGGCCGTCGAAGTCCACCACCATGATGTCGTCCTCGATCAGCCGGCCCTTGTCCTGGCCGGACACGGTGATCGCGGCGTGGCGGTCATCCAGGCGGTGGGAGAAATTGCTGCTGGTGGCCGGGGTCCAGCCGGCGTGCGCCAGTTCGCGGACGTTGTCGATCAGCAGCTGGGCCAGTTCGCTCAGGCGCGCGGTGTCGTACGGGAAGGTGGGGGCGTTCATGCCGGCGATTTTACTGGATTCGGCCAACGGCTGAGCCCCTCGTGGCGGGTCGTGTAGAGCGGTTCATGGGCGGGCGGGGCGGGTGGGCCGTGCAGGGGACGCTGCAAGTACGTCCCTGTAAGCTCGATGGCGCCATACATGGCGCCAACGCCCTTGCACGGCCCACCCACCCGCCTCGGACAGGTTCCGGCGTGCGGCCAGCCACGGAGTGAAGAAGGAAAAGCGAAACGCGGGTCGCGGCGCTGGCTTGCTCGGAGCCGAGCATGGCTCGGCTCTACAGGGGATTCATCGACCGGAGAGAATTCATCTCTCAGACGCAATTCATCCACGCATGGCGTGGATCTACCGGACGTGCCAGGAGACTGTCGGAGGCGGGGAGGGGGGAGGTTGCGGGGGCGTGAGCCGCATGGATGCGGCGACCGAGCTTACAGGGATGTACTTGCAGCGTCCCCCGCAATCTCCCCCCTCCCCGCCAAACCCTCAGCCCAGCTCTTGCCGTCGCTCCGGCTTCAAAGGCGGGTGCAGGGCCGCAGGCCCTGCAATACAAAAACCCCTTACTGACCCCGCAGGCGGCTGTGCCGGAACCCGTAGCAGAAATAGATCACGAAGCCGACGAACGTCCATACACCCATCAGCATCCAGTTGTGCATCGTCATCGCCGACAGCAGCGCCAGGCAGCTCAGCACGCCCAGGCTGCAGATCAGCCACGCCATCGGCATGCGGAACGGGCGCGGCAGGTCCGGCTGGGTGCGGCGCAGGATCAGCACGCCGGCGCAGACTGCGGCGAACGCGATCAGCGTGCCCATCGAGGTCAGCTCGCCGAGGATGTCCAGCGGGAACAGCGCCGCCAGCAGCGCGATGCCGATGCCGGTGATCACGGTGTTGATGTGCGGCGTGCGGTACTTCGGGTGGATCCGGGTGAACACCGGTGGCAGCAGGCCGTCGCGCCCCATGATCATGAAGATGCGCGGCTGGCCGATGATCATCACCAGCACTACCGAAGACAGGCCGACCAGCGCACCGACCTCGACCACCCAGCGCAGCCAGCCCAGCTGTGGGTGCGCGGCCACGGCAGTCACCACCGGCTCGTCGGTGCCCAGCAGCTGGAACGGCACCAGGCCAGTCATCACTGCGGCCATTGCGATATACAACACGGTGCAGATCACCAGCGACAGCATCATGCCGATCGGCATGTCACGCTGCGGGTTCTTCGATTCCTGCGCCGCCACCGATACCGCCTCGAAACCGATGTAGGCGAAGAACACCATCGCCGCGCCACGCAGCACGCCTTCCATGCCGTACTTGCCCGGGCCTTCATTGGCCGGAATGAACGGGGTCCAGTTGCTGGTGTCCACGTATTTCCAGCCGACCACGATGACCAGCACGATCAGGCCGGTCTTGAGCACGACCATCGCCATGTTCATCGCCGAGGACTTGCTGATGCCGACGTAGCACAGCCAGGTCAGCAGCAGCACCAGTGCGGCGGCGGGCAGGTTGGCGATCGCGCCGGTGGGGCGCAGCTGCGCGTCCAGTGGCGCGCTGACCAGTGCCGCCGGTAGATGGATGTCGAACTGGCTGAGCAGGCTGAGGAAATAACCGGTCCAGCTGACCGCCACCGCCGAGGCGGAGACGCCGTACTCGAGCACCAGCATCCAGCCGATGAACCAGGCCGAGAGCTCGCCGAAGGTGGCGTAGGTGTAGGTGTAGGCGCTGCCGGAGACCGGCACCATCGAGGCGAATTCGGCATAGGCCAGCGCGCAGAAGGCGCAGCAGATGGCGGCCAGCACGAAGGACAGCATGATCGCCGGGCCGGCGTGGTTGGCGGCGGCCTGGCCGGTGATGACGAAGATGCCGCCGCCGATCACCGCGCCGATGCCCAGGGCGGTCAGCCCCCAGGGGCCAAGGTGGCGACGCAGGCTCAGGCCGTTGGCGTCTTCATGGGCGGCATGCGGATGCTTGGTGGCCCACAGTTGCTTGAACATGTGCGGTGGTCTTGTCGAAGCGCGCCATGGCGGCGCGCGGGAAAACGGACGGGCCGGCGCGAGGCCGGCCCGAAGGCGGATCAGGGCGACTTGGCGAGCTTGCTGTTGCGGATGCCGTAGCCCAGGTAAATCAGCAGGCCGAGCAGCGTCCAGCCAACGAACAGGTGCCAATGCACCACGAACGCCTGCCAGAACAGGAACAGGCAGGTGGCCGCGCCGAGCGGGCAGATGATCCAGACCATCGGCACGCGGAACGGGCGGTGCAGGTCCGGCTTGGAATAGCGCAGCACCAGCACGCCGATGCAGACCGTGGCGAAGGCCAGCAGGGTGCCCATCGAGACCAGCTCGCCCAGCACGTTCAGCGGCACCAGGCCGGCCAGCGCGGCGGCGATCACGCCGACCACGATGGTGGCGACGTACGGGGTGCGGAAACGGGCATGGACCTTGCCGAAGAACTTCGGCAGCAGGCCGTCGCGGGAGATGGTATAGGCGATGCGGGTCTGGCCCATCATCATCACCAGCACCACCGAGGACAGGCCGGCGATGGCGCCGACTTCCACGAACGTCTTCAGCCAGGACAGGGTCGGGTAGGGCTCCAGGGCGGTGGCCACCGGCTTGTCGGTGCCCAGCAGGTGGTACGGCATCATGCCGGTCAGCACCGCACAGACGATGATGTAGACGATCGTGCACACGGCCAGCGAGCCGAGCAGGCCGATCGGCATGTTGCGTTGCGGGTCCTTGGTCTCGCCAGCAGCGGTGGAGACCGCATCGAAGCCGATGTACGCGAAGAACACGATGGTGGCGGCGCGGAAGATGCCGCTCCAGCCGAACTCACCCGGCACGCCGGTGTTTTCCGGAATGAACGGGTGCCAGTTGGCCGGGTCGATGTGGGCCGCGCCGATGCCGATGAACAGGCAGATGACAGTGACCTTGATCGCCACGATGATCGCGTTGACGAACGCCGACTGGGTCACGCCCACGTACAGCAGGCCGGACACCGCCGCCACGATCAGCACCGCCGGCAGGTTGAACAGCTTGCCGGAGGAGACGAACTCGCTGCCGGTCCAGGCGATGGGCGCGGCGCTGAGCATGTCCGGGAAGGGCATGTGCAGCGTGGTGGTGATGAAGCTGATCAGGTAGGCCGACCAGCCCACCGCGACCGAGGCCGAGGCGAACAGGTACTCCAGCACCAGGCACCAGCCGATGAACCAGGCCATGCCTTCGCCGAGGGTGGCGTAGGAATAGGAGTAGGCACTGCCGGAGACCGGCATCATCGCCGCGAACTCGGCATAGCACAGGCCTGCCAGCGCACAGGCGAAACCGGCCAGCACGAACGACAGCATGACCGCCGGGCCCGCGTGGTTGGCTGCGGCCTGGCCGGTCAGCACGAAGATGCCTGCGCCGATCACCGCACCCACGCCCAGCAGGATGAGGTGTTTAGCCGTGAGGGTCCGTTTCAACGTGGCTTCGCCGTCCAGGCTGCCTTCGATGGGTTCGCCGGCATCGACGTGCCCGGCCGGCTCGACCGGCTTGACCCTCAACAGAGCTTTCAGCATGCAGTACTTCCTAGTGATCGGATGGGGTGGGCGGCCGATACGTTGCCGGCTGCCTTGATGGTGAAGGCCGTGCGAACGGCCCGCTGTACCTTAGCCAAAGCTGAAGCCAACGCACAAGCGCAATCGCAACAATGAACGGCGATAATGAGCAGTATTTTTCCGAACCGCCCCCATTCATGAGCCAGACCGCCGAAACCCTTGCCGCGCTTGACGATCGCCTGCGCGGCCTGCTCCGGGACTACGCGCGCCGCGAACCCGCCCACGACGCCCTGGCTGCCGAATTCGGCACATTGCTGGATGATCCGGAAGATCCGTTCCGCCGCGAGCGCCTGGCCGGCCACTTCACCGCCAGCTGCTGGCTGGTCAGCGCCGATGGCCAGCGCCTGCTGCTCACCCACCACCGCAAGCTGCAGCGCTGGCTGCAGCTGGGCGGCCACGCCGACGGCGACCGTGACCTGGCCCGGGTGGCGCTGAAGGAAGCCGAGGAGGAGTCGGGCCTGAGCGGCCTGGTACTGGAAGACCCGGCCATCTTCGATCTGGACAAGCACTGGATTCCGGAGCGCAAGGACGTGCCGGGGCACTGGCACTACGACGTGCGTTTCGTGATACGGGCGCTGGGGGGCGAGGCCTTCGTGCTCAGCGAGGAATCGCTCGACCTGGCCTGGCGGCCGGTGACCGAGGTCGCGTCCGATCCGGAATCGGATGAATCCATGCAGCGCATGGCACACCGCTGGCTGGCGCGCTAGCCATATGTAGAGCCGAGCCAATGCTCGGCTCAATGTCGGCCAGAAGTGCAGCCGAGCATGGGCTCGGCTCTACAAGTGCAAGGCGGAACGCGCGTCAGTACAGGATGCGCGTCCGCAGCGTGCCCGGAATCGCGGCCAGTTCGTCGCGGACGGCGGCGGCCTGCGCCTCGCTGGCGGTGATGTCAATCACCACGTAACCCACCTTCGGGTCGGTGCGCAGGAACTGGCCGTCGATGTTGACGTTGTGGCGCGAGAAGATCTCGTTGACCCTGGACAGCACGCCCGGCACGTTCTGGTGGATATGCAGCAGGCGCAGGCTGTCCTCGTGTTCGGGCAGGGTCACTTCCGGGAAGTTGACCGCCGACAGCGTGCTGCCGTTGTCGCTGTAGCGCACCAGCTTGGCCGCCACTTCCACGCCGATGTTGTCCTGCGCTTCCAGCGTGCTGCCGCCCACGTGCGGGGTCAGGATCACGTTGTCGTGGCGGGTCAGCGGCGACTCGAAGATATCGCCGTTGCCCTTCGGTTCGACCGGGAATACGTCCAGCGCGGCACCGCCGACGTGGCCGCTGGCTAGCGCTGCGTCCAGCGCGTCGATGTCGACCACGGTGCCGCGCGCGGCGTTGATCAGGTGCGCGCCCTTGCGCATCTTCGCCAGCTCGGTGCTGCCGATCATCCACTGCGTGGCCGGGGTCTCCGGCACGTGCAGGGTGACGATGTCGGCGCGGGCCAGCAGATCGTCCAGGCTCGCCGCGGCACGGGCATTGCCCAGCGCCAGCTTGGTTTCCACGTCGTGGAAGATCACCTGCATGCCCAGCGATTCGGCCAGCACGCCGACCTGGGTGCCGATGTGGCCGTAACCGATGATGCCCAGCGTCTTGCCGCGCACTTCATGGCTGCCGCTGGCCGACTTCGACCAGCCGCCGCGATGGCACTCGGCGTTCTTCTGCGGAATGCCACGGGTCAGCATGATCGCCTCGGCGATCACCAGCTCGGCCACGCTGCGGGTGTTGGAGTAGGGCGCATTGAACACCGGGATGCCGGCCAGCTCGGCCGCGTCCAGGTCGACCTGGTTGGTGCCGATGCAGAAGCAGCCCACCGCGATCAGGCGCTTGGCCTCGGCCAGCACCTCGGCGCTGAGCTGGGTGCGTGAGCGGATGCCGACGATGTGCGCCTCGGCGATGCGCGCCTTCAGTTCGTCCTCGGGCAGCGCCTTGGTGTGCGCCTCGATCTGGCTGTAGCCGGCGGCGCTGAACACCTCCACGGCGGTCTGGCTGACCCCCTCCAGCAACAGTACGCGGATATCCTGCTTCGGGAACGAGGTCTTCTTCGGCGACATGGGGCAACACGGCCAGTGGGACAGGGGCTGACCACTATGCCAGATCGAAGCGCCCATGGTGCAGTGCGCAATTGGTTGCATCCGTAGCTATCTGTATCGCTGCGGGGCTGGACGCTGGCGCGTACCGCTGGCACGCTTGCCCGTCTTCACGCACCGCGTTGGACCGTCATGACCGATTCCCGCATTGCCTCGCTGCAGCAGGCCTGTCCCGGCCTGAAGCTGAAGATCGACCCGGCTGACCTGGAGCATTACGGGCGCGACTGGACCCGGCGCTGGACGCCAGCGCCGCTGGCGATCGCACTGCCGGCCACGGTCGAGGAAGTGCAGGCGGTGATGCGCTGGAGTGCGGGCGAGGGCGTGGCCGTGGTGCCGTCCGGCGGACGTACCGGCCTTTCCGGTGGCGCGGTGGCCGCCAACGGCGAGCTGGTGCTCAGCCTGGAACGGATGAACAAGGCACTGGCCTACGACGCGGTCGATCGCACCCTGGTGGTGCAGGCCGGCATGCCGCTGGAGGCCGTGCACAACGCCGCGCTGGACCACGGCCTGATCTACCCGGTGGACTTCGCTGCGCGCGGGTCGTGCACGATCGGCGGCAACATCGCCACCAATGCCGGCGGCATCCGCGTGATCCGCTATGGCAATACCCGCGAGTGGATCGCCGGGCTGAAGGTGGTTACCGCCAGCGGCGAACTGCTGGAACTCAACAAGGGCCTGATCAAGAACTCCAGCGGCTATGACTTCCGCCAGCTGCTGATCGGTTCGGAAGGCACGTTGGGCGTGATCGTCGAGGCGACAGTGAAACTCACCGATCCGCCGCCAGCCAGCAACGTGATGCTGCTGGCCGTGCCCAGCTTCGAGGTGCTGATGCAGGTGTTCGCCGCGTTCCGCGCGCGCCTGCAGCTGCAGGCCTTCGAATTCTTCACCGACCGGGCGCTGGAGCACGTGCTGGCGCATGGCGCGCAGGCACCGTTCGACGAGGTGCATCCGTACTACGTCGTCACCGAGTTCGCGGCCAACGACGAGGCACAGGAAGCCGCGGCGATGGCGGCCTTCGAGGACTGCATGGGCAACGGCTGGGTCAGCGACGGTGTGATCAGTGCCAGCGATGCCCAGGCCGCCCAGCTGTGGCGCCTGCGCGAAGGCATCACCGAGTCGCTGGCGCGCTACAAGCCCTACAAGAATGACGTCTCGGTGCGGATCTCGGCGATGCCGGCGTTCCTGGCCGAGACCCAGGCACTGATCGGGCAGGCCTACCCGCACTTCGACGTGGTCTGGTTCGGCCATATCGGCGATGGCAACCTGCACATCAACGTGCTCAAGCCGGACGACACCAGCGACGCCGACTTCGTGGCGCAGTGCGAGCACGTGACCAAGCTGCTGGCGCAGGTGCTGGCCCGCTTCGATGGCAGCATCTCGGCCGAGCACGGCATCGGACTGGTCAAGAAGGGCTACCTGGACAGCACCCGCGGCCCCGCCGAGATCGCGCTCATGAAGGCGGTCAAACGCGCGTTCGATCCCCAAGCGCGGCTGAATCCCGGCAAGCTGTTCGACGCCTGAGCCGGGCAAATCCTTCACGTACCCGTTACGCTCCACGCACCTTCACAACCGGCTTCGAACCGATGACCCGTCCGCTTCTGCTGCTCGCCCTGCTGTCCCTGCCGCTGGCCGGCTTCGCTTCCAGCTTCGCTGGCACCTCGGCCGGTTCGGCGACCGGTGCCTCCTCCGGTTCCTCGGGCAGCAGCTCGGGCGACGACAAGGTGGTGCAGGCCGCGCGCGACGATGCCGCTGCGTTCGTCGCCAGCGACGGCCAGATCCGTGGCGCCCGCCTGCAGGCCGCGCTGGTCCACCTGCGCGAGCAGAGCGCTGCCGCACAGCAACAGAGCGACCTGGAACTGGCCCGCGCGCTGCTGGCGCGTTGATGCGGGCTGCATGACCTCGGCGCCATCGCTTTCTGCAGAGCCGAGCCATGCCCGGCTGGATGCCCGGCGCACCCGGATCGCAACAGCAGCCGAGCATGGCTCGGCTCTACGGAAGCACAGCGGGCGGTGCGGGTGGATGGCCGCATTGGCATGGCTGCTCATCCCTTCCGCCCATGCGGCTGATCGGCTGCAGCTCGATCCCTCCGGTCTCGATCCGACGCAGCAGCAGCTCGCCAGCCAGACCCTGGCTGACGTGCAGTCCCTGCTGCCGGAAGGCCTGCTGCGCGCTTTGCCGGCTCAGGTGCAGGTGCGCTGGAGTGATGACCTTCCCGCCGAGGTGCACGGGCGCGCTTTCGCCGGCCGCATTACGTTGCGCCGCACCCTGCTGGATGACGGCATGCCCGGCAACCGCCGTGCGCGCCGCAGTGCGCTGGTGCATGAACTGACCCACGTCGCCGACCGTGGCGGTGCGAACTGGTCGCAGAGCGTGCGATGGCGTGACCTTGCGGGCTGGCAGCGCAAGCCCTGGCACCTCGGCCGGGGCGACAACGATTTCCGTGATCGCAGCCCGGATGTCTATGAACTGACGAACCCGGCCGAGTACCTGGCCGTGAATGCCGAGCATTTCGTCCTCGACGGCGAGTTCGCCTGCCGGCGGCCCGCATTGGCGCAGTGGTACCAGGCGCATTTCGGAACGCCACCGTCGCTGCCACGGCCGCGGTGCGCCACGACGCTGCCCCTGCTGCAGGCCGAATCGGAGGAGGGCGCTGCATCGCTGCTGCAGCTCGATCCGGCGCGCGTCTACGCGGTGGACTACCTGTTCGCCGAAGGCAGTGCGCAGCCGATGAGTCGCTGGGGCCACAGCATGCTGCGGCTGGTGGTCTGCAAGCCGGGCCGCGTACCTGGGCCGGACTGCCGCCTGGACCTGGAGTACCACCGCGTGCTGTCGTTCCGCGCGTTCGTGGGCGACGTGCAGATATCCAACTGGCGTGGCCTGACCGGCGGCTATCCGTCGCGGCTGTTCGTGCTGCCCCTGCAGCAGGTGGTGGACGAGTACACCAAGGTCGAGCTGCGCGGGCTGCAGTCGCTGCCGCTGCAGCTGGGCCGCAGCGAAATCGCGAGCCTGCTCGAGCGCACCGCGCAGGTGCACTGGAGCTATGACGGGCGCTATTACTTCGTCAGCAACAACTGCGCGGTGGAAACCGCCAAGCTGCTGCAGGCCGGGGTGCCGCGCCTTGGCGAGGCGGGCCTGGCCCAGCTGAGCCCGCGCGGCCTGAAGCGGCGACTGGTGCGGCTGGACGTGCTCGACGAGAGGGTACTGGCGGACCGCACTGCAGCGCAGGCGCAGGGCTACTACTTCGCCTCGGCGCGCGACCACTACCAGCAGTTGTTCGCAGTGGCCGCGGCCCAGCTGGCCTTGCCCGCTCGTGATGTGCGCGGCTGGTTGAAGCTGCCTGCACAGCAACGCGCACCGTGGCTGCTGCAGGGTGACCTGCGTGCCAGTGCCGGCCTGTTGCTGCTGGAACAGGCCGCGCAGCGGCGCGCCGAGCTGCGCGCACGCGATGTGCTCAAGCGGCAGCTGCTGGCCGCACCGGACAGCGCTGAAACGCGCAGCCTGCGCGGGTTGCTGGAGCAGAGCGGGCAGTGGCTGCGCCCGGGGACGCTGCTGCAGGATGACGGCTATGGATTGCCGCTGGGCGACGAGCAGGCGCTGCTGTCCGCGGCCGTGGCCACTGCCAGTGCGCAGGCGGTCCCGGCGTGGCAGGCATTGCGCGTCCAGCTGCGCCAGCAGCTGCCGATCCGCCAACGCGAGGAAATGGATGCGATCGACGCCAATCTGGCCGCACTCGGTGCACACCTGCGTACGCAGGCAGCCCGCCCGGCTACTGGCGCGGCAGTTCGATGACGAAGCGGCTGCCGCCGGCGCTGCCCGGGATGCAGTAGACGCGGCCACCGTGCGCGTCGGCGATGGCCTTGACCACCGCCAGGCCGAGCCCGCTGCCGCCGCCCTGTCGCGAACGCGAACCGTCGCCACGCATGAACGGGGTGAAGATATCCGCGTGCAGTTCAGGGTCGATGCCCGGACCCTCGTCTTCGATCGCCACCTGCACGTGGCCGGGCGTGTCATGCACTGCAATCCGCACCTTGCCCGGGCTGGCATAGCGCCGCGCGTTCTCCAGCAGCGCCAGCAATGCCTGGCGCAGGCGGGTCGGGTCGCAGTGCGCGTTGTGTTCCTCGCGGCTGGTTTCCAGCTCAAGCACGAAGCCGGCGGCGCGGAACTGTGGATCGACCAGGGTCATCACCGAATGCACCTCGGCCACCACGTCGGTGCGCGCGCGACGCACGTCCAGCCGCGCGTTGTCGGACAGGCTCAGCACGCGCAGGTCCTCGATCAGCCGTGACAGCCCTTCGACCTGGGCCAGCAGGCTGCGGAACTGCGACTCGTCTGGCTGGAACACACCCTCTGCCAGCCCCTGCAGGCGGCCACGCAGGATCGTCACCGGTGTGCGCAGCTCATGGGCGATGGCCGCGTGCCACATCGCGCGCTCGCTCTCCATGTGCTGCAGGCGGCGCGCCATCGCATTGAAGTCCTCGACCAGGGTCGCCACTTCGCCCGGCGAATTTTCCTCGACGCTGGCGCGTGCACCCAGGTCGCCGCCCGCGAGCGCACGCACGCTGTCCACCAGCGAATTCAGCGGCGACAGGATGCGGTGGGCGAGGCGGAACGAGGCGGCGATGGCCAGCGCCAGCCCGGTCAGGATCACGCCCACCATCCATGCCAGTTCCGGGCCGGTCGGCAGCCAGCTTTCCGGCTCCTCGGCACTGCCGGGGAAGAACTCGACCAGCACCGCGTACAGCAGCCACGATGACAGGATCATCATCACGATGACGCCGATCACCATCAGCGACATCGAAACGATGATGTGGCGGCTCAGCCCGGAGCGGCGCAGGGAGGGCATCAGCGATCGGCCATCAGCCGGTAGCCGACGCCACGCACGCTGGCTGGGACGTTGACCATGCCCACTTCATCCAGCTTGCGGCGCAGCTTGCTGACATGGCTGTCGACGGTGCGCTCCAGTGCTTCGCTTTCCGGCAGGCATTCGTGCATCAGCTCGCTGCGGCTGAAGATGCGCGTCGGCGCCAGCGCCATGCAGTGCAGCAGCTTGAACTCGGTGAGGGTGAGCAGCACTTCGTGGCTGTAGCCTTCGCCCTCCACGTGCACCGCGTGGGTGGCCGAGTCGATCAGCAGCGGGCCGACGCGCAACGCGGTGGGTGCGTCCACGCGCGCGGCGCGCAGCGTGCGCCGCAGTACGGCGCGCACGCGCGCGGCCACCTCGGCCGGGTTGAAGGGCTTGACCACGTAGTCATCAGCGCCCATCCGCAGCGCGGTCAGCTTGTCCAGGTCCTGGTCCAGTGCGGTCAGCATGATCACCGGCGTCTCGCCGCGCTGGCGCAGCTGGGTCAGCACGCTCCAGCCGTCCAGGCGCGGCAGCTGCACATCGAGCAGGACCAGGTCGGGCCGGGCGCTGCGGTGCAGGTCCAGTGCGCTGTGGCCATCGGCGGCGCGCAGCGTGCGCAGTCCTTCGCGTTCCAGGTAGGCGCAGAGAATGTCAGCGATCTCGGCCTCATCCTCGACGATCAGGACGAGGGCGGCGAGGGCAGGGGAGGCATGCATGCAGGGGCGGGGCCGTAAGGTGCTTGCCTCCATCGTATCTCCACAGTTCCTCCATCGAAACCCCATCATCGCCACGCAGACTGCGCGCTTCAGAACCTATCCGCCGCCTGCGCGGCATTGTGCACAGCAATGAGAACCTTCAGGACTCCGGTCGCGTTGATCGCGGCCCTCGCCTTGGCCATGACGGCCTGCTCCACTCCCGAAGCCACCCCCGAGGCGGCGCCGCGCGTCAGCGTGATCAGCGTCGGCCCGCAGGTGGTGCAGCGTGACGACGAACTGCCAGGCCGCGTCGCGGCGGTGCGCACCGCGCAGATCCGCGCACAGGTGGGCGGCATCGTGCAGCGGCGCCTGTTCGACCAGGGGGCGGAAGTCAGTGCAGGCCAGGCCTTGTTCCAGATTGACCCGGCAGCGTTCCGGGCCGACGTCGATTCGGCGCTGGCCGCACTGCAGCGCAGTGAGGCGGCGTTGGGCCGCAGTCGCGTGCAGTCGCAGCGCCTGCACGCCCTGGCTGCCGCGCAGGCGGTCAGCCAGCAGCATCGGGACGACGCCAGCGCCGAGTACGAGCAGGCACGCGCGGCAGTGAATGAAGCGCGCGCGATCCTGTCCCGTCGCCAGCTCGACCTGCGCTATGCCACGGTCAGCGCACCGATTGCCGGTCGTATCGATCAGGCATTGGTGACCGAAGGTGCGCTGGTCGGCGTGGCCGATGCCGAGCCGATGGCCGTGGTACAGCAGATCGACCAGGTCTACGTGGATGTGCGCCAGCCGGCGGCGCAGCTGGAGTCGCTGCAGCGCAGTGCGGCCGGCGGCGACAAGCTGCCGGTGACGATCATCGGTGCCGCCGGCAAGCCGCTGCCCGAGCGTGGCCAGCTGCTGTTCTCCGGTATCAATGTCGATGCACGGACGGGTGATGTGATCCTGCGCATCCTGGTGGACAACCCGCGGCGGCAGCTGCTGCCCGGCATGTATGTGCGCGCGAGGGTGCCGCGGGGTGCCCCGGCCAGCACGATGACCGTGCCACAGCAGGCGGTGCTGCGCAGCGCCGGTGGCCAGGCCTATGCCTGGGTGATCGGCGCCGAGGGCAGGGCGGTGATACGCACGCTGGAGGTGGAAGGCAGCGTCGATCGCCAGTGGCTGGTGCGCGCGGGCCTGAAGGCCGGCGAGAAAGTGGTGGTCGAGGGCCAGGAGCGCCTGCAGGAAGGCGTGGTGGTCGATGCGCGCGACTGGCAGAAGCCAGTCGCCAGCGCCGGTGCGGTGCAGGCCGGCAGCAAGGGCTGAGCCTTTCCCGGGACAGCCCCTCCAGGAAAATCCAACATGGCACGTTTCTTCATCGATCGCCCGGTGTTCGCCTGGGTGCTGGCGATCTTCATCATCCTGGCCGGCGCGCTGGCGATTCCGCGCCTGGCCGTGGAGCGCTATCCGGCGGTCGCGCCGCCCAGCGTCAGCATCTATGCCAGCTACCCGGGTGCGAGCCCGCAGACGTTGAACGATGCGGTGGTCGGCCTGATCGAGCGCGAGCTGTCCAGCGTCAAGCACCTGCTGTACTTCGAATCGTCGGTGGACACCTCCGGCGAAGCCTCGATCACCGCCACCTTCAAGCCCGGCACCAATCCGGAACTGGCGCAGGTGGACGTGCAGAACCGGATCAAGGCGATCGAGCCGCGCCTTCCGCGCAGCGTGCGGCAGAACGGCCTGTTCGTGGAGGCCGCCGATTCCGGCTTCCTGATGCTGGTCGGCCTGCGTTCGCCGGATGCCAGCGTCAGCGAGGCCGCGCTGGGCGATTTCATGGCGCGCAACATCATCGAAGAGCTGCGCCGCATCGATGGCGTCGGTCGCGTGCAGTTATTCGGTGCCGAGCAGGCGATGCGCGTGTGGCTGGACCCGACCCGGTTGACCGGCTACGGCCTGACCATGGGCGATGTGGCCACTGCCATCGAGCAGCAGAACCTGGAGATCTCGCCGGGGCGCATCGGTGATTCGCCGGGTGTTCCAGGCCAGCGCATCACCGTGCCGCTCAGCGCCGACGGCCAGTTGTCCACGCCGGAACAGTTCGCGGCGATCGTACTGCGCGCCGGGGCCGACGGTTCACGGGTGGTGCTGGGTGATGTCGCCCGCGTCGAACTGGGCGCGCAGAGCTATGCCTGGGGCACCCGCGAGGATGGCCATCCGGCCACCGCCGCCGGGGTGCAGCTGCGGCCGGGCGCGAATGCGGTGCGCACGGCGTCGGCGGTCCGTGAGCGCATGGCGGAACTGGCGCCGCTGTTGCCGCGCGGCGTGGAGGCGAGCATCCCGTTCGACACCGCGCCGTTCGTGAAGATCTCGATCCAGAAGGTGGTGCAGACGCTGCTGGAGGCGATGCTGCTGGTGTTCGCGGTGATGTACCTGTTCCTGCAGAACTGGCGCTACACGCTGATTCCTGCGCTGGTCGCACCGATCGCGCTGCTCGGTACCTTCGCGGTGATGCTGGCGCTGGGCTTCTCGATCAACGTGCTGACCATGTTCGGCATGGTGCTGGCGATCGGCATCATCGTCGACGACGCGATCGTGGTGGTCGAGGGCGTGGAGCGGATCATGGCCGAGGAGGGCCTGCCGCCGCGCGAGGCGACCATCAAGGCGATGCGCGAGCTGACCGGCGCGGTGATCGGCATCACCCTGGTGCTGACCGCGGTGTTCATTCCGATGGCCTTGGCCAGCGGCTCGGTGGGCGCGATCTACCGCCAGTTCACCGTGGCGATGGCGGTGTCGATCCTGTTCTCGGCGCTGCTGGCACTGAGCCTGACACCGGCGCTGTGCGCGACCCTGCTGCGCCCGAACACCCACGGCCATCATGGTCGTGGCGGGCTGTTCGGCGCCTTCAATCGTGGCTTCGAGGCGTTGACCGGGCGCTACCAGCGTGGCGTGGCCTCCGTGCTGCGGCGAAGCGGCCGGGTGATGGGCGTGTTCGCCGCGCTGGTGGCGGCGCTGCTGCTGGGCCTGCACTGGCTGCCGGGCGCGTTCCTGCCGGAAGAGGACCAGGGCTATTTCATGACCTCGATCCAGCTGCCGGCCGAAGCCACCGCCGAACGCACGCTGGCGGTGGTCGAAGCCTACGAACGGCACGTGGCCTCGCGCCCGGGCATCGGCTCCAACCAGTCGATCCTCGGTTACAGCTTCTCCGGTTCCGGCCCGAGCGCGGCGCTGACCTACACCATGCTGAAGGACTGGGGCGAGCGTGCTGGCGCCACCGCGGCCGGCGAGGTGGAGGCCGCGCAGCAGGCGATGGCCACGGTTGCCGAGGGCGAGGTGATGAGCGTGATGCCGCCGGCGATCGACAGCCTGGGCCGTTCGTCCGGGTTCTCGCTGGCCCTGCAGGCGCGTACCGGGCAGAGCCAGGCCGAGCTGCGCGCGGCCCTGCAGCAGCTGCTGAAGCTGGCCGACGCCAGTCCGCTGCTGTCGGAGGTGCATGCCGATGGCCTGCCGGCAGGTACCAGCGTGCGGCTGGACATTGATCGCGCCAAGGCCGAGGCGATGGGCGTGGGCTTCGAGCACATCAGCAACACGCTGTCAGCGGCGATGGGCTCGCAGTACGTCAATGATTTCCCCAACAAGGGCCGGTTGCAGCAGGTGATCCTGCAGGCCGACGCGCCGCATCGCATGGAACTGGAGGACGTGCTGAAACTGTACGTGCGCAACAGCGAGGGCGGCATGGTGGCGTTGTCGGAACTGGTGACCCCGCACTGGACCGAGGCGCCGCTGCAGCTGCAGCGCTACCTCGGCTTCCCGGCGTTGAATCTGTCCGGCGCACCGGCCTCCGGCGTGTCGACCGGCCAGGCCATGGCGGAGATGGAGCGGTTGGCCGGGAAGCTGCCGTCCGGTTTTGCCCTGCAGTGGACCAGCCAGTCGCTGCAGGAGCGTGAGTCGGGGGCGCAGGCGCCGTGGCTGCTGCTGTTGTCGATGCTGGTGGTGTTCCTGGTACTGGCGGCGCTGTACGAGAGCTGGTCGATTCCGCTGGCGGTGATGCTGGTGGTGCCGTTGGGCCTGCTCGGCGCGGTCGCCGCCGTATTGTTGCGCGGCATGCCCAACGACGTGTTCTTCAAGGTCGGCATGATCACTGTGATCGGGCTGTCGGCGAAGAACGCGATCCTCATTGTCGAGTTCGCGCGGCAGCTGCAGCAGCAGGGGCGTGGCCTGGTCGAGGCGGTACTGGAGGCGGCCCGTCTGCGCCTGCGCCCGATCGTGATGACCTCGCTGGCGTTCGCGCTGGGCGTGGTGCCGCTGACGCTGGCGCAGGGTGCGTCGAAGGAAACCCAGCAGGCGATCGGAACCGGTGTGTTCGGCGGCATGGTCAGTGCGACCGTGCTGGCGGTGTTCTTCGTGCCGGTCTTCTATGTAGTGGTGCAGGGCGCGCGGCAGTGGATCGCGCAGCGCCTGCGCAGGCGCCGGCCGATGCCGGGAGGAACCGTGGATGGAACGGAACATCGTTGAAGATCTGCATGAGCAGCAGTTGATGGCGCTGGAGCAGCGCCTGTGCGCTGCGCTGCTGGAAAATGACCACGATGCGTTGAACGCGCTGGTATCGCCGGCCTTGTTCATGATGGAAGGCCACGGCGGCCGCATGCTCGATCTGCCATGGCTGGGCGATTGGCTGGCCGGCAGCCTGCAGGTGCGAAGCCTGCAGCTGCACGCGGTGGAGACGCTGCTGTGTGGCCGCCTGGCGTTGCTGTCCAGCGACGTGCGGTTGTCCGTGTCGCGGCAGGGCCGGGAGCGTGAAGTGAAGCTGCGCCTGCTGCGGGTCTGGACCTGCAGTTCCGCCGGCAGCGGTGCGCAGCTGTTGTCGATGGCGGTACTGGCCGCGTGAGTACGGTCAGGCCGCTTTCAGGCCGCGCTCACCGGCAGGTGGTAGGGTCGAAGGTCTCTGTAGTGTCGACAAGGAGTCGAGCCATGCGTGTAGTTCCCAGTCTGTTGGCAGCCTCGCTCGGGTTGGTGCTGGCCGCGTGCCAGCCGGCCCAGGCACCCGCTGCGGGCGGCACCGATGCCGCGCCGCCGGCGGCGCCCGAACCGGCTGCCAGCACCAGCGCCGGTACCGGCAGCGAGACCACGTACCAGTGTGGTGATCTGAGCGTGCGCGCGACTTTCAATGGCGAGGATGCGGCCACGGTGGTGATCGGCGAACGTACCTTCGCCATGACCTCCGAACGTGCGGCGTCGGGTGCCAGGTACGGTGATGGCCAGGGCAACAGCTTCTGGACCAAGGGCAGCGATGACGGCCTGTTGAGCCTGAAGGGCGAGGCGGACCGCGAGTGCCATGCGGTCGAAGCGACCGAAGGCGATGGCAGCGCGGGCACGGCCGCGTTCCGCGCCACGGGCAACGAGCCGGGCTGGTTGGCGGTCGTCGATGGCGACGCGCCGGGCCTGCGGGTGGAAGTTGACTATGGCGAGCGTCGCTTCGACGTCGCCACGCCCACCGAAGGTGCTGACGGTTGGAGTGGCAAGGCGTCCGACGGTACCGACGTCAAGCTCAGCTTCCAGCGCACCACCTGCCAGGACGACATGAGCGGCGAGTCGTTCGATGCCAAGGTGAACCTGACCATCGGCACCCGCCAGTACCACGGCTGCGGCAACTTCGGTGCGAAGCAGCCGTAAGCCTTCTGTAGAGCCGAGCCCACGCTCGGCTCTACACGATCGGTACATCCGATGCGCTGCCCGCTGCCTGCGGCGAGCACGCCGCAAGCAGGGACAGGCAGCCGATCAGCGCAGGGTGCTCAGTCGGCGCGGCCGGCGAATTCGCCGGTGGCGGTGTTCACCAGCACGCGTTCGCCGTTGACGATGTACTCCGGCACCATGATCTCGATGCCGGTGTTGAGTTTGGCCGGCTTCGGGCGCTTGGTGGCAGTGCCGCCCTTCAGTTCCGGCGGGGTCTCGATCACTTCCAGCACCACCGAGGCCGGCAGCTGGATCGCCACCGGCTGCTCGTCGATCACCTGCACGTAGATGCCGGTCAGGCCGTCGGTGATGTAGCCGGCGTCGTCGCCGATCACGTCCGCGTCCAGGGTGTAGGGCGTGTAGTCCTCGTCATCGAGGAACACGAAGGCATCGCCATCCTTGTACGAATAGGTGGACTGGCGGCGCAGCAGTTCGACCTCGACCAGGTTGTCGTCGGCATCGAAGCTGGCGTCGAGCTTGTTGCCGCCCGGCACGCTGTACATGATGAAGCGGAAGCGGACGTTGCCGCCGCGACCCTGCGGCGAGCTGCGCTCGATGTCGCGGATCTGGTACACGCCGTTGTTGTACTCGACGACGTTGCCCTTCTTGATGTCGTTGGCTTTCATGGTGATCTAGGTCGTTGGGGGAGGGCGCCGTCCCGGCGCCCGGGGGGAATCACTTCGGAGCGAGGCGGGTAGCGCCGTCCAGGCGGATGGTCTCGCCGTTGAGGTAGGTGTTGCCGAGGATGAAGCCGACCAGGCTGGCGAAGTCTTCCGGCTTGCCCAGGCGCGACGGGAACGGGATCGAGGCGGCCAGCGACTGCTGCACGGCTTCGGGCATGCCATCGACCATCGGCGTCCAGAACACGCCAGGAGCAATCGTATTGACGCGGATGCCGAAGCGCGACAGTTCGCGCGCCATCGGCAGCGTCATCGACACCACGCCGCCCTTGCTGGCGGCATACGCGGCCTGGCCGATCTGTCCTTCATAGGCAGCGATGCTGGCGGTGTTGATGATCACGCCGCGCTCGCCGTCTTCGCCGGCGTCGTTGTGCTGCATGCGGTTGGCCGCGGCCTTGGCGACGTTGAAGCTGCCGACCAGGTTGACCATCACCGTGCCCTGGAAGCCGGCCAGCGGCATCGGGCCTTCCTTGCCGAGCACGCGACCGGCGCCGAGGATGCCGGCGCAGTTCATCGCCACGTTCAGGCCGCCGAGGAAATCGTGGGCCTGGTCGATGGCTGCAGCCACGGCCGCCTCATCGCTGACATTGACATTGAAATAGCGGGCCTTGTCGGCACCCAGCCCGGCAACGGCAGCTGCACCCTTGTCGTCGTTGAGGTCGAACAGAGCCACCTTGCCGCCCTGGGCGACGAGGTGCTGGGCCACGGCCAGGCCGAGGCCGGAGACGCCGCCAGTGATCACGGCACGTACGGAAGACAGCTGCATTGCACGGTCCTGCAGGTTCGAGAACCGCCGATTCTAACGGAAGCGGCGACCGCCGCCGTTGTGCACTGCGCCGCCCCGGCAGGAGCGGCGCAGCGGGGTGCTCAGCCGGTCGCTGCCAGCGCCTGCCCGGTGCGGCTGGCGGTGGCGCGGCCGAGCAGGCCAGCCAGCCAGCGGCCGGTCTCTGCCAGTGCCGGCAGGTCCACGCCGCTGTCCAGGCCCAGGCCCTGCAGCAGGTAGACCACGTCCTCGCTGGCGACGTTGCCGCTGGCCCCCTTCGCATACGGGCAGCCACCGGCCCCCGAGACTGCGCTGTCGACCACGCGCACGCCTGCTTCCAGGCAGGTGGCGATGTTGGCGATGGCCTGGCCGTAGGTGTCGTGGAAGTGCACGGCCAAGGCGTCCATCGGGATCTCGGCAGCGACCGCCTGCAGCATCGCCCGTGCCTTGCGTGGGGTGCCGACGCCGATGGTGTCGCCCAGCGAGATTTCGTAACAGCCCATCTGGTGCAGCGCGCGCGCCACCCGCACCACGTCGGCCAGCGGCACCTCGCCCTGGTAGGGGCAGCCGAGCACGGTGGAGACGTAGCCGCGCACGCGCACGCCATCGGCGGCGGCGCGGCGCAGTATCGGCTCGAACCGGGCCAGCGATTCGTCGATGCCGGCATTGGTGTTGGTGCGGTTGAAGGCCTCGGACGCAGCGGTGAACACCGCCACTTCCTCCACGCCCACCGCGCGGGCGCGGTCGTAGCCCTGTTCGTTCGGCACCAGCACCGGGTAGTGGATGCCCGGCCGGCGCTGGATGCCGGCGTAGACCTCCGCGGCATCGGCCAGCTGCGGAATCCACTTCGGGCTGACGAAACTGGTCGCCTCGATGCTGCGCAGGCCGGTGGCCGACAGGCGGTTGATCAGTTCGATCTTGTCGGCGGTGGACACCGACTGCTTTTCGTTCTGCAGGCCGTCACGCGGGCCGACCTCGACGATGCGGACGTAGTCGCTCATGCAGCCACCTCGCCGACGGGGCGATGGCAGACCGCTTCGATGTTGTTGCCGTCCGGGTCGAGCACGAAGGCGGCGTAGTAATCCGGGTGGTACCACGGGCGCAGGCCCGGCGCGCCGTTGTCGCGGCCACCGGCGGCGAGGGCGGCGGCGTGGAAGGCGTCCACCTGCGCGCGGCTGGCGCAGGCGAAGGCCACGTGCACGCCGTGGCTGGCGGTGCCGCCATTGCCGAGCCAGAAGAACGGCTTGCCGTCGCTGCCGAAGCCGATGTGGTCGTGGTCGCCGGTCTGTTCGGCGCTCACTTCCATCACCACGCCGATCTGCAGCGGCGCCAGCGCCTGCAGGAAGAAGGTCTTGCTGCGCGCCAGGTCGGCGCTGGTCAAACCAAGATGATCGAGCATGTTCAGGCTTCCGTGACCCAATGGGGGGCGCGCTTGTCGAGGAAGGCACCCAGGCCTTCCTGGCCCTCGGCGGACACCCGCAGGCGCGCGATCAGGGCGGCATTATCTCGATCCAGCGCATCGCGGTCATCGCTGTCGCGGACCTGCCGGACCAGCTGCTTGGCGGTGGACGAGGCGATCGGGCCGGCCTTGTCGAGCAGGGCCAGCTGGCGCTCCAGCGCTTCGTCCAGGCGCTCGGGCTCGACCAGCTGGTGGACCAGGCCGATGCGCAGTGCGGTATCGGCGTCGAAGTGCTCGCCGGTGGCGAACCAGCGCCGCGCCTGGCGCGGGCCGATGGCCTCGATCACGTAAGGCGAGATCACCGCCGGCAGCAAGCCAAGGCGGCTTTCGGTCAGGCCGAAGCGGGCCGAGGTGCTGGCGATGGCAATGTCGCAGCAGGCAACCAGGCCGACGCCGCCACCGAAGGCCGCGCCGTGGACCCGGGCCAGGGTCGGCTTGGGCAGCTCGTCCAGGGTGCGCATCAGCCGTGCCAGTGCCAGCGAGTCCTCGCGGTTGTCGGCCTCGCTGGCCGCCGCCATGCCGCGCATCCACTGCATGTCGGCACCGGCCGAGAAGGAGGCGCCGTGGCCGGCGACCACCACGGCCCGGACCGAATCATCGCGGCCGGCGGCTTCCAGCGCGGCGGTCAGCCGGGCGATCAGGCTGGCGTCAAAGGCGTTGTGCAGCTCCGGCCGGTTCAGCCAGAGGGTGAGGACGGCGCCACGGCGCTCGATCTGCAAAGCATCGTTCATGGGATTCCAGGGTCACTCCATACCTGTATGGATCATAGCGGGCCATTGGTCATGGGCCATGACGCGACGCGGGAATGTTAGAATCGAGAACCATTTACATCCAGCAGAGAACACGCTAGATGACGCTGTCCGAACTGCCGCTGCACACCTCGGCCGTGGTCGAGTCCGTGCAGGACCTGCATGCCAACGATGCCATTGCCCGGCGCCTGCGCGAGCTGGGTTTCGTGAACGGCGAGGAAGTGCGCCTGGTGGCCAAGGGCCCGGTGGGCGGCGAGCCGCTGCTGGTGCAGGTCGGGTTCACCCGGTTCGCGCTGCGGATCAGTGAAGCCAAGCGGGTCGTGGTCGACGCCGCCAGCCAGGAACGACGTGCATGACCGCAATCGCCGCCACCGCCCCCCTGCGCATCGCGCTGGTCGGTAACCCCAACAGCGGCAAGACCGCGCTGTTCAACCAGCTGACCGGCAGCCGGCAGAAGGTCGCCAACTACACCGGCGTCACCGTCGAGCGCAAGGAGGGCCGCCTGCGCGCGCCGTCCGGCCGTGAATTCGCCGTGCTTGACCTGCCGGGCGCCTACAGCCTGCATCCGGCCAGCCTGGACGAGGCGATCACCCGTGACCTGTGCCGGGGCTTCTACCCGGGCGAGGCCGCGCCGGACGTGCTGCTGTGCGTGATCGACGCCACCAACCTGCGCCTGCACCTGCGCTTCGCGCTGGAACTGCGCGAGCTGGGCAAGCCGATGGTGGTGGCCCTGAACATGGTCGACGCGGCCCAGCGCCGCGGCATCCAGGTGGATGTGGCCGCGCTGGAACGCGAGCTGGGCGTGCCGGTGGTGGAGACCGTGGCGGTGCGCAAGCAGGGCGCCAAGGCCCTGGTCGAGCGCCTGGACGCCATGGTGCCGCACCTGGATGCGCCGGTGCCGGGCCCGGAAGGTGGCATCGATTACCACGCCAAGGTGCGCGGGATCCTGTCGGTCGCCGTGCGCATGCCGGCACGGACCGCGAAGATCGACGACGCGCTGGACCGCTGGCTGCTGCACCCGGTGTTCGGCCTGGTCAGCCTGGCGGTGGTGATGTTCCTGATCTTCCAGGCGGTGTACGCCTGGGCGACGCCGCTGATGGACGGCATCGAGGCTGGCTTCGCCTGGCTCGGCACCTTTGTTGGCAGCGTGCTGCCGGAAGGCCCGCTGGCCAGCCTGCTGACCGACGGCATCATCGCAGGCGTCGGCGGCGTGGTGGTGTTCCTGCCGCAGATCCTGATCCTGTTCTTCTTCATCCTGGTGCTGGAGGAGTCCGGCTACCTGCCGCGTGCGGCGTTCCTGCTCGACCGCATGATGGCGGCCGCCGGCCTGTCCGGCCGCTCGTTCATCCCGCTGCTGTCCAGCTTCGCCTGCGCGGTGCCGGGCATCATGTCCACGCGCAGCATCCAGGACCCGCGTGACCGCCTGGCCACGATCCTGGTGGCGCCGCTGATGACCTGCTCGGCGCGCCTGCCGGTGTACGCGCTGCTGATCGGTGCGTTCATTCCGCAGAAGACGGTGTGGGGCGTGTTCAACCAGCAGGGCCTGGTGCTGTTCGGCCTGTATGCGGCGGGCATTCTCAGCGCGCTGGCGATGTCGTGGATCATGAAGAAGTGGCGTCGCGACAAGAGCGAGCACCCGCTGATGCTGGAGCTGCCGTCGTACCGCCTGCCGCATGTGCGCGACCTGGCCGTGGGGCTGTACGAGCGCGGCATGATCTTCCTCAAGCGCGTCGGCGGCATCATCCTGGCGCTGACCATCCTGCTGTGGGTGCTGCTGTCGTTCCCGGCGGCACCGGCCGACGCCACGATGCCAGCCATCGACTACAGCTACGCCGGCCAGATCGGCCATGCGATGGCGGTGTTCTTCGCGCCGCTGGGCTTCAACTGGCAGATCTGCATCGCGCTGATCCCGGGCCTGGCCGCGCGCGAGGTGGCGGTGTCTTCGCTGGCCACCGTGTATGCGCTGTCGGCCGCCGATGACGATGCCGCCAGCCAGGCGCTGACCCCGCTGATCAGCGATGGCTGGTCGCTGGCGACCGCGCTGTCGCTGCTGGTCTGGTACATCTACGCCCCGATGTGCATCTCGACGCTGGCCACCATCAAGCGCGAGACCAATTCGTGGAAGCAGATGGGCTTTGCCGCGTTCTACCTGTTCGCAGCGGCTTATGTGGCCGCACTGATCACCTACCAGGTGACCAGGGCGCTGGGAGGCGGCTGATGGATACCGGCCTGCTGATCCAGTACCTGATCATCGCGGTGGCTGTGCTGGTCAGTGCCTGGGTGGTGCTGAAGAAGCAGTTCCCGGGCACCGTGCGCACGCTGCGCGGTGCGTTGGCGTTGGCCCTGTTGAAGCCGGGCCGCGCCGCCTGGCTGCAGGCGCTGGGGCGGAAAATCGCGCCGCCGGCAACGGGCGGCGGTGGTGGTGCCTGTGGCGGTTGCGACAGCTGCGGGCCGACCAAGAAGTAGCGTCGAGCCATGCTCGACGGCGGCCGGCCGGTGGGTGCGAACCTTCGGCCGGTGGTGCGGGCCTTCGCCCTGTGGGTGCAAACCTTCGCCCTGTGGGTGCGGACCTTGGTTCGCACGCTCTCGGGATTCAGACCTCTCTGCGGATGATCGCCCGGAAGTTCCCGTCCCGGTTGAATCGCCGCACCGATTCCCTGTTCCCATGGGCTGCCGCGAAACCTGCCACGTCGGCCAGGGCATCGAGCAGCAGGGCCTTCAACGCGTCGCGGTTACCGGCCTCCAGCAGATCTTCAAGATCCTGCTGGATGAAGGTCCGGCGCAGGCCCGGCGTTTCTTCGATCCGCCAGTCGACATGGGGCGTGGGGATGCTGGAGCGGTACCGGAAAGCCGTTTCAAGATCGTCAGGCGCGAGGGGATACGCGAGCAGCTCCGGAAAGTAGAGTCCAGCATTCACATAGAAGCCCCGGCTTTCGCTGGCGCGCTGGTGATTCACGACAAGCAGCGCGGCGTCCAGCAAGCGGTAGCGGGTCGTCGACGTCCCGGCAAAGCCGGTCTTCCTGGCGCACTTGCTGAAGACAGTCGAGGATTTCATGGGCTTTGCCTGGGCCGTAACAAGGGCCCACAGCCTTGAGGCGCAGTGCCTGACGGTCAATTGGCAAACGCGACACCCGCAACGAGTGCCGCAGGTGGGTGCGAACGCTCCAGGTGGGTGCGAACCTTGGTTCGCACGCTCTTCCAGCTAGTTGGCCCGTGAGCCCAGCTCCGCTGCCAACGCCAGCCACCGGTTGCGTTGCTCCGGCGAGCTGCTGCGCACCGCACCGAGTCGGCTGACCCGCACCGGGCGGATGCCGCAGAATTCCAGAATAGTGGCGCGGATCTGGGTGATGCCCGGGTCGCGGTAGATCCAGCGGTAATACCAGGGCGGCGTATCCAGCGTGGTGATCACCCGTGCGCTGCGACCGGCCAGCAGCCGGTCCCACCAGACTGAATCGCGCCGGTAGCGGAAGGCGTACCCCGGCAGCAGCACGCGATCGAAGAAGCCCTTCAGCAGCGCCGGCATCGCGCCCCACCAGGTGGGATAGACCAGCACCAGATGGTCGCAGGCCTCGATCGCATCCGCAGTGTCCTGCAGGTCGGCTTCCAGCGGCTGGATCTGGCGGTAGCCATGGCGCAGCACCGGATCGAACTCGAGTTCGCCCAGTGCGATCAGGCGCACCCGATGGCCAGCATTCTCGGCGGCGGTGGCGTAGCGCTGGGCGAGGGCACCGCACAGGCTGTCGCGGTCGGGATGGCCGAGCAGGATCAGGATGGAACGGGACACGGCAACCTCGGGCAATGGAAAGTGCGCGAGGTTGGGCTATGCCCTTGGGGCAGAGTCAACCACCAGCGGCGCAGCCGCTGGGTTCCAGGATGCAGTCACCGCTGCCGGAGTGCAGCCACTGCCGCAGTTCGTCGCTGACCTGCTGCAGGTCGAGCTCGACCTGCGCCAGCCGTGCCCGCTCGCTGGCGATGCGGCTGCGTTGTTGCTCGAGCAGGGCCAGCACCGCGGGCCAGTCGAGCCGTCCGTCGCGGCCCTGCAGGCGGGAGATCGCGGCCAGGGTGATGCCCAGCGCCAACGCCTGGCGGATCAGCTGCACCCAGGCCACATCCTGTTCGCTGTAGTCGCGATAGCGGTTCAGCCGCGGCACCGGCGGCAGTAGTCCGCGCGCCTCGTACAGGCGGATGGCCTTGGCGCTGGCGCCGGTCAGGCGGCTGACCTCGGAAATGCGCATTGGCTCAGTCCCGCACCAGCCCGCCATCGACCACCAGGTTCTGCCCGGTCACCGCGCGCGACCAGGGGCTGGCGAAGAACAGCGCGGCATCGGCGAATTCTGCTGGCGTGGTAACGCTGCGCAGTGGCGTGTTGGCGGCGATGTAGTCGAACACTGCCTCCGGCGTGGCAGCGCTGGCATCGGTGGTGCGCAGCAGGCCGCCGGACAGCATGTTCACGGTGATGCCATGCGGGCCGAGGTCGCCGGCCAGCGTGCGCGTGAGGGACAGTAGCGCGGCCTTGGCGGCGGTGTAGTCGTGGTAGGGCACGACCGGGTTCTGGAACAGGTTGGTGCCGATGTTGATGATGCGGCCGAAGCGTCGGGCCTGCATGCCGGGCAGGGCGGCCTGCACGGTGTTCAGCGCGCCGCGCACGCTGCCCTCGAACTGCGCCTGGAAGGCCGGCCAGCCGATATCGGCGGCGCCGTCGCGGGCATCACCATTGAACGAGAACGCGGCGAGCGCGTTGTTGACCACGGTGGTGACGCCCTGGCCGAAGTGGGCCAGGGCGTGCTGCAGCATTGCATCGACCTGGCTGCGGTCGGTGACGTCGGCCGGCAGCGCGATCGCCTGTCCGCCCAGCTCGGCGGCCAGCGCCCGTGCGGGGCCTTCGCTGCGGTGGTAGTTGACGATGACGCGCGCACCCTGCGCCGCGAACGCGCGGGCGATGTGCTGGCCAAGGCCGCGGCCGGCGCCGGTGATCAGCACCAGCTGTTCGCTGATCTGCATGAGGGAGCTGCCATCCATTGCATGAAAGGGCATGCAGCGTAGCAGCGATGGCGCTTGCCGGAGCGGGCGTGCTGCCGCTAGCCTGCAGGCATGAACCAGACTCCTCTGCGATTGCTCATTCACGGTGCCTCCGGGCGCATGGGCCAAGCCCTGCTGCGGCTGGCCGCCGAACATCCCGAAACCCTGCAGATCGTGGCCGCAGTGACCGGCCGTGCGCCGGCACAGCGCGTGGTCGACGGCGTGCCGTTCTTCGGCGCCAGTGAGCTGCCCGGCGCGCCGGTGTTCGATGTGGCGATCGACTTCAGCCTGCCGGAGGGCTTCGACCCGATGCTGGCGCTGTGCGTGGAGCGGGGTGCCGGGCTGGTGTCGGGCACCACCGGTATCTCCAGCACGCAGCGGCAAGCGTTGGAGGCCGCGGCGGCGAAGATCCCGCTGGTATGGGCCTCGAACTTCAGCCTGGGCGTGGCGGTACTGGACGAGCTGGTGGAGCGCGCGGCGCAGGCGCTGGCCGGCTGGGACTGCGACATCGTCGAATCGCACCACACCCAGAAGAAGGATGCGCCATCGGGCACCGCGCTGACCCTGGGCGCGGCCGCGCAACGGGGCGGGGCGGAGCCGCACTACGCCAGCCTGCGTGCCGGTGACATCGTGGGCGAGCACCTGGTGCAGTTCACCGGTCTGGGCGAGCGCATCGAGCTGGTGCATCGGGCCACCAACCGCGACATTTTCGCCCGCGGCGCCCTGTTCGCCGCCCGCCAGCTGCAGGGGCGGGCGCCGGGCAGCTACCGGGTGCGGGACCTGCTGCAGTAGGGCGGGCTGATTCGTGGGGTCGGATCCCTTTCCTGCGGAAAGGGCTCTGACCCCATCCGAGGGCGCCTGGGGTCAGAGCCTTTCCCATTCGGGAAATGGATCCGACCCCGCCTCCGGCCCGCATACGCCATCGGATTGAAATGAATGCGCAATCGCCGAAGCGCGATAACCGCTGGCGCGAGCGCCCCGGCAGCGCTACAATTCGCACTCGCCGAATCACGAAAGCCGGACCGGTCCCAGACCGTACGTCCGCGCTTTTTTGCAACCGGATTTCCGTGAAGCGCAGGCGTGACTTCGGCAGCCCCCTCGGTAGCCAAAGTGAGATTCCCGTGACCCAAGCCGCAATCCTCGTCCTCGAAGACGGCACCGTATTCGAGGGCGAATCCGTAGGCGCGCCCGGCCTGTCCGTCGGTGAGGTGGTGTTCAACACCGCCATGACCGGCTACCAGGAAGTGCTGACCGACCCGTCCTACGCCCGGCAGATGGTCACGCTGACCTATCCGCATATCGGTAACACCGGCATGACCGACCAGGACAACGAAGCGTCCAAGGTGTGGTCGGCCGGCCTGATCGTGCGCGACGTTCCGCGCCGCCCCAGCAACTGGCGCAGCCAGGTGTCGCTGCAGGACTGGCTGATCCAGCGTGGCGTGGTCGCCATCGCCGGCATCGACACCCGCAAGCTGACCCGCATCCTGCGCGAGAAGGGCGCGCAGAACGGTGCGCTGATGGCCGGCGACATCGACGTGGAAAAGGCACTGGAAGCCGCCCGCAAGTTCCCGGGGCTGAAGGGCATGGATCTGGCCAAGGTCGTCACTACCGAGAAGACCTACACCTGGACCGAGGGCCAGCTGGACCTGGATGCCAACGCTTTCGTCAGCGTGCCGGCCCGGTTCAAGGTCGTGGCCTACGACTTCGGCGTGAAGACCAACATCCTGCGCATGCTGGCCGAGCGTGGCTGCGAAGTGACCGTGGTACCGGCGCAGACCCCGGCCGCCGAAGTGCTGGCCCTGAAGCCGGACGGCGTGTTCCTGTCCAACGGCCCGGGTGACCCGGAGCCGTGTGACTACGCCATCGAAGCGATCAAGACCTTCATCGATGTGAAGATCCCGACCTTCGGCATCTGCCTGGGCCACCAGCTGCTGGGCCTGGCCTCGGGCGCGCAGACCATGAAGATGGGCCATGGCCACCACGGTGCCAATCACCCGGTGCAGGACCTGGACAGCGGCCGGGTGATGATCACCTCGCAGAACCACGGCTTCGCGATCGATGAAGCGACCCTGCCGCCGACCCTGCGCGTGACCCACCGTTCGCTGTTCGACGGCACCAACCAGGGTGTCGCCCGCACCGACGTGCCGGCGTTCTCGTTCCAGGGCCACCCGGAAGCGTCGCCGGGCCCGACCGATGTCGGTCCGCTGTTCGACCGCTTCGTGGTGCTGATGGAGCAGGCCAAGGCGTGATCAGTACGCCGCCGGCCCCCCGGTGGCGTCGCGATGGACCGTAAACCCCGCATCGCTGCTGCCCCCGGCGCGGCGCTGCGGATCAAGATTCCTGATCGACAGCGTGCGATCACTCCCCCTTGTCACGCTGTACTGACTTAGAGAAGAAAATGCCCAAGCGCACTGACCTCAAGACCATCCTCATCATCGGTGCTGGCCCGATCGTCATCGGCCAGGCCTGCGAGTTCGACTACTCCGGCGCCCAGGCCTGCAAGGCCCTGCGTGACGAGGGTTACCGCGTGGTGCTGGTCAACAGCAACCCGGCCACGATCATGACCGACCCGGAGATGGCCGACGCCGTCTACATCGAGCCGATCAACTGGCAGACGGTCGAGAAGATCATCGCCAAGGAAAAGCCCGATGCGCTGCTGCCGACCATGGGTGGCCAGACCGCGCTGAACTGCGCGCTGGACCTGGCCGACAACGGCGTGCTGGAGAAGTACAACGTCGAACTGATCGGCGCCAAGCGCGAAGCGATCCGCATGGCCGAAGACCGCGAGCTGTTCCGCGTGGCCATGGGTGAGATCGGCCTGGAATGCCCGACCGCCGCCGTCGCCCACACCCTGGACGAAGCGCTGGAGATCCAGACCCGCGTCGGCTACCCGACCATCATCCGCCCCAGCTTCACCCTGGGCGGCAGCGGTGGCGGCATCGCCTACAACCGCGAAGAGCTGGTCGAGATCGTCAGCCGCGGCCTGGAACTGTCGCCGACCACCGAGGTGCTGGTGGAAGAGTCGGTGCTGGGCTGGAAGGAATTCGAGATGGAAGTGGTCCGCGATACCGCGGACAACTGCATCATCGTCTGCTCGATCGAAAACCTTGACCCGATGGGCGTGCACACCGGTGACTCGATCACCGTGGCGCCGGCGCAGACCCTCACCGACAAGGAATACCAGCGCCTGCGCGATGCCTCCATCGCCGTGCTGCGCAAGATCGGCGTCGATACCGGTGGCTCGAACGTGCAGTTCGGCATCAACCCGAAGACCGGCCGCGTGGTCGTCATCGAGATGAACCCGCGCGTGTCGCGTTCCTCGGCGCTGGCCTCCAAGGCCACCGGCTTCCCGATCGCCAAGGTCGCCGCCAAGCTGGCCGTGGGTTACACCCTGGACGAACTGAAGAACGAAATCACCGGTGGCCTGACCCCGGCCTCGTTCGAACCGTCGATCGACTATGTCGTCACCAAGATCCCGCGCTTCGCCTTCGAGAAGTTCCCGGCCGCCGACGCCCGCCTGACCACCCAGATGAAGTCGGTGGGCGAGGTGATGGCGATGGGCCGTACCTTCCAGGAGTCGGTGCAGAAGGCCCTGCGTGGCCTGGAAACCGGCAAGGTCGGCTTCGACCCGACCGGCCTGGACCTGGCCAACGAAGACGACCTGCAGACCCTGCGTCGCGAGTTGAAGGCGCCGGGCCCGGAGCGCCTGTTCTTCGTCGCCGACGCGTTCCGCGCCGGCATGAGCGTGGAAGAGATCTACGCACTGTCGTTCATCGACCACTGGTTCCTGGACCAGATCGAGGAAATCATCGCTGCAGAAGGCGAAGTCGCTGCCGGTGGCATCGACGCGCTGGACGCCGCACGCCTGCGCAAGCTGAAGCGTGCTGGCTTCTCCGATGCGCGCCTGGCGCAGCTGACCGGCACCAATGAAGCCGCCATCCGCGCGCTGCGTCGTGCGCACAAGGTGCGCCCGGTCTACAAGCGCGTGGACTCCTGCGCCGGTGAATTCTCCACCGGCACCGCCTACCTGTACTCGACCTACGAGGACGAGTGCGAGGCCGCGCCGAGCAACCGCGACAAGATCATGATCCTGGGCGGTGGCCCGAACCGCATCGGCCAGGGCATCGAGTTCGACTACTGCTGCGTGCACGCCGCACTGGCGCTGCGCGAGGATGGCTATGAAACCATCATGGTCAACTGCAACCCGGAAACCGTGTCGACCGACTACGACACCTCCGACCGCCTGTACTTCGAACCGCTGACCCTGGAAGACGTGCTGGAGATCGTCGAACTGGAACAGCCGAAGGGCGTGATCGTGCAGTACGGCGGCCAGACCCCGCTGAAGCTGGCGCGCGCGCTGGAAGCCAATGGCGTGCCGGTGATCGGCACCAGCCCGGACTCGATCGACCTGGCCGAAGACCGCGAGCGCTTCCAGCAGCTGGTCGACACGCTGGGCCTGAAGCAGCCGCCGAACCGCATCGCCCGCAACGACCAGGAAGCCCTGCTGCTGGCCCGCGAGATCGGCTACCCGCTGGTGGTGCGCCCGAGCTACGTGCTGGGCGGCCGTGCGATGGAAATCGTCTACGGCGAAGCCGACCTGGCCCGCTACGTGCGCGACGCGGTGAAGGTGTCCAACGATTCGCCGGTGCTGCTGGACCGCTTCCTCGACAACGCCGTGGAGTGCGACGTCGACATCATTGCCGATGCCCAGGGCAACGTCCTGATCGGTGGCGTGATGGAGCACATCGAAGAAGCCGGCGTGCACTCGGGCGATTCCTCGTGCTCGCTGCCGCCGTACTCGCTGTCGGCTGAAACCCAGGCCGAGCTGCGCCGCCAGGTGGTGGAGCTGGCCAAGGCCCTGAACGTGGTCGGCCTGATGAACACCCAGTTCGCGATCCAGACCAGCGACGAGGGTGCCGACACCATCTACCTGCTGGAAGTGAACCCGCGTGCCTCGCGCACCGTGCCGTTCGTGTCCAAGGCCACCGGCATGCCGCTGGCCAAGATCGCCGCCCGCTGCATGGCCGGCAAGACGCTGGCCGAGCAGGGCGCGACCAAGGAAATCGTGCCGGACTACTACTCGGTGAAGGAAGCGATCTTCCCGTTCGCCAAGTTCCAGGGCGTCGACCCGATCCTCGGGCCGGAGATGCGCTCCACCGGTGAGGTGATGGGCGTGGGCCGCACCTTCAACGCCGCCTTCGCGCGGGCGCAGGAAGCCGGCGGCATCAAGGCCCCGCCGGTTGGCAAGGCCTTCGTCTCGGTGCGTGATCCGGACAAGAAGCGCGTGCTGCCGGTGGCCAAGGCGCTGCTGGCGCGCGGCTACAGCCTGGTCGCCACCCGTGGCACCGCCGCCTGGCTGCAGCAGCACGGCATGGACTGCGAGATCATCAACAAGGTGGTCGAAGGCCGTCCGCACATCGTCGACTCGATCAAGAACGGCGAGATCGTCTACATCGTCAACACGACCGAAGGTCGTTCGGCGATCAACGACTCGTTCTCGATCCGTCGCGAGGCGCTGCAGCATCGCGTCACCTACTCGACCACCATTGCCGGCGCCAAGGCGCTGGTGGATTCACTGGAATTCCGCGGCACCGGTCCCGTCTGGTCGCTGCAGGAGCTGCACAAGGAGTTGAATGCATGAGAGCCCCCATCACCATGAAGGGCGCGCAGAAGCTGCGCGACGAACTGGATCACCTGAAGTCGGTCAAGCGCCCGAAGGTGATCGCCGCCATCGCCGAAGCGCGTGAGCATGGCGACCTGAAGGAGAACGCCGAGTACCACGCCGCGCGCGAGGAACAGGGCTTCATCGAAGGCCGCATCAAGCAGCTGGAAGGCGAGCTGTCGCACGCCGAGATCATCGACGTGAGCAAGCTCAACGCCGGCTCCAAGGTGGTGTTCGGCGCCAGCGTGACGCTGGCCGACGTGGAAACCGACGAAGAGAAGAAGTACCAGATCGTCGGTGACCTGGAAGCGGACATCAAGCTGGGCCTGATCGCGATTTCCTCGCCGGTGGCGCGCGCGATGATCGGCAAGCTGGAAGGCGATTCGATCGTGATCGACGCCCCGGCCGGCCAGCGCGAGTACGAGATCGTCAGCGTCAGCTACGTGGACTGACACGGTGGCAACGGCGACCCTGCTGTTGCCGGCCCGCAGCCGCTTTGCCGCGGCTGCGTTGCCGGACGATGTGGCACGTGCGCTCGGCCGTGCCACGACCGTGCAGGTCGCGCCGGGCGAACGCGCGCAGCTGACGCGCCATTTCGCGGTTGCCGCGCCGCACTGGCCGGTGGCCGCGTTGACCCGCCAGCGCGACGTCGGCGATGCGGCCGGCGCCAGCTGGCTGCGTGCCGATCCGGCCTGCATGGTGCCGGACATGCATGGCGCGCGGATGATGGCCTACGGCGAAACCCTGCGGCCGACGCTGGCCGACAGCCTGGCCCTGCTGCCGGTGCTGCAGCCCTTGTTTGCCGATGCCGGGTTCGTGCTTGACGCACCGGACCCGTCGCGCTGGTACCTGCGGCTTCCAATCGACCTGGTGCTGCCGGACTTCAATAGTCCGGACGAGGTGCTGGGCGATGACCTGTTCTCGCATCTGCCGGAGGGCGAGGGCGGCCGTCGCTGGCGGGCGCTGATGACCGAAGCGCAGGTACTGCTGCACAACCATTCCTGGAACCAGCAGCGCGCCGCTCAGGGACAACAGCCGATCAATTCGCTGTGGTTCTGGGGCGGTGGCGTGATGCCGGTGTCGGTCAGCACGCCGCACGCACAGGTGCGCAGCCGCGATGCCCTGCTGCAGGGCCTGGCCCTGGCGGCTGGCGTAGCCGTGGATGGCGAACAGGCGGTGGATGCACTGGTCGACCTGCGCCAGCTGCGTTCGCTGCAGCAGCTCGGCAATGATGCAATCCGGCCGCTGCTGGCCGCGCTCAAGCGTGGCGAGCTGCAGCGGCTGGTGCTCGATTTCGAGGACGGCCTGCAGTTCCAGCTGGACCGCGGCCAGCGCTGGCAGTTCTGGAAGAAGCCGCGGCAGCTTCACGATTGATCGGGGTCGACCGATCGGGGTCGGATCCGTTTTCCATCGGAAAACGGCTCTGACCCCCAGGGTTTGTCGGGGTTGCCGACCAGCGGCCGGCACTACCGCAGGTAGCGGCGCCTCAACGGACCTCGCTGACCACCGTCGGCAGTGTCCAGTGCCCGCCGAGCATATTGCGACACTGGCCCGTCGTGAAATCGCTGCTCTTCACGAAGCGCTCCCCGTCCCACACCCAGTCATTGGCGGAGATGCAATCGCCGACACCGCGGCCTCGGGAGCGGCCTCGCAGCGTAGCGTCATCGCGGTCAAAATCTTCGGCCAGGTTGGTGACAAAGGTCGCCTGGTACGGCGATTTGTCTCGCACCACCCAGTAGGCGTTGCTCATGTTGTAGGCACCCACGAAGCAACTGGTGCTTGCCAGTACATGCTGGGCGTCCAGTCGCTGGATCTCGATCTCATCTGTCCCGCCATCGCTCAGGCGGCCGCACTCATCCGGCTTCGGCAGGCTGGCGATCAGTGCCTTGCGCAGGCCCGGCGCTTTCGCCAGTGCCGCGTCCGAGGACCGCGGTGCCACCAGCGTGCCGCGCATGATCACTGGCACCGGTAATGCCGCAGGCACGCTCGCTTCGGGCTTGTCGCCACGCCGCACCAGCGCACCGGGCGTGCCCAGCCGGCCCTGGGCCTCGTCCATCTTCAGCAGTACGGCCGCTGCGCCGCTGTCGGAGATCGGCCACGCCTTGCCCTTGCCGTCGATGATCTCGATGCGTGCCTGGCGCGGCAGTGCGGCGACCAGTGCATCGGTCTGTGCCTGCTGCAACAACACGTTGTCCCTGTCGCCGGTGTCGTGCACCGGGCCCAGGTCCTTGCCGTTCAGGCGCAGGCGCAGCGCCCCGGTCGGCGTCGGGCTTTCGCCATCCTCGCCATTGCGCAGCCGCGCGAGCACCTTCGTACCCGGGCCGCCCGCGCGTTCCAGCATCAGGCTGAGCAGATTGCCGGGTTCTTCCGGGCTGTAGCCGGCGGCGCGGCAGGTGCGGGTGTTGTCACAGGCCAGCGACCAGTCGTTGTGCTGGAACTGCACGCCGGCCTTCGGTTCGGGCGTGGCGGCGTGGGCGGCCGGGGCCAGTGCGAGGCCCAGCAGCGCGGGAAGCAGCGTGCGATGCATGCGTTGAAGTCCATTTCAGGGCCGACAAGCATGGAAGATATGCTGGCAGATTCCAAATGCTCGCGATCAGGGGGGGAGCCTCCTGCGGGCAGAGAGATCCGACCCCGCGCTATCATGGGGATGTCTTCCGCAACCCGGCGATGCCGATGTCCCTTGCCGCCGATGCTGTGCAGCCATTCCCTGATACGCCGACGATCCGCCGCCGCGATGCGGTTGCGCCCGGCAGCTGGCCGGATGGCACGCTGCCGCTGCTGGCGCGTCTCTATGCCAACCGGGGCGCGGGTACACCGGAGTTGGCGCAGCCGAAACTGGGCCATCTGCACGCCCCCGAGCTGCTGACCGGCATCGATGATGCGGTGGGCCTGCTGATCGAGGCCATCGCCAATGACAAGCGCATCCTGGTGGTCGGCGATTTCGATTGCGATGGCGCCACCGCCTGTGCGGTCGGCGTGCGTGGCCTGCGCATGCTCGGCGCGCAGCATGTCTTCCACGCGGTGCCGAACCGAATGGTGCACGGCTACGGCCTGTCACCTTCTCTGGTGGAGGAGCTGGCCGAGCTGCAGCCGGACCTGCTGGTCACGGTCGACCACGGCATCGCCTGCCATGCGGGCGTGATCGCGGCCAAGGCGCGGGGCTGGCAGGTGCTGGTCACCGACCATCACCTACCCGGGCCGCAGCTGCCGCCGGCCGATGTCATCGTCGATCCCAATCTCGACGGTGATGCCTTCCCCAGCAAGTCGCTGGCCGGCGTCGGCGTGATCTTCTACGTGCTGATGGCGCTGCGCCGGCACATGCGCGAGGCCGGCGTCTTCGCCGATGGCAAGGGGCCGGACCTGACCACGCTGCTGGACCTGGTGGCGGTCGGCACCGTCGCCGACCTGGTGGCGCTGGATCCGAACAACCGGGCACTGGTCAGCGCGGGCCTGCGGCGCCTGCGCGCGGGGCAGGGCTGTGTCGGCCTGCGTGCGCTGATCGAAGCCAGCGGCCGTGATGCCGCGCGGCTCACAGCCACCGACATCGGCTTCGCGCTTGGCCCGCGCCTGAATGCCGCGGGCCGGCTGGAAGACATGGCGCTGGGCATCGCGCTGCTGCTGACCGAAGACCCGCGCCAGGCGCGCGAGATCGCGCAGACGCTGGAGCAGATCAATTCGGAACGGCGCGCCGTGCAGCAGTCGATGACCGATGACGCCGAGCAGGCGTTGACCCGGGTAGTGCTGGACATGGCCGGTCAGCGACCGGTGGCGGCCTGCCTGTTCGATGCCGACTGGCATCCGGGCGTGGTCGGCCTGGTCGCGTCGAAGATGAAGGACCGCCTGCATCGACCGGTGATCGCCTTCGCGCCGGCCGAACCCGGCGCCGACACCCTGCGAGGCTCGGCGCGCTCCATTCCCGGCCTGCACATCCGTGACGCCCTGGCGCTGGTCGATGCGCGCCATCCGGGCCTGATCGAGCGCTTCGGCGGCCACGCCATGGCGGCCGGGCTCAGCCTGCGGCGTGACCACGTCGATGACTTCAAGGCCGCCTTCGTCGCGGTGGTGCTGGAGATGCTCGATCCGGCGGCACTGCAGCAGCAGGTGCTCAGTGACGGCGAGCTGGCCGCGGACGAGCTGGACCATCGCCACGCCGATGCGTTGCGCCTGGCCGGGCCGTGGGGCCAGGGTTTCCCCGAGCCACTGTTCGACGGCCACTTCGAAGTGGCCAACTGGCGCGTGCTGAAGGAGCGTCACCTGAAGCTGGAGCTGCGCCTGCCCGGCGTACCCGGCACGATCAACGCCATCCATTTCGGCGGCTGGCACGGCAACGCGCCCGGTCGCCATGTGCATCTCGCCTATCGCCTCGCCTGCGACGACTATCGCGGCGGCAGCGCCATCCAGCTGATCGTGGAGCACTGCCTGCCCGCATGAAAAAAGGGGACGGAGGGGATTAAGTCGCTTGTGCCTTGTTTGCCACTTGCGACTTAATCCCCTCCGTCCCCTTTTTGGGGGCGCCAACCCCATTACGGTTGCTGGTGCGTTCAAAGGTTCACGATCCCACTGGAGTCCGCTCATGGTCTTCGTCCGTTGCTGCACTGTGTTGTTGCTGGCCCTCGCGGCCTGGCCCGCTGGCGCGCAGTCGCCGCCGATCTCCCGGCCGCAGGCCAGCATGCCTTTGCTGATTGCCCCGGCCGCCGAGCAGGCGGTGCAGCTGCGACACGCCCGCATCGAAGGCGAAGTCCAGGCCGGCATCGCCCAGACCCGGATCACACTGGAATTCCACAACCCGAACCGGCGCGTGCTGGAGGGCGAGCTGCAGTTCCCGCTGGCCGACGGTCAGCAGATCAGCGGCTTCGCGCTGGATATCAACGGCGAGATGCGTGACGCGGTGCCGGTGCCCAAGGACCGCGGCCGCCAGGTTTTCGAGGAGATCGCCCGCCGCGGCGTCGACCCGGGCCTGCTGGAACAGACCGCTGGCAACCAGTTCCGGTTGCGCATCTACCCGCTGCCGGCCGGCGGTAGCCGGCGCGTGGAGCTGGTGATTCGCGAGCCGTTGGCCTTCGCCGGCCAAGGCTGGCAGTGGACGCTGCCGCTGCAGTTCGCCGCCGGTGCAGCCTCGGTTGAGCTGAAACTGCAGGCCCCCGACACGGCCACCGCGGGTACGGCGCCATTCCGCATCAGCGCGGGCCAGCTGCAGTGGCAGGGCAGGGGCGCGCAGCTGCCGCAGCAGCTGCAGTGGAGCCTGCCGGCAGCCCGACAGGCACAGGTGCAGGTGGCGCCCTGGCAGGACGGCCATTACCTGTTGGCGCAGCTGCCGGTGGTGGCCAGCAGCACGCCGCGCACGTTGCCCAGCGAGATCGGGCTGCTGTGGGACGGCTCCGGTTCGGCGGGGCAGCGCGATCGCTCGCGTGAGTTCGCCCTGCTGGATCGCTACTTCGCTGCGCTGGGTGACGGCACCGTGGCCTTGACCGTGCTGCGCGATCGCGCCGAGCCGGTGCGTCGATTCCGCATCCGCGCCGGCAACTGGAACGAGCTGCGTGCGGCGCTGCAGGCCGTACGCCCGGACGGTGCCAGCGCGCTGGCGCAGTGGCAGCCGCAGGCGGGCGTGAAGGAATACCTTCTGGTCAGCGATGGACTGTTGACCTATGGGCCGGAACAGCTGCCGGCGATGGCGCCGGACCAACGCCTGTTTGCGATCAGCAGCGCCGGTGCGCGCACCGATGCCGTGCGACTGCGTGGCTGGAGCGAAGCGCATGGTGGTCGCTTCGTCGCGCTGGGGAAGGATGTCGAATTGGCCGCCCGTGAGCTGCTGTCGTCGCCGCTGGATGTGCAGGTCGATGCAGGGCGCGGCGTGCAGGACGTGGTGATCGATCGTCGCAGTGAAGCCCAGGGCTGGTTGTGGCTGCATGCACGACTGGCGGCCGACGGTGTGCCGATGCGGGTGCGCGTGGGTGGCGGCGAATGGCAGGCGCTGCCCGCCACGCAGAAGAGCAAAGACGGTGAACTGCTGGCAGGCTTGTGGGCGCAGGCGCGCCTGCAGCAGCTGGCCGCCGACCGCCGTGGCAACCGTGAGGCGATGCAGCGCCTGTCACAACAGTTCGGCCTGGTCGGGCCGGATACCTCGCTGATCGTGCTGGAGACGCTGGAGGACTACCTGCGCTATGCGATCCGCCCTTCGGGCACGTTGCGCGCCGAGTACGACGCCAGGTTTGCAGTGCAGGTAAGTGATCGCGCCGCAGCCGATCGCCAGCGCCTGGATGAAGTGGCCGCTCGCTGGAAGGAGCGCCAGCAGTGGTGGAACCGCAGCTGGCCGAAGGGTGTGCCGCCGCAGCCGAAGGGCGGGGCACTCGAAGTGGCCTCCGCGGACTACGCGATGGAATCAGCGCCGGTGGCGATGCTCGCCGCGCCGGCCCCGGCGGCACCACCCGCCCCGGCACCGATGGCCGCCGCCGCCGAGCAGCGCATGGAAGCCAGCAGCGCGCGTGCGCGTCGCTCAGCGCCTGCATCGAACAAGGCCCTGGATTCAATCACGGTCACTGGTGGCCGTGTCGCTGCGCCCGCTGCTGCCAACGACGGCCAACTCGGCATCCAGCTGGCGGCCTGGCAGCCGGACTCGGCCATCGCCCGGCGCCTGCGCGAGGGCCCGCCGTCGCAACTCTACGACCGCTATCTGGCCGAGCGCGATGCCCACGCCGACAGCAGCGCGTTCTTCCTCGATGTGGCCGACCTGCTGCTGGAGCAGGGCCAGCGCGAACTGGCACTGCGGGTACTGTCGAACCTGGCCGAGATGGATCTGGACAACCGGCATCTGCTGCGCGTGCTCGGCTACCGGCTGATGCAGGCTGATGCCCCGGCACTGGCGGTGCCGGTGTTCGAGCAGGTGCTGGCGATGGGCCAGGAAGAACCGCAGAGCTTCCGCGACGTGGGCCTGGCGCTGGCAGCGGCCGGCAAGCCGCAACAGGCGCTGGCACCGCTGTACCAGGTGGTGGTGCGGCCGTGGGACAGCCGCTTCGATGGCATCGCCCTGATCGCATTGGATGAGCTGACCAACCTGGTGGCGCGCAGCACGCCACGGCTGGATACCTCGGCCATCGACCCGCGCCTGCTGCAGGCAATGCCGCTGGACCTGCGCGTGGTGCTGTCCTGGGATGCCGACAACAGCGACATGGACCTGTGGGTGACCGACCCGAACGGCGAGCGTGCCTACTACGGCAACCGCCAGACCTACCAGGGCGGGCGGATGTCGCAGGACTTCACCGGCGGCTATGGCCCCGAGCAGTTCTCGCTGCGCAACGCCAAGCCGGGCAAGTACAAGGTCGAGGCGAACTATTTCGGCAGTCGCCAGCAGCTGGTGACCGGTGCGACGACGCTGATGCTGCGCCTGACCACCCATTGGGGCACGGCCAAGCAGAAGGACCAGATGGTGACGATGCGGCTGAAGGATCGCGCCGAAACCGTGCTGGTGGGCGAGTTCGAGGTGCGTTGATCGCTCGGGCACCCGTGTAGAGTCGAGCTGGCTCGACTGCCTCAATGTAGAGCCGAGCCTGCGCTCGGCTCATGGCAGAAGCAGCCGAGCGTGGGCTCGGCTCTACACTACTGCGGTGCGCGCCATTGGCGCCGCCGGCGGATTCGCACGCAGGCCGAACAGGGGCCGCAGCCAACGCACGCGACGGATCAGCAACTCATGGATCAGCAGGCAGCCGCCGACAGTACCGGCCAGCAGCAGGGCCGGTTCCATCCACGGGCCCAACTGAAGTGGCTTGAGCCAGAACAGCAGCACGATGATCAGGCTCTGGTGCAGCATGTACCAGGGATAGATCGCCTCGGTGCAGTACGGCAGCCAGCGGAACGGGCGATCGAGGAAGACCTTTCCCCAGCCGAGGATGGCCAGCAGCGCGGTCCATACGTAAAGCGACTGGCTGGCCCGGCCCTGCAGGTCCCAGAACGGTTCGGGCCATTGCCGCAGCGGGGAATCGGCGGGCAATACCTGGCCGAGGATGCGCAACCCCAGATACCAGCCGACGGCAGCCAGCGCCAGCCATAGCGTGGTGCGGCGCAGGGCGACCACGCGCTCCCAGAACACCGGTTCACGACCCAGCAGGTAGCCGGCCAGGAACACCGTCGCGTACTTCGCGTGCTGGTACCAGTCGCCGAGCAGGGCATTGGTGGACGGGTAGATCGGCTCCAGCCAGATCACCCAGGCCAGCAGCAGGGCGGACGGAAGGCCGATCAGCAGCATCGGCGATGCTGCGCAGAGCGCCATCGCGCGGCGAACCACCGCCGTTCCCAGCAATGGCATCAACAGGGCCAAGGCCAGCGTGTAGTTCCACAGATAGGCCAGGTACCACAGGTGGTTCCAGGTGATGCCGTACTGCCAGCCGGCGAAGCTGCCTTCCGGCCACGGTCGCACCTGCCAGTAGCGCAGCAGGAACTGGCCGAAGCCGGGTGCCACGTGGCCGTTGGCCACGCCTTCGCAATAGGGCTGGATCGGCACGATCACGAACATGCCGAACAGCAGCGGCAGCAGCAGCCGCCAGGTGCGCAGGCCGGCGAAGCGCAGCAACCTGCCTTCCGGCCGCATCAGCGCGATGGCGATACCCGAGATCAGGAACAGCAGCGACATCCGCCAGCGGTTGACGAACAGCATTGGCCACTGCAGCCATTCGGCGGTATGCACGCTCTTGAGGTGAAAGCCCCAGTCGTCCACGTAGGCCATGGCGGTGTGGTAGAGGATCAGCAGGGCGAAGGCGAACACGCGCAGGGCGTCGATGTCGTAGCGTCGGGTCATGGTGGTGGTGTGCCGGAGAGTCGAGCCAAGGTGACGCCGCCCGGTCCGTGCGGCGACTGGCAAGGGGCCGCTGGAACCGACGCAGTGACCAATGGCGGGGGTGGTGGGATCAATGGAGCCGCTACCCTTTGTCCCTTGAGGCAGGCTGGAGCACCGCAACGACATGGATGCAGCAATGACTCAGGGCCGACCATCGCGCTGGCGTACTTCAACCCGGCTGCTGGTATGGGCGGCGATCCTGTCGGCCTCGGCAGTGACCAATGCGCTGGTGGAAGTGATGGACGCCAGTCGCCGCGGCGCCGATCTCGGGCTGTGGGAGCCGATGATCTGGGAGTTCAGCAGCCTCGGCCTGGTCCTGTTGACCCTGCCGCTGCTGTGGTGGGGCTGCGAGCGCTGGCCGCTGCATGCCGATACCTGGAAGCGGCGATTGCCGCTGTATCTGCTGGCCAGCGTCGGCTGGTCGCTGCTGCACGTGGTGGGGATGGTGCTGCTGCGGCACCTGGCCTACGGGTCGCTGGGCCATCGCTACCAGGATGATGCCGGCTGGCTGGAGCGTTTTGCCTACGAATACCTGAAGGATGTACGCACGTTTGCGATGTTCGTGGCACTGGAGCACTTTGCCAGCTGGTTCGGCCGGCGCAGGCAGGGCGAGGCGAGCCTGCTGGCCGAGCCGGACGTCGGCCCGCCGGTGGAGCCGGTCGAGCGCCCCCAGCACTTCCTGGTGCGCAAGCTGGGCAAGGAGTTCCTGGTCGCCACGGCGGACGTGGAGTATGCCCAGGCCGCGGGGAACTATGTGAACCTGCGGGTACGCGGCCACGACTATCCGCTGCGGATCACCATGGCGGTGCTGGAGCAGCGGCTCGACCCGGGCGAGTTCCTGCGCCCGCACCGCAGCTGGCTGATCCATCGGGGCCAGCTGCGCTCGATCGAGCCGCTGGACGGTGGCGAGGCCCTGCTGCACATGGCCGACGGGGCGAAAGTGCCGTGCAGCCGGCGCCAGCTGCCGCTGCTGCGGCAGGCGCTGGGGGCAGGGTGAGGCCCTCATTCCGGGCACCCGCAGCCTGCGGTATCATTACCAGTCATCTTTTGAATGCATAACCGCCGACATGATCGAACTGAATCCTGTCCGCCAGCGCATCACCGATCTGACCGATCGCGTGCTGTCGCTTCGGGGGTATCTTTGACTACGACGCCAAGAAAGAGCGTCTTGAAGAAGTAACGCGGGAGCTGGAAAGCCCCGACGTCTGGAACAACGCCGAGTACGCCCAGAACCTGGGCCGCGAACGTTCCAGCCTGGAAAAGACCGTGGGCGGCATCGCCTCGGTGCTCGATGGCCTGAACGATGCCACCGAGCTGCTGGAGCTGGCCGAGTCCGAGCAGGACGAGGACACCGCCCTGGCCGTGGTCGCCGACCTGGACAAGCACCAGGCCCACGTGGAGAAGCTGGAGTTCCAGCGCATGTTCTCCGGCGAGATGGACAATGCGGCGGCGTTCGTCGACATCCAGGCCGGTGCCGGCGGCACCGAAGCCCAGGACTGGGCCGAGATCCTGCTGCGCATGTACCTGCGCTGGTGCGAGTCGCGCGGCTGGAAGACCGAACTGATGGAAGTGTCCGGTGGCGACGTTGCCGGCATCAAGTCGGCCACGCTGCGCGTGGAAGGCGACTATGCCTATGGCTGGCTGAAGACCGAGACCGGCGTGCACCGCCTGGTGCGCAAGTCGCCGTTCGACTCGGACAACCGCCGCCACACCAGCTTCACCTCGGTGTTCGTGTCGCCGGAAATCGACGACAACATCGACATCACCATCAACCCGGCCGACCTGCGTACCGACGTGTACCGTTCGTCCGGTGCCGGTGGCCAGCACGTGAACAAGACCGAGTCGGCGGTGCGTATCACCCACATCCCGACCAACATCGTCGTGGCCTGCCAGACCGGCCGCAGCCAGCACCAGAACCGCGACAACGCGATGAAGATGCTGGCCGCCAAGCTGTATGAACTGGAGATCCAGAAGCGCAACGCCGAGAAGGACGCGGTGGAAGCCACCAAGTCCGACATCGGCTGGGGCAGTCAGATCCGCAACTACGTGCTCGACCAGAGCCGCATCAAGGACCTGCGCACCGGCATCGAACGGTCGGACACGCAGAAGGTGCTGGACGGCGACCTGGACGAGTTCGTCGAGGCCAGCCTGAAGGCCGGCCTGGCCGTGGGCTCCAAGCGCGTCGATGCCTGATCGGCGCGCCTGCGCGGATATCGTCACCCTCGTGCGCAACGCCGAGGGTGGCTGATCACGCTTCCGATGTGGGGCCGAGCCCATGCTCGGCTGCTGTTGGCGCAGTAGCAGATGCGTCGAGCATGGCTCGACGCTACCACGGGTACGGCGGTAGCGATGATGCGCAGCGAAAGTGAACGCAAGGAACTCGGCGGCTTTCTCAAGGCCTGCCGCGCCCGTGTCGATCCTGCCACGCTCGGCCTGCCGGCCGGGCGCCGGCGTACCCCGGGCCTGAAGCGCGAGGAAGTCGCGCTGGCGATCGGGGTGAGCGTCAGCTGGTACACCTGGATCGAGCAGGGCCGTGAAGTGCGCGCCTCGCCCGAGGTGCTGGAGCGCCTGGCGCAGGTGCTGCGCATGAGCGACGACGAACGCGCCTACGCGTTCGCGCTGTCCGGCTACGGCGTGCCGCTGGAATCACCGGACGAGAGCGTGACCGACGGCTTGCGCCAGCTGGTGGAGGCGATGCAGCCGATCCCGGCCTATGTGCGCAACACCCGCTTCGACATCCTGGCCTGGAACCCGGCCATCGCCGATCTGTTCGTGGACTACAGCCAACTGGCGCCGCATGAGCGCAACACGCTGCGGCTGATGTTCCTGTACCCGCCGTACCGCACGCTGATCCTCAACTGGGAAGAAATGACCCGCGGCCTGCTGGCAGGCTTCCGTGCGGCGATGGCGCAGGCGCCGGACAAGGCGCCGTTCCTGGCGCTGGTGGAGGACATCGCGGCGCATAGCGAGGAGTTCCGCCAGTGGTGGCCGGAGCACGACGTGCGCCGGTTCGATGAGGGTGCGAAGAAGCTGAACCATCCCACGCGCGGGCTGCTGGACCTGCAGTACGTGGCGCTGGTGCCGGAGAGCCGGCACGATCTTTCCCTGGTGACTTACCTGCCGCGTAGGTAGGTTGGTCGGCAGGGCTTGCAGCCCTGCACCTGCTCAATGCAACGGCCAAAGCCAGAGCCAGAGCTAGAGCTGGATTCCGTGGGTTGGCGGGGCGGTGTCGGAGTGCGGGGACGCCGTAAACCCGTCCCTGGGGGCTTGGCAGCCGCATCCATGCGGCTGACACCCCGCACTCCGACACCGCCCCACCTCCGACAGATTCCCGCGGCTGTGGGTAGGTGTCGACCTTGGTCGACACATCTGTCAGATATCGAAAGAAATTCCGGGGTCAGATCCGTTTTCCTATGGAAAACGGATCTGACCCCAAGAGCATTTCCGACAGATCGCGGAAAACCGTCGAAGGCGGGGTGGGTCCGGTTGCGGGAGTGTCCGCGGCATGGATGCCGCGGCCAAGCCCCATGGAAGGGTTTACGGCGTCTCCGGCAACCGGACCCACCTCGCCATCCCACAGATAGCCCGCTGTTGCTGCTGCTTCGGCTGTTGCCGTTGCCTCTGCGGGTGCAGGGCGCAGCCCTGCAAGAGCCCCCATTCAGACAGGTAAGTGCAGGTCACAGGATAAGCAGACGCCTTGTTGCCTCCGCCAATCGGGTCCACATTCCTGTGCAGGAGACGGGCCGCCGCCCGTCGTCGAGACACCAGGAGACCTGCATGTCCGCTGCCCCCACCACCGCCATTTCCCGCGATCCGGCTACCGGCCAGCAGATCGCCAGCCATCCCTTCGCCACCGATGCCGAACTGGATGCGATCCTCGAGCGTGGCCAGGCCGGTTTCGCCGCCTGGAGCGCCCGCAGCCTGGAACAGCGAGCGCAGGTGTTGCGTGCGATGGCGGGCGTACTGCGCCGTGACCGCGAGACGCTGGCTGCGCTGGCTACCGCCGAGATGGGCAAGGTGCAGGCCGAAGCACTGGCCGAGATCGAGAAGTGTGCCGTGCTGTGCGACTGGTACGCCGACCATGGTGCGCAGTTCCTGCGCGACGAGCCGACCCAGGTGCCCGACGACAAGGCTTACGTGTCCTACCTGCCGCTGGGCGTGGTGCTGGGCGTCATGCCGTGGAATTTCCCGTACTGGCAGGTGATGCGCGCGGCGGTACCGATCCTGATGGGCGGCAACGGCTTCCTGCTGAAGCCGGCCGAGAACATCGTCGGCACCGCGCAGCTGCTCGATGCCGCCTGGCGTGATGCCGGGCTGCCGGAAGGCACCTTCATCGCCGCCAACATCAGCCGCGAGGGCACCAGCCGCGCGATTGCCGATGACCGCATTGCGGCAGTCACCCTGACCGGCAGCGTGGCCGCAGGCCGCAGCATCGCTGCCCAGGCCGGGCAGGCGCTGAAGAAGGTGGTGCTGGAACTGGGCGGCTCGGATCCGTTCATCGTGCTGGCCGACGCTGACCTGGATGCGGCCGTCGATGCGGCGGTGACCTCGCGCTTCCAGAACACCGGGCAGGTCTGCATTGCCGGCAAGCGCATCATCGTTGAAGACGCGGTGTACGACCGCTTCGTGGCGCAGTTCTGCCAGAAGGTGCAGGCGCTGACCATCGGTGATGGCCGTGAAGCGGGCAATCGCATTGGTCCGATGGCACGCCAGGACCTGCTGGAACAGTTGGACGCGCAGGTGCGCGCCTCGGTGGACGCAGGCGCGAAGCTGCTCGTCGGCGGCCATCAGCTCGATCGCCCGGGCGCGTTCTACGCGCCCACCGTACTGGCGGACGTGGAGCCGGGCATGCAGGCCTTTGACACGGAAACGTTCGGGCCGGTGGCCTCGATCAGCCGCGCCCGCGATGCCGACCACGCGGTGGAACTGGCCAACCAGAGCGAGTTCGGCCTCAGCGGCAACCTGTGGACCGGTGACCGCGCGCGGGCCATGCAGCTGGCGCGCCGGCTGCAGACCGGCGGTGTGTTCGTCAACGGCTTCTCCGCTTCCGACCCTCGCGTGCCGATCGGCGGTGTGAAGAAGAGCGGCTTCGGCCGCGAGCTCTCGCACTTCGGCATCCGTGAATTCGTCAACGCGCAGACAGTGTGGTTCGACAAGCATTGACGCGCGGCTCTCATCCTTCCTGCAACGATCCACCATCAGTCCAGCACAAAGGACGGCATCCGATGTCCAAGGGTTCAGATCTGCTCGTCGCCGCACTTGAGAACGAAGGCGTCGAGCGCATTTTCGGCATTCCCGGCGAAGAAAACCTCGACGTGGTCGAGTCGCTCCGCCATTCCAGCATCGAACTGGTCATCACCCGCCACGAACAGGCGGCGGTGTTCATGGCGGCCACTTACGGCCGCCTGACCGGCAAGCCGGGCGTATGCCTGGCCACGCTCGGCCCGGGCGCGCTCAACTTCACCACCGGCGCCGCCTATGCGCTGCTGGGTGCGTGGCCGGTGATCATGATCACCGGCCAGAAGGGCATCGTCGCCAGCAAGCAGGCGCGCTTCCAGATCGTCGACATCGTCGGCACGATGAAGCCGCTGACCAAACAGGCGCGGCAGATCGTCTCGGCACGCACCATTCCGACCATCGTCCGCGAGGCGTTCCGTGTCGCCCAGGAAGAGCGCCCGGGCCCGGTGTTGCTGGAGCTGCCCGAAGACATTGCTGCCGATGAGGTCGAGGGCGTGGCGCTGATTCCGCCGCACGCGGTGGACCGTCCCATTGCCAGCCCGGAGGCGCTGGATCGGGCAGCAGAGCTCATCCGCAATGCAAAGCGGCCGCTGCTGATGATCGCTTCGGCGGCCTCGCGGCCGCAGTCCAGCGACGCGCTGTCCGCGTTCGTGCTGCGCGCCGGCATCCCGTTCTTCACCACGCAGATGGGCAAGGGCGCGGTGGCCGGTGGTTCAGGCCTGTACATGGGCACCGCGGCGCTGACCGAGCGCGATTACGTGCACATGGCGATCGACCAGGCCGACGTGATCGTGACCATCGGCCACGAGGTCACCGAGAAGCCGCCATTCGTGATGCGCCCGGGTGGGCCGACGGTGATCCATATCGGGTACTCGCAGGCGGCGGTGGAACAGGTGTATTTCCCGCAGGTGGAGGTGATCGGCGATATCGGTCGTTCGCTGACCCAGCTGGCCGACCGCATCGAGGGCGCGGTGCCGAATGCCGCTGCGCTGCTGCCGCTGCGCGCGACCATCCTCGAACACCTGGCCGACCGGGCCGAAGAGGTCGGGTTCACCCCGCAGCGGCTGGTGCACGACGTGCGCCAGGTGATGCCGCCGGATGGCATCGTGGCGCTGGACAACGGCATGTACAAGATCTGGTTCGCGCGCAACTACCGCACCCAGGTGGCCAACACGCTGCTGCTGGACAACGCGCTGGCGACGATGGGCGCGGGCCTGCCGTCGGCGATCATGGCCTCGATCCTGTATCCGCAGCGGCGGGTGCTGGCGGTGTGCGGCGACGGCGGCTTCATGATGAACAGCCAGGAGCTGGAGACGGCCCGCCGGCTGGGCCTGAACCTGGTGGTGCTGATCCTCAACGACGGTGCCTACGGCATGATCCGCTGGAAGCAGGCCGTGGACGGATTCACCGACTACGGCATGACCTTCAGCAACCCCGATTTCGTGAAGTACGCCGAGGCCTATGGCTGCAAGGGCCACGAGGTGACGGCCATCGAGCAGTTCATCCCGACCCTGGAAGCGGCCTTCAACGAGGGCGGGGTGCACCTGGTGTCGGTGCCGGTGGACTATTCGGAGAACCAGCGGGTGCTGGTGGATGAGTTGCGCCAGGCGTTCCCCGGCAACAGGTAGCGGCGGAGCAGGGCCGGCCGATCCGCCCGGTAGGTGTCGACCTTGGTCGACACGCACGGCGCCAACCAAGGTTGGCGGCTACCGGGGCGGGCCCGGCCCAGGGCTGGGGCTGGGCGGTTTTGGTATGCTGGGCAACCGGCTGTGCCGGGCGCTGCATCCCCTCTCACTACACGATTCCCGCAGATCCATGAGCGAAGCTACCGATACCCCCCCCGTCGACGAAAACAAGTTGATCGCCGAGCGCCGTGAGAAACTCAAAGCGCTGCGTGGGCAGGGCATCGCGTACCCGAACGACTTCCGTCGCGAGGACTTCGCCGGCCGCCTGCAGGAAGAATTCGCAGATGCCGAAACCTGGACCGCCGAGGCCCTGGAAGGCAACGGCCGCCAGGTGAAGATGGCGGGCCGCCTGATGGCCAAGCGCATCATGGGCAAGGCCAGCTTCGCGCAGATCCAGGACGAGTCCGGCCGCATCCAGCTGTTCCTGCAGGGCGCGGTGCTGGGCGATGCCTATACCGCCTTCAAGGGCTGGGACGTGGGCGACATCATCGCCGTCGAAGGCGGCCTGACCCGTACCAAGACCGGCGAGCTGTCGGTCAAGGCCGAATCGATCCGCCTGCTGACCAAGTCGCTGCGCCCGCTGCCGGACAAGTGGCATGGCCTGGCCGACGTCGAGCAGCGTTACCGCCAGCGTTACGTCGACCTGATCGTGACCCCGGAGTCGCGCGCGGTGTTCATCAAGCGCTCGAAGATCATCCGCGCCATGCGCGCGTGGCTGGACAATCGCGACTTCCTGGAAGTCGAGACGCCGATGATGCATTACATCCCCGGCGGCGCGGCGGCCAAGCCGTTCACCACCCACCACAATGCGCTGGACCTGGACCTGTACCTGCGCGTGGCGCCGGAGCTGTACCTCAAGCGCCTGACCGTGGGTGGCCTTGAGCGCGTGTACGAGATCAACCGCAACTTCCGCAATGAAGGCGTCAGCACCCGCCACAACCCGGAATTCACCATGATGGAGCTGTACGAGGCCTATGCCACGTACAACGAGATCATGGACCTGACCGAAGGCGTGATCCGTGACGTGGCCAAGGCCGTCAATGGTGGCACCGAGGTCGAATGGGACGGCGCGAAGATCGACCTGGGCCCGGCATTCCGCCGCTGGCGCATGGACGAGGCAGTCCGCCACCACAACCCGGAAATCTCCGTCGCCGATTGCACCGACCGCGATGCGCTGCTGCGTCATTGCGAGCGCCTGAAGATCCGCGTCAAGCCGTCCTACGGCTGGGGCAAGCTGCTGCTGGAGATCTTCGAGGCCACCGTCGAGCACACCCTGATCCAGCCGACCTTCATCACCGACCATCCGGTGGAGGTCTCGCCGCTGGCCCGTGCCAACGACAATGACCCGGGCTACACCGACCGCTTCGAGCTGTTCGTCAACGGCAAGGAGCTGGCCAACGGCTTCTCCGAGCTGAACGATCCGGAAGACCAGGCCCAGCGCTTCCAGGCCCAGGTGGCGGCGAAGGAAGGTGGCGATGACGAGGCCATGCACTACGACGCCGACTACATCCGTGCGCTGGAGTACGGCATGGCACCGACCGGCGGCCTCGGCATCGGCGTGGATCGCCTGGTGATGCTGCTGACCGGCAGCAGCTCGATCCGCGATGTACTGCTGTTCCCGTACATGCGTCCGGAGCAGTAAGTCGCCTTTTTGACTCCCGATTGTGCGCGCCGTCCCGAAACGAGACGGCGCGATTGACGCGTCCCGCACTCGGCGTATCGTAATTGCACTACCTTGACGCCCGTTATGGCTTGATCGGCGCCAGGGGGAGGGCACGGTGTGGGGAGTCCGCTTCACATTGTGATGACGATCATGAATCGGGACGCATGACACGGGAGTCAGGCCGATGCAGGGTGCGAGCGTTCGCAGCGGCAGAGTATCCTCGCCTGCTGATGATCCAGCGTGGTCGAGAAACCAGGCAGAGTACGCGTTGAACATCGTCATCGTTGACGACCAGACTTCGGCCCGGACGATGCTGCGTCACGTCATCGAAGACATCGCGCCGGAACTGAGCGTGTATGACTTCGGAGACCCGCTGACCGCATTGGCCTGGTGCGAAGCCCATCCGGTCGACCTGCTGCTGCTCGATTACCGCATGCCGGAGATGGATGCGGCTGGAATTCGCCCGTCGTTTCCGTCGTCTGCCCAAGCACCGTGACATTCCGGTGATCCTGATCACCGTGGTCGGTGACGAGCCGATCCGGCAAGCGGCACTGGAAGCAGGCGTCATCGACTTCCTGGTCAAGCCGATCCGCCCGCGCGAGCTGCGTGCGCGCTGCTACAACCTGCTGCAGCTGCGCCAGCAGACCGAGAACGTGAAGCAGCGGGCGCTGTCGCTGGAGCAGCGCCTGCTGGCCAGCATGCATGAGGTCGAAGAGCGCGAGCGCGAGACGCTGTCGCGGCTGGCACGCGCGATCGAGTTCCGTGATGCCGGCACCAGCGCCTACCTGGAGCGCATGGCGCGCGTGGCCGGACTGATCGCCGAACAGCTCGGGCTGCCCGAAGAGGAGGTGCGCCTGATCGAAATGGCTGCGCCGCTGCATGACATGGGCAAGATCGCCATTCCCGATGCGGTGCTGCTCAAGCAGGGCAAGCTCAACGAGGAAGAGCTGGCGATCATGCGCCGGCACCCGCGGATTGGCCATGAACTGCTGAGCGGCAGCCAGAATCGCTTCATCCAGGTTGGCGCGTTGATCGCACTGCGTCATCATGAGCGCTATGACGGCAGTGGCTATCCCGATGGGCTGGTCGGCGACGCGATTCCGCTGGAAGCGCGCATCGTGGCCGTCGCCGATGTCTTCGACGCCCTGATTTCGCCCCGTCCGTACAAGGAAGCATGGACCATGGAAGCCACTCTGGCTTATCTCTACGCCCAGCGTGGCCGCCTGTTCGATCCCCGATGCGTGGACGCGCTGCTGCGCGGCCGCGAACAGCTCGACCAGATCTGCGCCGAGCATTCGATGGCGTCCGCGCGCCCGGGGCTGGGCGCGTGAAACGCCTGTTGTCGCAGCTGCGGCTGCGCCTGTCCCAGCGCCAGGACAGCGAGCACGGCCAGCAGATCGTCCGCATCGTGCTGATCAGCCTGATCCTGGCCTACGTACTGTTGCCGGCACCGCGCCACGATCTGCCGCACACCCAGTACGTCGGTGTGCTGGCGATCGTGCTGACCGGCCTGAGCCTGTCACTGTTGCTGTTCGGCTGGCTGCTGTGGCGGCCGGCGCGTTCCGATCCGCGCCGCGTGCTGGGCATGCTGGCTGACTACGGCCTCATTGCTGCCGGCATGGTGCAGATGGGTGAGCCGCTGGCCTGGGTCTACATCGTGGTGATGTGGGTGACGGTCGGCAATGGCATGCGCTTTGGCAACCACTATCTGTACGTTGCGGTGGCCATGGCGATGGTGAGCTTCGGTTGCACCGTGATGCTGACGCCTTACTGGCAACAGAATTTCCGCCTGGCCATCGGCCTCTGGCTGGGCCTGGCAGCGGTGCCGCTGTACTTCTCGACATTGCTGCGGCAGCTGACCGAAGCGATGGCCGAGGCGCGCCGCGCCAGCGAGGCCAAGAGCCGGTTCCTGGCCAACATGAGCCATGAGTTCCGCACGCCGTTGAACGGTCTCAACGGCATGACCGAAGTGCTGGCCACCACGCGCCTGGATGACGAGCAGCGCGAGTGCCTCAACACCATCCAGGCGTCGTCGCGCAGCCTGCTGGCACTGGTGGAGGAAGTGCTGGACATCTCGGCCATCGAGGCCGGCAAGCTGCGCGTGGTGGCCGAGGACTTCGCCGTGGCCGACGTGATCCAGGCGATCGGTCTGATCCTGTTGCCACAGGCCAAGGCCAAACGGCTGGATTACCGGGTGAAGGTGGCCGATGGTGTGCCGCCACGCGTGCGCGGCGATGTCGGGCACCTGCGGCAGATCCTGCTGAACCTGGCCGGCAACGCGGTCAAGTTCACCGACCATGGCCGGGTCGAGATACGTGTCGGCGTGGTGCAGGCCGATGCCAGCGGGGCGGTGCGGTTGCGCTTCGACATCCTCGACACCGGCATCGGCGTGCCACCTGCCATGCGTGCACGGCTGTTCGACGCGTTCGAGCAGGCCGATGTCAGCATGGCGCGCCGCCACGAGGGGACGGGGCTGGGCACGACCATCGCCAAGGGCCTGGTCGAGGCGATGGACGGTGACATCGGCTATCTGGAAAACCCGCCGCGCGGCAGCCACTTCTGGGTCGAGCTGCCGTTCGCGCCGCCGCAGCCGCAGGTGCCGGGCGCGGTGCCGAGCCTGAGCGGCGACGAAGACGCGGGCCCGGGCGGCAACGTGATCGCTTTTGCCGATCCGTTCCTGCGCCATCGCGCCCGCGTGCGCAGCATGCAGATCCTGGTGGCCGACGACCACGAGGCCAACCGCATGGTCCTGCAGCGCCTGCTGCAGAAGGCCGGCCATCGCGTGCTGTGCGTGGACGGCGGTGAGGCGGTGCTGGATGCGCTGGCCGACAGCGAGTTCGACGCGGTCATCGTCGATCTGCACATGCCGGGCATGAGCGGGCTGGACATGCTCAAGGAACTGCGGGTGATGCAGGCCGGCGGCGGTCCGCGCACGCCGGTACTGGTACTCAGTGCGGATGTAACGCCCGAGGCGATCCAGCGCTGTACCCAGGCCGGCGCACATGCCTTCCTGGCCAAGCCCGTCGTTGCGGTGCGCCTGCTCGATACGCTGGCCGAGATCGCCAGCAATGCCCAGCTGAAGACCATGGCCCCACCGGTGGTGCGACCGGCGGCGCCGCTGCAGGATGGCGTGCTCGACAGCAGCGTGCTGGACGAACTGGCTTCGCTGGGCATGGGCGAGGGCTTCGAACGTGAGTTCATCCGCCAGTGCCTGGAGGACGTGGCGAGCTGCATGGGCAAGGCCGAGCAGGCCGGCGAGGCCACGCAGTGGGATGTGTTCCGCGAACAATCCCACGCGATCAAGGGCGTGGCCAGCAACCTCGGCCTGATGCGCGCGTCCAACCGTGCCGGCGAGCTGATGCGGATGGCCGACTGGCAGCTCAAGACCGAATGGCGTCCGCGCCTGGGCATCCTGCAGGAGGCGATCAAGGAAGGCCGGCGCGCGCTGGACGCGCGGGCCGAACGCCGCATGCGCGGCGCCGCCGATGATGGTGAAGCGCGCTGAGGCGTGGCGTGGACCCAAAAAAAGCCCGGTGGCCAGCCGGGCTTGAACCCATCCTGGGGGAGGGGAGGAATCAGGCCGCGTCGAGACTGGCGCGACGGGTCTGGGCCTTGATCAGGCGATCCATGGTGCGCAGCGAGCGGTCGCCGAGTGCAAGGGCGGAATCGACCCATACCTTGGTGATCTCCAGCAGTTCGTCGTAGCTGACCGGCTGGGCGATGGCGCGTGCGGCATTCATCGCCAGATAGGACTGCGGCGTGCGCTGCTGCTGGCGGATCAGTTCCTCGACCGCCGCCCGGCCTTCGCCCTTCTTCACCAGCACGTCGACCACGCCCATGGCATGCATCTCCTCGGCACTGTAGACCCGGCCGTCGAGGATGATCTTCTCGGCCAGATGGGGGGGCACGCGCCGGCACAGGAAGGAGTACGCACCCATGCCCGGGAACAGGCCGAACAGCACCTCCGGCAGGCCCAGTCCGCTGCCTTCCTCGGCGACGATGGTGTGGCAGGCCAGGGCCATTTCCAGGCCGCCGCCGAGGGCGTCACCCTGGATCAGCGCGATCGAACGGACGTCGCCACCGAACCCGGTATGCAGGTGGTGCACGCCCTCCACGCAGCGCTGGGCGTAGTTCAGCAGGAGGTCGCGGTTGCCTTCGCGGATCAGGCGGGTGAACAGGTCCAGGTCGCCGCCCAGGTTGTAGGCGACGGCATCGGAGGCCAGCACGAAATGCCGCAATGTCCCGTTGTGGCGTTCGGCAGGGCTGCGGGTGATGGCCGCCATGTAGCTCCACATTTCGTCGAGCATGTCCTTGCGGCAGCAGGGGCGGATCCCGGTGGCGGCATCGGCGTGCATGAACAGCCAGTGGGCAGCGCCATCGGCGCTGTCTTCGGTACGGATGGTGGCGAACGGTGAGCCGCTTGAAGGCAGCTTTTCGATGGTACTCATGGAAGGGTCCTCGGCATGCGGCCCGCAGTGTCAGGTGGGTGGCCGGCGGGCCGAACGGTCCACACACGCGGCGATGCTACACCGCCTCAGCGGCGTCGCATGCGAAAGGGCCCGGGACGTTTCCGCCCCGGGCCCTGCACTGTCCAGATTGCCGCAAACCCTTACTGGGCGGGCGTATCGCGGAGTTCGCGACGGAGGATCTTGCCGACGTTGGTCTTCGGCAGCTCCTTTCGGAATTCAACGATTTTGGGGTGCTTGTAGCCGGTCAGGTTGGCCCGGGCATGCTCCTTGACCATTTCGGCGGTCAGGTTCGGGTCCTTCTTCACGATGACCACCTTCACCACCTCGCCGGACTTGTCGTCCGGGACGCCGACCGCGGCCACTTCCAGCACGCCCGGCATCATCGCGATCACGTCCTCGACTTCGTTCGGGTACACGTTGAAGCCGGACACCAGGATCATGTCCTTCTTGCGGTCGACGATGTAGAAGAAGCCGTGTTCGTCCATCTTGGCCATGTCGCCGGTATGCAGCCAGCCGTCCGCGTCGATGGCCTTGGCCGTTTCCTCCGGGCGCTGCCAGTAGCCCTTCATCACCTGCGGGCCCTTGATGCAGAGCTCGCCGACCTCGCCCAGCGGCAGGATGGCACTGTTGTCATCCTTGATGCAGGCATCGGTGGAGGGGATCGGCAGGCCGATCGAGCCGTTGTACTCGGTCAGGGTAAGCGGGTTGATGCAGGCTGCCGGCGAGGTCTCGGTCAGGCCATAGGCCTCGACCAGGGTCACGCCGGTAACCTTCTTCCAGCGCTCGGCGACGGCGCGCTGCACCGCCATGCCGCCGCCCAGGGTGACCTTCAGCGAGGAGAAGTCGACCGTGTCGAAACCGGGGGTGTTGAGCAGGCCGTTGAACAGCGTGTTGACGCCGGTGATGGCGGTGAAACGCACCGACTTGAGCTCCTTGACGAAGCCCTTCATGTCGCGCGGGTTGGTGATCAGGTGATTGCAGCCACCGAACTTCATGAAGACCAGGCCGTTCGCGGTCAGCGCGAAGATGTGGTACAGCGGCAGGGCGGTGATGATCCACTCCTTGCCCATCTCGATGCCGGACGCACTGATCCAGGCCGAGGCCTGCTGCATGTTGGCGATCAGGTTGCGGTTGGTCAGCATCGCGCCCTTGGCCACGCCGGTGGTGCCGCCGGTGTACTGCAGGAACGCGATGTCGTCGTGGTCGATCTCGACCTTGGGCAGGCTGTGGCGGCTGCCGAGCTTGAGCGCCTGGCGGAAGCGCACCGCGCCCTTGAGATGGTAGTTGGGCACCATCTTCTTGATGTACTTCAGCACGAAGTTGACGATCACGCCCTTGGCGCCGAGCAGGTCGCCCAGGCCGGTGGTGACCACATGCTTGACCGGCGTATCGGCGATGACCTGCTCGACGGTGTCGCCGAAGTTGTCGACCACCACCAGCGCGGTCACGCCGGCATCGACCAGCTGGTGCTTGAGCTCGCGGGCGGTGTACAGCGGGTTGACGTTGACCACGGTCAGGCCGGCGCGCAGCACGCCGAAGGTGGCCACCGGGTACTGCAGGCAGTTGGGCATCATCAGGGCGACGCGGTCACCCTTCTTGAGCTTGAGCTCACCGAGCAGGTAGGCCGCGAACTGTTCGACCAGCGCGTCGGTCTCGCCGTAGGTGAGGACCTTGCCGAAGCTGGAGTAGGCGGGACGGTCGCGGAATTTCGCGACGGAAGCGTCGAAGACCGAAGCTACCGAATGGAACTCGTTGACGTCGATCTCGGCGGGAACGCCTTTCGGATAGCTCTGCAGCCAGGGACGATCCAGACTCATATTCCCCCTCCAGGAATCGTGATGTATTAGGTCCGGCCCTGAGCGTATCGACAACGGCCGGTCATTGCAGCATACCCCGCCGTAGGGAAAACGCGAAGAGGCCCCGAAGAGCCTCCTTGCTGGGTAGTGCCGGCCGCTGGCCGGCATCTGCGCTGGACGGACCATACGATGGATGCCGGCCAGCGGCCGGCACTACCGTGGCCCCAAACGGGCCGGCTGCGTCAACCCTGCTTGCGAACGGGTGCGCCGTTGGCCTTGTAGTACGGCGCGGTGCTACGGGCGAGCGGGGTGCGGCCGCGGATCACGTCGGCCAGCTTCTCGGCCATCATGATGGTCGGCGCGTTGAGGTTGCCGGTCACCACCTGCGGCATGATCGAGGCATCGACGATGCGCAGGCCTTCCAGCCCGTGCACGCGGCCCTGGCCATCGACCACCGCCATCGGATCGTCGGCATGGCCCATCTTGTTCGAGCACGACGGGTGATAGGCAGTCTCGGCGTGCTCGCGCACGAACGCATCGATCTGCGCGTCGGTCTGCAGCGCGCTTCCCGGCGAGATCTCGCGGCCGCTGTACGGGGCCAGTGCCGGCTGCGCGAAGATCTCGCGGGTGATGCGGATCGCCGCACGGAACTCGCGCCAGTCCTGGTCGTGCGACATGTAGTTGAACAGGATGCTCGGATGTTCGCGCGGGTCCTTCGAGCGCACGTGGATGCGGCCGCGGCTGGGTGAGCGCATCGAACCGACGTGCATCTGGAAGCTGTGCGCCTTGATCGGGTTGGAGCCGTTGTAATTGATCGCCACCGGCAGGAAGTGGTACTGCAGGTTCGGCCAGTCGAATTCGGCGTCGCTGCGGATGAAGCCACCGGCCTCGAACTGGTTGCTGGCGCCGATGCCGGTGCCCAGGAACAGCCACTCGGCACCGATCGCCGGCTGGTTGTACAGCTTCAGTGCCGGCGCCAGCGACACCGGCTTCTTGCACTCGTACTGCAGGTACATCTCGAGGTGGTCCTGCAGGTTGGCGCCGACGCCCGGCAGGTGGTGCACCAGGTCGATGTCCAGGCTGCGCAGCAGGTCGGCCGGGCCGACGCCCGAGCGCTGCAGGATCTGCGGCGAGGCGATGGCACCGCCGCACAGCAGCACTTCGCGGCGGGCGGTGGCGCGCTGCGGCTGGTCGCTGTGCAGCCACTGCACGCCCACGGCGCGCTTGCCCGAGAACAGAATGCGGTCGGTCAGCGCGTGGGTGACGATGGTCAGGTTCGGGCGCGGCTTGGCCAGGTCCAGGTAGCCGCGGGCGGTGCTGGAACGACGGCCCTTCGGGGTCACCGTGCGGTCCATCGGGCCGAAACCTTCCTGCTGGTAGCCGTTGAGGTCGTCGGTGCGCGGGTAGCCGGCCTGCACGCCGGCTTCGACCATCGCAGCGAACAGCTCGTTGTTGCCGGCCTTCGGCGTGGTAACGCGCAGCGGGCCGTCGCCACCGTGGTAGTCATTGGGGCCGATATCACGGGTTTCGGCCTTGCGGAAGTAGGGCAGGCAGTCCAGGTAGGTCCAGTCTTCCAGGCCCGGCATGCTGGCCCAGTTGTCATAGTCCATCGCGTTGCCGCGGATGTAGCACATGCCGTTGATCAGCGACGAGCCGCCCAGGCCCTTGCCGCGGCCGCAGTCCATGCGGCGGTTGTTCATGAAGGGCTCGGGATCGGTCTTGTACGCCCAGTTGTAGCGCTTGCCCTGCAGTGGGAAGGCCAGTGCCGCCGGCATCTGGGTACGGAAGTCGAGCCGGTAGTCCGGGCCACCGGCTTCCAGCAGCAGCACACTGACATCGGCATCTTCGGTGAGGCGGGTAGCCAGCACGTTGCCGGCCGAACCGGCGCCGATGATGATGTAGTCGTACTCGTTGTGGGTGCTCATGGGTGTCTCCTGCAGGCCGGGGCGCGCTGCATGCAGGCGTCCCGGCGGGATGTCGGATCGGCGCGGTGGCCGGACGATGGGGCGTGCTGGCGGCGCGCCGGTCAGAACACGCTGGCGTAGTCGCCCAGCTCGACCTGCACCGACTTGATGCGGGTGTAGTGGCCGAGGGTCGAGATGCCGTTCTCGCGGCCGACGCCGGATTCCTTGTAGCCACCGACGGGCATTTCGGCCGGCGATTCGCCCCAGGTGTTGATCCAGCAGATGCCGGCTTCCAGGCGGTGGATGATGCGGTGGGCGCGGCTGACGTCCTTGCTGACCACGCCGGCGGCGAGGCCGAAGGTGGTGTCGTTGGCACGACGCACCACTTCGTCTTCGTCGTCGTAGGCGAGGATGCTCATCACCGGCCCGAAGATCTCTTCCCGGACAATCGTCATGTCATCGCGGCAGTCGGAGAACACGGTCGGCAGCACGTACGCGCCATTGGCCAGCGCGCCTTCGGTGGCACGGCCGCCGCCGGTCAGCAGGCGGGCGCCTTCGGCCTTGCCGCTTTCGATGTAGCGCAGCACGTTTTCCATGTGCGGGAAGCTGGTCAGCGGGCCGAAGTTGGTCTCGGCGGCCATCGGGTCGCCGATGCGGATGCGCTTGACGCGCTCGACAACGGCGGCCTCGAACGCGGCCAGCATGCTGCGCGGCACGAACACGCGGGTGCCGTTGGTGCAGACCTGGCCGGAGCTGAAGAAGTTGGCCATCACCGCGATGTCGGCGGCGCGGTCCAGATCGGCGTCATCGCAGATCACCAGCGGCGACTTGCCGCCCAGCTCCATGGTCACTTCCTTCAGCGACGAGGACGCCGCGCTGGCCATGACCTTCTTGCCGGTGGCGACGCCGCCGGTGAAGGAAATCTTCTCGATCACCGGGTGCTCGGTCAGCCACTGCCCGATCTCGCGGCCCGGGCCCTGCACGACGTTGAACACGCCGGCCGGCACGCCGGCTTCGGTGTAGATCTCGGCCAGCCGGATCGCGGTCAACGGGGTCACTTCGGACGGCTTGAACACCATCGCATTGCCGGCGGCGAGGGCCGGGGCCGACTTCCACATGGCGATCTGGATCGGGTAGTTCCAGGCGCCGATGCCGGCCACCACGCCCAGCGGTTCGCGGCGGGTGTAGAAGAAGCTCGATTCGCGCAGCGGCAGCTGGATGCCTTCGATGGCGGTGGCCAGGCCAGCGTAGTACTCGACCACGTCGGCGCCGGTGACGATGTCCACGGTGGTGGTCTCGGCCAGCGCCTTGCCGGTGTCCAGGGTTTCCAGGTGGGCCAGTTCGTCGTTGCGCTCGCGCAGGAGCTCGACGGCGCGGCGCAGGATGCGCGAGCGCTCCATGGCCGTCATCGCGGCCCACACCTTCTGGCCTTCGGCCGCGCTCTGCACGGCGCGCTCGACGTCGGCCTGGCTGGCAACCTGCACTTCGGCGATCACCTCACCGGTGGCCGGGTTGACGGTCTTGAAGGTCTTGCCGCTGGTGGCATCGACGCGCTGGCCGTGGATGTAGAGCTGTTGGACGGGCAGGGTGGTCATGGGGCGTACTCCTTGGAAGGGGGCGGGTGCTGAAGCGCTTATAGCGCGGCAGCCTGCAACTGGAAGTCGATGTAGCCGTAGGCGATGCGCCGCGACTTGTCGGCGTTGAACTGGCCGCCGACCAGGCTGCCACGCAGCCACAGGCCGTCGATCATCGCGGCCAGGCCACGGGCGGCCAGGCGGGCCTGCGGGTGGGGCAGCAGGCGGTTGAACTGGTGGCACAGGTTGGAGAACAGGCGCTGGTCGTTGGCGCGCTGCAGCCGGGCCAGTTCCGGCTGGTGCATGCTGGCGGCCCAGAACGTGAGCCAGACGCGCATTGCGGTACCGTTGATCTGGCTGTCGTCGAAGTTGCCATCGACGATGGCACGCAACTGCTCGCGGGGGTCATCGCTGGCCTCGGAGCGGTAGCGGGCGACGGCGTCCTTCAGTTCGCGCAGGATCTGCCGCATTGCAGCATTGAGCAGGCCGTCCTTGTCGCCAAAGTAGTGGGCGACGATGCCGCTGGACAGCCCTGCCTTCTTCGCGATGGTGGCGACGGTCGCGTCGGCCATGCCGATCTCGTCGATGGTCTGGAAAGTGGCCCGGATCAGCTGTTCGCGCCGTACCGGTTCCACGCCTTTCTTCGGCATTGTCTCTCCATGGATTGCGACCCGAAGGATCGGCTGCCCGCCATTATGCTTTTTATTGATTGAACGTTCAATCAATAAACCCTAGGATGCGCTCGCGCCCCACGCCATGGGCCCGGTTTACCGGTCCGGCCCCGCCCATGTGCTCCCCCGGACTGATGAGACGATCCCATGTCTTCCCTGGCTCATCCCAAGCGTTCGCCCCTGCGCTTGAACCGTTTTGTCTTTCTCAGCTCCTCGGTGTCGATCGGCATCCTCGGGCTGCTCACCGTTCTCTATCCCGAAGGCAGCGAGCACTGGCTGCAATGGGCGCAGGCCGAGGTGTCGGCCGCGTTCGGCTGGTGGTACATGCTGCTGATCGTGCTGTGCCTGGGCTTCGTGCTGTGGCTGGCGTTCTCGCCGTATGGCCGCATCCGCCTGGGCCACAACGAGGAGTCACCGGCGTTTGGCTACGTTGCCTGGGTCTCGATGCTGTTCTCGGCCGGCATCGGCATCGCGCTGCTGTACTACGGTGCCTACGAGCCGCTGGACCATTTCCTGCATCCGCCCGGGCAACCCGGCGGGACCGTGGCCGCCGGCCGCGAAGCGATGGTGCTGACCTTCCTGCACTGGGGCCTGCACGGCTGGGCGCTGTACGCGCTGGTCGGCGTGGCGCTGGGCTACTTCGCGTACCGCCGCGACCTGCCGCTGGCGCTGCGTTCGGCGCTGTACCCGATCTTCGGTGAGCGCATCCACGGCCGCATCGGCGACATGGTCGATGGTTTCGGCATCCTGGCCACGCTGATCTCGATGGTGACCAACCTCGGCATCGGCGCGCTGGTGGTGCAGTCCGGCCTGGTCTACCTGTTCCACATCCCGGATACGCCGCAGGTGCTGGTGGCCATCGTGCTGGTGATGATGGTGGTGGCCACCATCGGCGTGGTCGCCGGTGTGGAAAAGGGCATTGCCTGGCTGTCCAACCTCAACGTGCGCCTGCTGTGTGGCCTGCTGCTGTTCGTGCTGGTCACCGGCCCGACCCTGCACCTGTTCGACGGCCTGATCCAGAACACCGGCGATTACCTCGGCGCGTTCGTGCGCAAGAGCTTCGACATGTACCTCAACGACCCGAAGGGCCGTGAGTGGATGGGCTCGTGGACGCTGTTCTACTGGGCCTGGTGGATCGCCTGGGCGCCGTTCGTCGGCCTTTTCGTGGCGCGCATCTCGCGCGGCCGCACCATCCGCGAAGTGATCATGGGCGTGCTGCTGATCCCGCTCGGCTTCACCCTGGCCTGGCTGTCGATCTTCGGCAACACCGCCATCGACCTGGTGCTCAACCACGGCCAGGCGATCCTGGGTGAGGTGGCCCAGCACGATGCGGCGATGACGCTGTTCAAGTTGCTGGAATACCTGCCCGGCGCGCCGTACGTGGCCGGTGCCGCAGTGGTGATCGGCTTCGTGCTGTTCCTGACCCCGGTCGACTCGGGCACGCTGATGATCGCCAACCTGTGCACCCGTCGCGTTGACGATGGTGTGGAAGACGGCCATGACGCGCCGATCTGGCTGCGCGTGTTCTGGGCGGCCGGCATTACCGTGGCCAGCGTCGGCCTGCTGCTGGCCGGCAATTTCAGTGCGATGCAGACGGCGGTGGTGCTGTGTGGCCTGCCGTTCTCGTTCACCCTGGCGTTCTACATGTGGGGCCTGCTGAAGGCGCTGCGCACCGACCCGGACGCACCCCGCCGCTGAGCGCGTCTGTAGAGCCGAGCCCATGCTCGGCTGCTGTTGGCGCAGAAGCAGCCGAGCGCAGGCTCGGCTCTACAGGGGGGCATCGCAGACGGAAAGGGCCGGACCCGCAAGGATCCGGCCCTTTTCCGTTACTTGGCTGCCAGCTGGCGCAGCACGTACTGCAGCAGGCCGCCATGACGGAAGTACTCGACTTCCTTCGGGGTCAGCAGCATCACCGAGACCTCGAAGGTCTTCTTCGTGCCATCGGCCTTGGTCGCGGTGACCGTGGCGCGCTTGCTGGCACCGTCCTGCAGGCCGGTGATGTCGATCACTTCCGAGCCGTCCAGGCCCAGGCTCTGCGCGTTCTCGCCGTTGCGGAACTGCAGCGGCAGCACGCCCATGCCGACCAGGTTGGAGCGGTGGATGCGCTCGAAGCTTTCGGCGATGACCGCCTTCACCCCCAGCAGCAGGGTGCCCTTGGCCGCCCAGTCGCGCGACGAACCGGTGCCGTATTCCTTGCCGGCCAGCACCACCAGCGGCACCTTGTCGGCCTTGTACTTCATGGCCGCATCGTAGATCGCCAGCTTCTCCGGCTGGCCACCACCGGCGGGGTAGTACAGGGTGTTGCCGCCTTCCTCGCCACCGAACATCAGGTTCTTGATGCGGATGTTGGCGAAGGTGCCGCGGACCATCACGTCATCGTTGCCGCGGCGGCTGCCGTAGCTGTTGAAGTCGGCCGGCTGCACGCCGCGTTCCTGCAGGAAGCGGCCCGCCGGCGAGTCCTTCTTGATGTTGCCGGCCGGGGAGATGTGGTCGGTGGTGATCGAATCGCCGAACAGGCCCATCACGCGTGCGCCGTGCACGTCGTCGATGCTGCCGGTCTGCATGGTCATGCCATCGAAGTACGGCGGGTTCTTGATGTAGGTGGAGGCACCGCTCCACGCGTACAGGTTGCCGTCCGGCGAGGCGATGGTGTTCCAGCGGGTGTCGCCCTTGAACACGTCGGCGTAGTTCTGCTTGAACATCTCCGGGCCGATGGTGGCGGCGATGACATCGCCGATTTCCTTGTTGCTCGGCCAGATGTCGCGCAGGAACACCGGCTGGCCATCGCTGCCGGTGCCCAGCGGCTGGGTGGTCAGGTCGATGTCGGTGGTGCCGGCGATGGCATAGGCCACCACCAGCGGCGGGCTGGCCAGGTAGTTCATCTTCACTTCGGGGTGCACGCGACCCTCGAAGTTGCGGTTGCCCGACAGCACCGAGGTGACCACCAGGTCGCCGGTGGCGATGCCGGCGCTGACTTCGGTCGGCAGCGGGCCGGAGTTGCCGATGCAGGTGGTGCAGCCGTAGCCGACCACGTAGAAGCCGATCTTCTCCAGCTCCTTCAGCACGCCGGCCTTTTCCAGGTAGTCCGTGACCACGCGCGAGCCCGGCCCGAGCGAGGTCTTCACCCACGGCTGGCGGTTCAGGCCCTTGGCGGCCGCATTGCGGGCCAGCAGGCCGGCACCGATCATCACCGCCGGGTTGGAGGTGTTGGTGCAGGAGGTGATGGCGGCGATGACCACCGCGCCATCCTTCAGCCGCACCTTGCGGCCTTCGATCTCGATGTCGGCGAAGCCCTTGGCCAGCTGCTCGTTGCCGACCGCCGCGCCGCCGCCCTCATTGACGAACGAGGAAACATCATCACTGCGCTTGTCGCGGTTGCTGGTCATGCCAACCAGTGCTTCGCGGTAGTTCTTCTGCACGTCCTCCAGCAGCACGCGGTCCTGCGGACGCTTCGGGCCGGCCAGCGACGGCTTCACCGTGCCCATGTCCAGTTCCAGCGTGGTGCTGTACTGGGCATGCGGGCTGCCCGGTTCGTGCCACAGGCCCTGTGCCTTGGCATAGGCTTCGACCAGGTCGATCTGCTCTTCGCTGCGGCCGGACAGGCGCAGGTAGTTCAGCGATTCGGCGTCGATCGGGAAGATGCCGCAGGTGGCGCCGTACTCCGGGGCCATGTTGCCGATGGTGGCACGGTCGGCCAGCGGCAGGTGCTGCAGGCCGTCACCGTAGAACTCGACGAACTTGCCGACGACGCCCAGCTTGCGCAGCATCTGGGTGACGGTCAGCACCAGGTCCGTAGCGGTGGCACCCTCGGGCAGCTTGCCGGTCAGCTTGAAGCCGACCACCTGCGGAATCAGCATCGACGACGGTTGGCCGAGCATGGCGGCCTCGGCTTCGATGCCGCCCACGCCCCAGCCAAGCACGCCGATGCCGTTGATCATGGTGGTGTGGCTGTCGGTACCGAACACGGTATCGGGGTAGGCGATCGCCTTGCCGTCCTTGTCGGCGGTCATCACTACGCGGGCCAGGTTCTCCAGGTTCACCTGGTGGACGATGCCGGTGTTCGGCGGCACCACCTTGAAGTTGTCGAAGGCCTTCTGGCCCCAGCGCAGGAAGCCGTAGCGTTCCTGGTTGCGCTGGAATTCGATCTTGCCGTTGAGGTCCAGCGCGTCCGGCTTGCCGAACACATCGACCTGCACCGAGTGGTCGATGACCAGTTCGGAGGGGATCTGCGGGTTGATCTGCTCCGGCGAGCCGCCCAGCTTGACGACCGCGTCGCGCATCGCGGCCAGGTCGACCACGCAGGGCACGCCGGTGAAGTCCTGCAGGACCACGCGCGCCGGCATGAAGGCGATCTCGGTGTCCGGCTCGGCCGCCGGGTTCCAGCGGGCCACGGCTTCGATGTGGTCCTTGCCGACGGTGATACCGCCGTCCTCGTGCCGGAGCAGGTTCTCCAGCAGGATCTTCATCGAGTAGGGCAGGTGGGAGATATCGAAGCGCTGGCCCAGCGTGGGCAGGCTGAAGTAGTCGTAGGTCTTGCCGCCGACGTTCAGCTGGCTGCGGGTGGAGAACGAATCGCTCATGCGGGGTAACTCCTTCTTGCGGATGGCTTGCAGTGGCCCGCGCATGGGCGGGCCTGCTTGCGGTCGCCGCGGGCCTGACGGCCCCGGTCGTCCCAGTATGAACCTCAGACTGAATGGATTCATCCGGGCCGGGTCCCGGCCTGCGGCATCGGTTCCAGACTACAGGGGAAGGTGTATGGCGTATGTCACGTTTGTGGCCGATCCTTTGCGAGGCAAGGGCTGGCGGGGCGCCGGTCCTGTTCAGGGTGGAAGTATGCCCGGGGAAGTATGTATAATTTGTGCATACTCTGGAGGGCCTACCGATGGAAGCCACTGTTGCAGAACGCGGACAGATCACCCTGCCCAAGGCGGTGCGTGATGCCCTCGGCCTGACCAAGGGCACGCTGCTGAAGGTCGAGCTGGACGGCAGCCGCATCATCCTGCGCAAGAGTGTTGACGATGCGATTTCACGGGCGCGCGGCAAGTTTGCGCTGGACGGCTTCGAATCGTCCGACGCAGCGGTACGCGCGGTGCGTGACGAGGAATAAGCCGTGATGATCGCCGTCGATTCACCGGTGCTGGTCGAGCTGCTCAGCAATGGTCCGCAGGCCGATGCCGTGGAAGCCATCCTCCGGCAGAGCCTGGTCGGTGGCCGCGTGGTGGTCTGTGGCGCGACCCTGGCCGAGGTCTGCGCATCGCTGCGCGGCGGCGCCGAGGTGCTCGAAGCGCTGGAAGAAATGGGCGTGCACTTCAACCCGATGGAAGCCAAGTCGGCGCTGCGCGCCGGCGAGATGCACCGCCGTCATCGCCAGCGCGGCGGCAGCCGCCGCAGCCTGGACGAATTCATGGTCGGCGCCCACGCACTGCTGCAGTGTGACGGCCTGATCACCTGGAACGACACGTTTTACCGCGACTACTTCAAGGGCCTGAAGCTGATCGTGCCGCACGCCTGAGCCCACTTTGTTATTTCAACCTACGCATTACCCGGGAGTTGTCATGTTGGAAGCCTACCGCCACCACGTCGCCGAGCGCGCTGCGCTTGGCATCCCGCCGCTGCCGCTGAGCGCGCAGCAGACGGCCGATGTCATCGAACTGCTGAAGAACCCGCCGCAGGGCGAGGCCGAGTTCCTGCTCGACCTGCTGACCCATCGCGTGCCGGCCGGTGTCGATGACGCGGCCAAGGTCAAGGCCTCGTACCTGGCGGCGATCGCCCTGGGCAGCGAGCAGAACCCGCTGATCAGCCGCGAGCGCGCCACCGAACTGCTGGGCACCATGCTCGGCGGTTACAACGTGGCCCCGCTGGTGCAGTTGCTGGACGACGCCAGCGTCGGCACCATCGCCGCCAACGGCCTGAAGAAGACCCTGCTGGTGTTCGATGCGTTCCATGACGTGCAGGAAAAGGCCAAGGCCGGCAACGCCAACGCCCAGGCCGTGCTGCAGAGCTGGGCCGATGCCGAGTGGTTCACCAGCAATCCGGAAGTGCCGCAGAGCCTGACCGTCACCGTGTTCAAGGTGCCGGGCGAGACCAACACCGACGACCTGTCGCCGGCACCGGACGCGACCACCCGCCCGGACATTCCGATGCACGCCCTGGCGATGCTGAAGAACAAGCGCGACGACGCGCCGTTCACCCCGGAAGAAGACGGCAAGCGCGGCCCGATCCAGCAGATCCTCGACCTGAAGGACAAGGGCCATCTGGTCGCCTACGTCGGCGACGTGGTCGGCACCGGTTCCTCGCGCAAGTCGGCCACCAACAGCGTGCTGTGGTGGACCGGCGACGACATTCCGTTCATCCCGAACAAGCGCGCCGGTGGCGTCTGCCTGGGTTCGAAGATCGCCCCGATCTTCTACAACACCATGGAAGATGCCGGCGCGCTGCCGATCGAGCTGGACGTGTCGAAGATGGAACACGGCGATGTGGTCGAGCTGCGTCCGTATGAAGGCAAGGCGCTGAAGAACGGTGAAGTGATCGCCGAGTTCCAGGTCAAGTCCGACGTGCTGTTCGACGAAGTGCGTGCCGGTGGCCGCATTCCGCTGATCATCGGCCGTGGCCTGACCGGCAAGGCGCGCGAAGCGCTGGGCCTGGCCCCGACCGATCTGTTCCGCCTGCCGGTGCAGCCGGTCGACACCGGCAAGGGCTTCTCGCTGGCGCAGAAGATGGTCGGCCGCGCCTGTGGCCTGCCGGAAGGCCAGGGCATGCGCCCGGGCACCTACTGCGAACCGAAGATGACCTCGGTGGGCTCGCAGGACACCACCGGCCCGATGACCCGCGACGAGCTGAAGGACCTGGCCTGCCTGGGCTTCTCGGCCGACCTGGTGATGCAGTCGTTCTGCCATACCGCCGCGTACCCGAAGCCGGTGGACGTGAAGACCCACCACACCCTGCCGGAGTTCATCTCCACCCGTGGCGGCGTTTCGCTGCGCCCGGGCGACGGCGTGATCCACAGCTGGCTCAACCGCATGCTGCTGCCGGACACCGTCGGCACCGGTGGTGACTCGCACACCCGTTTCCCGGTGGGTATTTCGTTCCCGGCCGGTTCGGGCCTGGTCGCCTTCGCCGCGGCCACCGGCGTGATGCCGCTGGACATGCCGGAGTCGGTGCTGGTGCGCTTCAAGGGCAAGATGCAGCCGGGCGTGACCCTGCGTGACCTGGTCAACGCGATCCCGCTGTACGCGATCAAGTCGGGCCTGCTGACCGTGGCCAAGGCTGGCAAGAAGAACATCTTCTCCGGTCGCATCCTGGAAATCGAAGGCCTGCCGGAGCTGAAGGTCGAGCAGGCGTTCGAACTGTCCGATGCCTCGGCCGAGCGTTCGGCGGCCGGTTGCTCGGTGCGCCTGAACAAGGAACCGATCATCGAGTACCTGACCAGCAACATCACCCTGCTGAAGTGGATGATTGCCGAGGGTTACCAGGACCCGCGTTCGCTGCAGCGTCGCATCGAGAAGATGGAAGCTTGGCTGGCCAACCCGCAGCTGCTGGAGCCGGATGCCGACGCCGAATACGCCGCCGTCATCGAGATCGACCTGGCCGACATCCACGAGCCGATCGTGGCCTGCCCGAACGACCCGGACGACGTGAAGACCCTGTCCGAAGTGGCCGGCGCCAAGATCGACGAAGTGTTCATCGGTTCGTGCATGACCAACATCGGTCACTTCCGCGCCGCTGCCAAGCTGCTGGAAGGCAAGCGTGACCTGCCGACCCGCCTGTGGGTGGCCCCGCCGACCAAGATGGATGCTTCGGAGCTGACCAAGGAAGGCGTGTACGGCACCTTCGGCGCTACCGGCGCGCGCATGGAAATGCCGGGCTGCTCGCTGTGCATGGGCAACCAGGCGCAGATCCGCGAAGGCTCCACCGCGATGTCGACCTCGACCCGCAACTTCCCGAACCGCCTGGGCCGCAACACCAACGTGTACCTGGGTTCGGCGGAACTGGCGGCGATCTGCTCGCGCCTGGGCCGCATCCCGACCAAGGAGGAGTACATGGCGGACATCGGCGTGATCAACGCCAATGGCGCGGAGATCTACCGCTACATGAACTTCGACCAGATCGAGGAATACCAGGACGTGGCCAAGACGGTCGCTGCCTGATGCGGTAGTGCCGGCCGCTGGCCGGCATCTCGTTGAAATGAAGAACCCCCGGTGAAAGCCGGGGGTTTTTTGTGGACAGGGCACTTTCGGAGAAATTGTAACGCGCGCGGGCAGGATGTTTCCCACGCCTGCAGGCCACTGTATGAAAACAGATAAGTTCGCTGAACGAGTAGGCTATGTAATTTTCAGTTCGGAAGATGATGAATACGTTGTAGGTCTGGATGGGGCGCTGCGCTCCCTGCAACGCGCTGCAGGCCTGCATCCGTTGAACCGCAGGATCGTCGAGTATCAAAGGCCCGGCGAAGCGGGGGTGCGTTTCATGATGCTGGAAGACGGCAGCATCTCGTCTTCCCTGTACTACCGACTTGCGCCTTTTCAAACCGCGGCAGGACTGGATGACCAACTGCTGTTGGCCCAAGCCGATGGAGGATGGGGTGTAATAGATCCTACGGGTGCTTGGCTGATTCCTCCTCGCTACCGTCGGATACAAACATTGGGTCCGAATCTGGTCGCGGCATTCGAACGACTGGGATATGACCCCGGGTATCACATACTCGATCTGCGCGGTAATGCGGTGGCTGATTTCACGCCGCATGATCCCTCACCGGAGTTTTTGGCGGATGGAACAAGGGTCTATGCCCTCTCACTGCGGGGTCGCTGGGGTCTGCTGGATGAGTCGGGGCGGTGGAGGCTGGCACCCCGCTACGGCTACGTGAGTGTTTCGAAGGGCTTGGTTTTCGTGCGTGACCGAAACAGTGCCGGTGATGTTACGGTTAATTTTCTTGACCCAGACACAGGAACGACGCTGTTCGAACAGGGATTTCTATCGATTCATCATCAAGCGGATGGTCTGTTTGAGACGTTGAAGACAGATCAGACCTTGGAGCTGATCAAGCTTGACGGGACCGTTCTGGCGAGCCTGCATCCACGTCCAGCTGATAGTCGGACCATGACTGATTGGAGTCGCTGAAGCCTGGCGCGATTCAAATGGCTGACAGGACGTTCCTACATCGCATTACGACCAAGGGTAGGTTCATCGCCGATACCTCCTTGATTGAAGCCTGGCGCGGTATTTCCTGCGCTTTGTCGTCAACTCGTCGATACAAAGGTTCCGGATAACTGCCCCGGATAGCTGTGCTCTTCTCGATTTTTTCAAGGCGATTGGCGATCATGTCCCGTTGAACTGAGATGCATCACCGGAACAGGGAAGCGGACAATGAAGGACATAAGTGGTTTGGCTGGATTCCATGGAGCGGGAAGGTCAGCTACCAAGCTGAAGCCAGTCGTCGAGTCATGGATGGAAATTCTTACCACGTATAGCCGGCGCAACTCGAACGATGCGCTCTGGTGGTACAACGAACGTGCGACGTTGAGCAGCCTTGCGGGCGCTGCGTGGAGGGTGAGTTCCGGCCGTTGGATGGCCATTGAGGAGTTCAGCAGTAGTAAGCGGGCACGTGTCCGCGCCAACTTGATGGAGGACAGCGCGCCACATGGCCGGGTGGAGAGTGGTTCAATCAGTCCGGGCAGAGTCGATCTGCTTTTGACAAATGGCAGGAACCAGTTTGCGATAGAGGCCAAGCAAGCGTGGCAGCCCATTGGTCGAGAGGCGGTCGATTGCCGTGTGCATATGCGCCGCGCGATGGCTGCAGCGTGGAAGGACGCAGGCCACCTGCTGCTTGACGAAGGTGATCACCGTTTGGCATGCACGTTTGTTGTTCCTTATATTGCACCGGGTATTGCCGATCGGGTAGGGGATGTAACCAGCATCATCGAAGGTTGGCTTGAACAGGAAATGTCGGGCCTGAAGGCGGACGCCATCGCTTATCACTTTCCCGGTTGTACCCGTGACCTCAGATCGATCAAGGAGTACGTCTATCCCGGTGTGGTTATGCTGCTCAGGGAGCGGAAGAGGGCCGTCAAGCGGGAAAGGCTGATACAGCAGTGAAAGTGGAGATCTTCCATGAGCCATGGTGCTCATGAATGCACGTTTTCCACTGGGGTTTCGGGCTTCGCCGGGCGACTTCCCGAGCTGTCTGGGCCGCATCCCGACCAAGGAAGAGTACATGGCCGATGTGGGCGTGATCGCCGCCAGCGGCGCGGAGACCTACCGCTACATGGACTTCGACCAGATCGAGGAATACCAGGACGCGGCCAAGACGGTCGCTGCCTGATCCTGCTGATCGGTTGATGATGTAAACGAAGAACCCCCGGTGAAAGCCGGGGGCTCTTCGTTATGCACCGGGCTAGACTTGCCGCTTCGTTTCTTGGAGTACACGGGTGTCGCAGGATCGATTGAGAGGGAGCCGCTCCCGCTGCTGGCGCTGCGTTGGCAGTGCGGTGGTGCTGGCCACGGTGATGATGGCCCACAGCGCCATGGCGCAGCAGGAGACGCAGCAAGCGGTTGTCGAGAACGTTCGCCCCCGCGCACGTGCCGGCATCAATCGTGATGGAGACCAAGCACAACAACCCGCCGCGCTATCCATCACAGGCCTTTCGCGATGAGAAAGAGGGCGAAGCGATCCTGATGGTGCAGGTGGCTGCCGACGGGCAGTAGGTCAGTGCCACCGTACTGCAGAGCACTGGCTGGCCGGAGCTGGACGAGGCCGCGCAGGCGGCGACTCGCAAGTGGCAGTACCTGCCGGCGAGCGAAGGCGGTGTGCCGGTGCCCGGAGAGATCCGCGTGCCGGTGTCGTTCAAGCTGTGGTGATGTTACGGGCGTGTCGAACGGGTTGCATGTGACGCTCGCGGCGCAACGCTGGAGTTCAATAGAGCCGAGCCTACGCGCGGCTTGCCGGTGCGGGCCTGAAAAGCAGCCGAGCGTGGGCTCGGCTCTACAGGGGCCTGTCAGCCGCGGGCGAGGGCGAGCAATCGCTCGGCGATCCGCTCCAGCGGCACCTGTTCCTCGGCCGCGCCCAGCTTGAACGCGGCGCCGGGCATGCCCCAGACCACGCTGGTGGCTTCGTCCTGCACCAGCGTCGGCGCGCCGGCCTGGCGCATTTCCAGCAGGCCGCGTGCGCCGTCGTCGCCCATGCCGGTGAGGATGGCACCGATCGCATTGCCACCGGCGTTCTGCGCGACCGAACGGAACAGCACGTCCACCGCGGGCTTGTGGCGGTTCACTGCCGGGCCATCGTCGACGCGGCAGCGCCAGCGCGCACCGTCGCGGATGATCCGCAGGTGCTTGCCGCCGGGTGGCAGGTAGGCATGGCCAGGCAGCACCGCTTCGCCATCGCTGGCCTCGCGCACGGCCATCGCCGAGTGCCGGTCCAGGCGTTCGGCGAAGGCACTGCTGAAGCTGGCCGGCAAATGCTGGGTCATCACCACGGCGGGCGCGTCGGCAGGCATGCCTTCCAGCACCACGCGCAGCGCTTCGGTGCCGCCCGCCGAGGAACCGATCGCGATCAGTCGGTCGGTGGTGCGGAACTGCGGCGCGGCCGGGCGTATCGCGGGCGCGGCGTCCAGCATGAGCTTCGGCGCGGCAGCGCGCACCAGCGGACGTACCCGCGAGCGCGCCGCCATCTTGACCTTGGCGATGATCTCGTCGGCGTAGCCCTGCAGGCCGCGGGCCACGTCCAACTTCGGCTTGGACACAAAATCCACGGCGCCCAGCGCCAGTGCCTGCAGGGTGGTGTCGGCGCCGCGCTCGGTGAGCGAGGAGATCATCACCACCGGCAACGGGTGCAGGCGCATCAGGTTTTCCAGGAACGCCAGCCCGTCCATGCGCGGCATTTCCACGTCCAGGGTGATCACGTCCGGGGCCAGTCGCTTGATCTTTTCACGGGCCAGCAGCGGGTCGGCGGCGGTGCCGACCACGTCGATGGCGGGATCGCTGGACAGGATCTCGGTGAGCATCTGGCGCACGACGGCAGAGTCGTCGACGATCAGCACCCGGCAGGGGGCGTTGCCGGTAAAGGTCATTCGAACAGCTCCACGCCACCGGTGACCGGCGCCTTGGACAGGCGCGCACGCACCGCCGATTCGGTGGCGGCCACTTCGGCCTCATGCGCATGCGGCAGGCGCTGCACCACCACGCGGCCGGTGTCGGCGAAGAACCAGATCTTGCGCGGATGGATGCCGCACAGGTCCTCGGCGATGATCGGGATGTGCTCGGCCTGCAGGTACTGGCGCACGAACTCGGCGTTGCGGGTGCCCACTGGATTGCTGGTGAAGCCCTTGAGCACGTTGGCGCCGCCGAACACCTTGGCTTCGATGCGCTTGCGGTGGGCGCCCCGCTTGAGCATGTCGTTGATCAGCAGTTCCATCGCATAGCTGCCGTAGCGTGCGGGTGCGCCGTCACCGGCGTTGCCCTCCGGCAGCAGGAAGTGGTTCATGCCGCCGATCTTCAGCACCGGGTCGCGCAGGCAGGCCGCCACGCAGGAGCCCAGCGTGGTGGTCAGCGCAGTGGTGTCATCGACCACCAGGTACTGGGTCGGCAGCAGCTTGGCGGCGATGGTCTGGAAGCGCGCATCCTGGTAGCGCATCACATCGTCGGTACGCAGCGAGGCATTCATGCGCCGGCCTTTGCCGCACGGCGGTACAGGGTGCGGCCGCAGGGCTGGATCAGGTCGGCGGCGTGCAGGTAGTTCTCCGAATGGCCGGTGTAGAGCAGGCCGTCATCGGCCAGGTGCTGGACCAGGCGACCGAGGATGGCGCGCTGGGTCGGCTTGTCGAAGTAGATCATCACGTTGCGGCAGAACAGCGCGTCGAACGGGCCGCCGACGTCGTAGCGCGGGGCGAGCAGGTTCAATGGGCGGAACTCGATCAGTTCGCGCAGCGCCGGCAGCACGCGGCACTGGCCTTCGTTGGGGCCGCTGCCGCGCTGGAAGTAGCGGCGGCGCAGGTCCGGATCGAGGCTGGCGACGCGATCGATGTTGTAGACGCCGCGGCCGGCGGTGGCCAGCACCTGGGTATCGACGTCGGTGGCAATGATGCGTACCGGCGGCTTCAACGTGCCGAAGGCCTCGCAGGCGGTGATCGCCATCGAGTAGGGCTCTTCGCCGGTGGACGCCGCGCACGACCACAGCAGCAGTGGGGCGCGGCTGGAGCGCTGTTGGAGTTCCTCGCGCAGCTTGTCGAAGTGATGCGGTTCGCGGAAGAACGAGGTCAGGTTGGTGGTCAGCGCGTTGGTGAACGCCTGCCATTCGTCACCATCTTCCTGCTCCAGATGGTCCAGGTACTGCTGGAAGCTGCGCATGCCCAGCGTGCGCAGGCGGCGCGACAGGCGGCCATAGACCATGTCGCGCTTTGCCGGCGCGAGGGCGATGCCCACCCGCTGGTAGATCAGGTCGCAGACGCGGCGGAAATCGCGGTCGGCGAACTCGAATTCGCGCGGGCCGGTGACGATGGGGGTAGGACTTTGCACGGGGGACGTGTCCATCGGCAGAGGCGGCGGCCGCAGCCGCCGCGGGTGGGTCTCAGAATTCCTGCCAGTCGCTGTCGCTGGCGGCGAAGGTGCTGGCGTTGCTGCTGCGGCGGACCGGAGCGGGCGTGCTGGTCGGCTGCGGGCGTGCCACGGTGGTGATACGGGCCGGCTCCGCGCGCGCGGCCACGGCCTTCACTGCGGCGGACACCTGGTTGTCGAGGCGGAAGATCGCCACGGCGTCAGCCAGCTGGCCGGCCTGGTCCTCCATTGCGCGTGCCGCAGCAGTGGCTTCTTCCACCAACGCAGCATTCTGCTGGGTGGTTTCGTCCATCTGCACCACGGTCTGGTTGACCTGCTCGATGCCCGCCGACTGTTCCTGCGAGGCCGCAGAGATCTCGGCCATGATGTCGGTCACGCGCTGCACCGAGGCGACGATCTCGCC
>NZ_JCAFTB010000005.1:0-326172 GCF_059369855.1 Stenotrophomonas sp. YJH_SMC_138
CCGTAAACCCCCAGGCCGGCCCAGCCGCTGGCGGCTGTGCGTTCGGGCGCTTGCGAAGCAGTGCTTCGCAAGCAAAGCGCCCTCACCCATGGGGGCTTGGCCGCGGCATCCATGCCGCGGACACTCCCGCAACCGGACCCATCCCGCCTTTGACAGTTTCCTGCGAACTGTCGGAATGGCTCTTGGGGTCAGATCCGTTTTCCTGCGGAAAACGGATCTGACCCCGGATTCAATTCGATATCTGAGAGAAAAATCGTGTCGACCAAGCTCGACACCTACCAGGAGCAACAGCAACCGCCGTGGTTGCCGGCCGCCCCGCCATCCCACGGAATGCACGCTGTTGCTGTTGCTGTTGCTGTTGCTTCGGCCGTTGCCGTTGCATCGGCAGGTGCAGGGCGCAGCCCTGCCGAAAAACCTACTTCACCCGACGGCCCGCGCGGTCGATGCGGAACCACTCCCCGCCTTCCATCGGCGTGTGGCCATCGGCATCCGGCGTGCCGCGCCGACAGCCGTTGCAGACCTCGGCCACGCCATCCTGGAACGGCCACCCGAAATCGTAGGTGCCGGGCACCACCTGGCGGAACGTCAGGTCGAAGTAGCCGACACGGTTGCCGACGCGGCCGCGCAGCAGGCCTTCCTGCGGTGTTTCCGGGCCGTTGTCCCAGGTCAGCACAGGCAGGCTGCGGCCCTTGCGGTCGACGTAGTGGAAGCCCTGGTCGGCATACACCACGGCCAGGCCGTGGTCGTCGTAGTTCAGGTCCTTCAGCGCATCGGCGCTGATCTTCGGCCGGTGATCGACCACCTCGCAGTTGGGCAGCGGCCACAACCCGTGTTCGTCGGTCAGCAGCTTGCAGGCCGGCGCCTGCGCCAGCGCGCTGGAACCGGCCAGTACGCCGAGCAGGACCAGCGACCGCGCGAAGCGGCCGCGGTCGAGGCGGGCCTGCCGCACGATCACTTGGCCTCGGCCTTGCGCTCGAAGGCCGTCGGTGCCGGCAGCTGCACCGGCACGCCCTTGTCATCGCAGGTGCCGGCCTGGCACAGGCGCTCGCGCAGGGCCGGGGTGGCCTGCACGATCATGTGGTAGATCGCGTTCTGTTCCAGCGTGCCGCGGATCGCCTTGCTGCCCGGGCCACGCGCCCAGATGCCGACATCCTCACCACCGTGCGATTCGGACTTCATCGGCACCAGTGCTTCCTGCATGTAGTCCGGATGCTCGGTGTCGACCTCGCGCAGGTTCGGGCGGCCGTTGGCCGGTTCGAAGCTGCTCGGGTTGTGCGGGTAACGCTTCGGGCCGGCCGGCTGCTGGTTGCTGCTGCCGGTATGGCCCGGGCCGTTGGCATAGCTCAGCGTGGTGTACGGCTGGCCGGTGCCGTCCAGCGCGTAGTCCAGCTTGCCGGCACCATCTTCGCCGCCCTTGTCCTTCACCTTGCCCAGGATCGGATTGCCACGTGCCGGGTAGCCGACGAAGTTCAGCGTATGCGAGTGGTCGGCGGTGACGATGATCAGGGTGTCGTCGGCCGAGGTCAGCTCGTTGGCCACGCGCACCGCGTCGGACAGCGCCACGGTCTCGGTCAGTGCACGGAAGGCGTTGCCGCTGTGGTTGGCGTGGTCGATGCGCGCGCCTTCGATCATCAGCACGTAGCCTTCCTGGTGCCTGGCCAGATTCCTGATCGCTGCAGCCGTCAGTTCGGCCAGGCTCGGCTCACCGCCCGGATCCTGCGGGCGCTCGTATTCGTAGCGCATGTGGTCCGGTTCGAACAGGCCGAGGATGGCCGGCGCATTGGCGGCCGCCGCCAGCTGCTTGCTGTTCCACACGTAGGCACCCTGCGGGTGCGCCTGCTGCCATTCCTGCACCAGGCTGCGGCCATCCAGGCGCTGGCCGACCTTGTCGTCGTATTCCGGATCGCGCTCTTCCACGGTGGTGAATTCACCGCGACCGCCGCCGAGAGCGACCAGCGGGCCGCGCCCATAACGCGAGGTCGACAGCAGCTGCTGTGCGATGTCCTTGCAGCCTGCAGCCTTGGCCGCTTCAGTCAGGTCGGTGTCGTTTTCCCAGTTGCGCTCGGGCGAGTGCGCATAGGTGGCAGCAGGGGTGGCATGGGTCAGGCGCGCGGTGGACACCACACCGGTGGCCAGGCCGGCGCTGTCGGCCAGCTGCAGCCAGGTCAGCAGACCCTTGGACAGGCTGTCGGCGCAGTCGGTGCGGCTGCCGGCGCTGACACCGATCGCGCCCATGTGGGTCTTCACGCCGGTGGTGATGGCGGTCATGGTGCCGGCCGAGTCCGGCGTCTGCGAATCGGTGTTGTAGGTCTTGCTGAACGCCGTGGCCGGGAAGCGCTCCCAGGACAGCAGGTTCTCCTCGCCCGAGCCACCCTTCTGCTGGCCTTCGTAGATGCGCGAGGCGGCCACGGTGGTCAGGCTCATGCCGTCGCCGAGGAACAGGATGACGTTCTTCGCCTTGCCGGACATCGCGCCGTTGGCGGCGGCCTGGGCGGCGCCACTGCGGTACCACCATTGCGGGGTCTCGCCGGCCGGATGGGCGACCGGGTCGACGGCGACCTTCAGGCCGGCCGGGGCAGAGGCGGGGGTGGTGCTGGCGCAGGCGCCCAGCAGCAGGGTGGTGGCGCAGGCGGCCAACAGGGAGACGGAACGGCGCATGGACGCTGGGATCTCACAAACTGTAACGGGACGTTCATTATGCCCGCCCCTGCAAGGCACGCCGATGACACACTGATTTGCCGGCCGGGCGGTCGTTCTGCGGGCCGCCTTGGGCTATCGTGCCAGCATCCCTTCCTTCCCCTCTGGATTGCCTATGAAGCTGGTCTCTGCCTGGCTGCGGATTCCATTCTGGCAGCGCGTGGTCGGTGGCTTCGTGCTCGGCGCGCTGGCCGGCTGGGCGCTTGGCCCGGCCGCGGAAACGTGGTTCGGCCCGCTCGGTGAGCTGTACGTCACCCTGATCAAGATGATCGCCGTGCCGCTGGTGTTCTTCGCGGTCATCAACGCGATCTCGTCGCTGCACGGGCAGAAGTCGGTCGCCGCGCTCAGTGGCCGCACCTTCCTGTGGTTCGTGATCACCGCGGCGCTGGCGGTATGCGTTGGGCTGGGCGTGGGGACGGTGCTGCAGCCCGGTGCCGGCGGGCTGCAGCTGACCATGGCCAGCAACTACGTGCCGCGCGAAGTGCCCAGTGTGGTGCAGGTGCTGCTGGACGTGGTGCCGGCCAATGTCTTCTACGCGCTGTCCGGCATCGGTACCAAGGTCAATGCGGCCGGTGAGACCGTGCTGGCGGCCGGTCGCGGCTCGATCCTGCCGGTGATCTTCTTCGCCGGCCTGGTGGGCTTTGCCATCGTCAAGCTGGGCGAGAAGGTGACCGAGGCGCGCAAGCTGGTCGGCCAGATGAGCGACATCATGATCCAGGTGACCCGCTTCGTGCTGGAAGTCACCCCGATCGGTACCTTCGGCCTGATCGCCGGCCTGGTCGGCAGCTATGGCTTCGAGAAGCTGCTGCCGCTGGGCCATTTCGTGCTGGCCCTGTACGTGGCCTGCGCCCTGCACATCGTGGTGGTCTACAGCGCGCTGCTGCTGGCGCACGGCCTGAACCCGCTGAAGTTCTTCCGCGGCGCGGCGCCGGGCATGCAGGTGGCCTTCGTCAGCTCGTCCAGCTTCGCCGCGATGCCGGTGGCGCTGCGTTCGATCACCCACAACCTGGGCGTGCACAAGGACTACGGTTCATTCGCGGTGCCGCTGGGCGCCAGCATCAAGATGGATGGCTGCGGCGCGATCTATCCGGCGCTGTGCGCGGTGTTCATCGCGCAGTACAGCGGTGTGCCGCTGACCCCGGAGCAGTACGTGGTGGTGCTGATCGCCTCGGTGCTGGGCAGCTTCGGTACGGCCGGCGTGCCGGGTACCGCGGTGATCATGGCCACGGTGGTGCTGAGCGCAGCCAACCTGCCGCTGGAGACCATCGGCTATCTGTATGCCATCGACCGCATCCTCGACATGATGCGCACGATGACGAATGTGACCGGCCAGATGCTGGTGCCGGTGATCGTGGCCAAGGAAACCGGGCTGCTGGACCAGGCGGTGTATGACAATCCGTCCAGCAATGTGGGCGTGGACGATCCTGACCCGACACCGCCACGCAGCTGAGGTTGCGTGGAGATGAAAGGCCCGCCCTGACCGGCGGGCCTTTCGTTTGGGAGATGGCTGACGCGCTGCCGGCCGTGGTAGATCCACGCCATGCGTGGATGGAGGCGGTGCCGACCAAGGTCGGCAGCTACCCACCATTACGCGGGCCCCAACAAAAAAGCCGCTGCAGGGCAGCGGCTTTCTCGTGTCAGACGGCGCTGTGACGCCAGCCGGTCAGAGGTCGACCCGGCGGGCCTGCATGAACTTGTTGCCCCAGTAGCCACTGAGCAGGGTGTCCACGCGGACGTCCTTGCCCGAGCTCGGCGCGTGCAGGAAACGGCCATCGCCGACGTAGATGCCGACGTGGTCGACGCGGCCCTTGCGGCCGAAGAACACCAGATCACCCGCGGCCAGCGCGGTGCGGTCGTTGATCAGTTCGGCATTGTCATCGTGGGCCATCTCGCGCGAGACGCGCGGAAGTTCGATGCCCAGGGCCGAACGGAACACATAACCGACCAGGCCGCTGCAGTCGAAACCGCTGTCCGGGTTGCTGCCACCCCAACGGTACGGGGTGCCCAGCAGGGTCATCGCGCGGCGCAGCAGCGACTGCACCTTGCCGTTGTCGGCGGCGGTGCCGACGACGCTGCCATTGGCGGCGCTGCTGGTGTCGTAGTTGGCGAGCAGGCGGCTGAGGTCGCCGGCCACCACGGCCGAGCGGTCCATCAGCGGAATGGTGTCGTTGGCGGCCAGGTGCGGCAGCAGGGCGGCCAGCGTGGCACTGGCGGCGGCATCGACGCGGCTGCGCTGCGGAGCGGCAGCCTCGGCCTTGGCGGCCGGTCGGGCGGTGCTCTCGGCCACCGGGGCCGGGGTCACATCGGAACGGTTCGGAGCAGTCTGCGACCAGGCCGGAAGGCTGGTCAGACACAACGCCAGGCCAAGCAACAGCGGGCGGGCACTACGTGAAGATACGGAAGTCTGGCCTTCGCTTTTCAGGTCGTCAGTCGTCACGCGTCGGTCACAGGAAAAAAACGATGGGGCATCATGCCCTGTAAAAGCGCGGATAAGTTAAAAATTCCGTTAGTAATTCGTTAGTTACACAGTGATGTTCGTCACAGTTTTGAATATATCGCCTGTTCATTTTAGCGAAGGACGCGTTTCGCCCCTGTGTAGTGGTCCTTCCAGTAGGGACCGCTGAGCGAGTCCAGGCGCACGGTGCCGCCGGTGCTCGGCGCATGCACGAAACGCCCTTCACCTACATAAATACCGACGTGGGTGACGCTGCCGCGGCTGCCGAAGAACACCAGGTCGCCGGTGGCCAGGCGCTGCGGGTCGATCTTCGGGCCCTGCACCGCCGCCAGGTCGCGGGAGGTGCGCGGCAGCCGCAGGTCCAGCATCTCGCGATAGACATAAGCGACCAGGCCGCTGCAGTCGAAGCCCGAATCCGGGGTGTTGCCGCCATAGCGGTAGGGCGTGCCGACCAGGCTGATGGCGCGCATCAGCACCGAGTTGGCAGCCTCGGGGTTGTCCGGCACGGTCTTTGGCCAGTTCGCCGTGGGCGGGGGCGGGGCCGGGCGGGTGGCCTTGCCACCGCCACAGGCGGTCATCAACAGGGGCAGGGCCAGCAGCAGGGCCGGGGCGAGAAACCGGCGCTGGCCGGACGAAACTGGCGTGATGTGCATGATCTCCGGATAATGCGCCACCTTGGATTGGCCGTCATGATGGCGGCGTCCCCGCCGGGCGACAACCCGCCCCAACCCGCCTGCCTCCGGCAGATCCAGACAGAGTTGCGCATGAAGATCGAAAAAGACCGCGTTGTCCGCTTCCACTACACCGTTTCCGAAGTCGGCCAGGAGCCGATCGAATCGTCCAAGGACCGCGGCGAGCCGCTGGCGATCCTGATCGGTCACGGCAACATCATCCCGGGCCTGGAAAACGCCATGATGGACAAGGAAGCCGGCGCGACCTTCAACGTCGACGTCAAGGCGGCCGATGCCTACGGCGAGCGTCGTGAGGGCCTGTCCCAGCGCGTGCCGAAGAAGCACTTCGGCAATACCAAGCTGGCGCCGGGCCAGCAGGTCGTGCTGCAGACCAACTTCGGCCCGCGTGCGGTGACCGTGCAGAAGGTCGGCATGAGCGTCGTCGACGTTGACCTGAACCATCCGATGGCTGGCAAGGACCTGCACTTCGACGTCGAAATCGTCGACGTGCGCGAAGCCGGCAAGGAAGAGCTGGACCACGGCCACGTCCACGGCGACGGCGGTCACCAGCACTGATCGCAGCGCGATCGTGATGGCAGCAATGGCCCGCTTCGGCGGGCCGTTGCGTTTCTGGAACACGCCGCGGCCATCCATGGTGCACGGGCCGGCGGCATAATGGCGGACCTGCCTGACGGACGCCCCGTGAACGCCGCTTCTCCTTCCCTGCAGCCGGTGGCTTCCGGCGAACGCATCGCCGTGCTGGACGTGCTGCGTGGTGCTGCGCTGCTGGGCATCCTGCTGATGAACATCGAGGCTTTCAGCGGCCCGCTGGACCTGGCCTTCACCGGCATTGACGTGCACTGGCGGGGCATCGATTACTGGGCCGACGCCTTCGTCTATGTGTTCGTGCAGGGCAAGTTCTTCACCCTGTTCTCGCTGCTGTTCGGTGCCGGCTTTGCGGTGATGGCGCAACGCGCCGAGGTGGCCGGGCGCGACTTCACCCCGTTCTACCTGCGCCGCAGCGCCGGCCTGCTGCTGATCGGCCTGTGCCATGCACTGCTGGTCTGGTCCGGCGACATCCTGGTGATGTATGCGCTGGTCTCGTTGCCCTTGCTGGCCTGCCGCGAGGCGCCGCGCAGCTGGCTGCCGTGGATGGGCGTGATCGTCTACCTCGGCGGTGTAGCGATGATGCTGCTGGTGGGTGCGATGGTGTCGATGGCGTCGGCCGAAGAGGTGCAGGGCATGCTTGCCGAGGCGCAGCAGAGCATCGACCTGCAGCGGCAGGTGTACGGGCAGGGCAGCTGGGCGCAGGCCACTGTGCAGCGCCTGAGCGAGTTCGGCACCTCGATGGGCGCGTTGCTGATCAGCGGCCCGGAAGTGCTGGGCATGTTCCTGCTCGGCAGCTGGTTCGCCGGCAGTGGCGCGCTGGCGACGCCGGAGCGCTTCCCGCGGCTGTACGCGTCGCTGCGCTGGATCGCACTGCCGCTGGGGCTGCTGGTCACGCTGCTGGGGGTTGCCTGGAAACCCTACCTTGCACCCGGCGCCTACAACCTGCCGGTGACCGCGGCGATGGCCCTGGTCACGGTTGGCGGGCTGCCGATGTGCCTGGGCTACCTGGCGTGGATCGTGCACTGGCGCACGCGGCTGGCGTGGCTGGCGCCGGTGGGGCGCATGGCGTTGACCCACTATCTTGGCCAGTCGCTGCTGTGTACCTGGACCTTCTACCACTACGGCCTGGGCAGGTTCGAGATGATGCCGCGCAGCGTGCAGCTGCTGTTCGCGCTGCTGTTGTTTGCCGTGCAGGTGGCTGTTTCGCACGCGTGGCTGGCGCGCTTCCGCTTTGGTCCGATGGAATGGCTGTGGCGTGCAATGACCTACCGGCAGTGGCCACCGATGCGGCGCAGGACGAAGCAGGGGTGAGCGATGAGCGCGCACGCGCTGTGCCGATCGGCCGCGCGCCCGCGCATCCTCACGTCTGGCCTGCAGCGGGGCATGGCATGCTCGGCGTCAGCATGAGCGCCGGCATCGGCCAGCGGATCGCCGATCTCGTCTGCGGCCACACGCCAGCGATCGATCCTGCCCCTTACCGACCCGAGCGATTCCGATGAGCACTGCATCCTATGATTACGACCTGATCGTCCTTGGCGGCGGCTCCGCCGGCCTGGCCGGTGCGATCCGCGCCGCGCAGCATGGCAAGCGCGTGGCAATGCTGGAACCCGGCGAACTGGGCGGAACCTGTGTCAATGTCGGCTGCGTGCCGAAGAAGGCGATGTGGCTGGCGGCCGACCTGCACGAGCGCATCGGCCTGGCCAATGCGATGGGCTTCGATGTCGAGGCACGCCCGGCGCTGTCGTGGAAGGAACTGGTGATCCATCGCCAGGCCTACATCAGCAACATCCACACCAGCTACCACAAGCGCCTGGACGAAACCGGCGTGGTGCGCATTCCGGCACGTGGCCATCTGCTTGATGCGCACACCGTGGCCTGCAGTGATGGCGTGCACTACAGCGCCGAACACATCCTGATCGCCACTGGCGCGCATCCACTGCGTCCGGATATTCCCGGCGCGGAGCTGGGCCTGGTCTCCGACGATTTCTTCGACCTGCGTGCGGCGCCGGCCGAGGTGGCGATCATCGGTGGTGGTTACATCGCGGTGGAGCTGGCTGGCCTGCTGCAGGCGCTCGGCAGCCGCGTGAGCCTGCTGGTGCGCGGCAAGCGCCTGCTGGAGCGCTTCGATTACGAGCTGACCGATCAGCTGGCCGAGAACCTGAAACAGCAGGGCGTGCGGATCCATTTCGACTATCGCCTGCGCGAACTGCAGCGCGATGGCGAGCGCGTGCGGGCGTTCGGCCATGACGGCCCGATCGACAGTGTGTTCGATGCGGTGTTCTTCGCTGCCGGCCGCCGCGGCAACAGCCGTGGCCTGGGTCTGGAAGCGCTCGGCATCGACATCGGCGAGCACGACCAGGTGCAGGTGGACGAGTGGCAGACCACCCGCGTGCCGAGCGTGCACGCGGTCGGTGACATCGCCGGCAAGGTCGGCCTGACCCCGGTGGCGGTGGCCGCTTCGCGGCGGCTGATGGACCGCCTGTTCGGGGGGCGCCCGCAGTCCAAAATGGATTACGAGAACGTGGCCAGCGTGGTGTTCTCGCATCCGCCGCTGGGCGCGGTGGGCATGAGCGAGGAAGAAGCGCGCCGGCGTTTCGACCAGGTGAGCGTCTACCACAGCCGCTTCCGCCCGATGCTGCAGGCCCTGGCCAATGGTACCCAGCGCAGCCTGTTCAAGATGGTCTGTGCCGGTCCGGAAGAACGCGTGGTAGGCATCCACCTGCTGGGCGAAGCGGCCGACGAGATCCTGCAGGGCTTTGCGGTGGCGGTGAAGATGGGCGCGACCAAGGCCCAGTTCGACGACACCGTGGCGATCCACCCGACCTCGGCCGAAGAAGTGGTGCTGATGCGCTGAGCCGGGATGTTGTGGGGCCGAGCCCTGCTCGGCAGCCTTTCGCACCGGCCTGGCGACGCCGAGCGCAGGCTCGGCTCTACAGGGTAGCGGGCGCCCCCATGCGACAATGAGCGTCCCCCACGCCTTACCGGGCCGCTCTGCGCGGCCCGCCGTCGTCCTGATGTCCACTCCCGCTTCCCGCATCGCCACTGCTTCCCCACGCATTGCGCTGGGCGGCATCGGCCTGGCCGCGATCGGCGCCATCGCCGCGTCGGGCAAGGCGATCATCGTCAAGCTCGGCCTGCGCCACGGCGTCGATGCCACCACGCTGCTCGCCCTGCGCATGCTGATGGCGCTGCCCCTGTTCGTACTGATGGCACTGTGGGCCGCGCGCCGGGCCGAGCCGTTGTCCTGGGCCGACCGTGCCCGCGTGCTGTGGCTGGGTTTCACCGGCTACTACCTGTCCAGCCTGCTCGACTTCCAGGGACTGCAGTACATCAGCGTGACCCTGGAGCGGCTGATCCTGTACTTGAACCCGACCCTGGTACTGCTGATCAACGTGCTGCTGGCGCGCCAGCGGCCGGGCCGCTGGCAGATCGGTGCGCTGGTGCTGAGCTACCTCGGCGTGCTGCTGGCCTTCGGCCACGATCTGCAGCGCGAGGGTGGGCAGATCATCGTCGGCAGCCTGCTGGTGCTGGGCAGTGCCCTCAGCTATGCGCTGTACCTGTTCGGCAGTGGGCAGGTGGTCGCGCGCATCGGTGCGGTGCGGCTGACCGCCTATGCCAGCTGCGTGGCCAGCGTGCTGGTGCTGCTGCATTTCGCGGTGACCCATCCGCTGCCGCTGCTGTGGCAGGCACCGGCGCCGGTGCAGTGGCTGTCGTTGGTCAATGCCACCGTGTGCACGGTGCTGCCGGTGCTGGCGATCATGCTGGCGGTGCAGCGCGTGGGTTCGTCGCTGGCCGCGCAGGTCGGTATGCTGGGCCCTGTTTCCACCATCGTGATGAGCCTATGGCTGCTCGACGAACCGATGGGGCCGGCGCAGATCGCCGGCACCGTGCTGGTGCTGATCGGCGTTCTGCTGGTGACCCGCCTGCGGCGCTGACGCCGGAGCAGGCGCGTGCGCGCATCCTGGCGGTGATCCGCGCAATCCCGGCGGGGCAGGTGATGGGCTACGGCCAGGTGGCGATGCGCGCGGGCCTGCCCGGGCGTGCACGCCTGACCGCACGCATCCTGGGCCAGAACGACGACCCGGACCTGCCCTGGCACCGCGTGCTGCGCTCGGACGGGCGCATTGCCATGGAAGAAGGGTCGGCCGGCTGGCGCGAGCAGTCACAACGGTTGCGCGCCGAGGGTGTGCGGGTGGAGAACGGCCGGGTGCGGATGCCGGCGACCGATCCGGCGGCGGCGCTGGACGCAGCGGTGTGGGGCCCGGGCTGAGCACCGCTGGCGACTGAACAGGCCGGACCTGCGGGTCGCCAACAAGACACGATGCTGCGGCTATGATGGAGGCCGTTCCATGCCGGTGCTCCCATGTTCCCGCGACTGCCAACCGTCACCAAGGCCCTGCTGATCGCCAACGCGATCCTGTTCCTGCTGCAGCAGCCGTTCCTGCTCGGCATGCAGACCTTCGAGCCGTTCATGCTGCAACCGTTGCAGCAGGGCTTCGACGCGTTCTCGCCGGGTGGCAACTTCCAGCCTTGGCAGCTGCTGACCTACGGTTTCCTGCATGGCAGCTTCGGCCATCTGTTCTTCAACATGCTGGCGGTCTTCATGTTCGGCGCGCCGCTGGAGCAGACCTGGGGCGAGAAGCGCTTCCTGCTGTACTACCTGGTGTGCGTGGCCGGTGCCGGTGTCTGCCAGCTGCTGGTGGGTACGCTGCTGGAAAACCCTGCCACGGTGCTGGGCGCCTCCGGCGGCGTGTTCGGCCTGCTGCTGGCCTACGGCATGCTGTTCCCGAACCAGCGGGTGATGCTGCTGTTCCCGCCGATCCCGATGAAGGCGCGCACTTTCGTGATCCTGTTCGGTGTGGGCGAGCTGGTGCTGGGCATGACCGGCTGGCAGCCGGGCGTGGCCCACTTCGCGCACCTCGGCGGCATGCTGTTCGGCTGGTTGCTGATCCGCTACTGGCGCGGGCAGCCGCCGTTCAAGCGCCGCCCGCCCGGCCCACCGAAGCGCCCGAACCATCTGCGCAGCGTCAAATGATCCGAAGGATCATTTGACGCTGCAGGTGCCGACCGTTGGTGGGCACGCCTTCTCCCACGCGGGCAGGTGCCAACCCTGGTTGGCACGCTTTGAATGGGATCATTTGACGCTGCAGGTGCCGACCGTTGGTGGGCACGCCTCTACAGATCCTGCAACACCACCTGCGCCGCGTTGTGCCCCGGTGCACCGGTGACGCCACCGCCGGGGTGTGTGCCCGAACCGCACAGGTACAGCCCGGGCAGGGCGCCACGATAGCCGGCCTGGCCGACCATCGGCCGTGCCGAGAACAGCTGGTTGGCGCTCAGTGCGCCGTGGAAGATGTCGCCGCCGACCAGGCCGAAGGTGCGTTCCAGATCCAGCGGCGACAGCACCTGCCGACCGAGCACGCTGGCGGTGAAGCCGGGCGCATGCCGTTCGACGGTGGCGATCATCAGGTCGGCCACGGTCTCCCGGTGATCGTCCCAATGGCGGCCTTCAGGCAACACCGGCGCCACATGCTGGCAGAACAGGCTGGCCACGTGCTGCCCGGGCGGCGCCAGCGAATCGTCCAGCGTGCTCGGAATCAGCATTTCCACGATCGGTTCGCGCGCCCAACCGTCGCGGCGCGCATCCAGCCAGGCGCGGTCCATGTAATCCAGGCTGGGTGCCATGATGATGCCGGCGCTGAGGTGATCGCCGGGCCCGGGCAGGGCGCGGAACTCCGGCAGCCGCGACAGCGCCACGTTCATCCGGAACGTGCCGGAACCGCAGCGCCAGTTCGCCATGCGTTCGCGTGTCGCGTTGGGTACCTGTGCCGGTTCCAGCAATTGTTCGTACAGCAGTTTCGGATTGACGTTGGCAACCACCGTGCGTGCGCGCAGGATCTCGCCGTTGGCCAGTTCGACGCCCACCGCGCGGCCCTGTTCGATTCGCACGCGCTGCACGCCGGCCTCCACGCGCAGTTCCGCTCCGGCCTCGCGTGCCGAGGCTGCAATCGCCTGGCTGATCGCGCCCATGCCGCCGATCGCATGGCCCCACGCACCCTTCACGCCATTGCACTGGCCGAATACGTGGTGCAGCAGTACGTAGGCACTGCCCGGTGTATAGGGGCTTGCGTAGTTGCCGACGATGCCATCGAAGCCGAACAGCGCCTTGATCGGTTCGCTTTCGAACCAGCGATCCAGATACTCGGCTGCCGACAGCGTGAACAGGTCCAGCAGCTCCTGCCGCAGCGAGGCATCCAGCGTGGCCAGTTCACGACCAAGACGGCCCATCTGCCACAGCGCAGGCAACGCGCGCCAACCACCGGCAACGCCGGCATCCGGTGGCGCGCGCAGGGCCCACGCGCGCAGCACATCGGCGAAGATCTCCAGGCGCGCTTCGTATTCGGGTAGCCGCTGCGCATCCCGCTCGGAGAACTTCGCGACCTCTGCCTGGGTGCGGCCCGGTGCCGACAGCAGATAACGACCATCCTCCATCGGCAGGAAGTTGTTGACCGGGCGATTGATGATGCGCAGCCCATGCGCATGCAGTTGCAGGTCGTCGATCACCTTCGGCTGCAGCAGGGACACCGTGTACGACGCCACCGAGTTGCGGAAGCCGGGATGGAATTCCTCGGTGACTGCGGCACCGCCGAGAACGCCACGACGTTCCAGCACCAGCACCTTCTTTCCAGCGCGCGCCAGATAGGCCGCGCAGACCAGGCCGTTGTGGCCGCCACCAACGACGATCGCATCCCAGGACATCAACACCTCGCAAAAAGGGGACGGAGGGGATTAAGTCGCAATCTGCATCTGCACACGGGGCATGGGGAGAAACGACTTAATCCCCTCCGTCCCCTTTTTTGATTGCCGCTTCGATGGTGGCGATGTCGATCTTCTTCATCGGCATCATCGCGTTGAAGGCGCGCTTGGCCAATGCCTTGTCCTTGCTGGTCACGGCTTCGATCAACATGCGCGGGCTGATCTGCCAGGAGATGCCCCAGCGATCCTTGCACCAGCCGCATTGGCTCTCCTGTCCACCGTTGCCGACGATCGCATCCCACAGGCGGTCGGTCTCGGCCTGGTCCTCGGTCTGGATCTGGAAGGAAAACGCTTCGCTGTGCTTGAACGCGGTGCCGCCGTTGAGGCCGACGCAGGGAATGCCGCAGACCGTGAACTCGACCGTCAGCACGTTGCCTTCCTTGCCATCCGGAAAGTCGCCGGGGGCGTGATGCACGGCGATCACCGCGCTGTCGGGCAGGATGCTGGCGTAGAAGGTGGCGGCCTCGAGCGCGCCGTTGTCGTACCAGAGGCAGATCGTGTTCTTGTGTGCCATGTCGGGGCTCCGCGATGGACGAAGCCGCAGCGATAGCACGCGCGGTGTTAACCCGGGATCGTGCTGCACCCGCAAAAAAGGGCGCCCGAAGGCGCCCCCTGTACTACGGGTAGTGCGCGTGGCTCAGCGCCAGACCTTGATCTGGTCGGCTTCGCTGCGCTGCATCGGCTGGCCGGCCTTGCAGCTGAAGGTGGCACCGAATGCCGGCAGGTTGGCCAGCGTGCCGTTGCTGCGCCACAGGCCCGGCGCGCGGATGTCGGCGGTCAGGCGGCGCACGGCCTCGTTCGGCGACAGCTGCTGTGCCCACAACGCCGACCAGGCGCGGAAGAAGCCCTGCTGCTGTGCCGGCTTGGCCTTCGGCTCCTGCGCGGTATAGGCCGCCCAGGCCAGTTCCAGACCGGCGATGTCGGCCAGGTTCTCTTCCTGGGTGAGCGTGCCGTTGACCTTGGCACCCTTCACGCCCGGGAAATCGTAGGCGCTGTACTGCGCGGCCACGCGGTTGCCAAGCAGGGTCCAGGCGGTCTTGTCGGCCGGGGTCCACCAGCTGCGCAGTTCGCCCTTGGCGTCGACCAGTGCACCCTTGGCGTCGATCGCACGGGTCAGCTCATGGCCGACCAGGCCACCGAAGCTGCCGAACTTGTCGGCGGCGTCGGCCTTGGCATTGAACACCGGGCCCTGCAGGATCGCCGCGGTAACGATCAGGCGGTTCTGTGCCAGGTCGTAGGCCAGCGACGGCTGCTGCGGCAGCACGTCCCAGCGGCGGTCGGCGTTGCCCTTGCCGATGCGCTTCATTTCCTCGCGGTGGCGCCAGGTCGACGCGATCAGCATGTTGCCGCCGAACGAACCGCGGCCCATCGGCTGCACGCTGTAGTCGAGGTCGCGCAACGGGGTGCCGATCTCGATCTTCAGCGCAGCCAGCTTGGCCTGCGCTTCGGTCTTGGCTTCGGCGCTCATCCAGCTGTTGTTCTTGACCGCCTCGATCTGCACTTCGCGCAGCTTGTCGACGATCCACGCCGCCTGGCGACGGTCTTCGGCCGACAGGTAACGGGCCGCATATTCGCGGCCGACCATCGGGCCGGCGGCCACGTTGATCGCCTCCAGCACGTCTTCCCAGCGCTGCGGCGGCAGCGTTTCGCCACGCAGCACGCGGCCACGGAATTCAAACTCCGCGTCGCGGTAGGCCTTGGACAGGTACGGTGCCATCGAGTCGCCCACGCGCCAGCGCAGGTAGGCCTTCCACTGGTCCGGCTTGAGCTTGGTGACCATGCCATCGAGCTGCTTGAACAGGCCCGGGTCGGCCAGCGAGACCAGGTCGTCGTCCACGCCCTGTGCCTTCAGGAACGCGTCCAGCTGCAGGTTGCGGTAACGGCTGTTGAGCTCCTTGGTGGAGATCGGCGCGTAGTTGTTGAACGGGTTGTTGATGCCGGCCAGCGATTGCGCATTGCGCGCCAGCTCGGTCTCCAGCGCGATCACCGACTGCGATTCGGCATCGAGCCTGGCCGCCGGGGTGCCGGTCAGCGCCAGGATCTGCTTGACGTAGTTGCGGTAGCGCCCCATCAGCGCCACGGTATCGGCGTCGGTGCGGGTATAGAACGCCGGGTCCGGCAGGCCCATGCCGCCCTGCATGAAGTAACCGATGTGGCGGTCCAGTGCCTTCAGGTCGACGTCCGGGCCGAAGTTGAAGGCCACCGGGATGCCCACCTGGTGCAGCGCGGCGATCGAGGCCGGCACATCCTTGGCCTTCTTGATGGCGTTGATGCGGGTCAGTAGCGGCGCGATCGGGTTGGAGCCGTCCGCTTCCACGGCGGCTTCGTCCAGGCCGCTGGCCCAGAAGTCGCCCAGCAGCTTCTGCACGTTGCCCTGCGGCGACTTCATCGCGGCGTCGAGCAGTTCACGCTGCTGCTGGCGGCTGCGCTCGACCAGCTGGCCGAGCGCGGTGGTGGCACCGGTCTGCGGCACCGGGTTGGCCTTCAGCCAGCCTGCGTTGGTGGCGTCGTAGAAGTCGCTGCACTGGGCGCTGACGGCCGGGGCGCGCGCGGCCTTCTTCTTGGCGGCGAACGCATCGTGGGTCGGGACCAGCGTCGCCAGGCTGATGCCCAGGGCGATGGCAAGCGGACGGAAATTGGGCATGTGGAACGAATCCGTGATGGATTGAGGGCGCGCGCACTATAGCAAGCCGTGCATGGGCGCGGCATGCACGCGTCACGGTGGCGCCGCTGGGCCGTGCGCCGACCAGGGTCGGCATCTACCAACGGCCTGAGCCATGCATGGATGACGGGCGCTGTGAAAAACAAAGGCCCGGGATTCCCGGGCCTTTGCAGGTCTGCCGCAGCGTCAGCCGTGGCTTACCAGATCACCACCTGCTGCTCGCCGGTGCGGGCCATCGGCGAACCGGCCTTGCACTGGAACGCGGCAGCGAAGGTCGGCAGGTTCGACGGCGCACCCATGGCACGGAACTGCGCCGGGGCGTGCGGGTCGGTGGCCAGGCGGACCTTGGCGTTTTCCGGGGTGTACTTGGTGCGCCACACGGTGGCCCAGTTGAAGAAGAAGCGCTGGTCGCGGGTGAAGCCGTCGACCTTCGCATCTTCCTTGCCGGCGGTCGCCTTCTGCAGGGCGTCGTAGGCGGTGGCCAGGCCGCCCAGGTCGGCGATGTTCTCGCCCAGGGTCAGGTGGCCGTTCACTGCCTGGCCGTCGACCTTGTACTGGTCGAACTGCTTGACCAGCTTGCCGGTGAGGCCTTCGAAGTTCTTCTTGTCGGCCGGGGTCCACCAGTCTTCCATGTTGCCGGTCGGCCCGAAGCGTGCGCCCTGGTCGTCGTAACCGTGGGTCATCTCATGGCCGATCACCGCACCGATGCCGCCGTAGTTCAGCGCGTCGTCGGCCTTCGGATCGAAGAACGGCGGCTGCAGGATGGCGGCCGGGAACACGATCTCGTTCTGCAGCGGGTTGTAGTAGGCGTTGACGGTCTGCGGGGTCATGCCCCACTCGGTCTTGTCCACCGGCTTGCCGATCTTGGACAGGTTGAACTTGTAGTTGAACTCGTTGGCCGCGCGCACGTTGCCCAGGTAGCTGTCGCGCTGGGTCTGCAGGCCCGACCAGTCGCGCCACTTGTCCGGGTAACCGATCTTCGGGGTGAAGGTTTCCCACTTGGCGATGGCCTTGGCCTTGGTTTCCTCGCTCATCCAGCTCAGGCCCTGGATGCGGTCCTTCAGCGAGGCGGCCAGGTTCTTCACCAGTTCTTCCATCTTCGCCTTCGCTTCCGGCGAGAAGGCAACCTTCACGTACAGCTGGCCGAAGGCTTCACCGGCATCGTTTTCGATGGTGCCCAGCACACGCTTCCAGCGCGGCTTCTGCTCCTTCTGGCCGTTGAGGGTCTTGCCGTAGAACTCGTAGTTCTCCTGCACGAAGGCATCGGCCAGGTACGGCGAGGCGCTGTCCACGGTGTGGAAGCGCAGGTAGGCGCGCCACACCGACGGATCGGTGTCGGCCAGCGACTTGCTCACTTCCTCATGGAAGGCCGGCATGGCCAGCGAGAATTTCTCCGGCGCGGCCACGCCCTGCGACTTGAAGAACTCGGTCCAGCTGAAATTCGGGGTCAGCTTGTCGGCGTCGGCCAGGGTGACCGGGTTGTAGTACAGCTCGACGTTGCGCGACAGCTCCACGCGCGACTTGGAGGCCTTGGCCAGGCGGGTTTCGAACTTGACCACGTCCTCGGCCTGCTTGGCTGCATCGGCCGCGGCCACGCCGGACAGCTCCAGCACCTTGGCGACATGCGCCTGATAGGCCTTCAGCTTGTCGGCGTTCTTGGCATCGGTGTAGTAGGTGGTATCCGGCAGGCCCAGGCCGCCCTGGCTGGCATAGGCCATGTTCACGCCGGAGTTCTTGAAGTCGGCTTCAGCGCCGAAGCCGAACAGGAGGTTGTCACCCTTGGCGGCGCTGGTGCGCAGGTAGTTGGCGATGGCCGCCTTGTCCTGCAGGCCGTCGATCGCAGCCAGGTCGGCCTTCAGCGGCTCGATGCCCTGGGCGTTGATCTTGGCTTCGTCCATGCCGGTGGCCCACAGGTCGCCGACGATCTTCTCGATGTGGTTCGGGTTCTTGACCTGCGCAACCTGTTCGGCCAGCTGGTGCTGCACGGCCACCGAACGCTCGTCGAGGATGGTGAACGCGCCCCAGCTGGTGCGGTCGCCCGGGATTTCATTGGCGGCCAGCCACTTGCTGTTGACGTAGTCGCCGAAGGCGGTGCACGCGTCCTTGGTGGTGTCCAGGTCGCTCGGCTGGAAGGCGTTGTAGGCCGGCAGCTTGCTGTCGTCCAGCTTGTAGGTGGTGGCTTCGGCGGTGGCCGGGGCGGGGGGCGCGGCATCCTTGGCCGGGGTTTCGTTCTTGCCGCAGCCGGCCAGCACGGCCGACACGGCCAGGCTGAGCAGGACGATCTTGGGAGTGCGCGTCATCACTATTCTTGGCCTCCAGGCCGAGTGAGTCAGGGAGAAGCCGCAGGTACGGCCGTGGGCCGAACGATACGCCGCCGGCCTGGCCTGCAAGGGTGTCGAAGGTCATGTCCGGGCGCAAGGGCTAGAACGTGCAAGGGCGCCCCGTGGGCGCCCTCGCAGGAAGCGGTGCGGCTTACAGGCCGCCGCCGCCGCAGCCCTTGCCCAGGTAGTCGTCGATCAGCCTGAGCTGGTCACCCATGATCGCGCGGGTCCAGGCGGGACCATGCGCGTAGTCGGCGATGGCGTGGAACTCGACCGGCTGCCCCGAACCCCTGGCCTTGTTCACGAACCACTCCGACTGCTCGATCGGCACCGTGCGGTCGCGGTCACCGTGGTAGACCATCAATGGAATCTTCATTTCACCGGCCTTGTCGACCGGGTTGAGGCCGGCCACGGTCGGCGCCTGGGCCTGGCGGAAGAACGGGTTGGTATAGAAGCGCGACCAGATCTTCTTGATGTCCGAAACGCCGGCACCGGCGATGGCGCACTTGTACAGGCCATTGGGACGCACCGAAGCCGCGAACGCCGAGTAGCCGCCATAGGAGAAGCCGAACATGGCGATGTGGCCGGGCTGGGCGATCTTCTGGTCGATCATCCACTGCGCGCCATCGTCCTTGTCGTCCTGCATCTTCTGGCCCCATTCGGCATCACCGGCCATCCACAGCTTGCGGCCCCAGTCGGCCGAGCCGCGGAACTGCGGGCGCAGTACCGCCATGCAGCGTGATGCCATCAGCGGTACCCACATCGAGCCGTCGAAGTCCATGCCATCGCGTGCCCACGGGCCGCCGTGCGGATGCACCACGGCTTTCCACGGGCCGGCACCGCACAGCTCGGTGCTGGGCGTGGTCAGGAATGCCGGAATGTCCAGCCCGTCGCGTGCCTTGTAGTAGACCAGCCGGGTGGTGCCCAGCGCGGCTGGCTGGATCTGCGGATAGGTCTTGGCCAGCAGGGTCAGCTTGCCGTCGTGCAGCAGGTGATACTCGGGCGGGTTGGAAGGGCCGGAGGTAGCCACCAGCACATTGGAAAGATCGGCGGTGTAGTCGACGATGCGGTAGCTCAGGCCTGTATCGTAGTTGGCGGTGTAGCGCTGGCCGTTCGCGGTATCGACCATCGCCAGCGGCTCCTGGCGGATGCCAAGCGCCTGGCGCAGCCCCTGGTCCAGGGCCTTCATGCGCGGAGAGGTCCACTGGATGTCGTCGCCGCGCGGACCGGCGTAGCCGATTCCCATGATCTCGCCGAAGGGTACCGCACCGCTCCGGTGGCGGTTGATCAGCATCGAGCCGGCGTTGAACAGTTTGTGCTCGAACAGCACTTCCTTCTGCTTGCGGGCCGTGATGTCGTACTCGTAGACGATTGATTTGTCGCGGCCGACATTGCTGAGTACGAACGCGATGTTCGGATCATCGGCAAAGCCGATCACCTGGTTGACGTCGCGGTTCTTCACGTAGGAGCGGAAATGCTCCTCCCAGGCACCGTTGGCAGGCGAGCGGAACTCGGTGGCGACGTAGGCGCCGGTACCGTCGACGTCCTGCCGCAGGCGTGCCCGCAGTTCACTGTCCAGGTCGGTGATATAGCCCGCCACGCGCTCTTCGGTCTTCTGGATGCGCTGGGAGGTGAAGTTGCGCAGGTCGACCTTGTAGACGTCACCGGAACTGCTGCCCGAACCGTTGACCACCAGGATGTGGTCGGGATCGTTGGGCAGGGTGTCGAGCACCGTGGCGTTGGCCAGTGCCTGCTCGAGCTCTTCATTGCGACTGGAGGCGCGCGGCGGCGTGATCGGCTCCTTCCACTGCTTGCCTTCGATGTCGGTGATGAAGAACTTGCTGACGAAGGTCTTGGTCACCCGGTCGGCGCGCAGGTCGTAGGGTTGCCACAGCACGACGGCCAGCTGTCCGTTCTTGATGAACGACACGCTGTGGAACTTCATGCGGTTGGCGCCGATCACCGTGGGTGGCTTGTCCAGTGCATCGGTCCGCCAAACCACGATCACGCGCTCCTCGCCATCGGCGCGAAGGCCGGCGATGTGTTTTCCGTCTGGTGACAACGACAGGCTGGAGATGGCCGGGAAGGCGGCCATCTGTTCGATGGTGGGCGCCACAGGCTTGGCGTGCAGCAACGGTGAAAGGCTGGCCAGGGCCGCCAGCAGCAGGGCTCGCTTCATTGCAACCTCGGAATGCGTTGGCACCGGCCTGCGGAGAATCCGGTGCCTGAAATGGAACCGCCGCCCCGAAGGGCGGCGGTTGCAGGGAGCAGGATCAGAACGAACGCGTGATGTTCAGGAAGTAGCTGCGACCGAAGTAGTCGAAGCCGCTGTACAGCAGCGCGTTGCCGACGGTGCTGTAGACACCCTGCGAGATGGTCGGCGGCTTGCGGTCGGCGAAGTTGCGCACGCCACCGGTGACCGACCACTTGTCCGCTTCATACTTCACCGAGATGGCCTGCAGGAAGTAGTTCGGGGTGTACAGCTTGTACGCCGAGGTGGCCGGATCGAAGTCACCCGGGTTGCGCTCCTCGTAGTACGCGTAGCTGTCCATCTTGTCGATCCAGTCCAGGCCGTAACGCACCTGCCAGTTCTTCCACTTGTAGCTCAGGTCCAGCGAGGCGGTGTTTTCCGGACGCGACAGCATGCCGTTGTAGTCCACCAGCGGATCGTCGGAGAAGACCTTGCTGGCCTGTTCCAGGTAGTGGGTGAACTGCAGCGTGGTGCGCAGGGTGCCCGGGCCGATTTCGCGGACATAGCGGGTGGTGAAGTCCAGGCCACGGACCTTGTCGGTGGACAGGTTGATGAAGCCGTTGGTCACCACCAGTTGGTTGTTGACCGGGTTGCGGGCCACCAGGCGGCACAGACCCGAACCGGAGGAGAAGTCGGCACTGCCGCTGTCGTAGCAGCGCGACAGGATGTTCGCGCCGCCCGCGCTGTCGACGCCGTTCTTCACTTCGATGTCGAAGTAGTCGGCGGCGAAGGACAGGTCACCGAAGCCGCTGCCGAATTCCGGCTGGATCACCACGCCCAGGGTCTTGGCCTTGGAGGTTTCGGCTTCCAGGCCGGCCTCGGCACCACCCTGGGTGACCACGGTCACGCCCTGGGTGGCCAGGTAGTCCGGTGCCAGGCCCAGCGATGCGCAGTTCTGGTAACGCGGCGAGCTCGGGTTGCGATCACCATACTCGTTGCAGGGGTCGGCACTGCTGCTCAGGAAGCCGGTGGTGCCGCCCAGGAACTGTTCGAACAGCGCCGGTGCGCGGTAGGAGGTGCCGTACGACGCACGGAACGACAGCCACTTCACCGGGGTCCACAGCGCGCCGATCTTGTAGGTCTCGTCCGAGCCGTAGGACTTGTAGTCGGTGTAGCGGCCGGACAGGTTGACCGTCAGTTCCTCGGCAGCGGTGACGCCGGACAGCAGCGGCAGTTCCAGTTCGCCGTAGGCTTCGAACACCGAGTCCGAACCGCGGGTCGGGGTGGCGTTGGTCAGGTTGTACAGGTCGGCATTGATCGAGTACGGCGACGGGGTGTCGTCGATGCGTGCCTTGCGGTACTCGACGCCGAACGCACCACCGGCCGAGCCGTACGGCATGTCGAACAGCGGGCCGTTGACGTTGAAGTTGACCGTGGTTTCCTTGTACAGCGTGTTGCCGGTGACCGGCACGAACACCCAGTCCTTCCAGTCCTGCGGCAGCTTGCCACCGATGGTGTTGGTGTTCAGCGCCGGCGCGGCGATGCAGCCGTTGGAGCCGTCGCGGCAGACATAGCCACCGGCACCGTTGGAGACCACGTCCAGGCTCTGGCGCAGGCGGCTGGTCAGGAAGCTCTCGAAGGTGTAGTCGGCGTCGCTGCGCGAGTGCATGACGTTGAAGTCATAGTTCCACTCCGAGCTCAGGTGGCCACGCAGGCCGGCATTGAAGCGCAGGAAGTCGACGTTCTGCTTGTTGGTGTCGTTGCCGAAACCGATGAACGCACGCACGCCCAGGTTCTTGCCGCTGGTCTGGTCGGTCGGAGCACCGGCAACGCTGTCACGCAGGTTGGCCGGGATCAGCGGGCTGCCCACGGCATAGTCCAGGGTCAGCTGGCGATAGCCGGTCTGGGTCGACTTGCGCTTGTTGCCCAGGAACTCGTAGTACAGCTCGGCATCGCCCAGTGCGTTGAGGTCGAAGCCACCCTGCAGGTACAGGGTGTGGGTCTTGGTCGGCGAGATCAGCGACTGGTTGCGCATGGCCGGATCGAAGGTGTCGCGGGTGTTCAGGTCCACGCCTTCGTAGCCCACCAGGCCGGTGGTGATGGCCGCATTCGGGCGCCAGCGGTTGAAGCGGGTGCCGGCGCCGCCCGGGGCCGCAACACCGGTACGGGTGTTGGTGCCGATGGTGTTCAGCGTGGTGCCGCCGGCATCGAGCGACCAGCACTTCGGCTTGCCGGTCAGCGGGTCGATGAAGTCGCCGCTGCCCCAATAGTCGCCCGCGTCGATGTCGCGGTACATGTCGGTCGGGCAGCCACCGGCCCAGCTGCGGTCGGCCAGGGTCAGCTCGTTGCGGGTGTAGTACTCATAGGAGCCGGAGAAGTGCGAGCGCTCGCCGGTGGCACCGAACATGATGGAGTAACGGCGCTCTTCACCGCCGCCGCCATCGGTGGCGTTGTGCTGTGCTTCGAAGCTGACGCCATCGACCTTCTTCTTGGTGATGATGTTGATTACGCCGGCAACGGCGTCGGAGCCGTAGATCGAGGACGCACCGTCCTTCAGGATTTCGACGCGGTCGACGATCGAGTTCGGCAGCACGTTCAGGTCGGTCGAGCCCACCGAGCCGCGGGTACCGGCCGGCGACACGCGGCGGCCATTGAGCAGGATCAGCGTGCGGGTCGGGCCGAGGCCGCGCAGGCCCAGGGTGTTGGCGCCCGGGCCACCGTCGGTGACGTAGCCGCCATAGGCGTTGTTGATCTGCGCCGCACCGGCGGTGACCGCGGTGCTCTGCAGGGCCGCCGTGGTCGAGTTGAAGCCGGCCAGGGTGGTTTCTTCACGGGTGACGACCTGCACCGGCGAGACCGAGTTGAACACGTCGCGGCTGATGCGCGAGCCGGTGACGGTCACCGTATCCAGATTGGTGGCCTTGGACTTGGATGCCTCTTCGGTGGTCTGCGTCGAGCCCGAGGCGTCCTGTGCGATCGCCGGGGCGGCCGCAGCGAGCAGCACGGCGGAGGCGAGGGCGAAGCTCAGCGGATGCTTGCTGAGCGACTTGCGATTGATCATCTGAAATCCCCTTGAATCGAATGATTGCGTCGTACACCGGGACAGGTCCTTGTCGGCGTCTCCGTGTGCCCCTTGCCCGGGGTCGGCAGCGTGCTGCCACCCGGCGCTGGTACCGGCTTCACGCGCCGATGACCCGAGATTAACACGACATTAACCGAGCCTGTCAAACGTTCACGAGGGAGTCATGAAGCTGTGGGTGATGTGCGCGCCTTGCGGTGACAGGAGCGCCCATTTCTACCTCATCTCATTGATATGTATTGATTTGTTTCGGTTCATGTCAAAGGTGTCTGAACCGTGAACGGGATGTGGCCGTGTTGTGCGACGGACAAAAAAAAGGCCCCGCCGAAGCGGGGCCTGGTCCAGACACGCAGTCCGGAATACGACGGGGATCAGAAGTCGTACTTGACCTGGGCCGAGATCTGACGGCCGTAGACGCTGTAGAAGCCGTCGTTGAACGGGGTCGATTCGTTGCCCGGGTAGTTGTAGCGCTGGCCTTCCGGCAGCTTGTTGAACACGTTGTTGACCATCAGCGACAGGGTCAGATCGTCCTGCGCCTGGTAGTTCAGGCTCATGTTGTAGGTGGTGTACGAGCCCCACTTGCCGGCCTTGGCGCCGGAGGAGTGGACGTAGTCATAGCTGCGGCCGGTGTAGGCCAGGTAGTTCGGGGTGCTGCCGACGTAGTTGGCGTACAGGGTGGTGGTGAACTTGGAGATGGCCCAGCCCACCGACACATCGCCGCGCACCTTGGCGAAGTTGTCGTAGTACCACATGTTGTACGGATCGCTCAGCAGATCCAGCTTCTGTGCGCCCGGCAGCGGCACCACTTCACGCTTCAGCATGTTGGTGTAGTTGCCCGAGAACATCAGCGAACCGAAGCGGCCCAGGTCCTGCTGGTACTTGGCGCCGACGGTCACCGCTTCCAGGTTCTGGCTGGCCACGTTGAGCTTCGGGGTGTACACGCGGGCCAGGTTGCCACCGGCGTCGCGGGACACCCAGTCGGTCACGTTCTGGCAGCTGGCCGAGGTGTTGTTCGGCAGGCCGTTGCGGCACTGGTACTCGGCCAGCAGCAGCTGGTCGGTGCTCAGGGTCTTGACCTCGTTCTTGATCTTCCAGTTGTAGTAGTCGACCGACAGCGAGAAGTTGCTCACCGGGGCCCACACCACGCCCGCGCTCCACACGTCGGCGGTGATCGGCTTCAGGTCCGGGTTGCCGGACTTTTCGCTGTACACCGAGGTGGTCTTGTAGAACGAGCAGGCTTCGTCACGCAGCGCGTAGCCCATCTGGCTGCAGCGGTAGTAGTCGTTCTGGCCGGAGGCGAACGAGCCGCTCATGCCCTGGAAGGCATCGGACAGGGTCGGCGCACGGAATGCGGTGCCGTACTTGCCGCGCAGCAGCAGGCTCTCAACCGGGCGGTATTCCAGGCCGATGCTGTAGGTGGCCTTGTCAACGGTCTTGTCGGCGATCTTGAAGGCGTCGTAGCGGCCCGAGGCGCTGATGGTCAGCGACTCGAACACCGGCATGCGCAGTTCGCTGGTCACCGCGTAGTTGCTGCGGTGGCCGGCACCGGCCACGGCGGTGGCGCCCCAGGCGTTACCATCGACGAAGGCCTGGTCGGGCGAGTAATCCCAACCTTCGCTGCCACCTTCCAGCACCACGGCCAGGCCGGCGTCGCCGCCCGGCAGGGAGAACAGCGACCCGTTGGTCACCTGCACGCGACCCAGGTTCTGCCAGGTCTTGCTGCGGTGGGTGCCATAGCCGGTGAAGCTGGCGAACTGGTCCGGGGTGATCGGCGAGTAGAACGCAGCGTAGTCCGGGTTGTAGATGCCGAAGCCATCAGCGGTGGTACCCAGGCGCGGGCCCAGCACGGTGTCGCCGAAGAAGCCTTCGATCTTGTCCTTCCAGCGCGCGAAGCGGTTCTGGTCCAGGCGGTATTCGCCGCGGGTGAAGCTGGCGCTGTAGTCCCAGTCGCCGACCATGCCCTTGCCACCCAAGGTAACCTGGTAGGAACGGCTCTCATCGGAGTTCAGGATGTTGTTGTAGTGGCCCGGGCCGATTTCTTCCGGTGCGAAGGCGCGCTGCAGGTTCACGACCTTGCCCAGGCCCTGGTCGTAGAAGCCGCCCATCACCGACTTGGTGCCCCACCACAGGGCGCTGGAGCCGGAGGTGAACTCGGTCTTTTCCTTGCTGTACAGCACATCGGCGAACAGCTGGAAGTTGTCGTTCACGTCGAAGGTCATCGACGAGTAGAACTGGCCGCTGTTCTTGCCGTTCTTCAGGGTCTTGTAGCCGGCGCTGTACACCGAGCCGCACGATTCGCCCGATGCACGCTTGCCGACGGTGGTGGTGCCGTCGTACAGGCCTGCGACGTTGGCGCAGCGGGTCGGGTCCATCATGTACAGCTTGTTGTCGGCGTTGCCGATGACGGCAAAGTCGTTCGACGGCAGCTGTGCGGTGTAACCGACCGGGTTGTTCTGCTTGGTGATGTCACGCTGGTAGCCCCAGATCGGGCTGCCGTTTTCGATCTGCACGTTGACCAGCGCGTGGAAGCGGTCGTCGAATGCGTTGAAGCCCTTGGCGGCGCTGAAGCGGATGTTGCTGCCACCACCTTCGGTGTAGGTGCCGCCACGGATCGACATCGTGCCGCCGTCCATGCGTTCCTTCAGGATGATGTTGACCACGCCGGCGATCGCGTCCGAGCCGTACAGCGACGACTGGCCGCCCGGCAGGACCTCGATGCGCTCGACGATGTCGATCGGAATGCCGCTGATGTTGTTGAACGACTCGCTGCCGTTGTACAGCGCCGGATACGAGAGCATCGGGCGGCCGTTGATCAGGTACTTGGTGTAGCCCGGGTTCAGGCCGAACATGCCGGCGGCTTCGGCGCCCTGGGTGAACGCACCCGAGGTCTGTCCACCCTGCAGGCCGCCGGTGGTCAGCGACGACTGCTGCAGAACTTCAGCAACGCTGCTGAAGCCGCGGGTCTGGATGTCTTCGGCGGTGATGGACATCACCGGGGTCTGGGTTTCGACCTGGGTCTGCGGGATCAGCGAACCGGTGACGGTGATCTTGTCCAGGTTGGTCGCCTTGTCCTGGGCCATTGCCGGGGCGGCGGCCATCAGAGCGGACATCAGGGCGACGGCGAGCGTGTTGCGACGTGCGGTATTGCTGACGTGTTTCATGTAATTCCATTGGAGAGCAAAAACAAAAACGGCACTGCGCATGCGCCATCGCGCGGGCTGGAATATCCGGCTCCGCAGCTCAAAACAGTGCTCATCGAACGTAACATGAACTTAACAATCTGTGCACGAATCTGTCGCATTCCTGAATTTCAGTCAGCTTGCATCCAGCTTGTATGATGTCGGGTTATCCCCCTGACCCCGCCGGTGCCCGTTGTGAACAGTTCTCCCCGCCGTCCCCATGTCAGCCAGGTCCAGAAGGGACTTACGCCGCATGCCCGCATCCGCAACGTGATCGCGGTCGGTTCGGGCAAGGGCGGCGTCGGCAAGTCCACCACCTCGGTGAACCTGGCCGTGGCGCTGCAGCAGCTCGGTGCGCGCGTGGGCGTGCTCGATGCGGACATCTACGGGCCGAGCGTGCCGGCCATGCTGGGCCTGTCCGGTCGCCCGGAAAGCCCGGACAACAAGAGCATCGAGCCGTTGCGTGCCTTTGGCGTGGACACCATGTCGATCGGCTACCTGATCGAAGAGGACACGCCGATGATCTGGCGGGGCCCGATGGCCACCTCGGCGATGACCCAGCTGTTCAACGACACCCTGTGGGACGACCTGGATTTCCTGCTGATCGACCTGCCGCCGGGCACCGGTGACATCCAGCTGACCCTGACCCAGAAGATTCCGCTGGCCGGTGCGGTGATCGTCACCACGCCGCAGGACATCGCCACGCTGGACGCGAAGAAAGCGCTGAAGATGTTCGAGAAGGTCGAGGTGCCGGTGCTGGGCATCGTCGAGAACATGGCGGTGCACACCTGCAGCAGTTGCGGGCACATCGAGCACCTGTTCGGCGAGGGCGGCGGCGAGCGCATGGCCGCGCAGTACGGCGTGCCGCTGCTGGGCTCTCTGCCCCTGCAGATCGGCATCCGTGAACAGGGCGATGCAGGCACGCCGATCACCGTCGCCCAGCCGGATTCGGCGCCGGCCCAGGCCTACCGACATGCCGCACAGCGCCTGATCGAGGAAGTGGGCAGGCGCCCGCGGGCTTCGATCCCGATCCTGTCGTCGCTGCTGTAAGGGCCGGGGCAGGGGCCGCCGGCCGAGGCCGGGCCCCTGCTAGAATCCTCGCGCCCCCTCGTACCCCCAGGACAAAGCATGAGCATCAAGAGTGACCGTTGGATCCGCCGCATGTCCGAGCAGCACGGCATGATCGAGCCGTTCGAGGCCGGGCAGGTGAAGCAGGCCAACGGCCAGCGCATCGTCAGCTATGGCACGTCCAGCTATGGCTATGACGTGCGCTGCTCGCGCGAGTTCAAGGTGTTCACCAACATCAACTCGACGATCGTCGATCCCAAGCACTTCGACTCGGGCAGCTTCGTCGACATCACCGCCGACGAATGCATCATCCCGCCGAACAGCTTCGCGCTGGCGCGTACCGTCGAGTACTTCCGCATCCCGCGCGATACCCTGGTGGTGTGCCTGGGCAAGAGCACCTACGCGCGCTGCGGCATCATCGTCAACGTGACGCCGCTGGAGCCGGAATGGGAAGGCCACGTCACCCTGGAATTCAGCAACACCACGCCGCTGCCGGCGCGCATCTACGCCAACGAAGGCGTGGCACAGATGCTGTTCTTCCAGGCGGCCGCCGATGACGTCTGCGAGACGTCCTACCGCGACCGTGGCGGCAAGTACCAGGGCCAGACCGGCGTGACCCTGCCGCGGACCTGACGATTGCAGGCGATTTGTAGAGCCGAGCCATGCTCGGCTGCCCTGCATTGAAGCCGAGCATGGCTCGGCTCTACATGAAGGAAGGCGGCGCAATGCGCCGCCTTCCTTATTTGCCGCGACCGAACAGCATCGCGATGCCGACACCAACCAGGGCCACCGGCCACCAGGTCAACAGCAGCTTGGACAGGTTCAGGTGCGTCCAGCCGAGATTGCTGGCGAGCATGAACAGGCCGATCAGGATCAGCAGGACGGCGGCAACGAGGTTGAATCGCATCGGGTCGGCGAAGGCTCAGGACTGGGCCGGATATCCTAGCCGTTCCTTCCAGTAGGCGACATGCTGGTCCAGCGCCGCCGGCTCGTAGCGGTGTGCCGGGCCACTGCCCCAGACCGGGCCCGGCCAGGCCGGATCACCGTCATGGCGGCCGATGACATGGAAGTGCAGCTGGCGCACGATGTTGCCCAGCGCCCCGATGTTGATCTTCTCCACCCCGTCGGCACCCTTCAGGGCCTTGCAGGCGCGGTTGAGCTCGGTGCGCAGCTTGTCCTGCTGCTCGCCGTCCAGCTCGATCCACTCGGTCACCCCGGCCAGGCGCGGTACCAGCACCAGCCAGGGGAATCGTTCGTCGTTCATCAGCCGCACTTGCGACAACGGTCCTTCCGCCACCAGCACGCTATCGGTGGCCAGGCGTGAATCGAGTTCGAATTCGCTCATCCAAGATGCTCCGAGAAGAAGTCCAGGGTGCGTTGCAGCGCCAGGGCGGCGCTGTCTGGATCATACGCATGTCCGACCTCCCGGTTGAAGGCGTGATCGGCCGGATAGACGTAGGTCGCCATCTGCGGCAGCTTCTCGCGGTGGGCCTGGACCGCTTCCGGCGGGATGCTGCGGTCCTGGGCGCCGAAGTGGAAGATCACCGGGGCCTTGGGCGCCTCGTCGAGGAACTGCACGTTGCGCGCACCGTAGTAGCTGACCGACGGCAGCCCCAGGCGCAGTGCGGACAGCATCGCCACCGTGCCGCCCCAGCAGTAGCCGACGGTGCCGACCTTGCCGTAGGGCGCCAGTCGGGTGGCCGCCGCGCGCACGACCTCCAGCGCCCGTTCCATGCCCAGCGCGCCGACCCGTTCCAGGCCCTGCTTCACGCCCTCGGCGTCGTAGGGCAGCGCATCCGGGTCGGCGTCGGGGCCGTCGACCAGGTCGAAGAACGAGGGCGCCAGCACCGCATAGCCTTCGGCTGCGAAGCGCTCGGCCACGCTGCGGATGTGCGGGTTGGCGCCGAAGATTTCCTGCACCACCACCAGTCCGCCGCGCGCGGTGCCTTCCGGCAGGGCCTGCCAGGCCCGTACCGGGCCGTGATGCGTATCCAGGGTGATCCACTCGGCCATCGTCATCTTCCTCGTTGCTGGGAACAGAGCTGCATTGTCGGCGCTGCGCCGGTTAGCGCGGCGTCAGCGGCTGTGCCGGATCGGGCGGCTGCGGGTTTGCGGCAGTGCGTTCCCAAGGCGGTGCAGAGGGCTGTTTCTGCATTGACCGGTGCACACCCGCAGCCTAAGCTTTCAGCCACGATGACATACAAGCCTCCGGCGCGAGCCGGGGGCTTTTTTGTTGTCCGCGTGTTGCGGGTCGCAACGCGCAACCGGTGGCTGTGACGGGCCAGCCACGATGACCCACTGCAGGCAGCCCCGAGCCTGATCACCCCGAACCCCAGCCGCCGCAAGGCGGCTTTTTCATTTCCAGGAGATTCAACACCATGTCCATCAATCAAGCCATTTCCGCCCAGGACTCCGCGCTGTACGTGAAGGCCGGTACCGCCCCGACCGCGCCGAACAATCCGGCCGGCTATACCGAAATCGACGGCCTGACCGCCTTCCCGTTCGGCCGCGGCCAGGCCAACACCCTTGATGCCACCAACCTGCGTTCGAAGCAGATGGAGAACATCGCGGGTCTGTCCGGCGGCCAGGCCGTGCAGGTGTCCGGCCACCGCTGGCCGGTCGGCAGCTCGGCAGGCCAGGAGATCCTGCGCGACGCCGATCCGGATGCCGACCTGCACTTCCTGATGGTGCTGCCCACCGGCGATGCCGCTACCTTCGTCGCCAAGGTCGCCGCCTTCAACGTGGCCCCGGGCACCAACCAGGTGCTGACGTTCACTGCGGACCTGCTGCCGCGTGAGTTCGCGCTGGTAACCGTGGCCGCTGGCGGCACCCCGTGATGCTGCTGGGCAAGCAGCAGATCCTGGACGCGCAGGATCGCCGGCACGAGGACGTCGCCGTACCCGAATGGGGCGGCAGCGTGCGCGTGGCGATGATGTCGGCGCGTGACCGTGATCGCTGGGAGCAGGAGACCTATGGCGGTGACACGCCCAAGGTGGATGACTTCCGCGCGCGATTCGTCGGCCTGTGCCTGGTCGATGAAATGGGCGAGCGCCTGTTCTCCGACCACGAGGTGGCCCAGCTGGGCACGAAATCGGCCGCGGCGCTGGATCGCGTGTTCCGTGTCGCGCAGACGCTCAATGCGCTCGGCGATGCGGCCGTGGGAGAGCTGGAAAAAAACTGATCCGCCGGCCTGAGCGCCGGCTTCAGTTCCGGATCGCGTGGAGGCTGGGCCTCCCGCATCCGGACCACCTGCTGGCGGGAGTGACCTCCCGCCAGCTCTCGGAGATGTATGCGTTCGCACGCCTGGAGCCGTTGGACCAGCCCCTGCAGGGGATGCTCGCCCAGCTGACCAGTGTGCTGGCGCAGGTGCACGGCAATACGACCACTGCCGACGACTTCCTGCTGGTGCGACCGCGTGCGTCGCCGGAGAGGGCGGCAAAGGAGCGCTCGCAGCAGCTGCTGGAACTGTTCGGCAGCGCATCGCGGCGCAACGCTGCGGCGTGATTCCGGGCGGGGCAGGGCATTGCTTCTCCGATGCGTGGCATGCAATCGAACCTGGGGCCCTGCGGGGCCCCTCATCATTCTTGGAGGAACGCGTATGGCGTCCACTAACCAGAATCTAGACGTAGTACTGCGGGTCAACACGACGGGCTTCCGTACCGCAATGGCGGAGGCCAGCCGCCTGGCAACGCAGAATCTCAAGACACTGCGCGCGGAGGCCGAGCGGACGGCCGCCGCGCTGGCGCGCGTGCATGCGGCACCGGAGGGCGCAACGGGCAAGGCCGCGACAAAGGCAAAGGCCAACGTCGGCGGCGATGTGCTCGGCAGCGGCTTGAAGGAGCTTGGTAGCGGCCTGCTGACGGCCGCCGGTGGCCCATGGGGCATCGCCATCGCGTCGGTGCAGAAGCTGGGCGAAGCGTACCTGGACATGGTCAAGGCGTCCGAACGTGCGCGCAGCGAGTACAAGGAGCAGATGCAGTCGCTGCAGCAGATGTCGTTCTCGATGGACCAGGCCGGCCTGGGCATGGGCGCGGGCACGCTGCCCCTGGAGCAGGCGGTCGCCACGCTGCATGAGCAGGCCAGGGCGCTGCGCGAGCTGGAGGCACGCGAGAAGGCGCTGCAGGGCTCGGTCGTCCATTGGGAAGGCCGAGTGAGTCATGGCCAGCGATCGGGACGGGAAGGGGCGGGCCTGAGTGCAGCCTCGGACTACGCCGAGCTGGAGAAGGCCAGGGCGAACCTGGAAGCGTTCCAGGCGGAGGTCGCGCCGGTCCAGGAGAAGTTCCGGGGCCTGAAAGAAACGATCAGGGGCGCCCTCGACGAGAAGCTGTTCAATGCGATTGCCGCGGCCATCCAGAACGTGGACAACCAGACGCTTGACCAGCTCATCGCGTCTCTGGGTGCGACGCAATGGAACGCATTGAAGGCGACCGATGCCTTCAACGGCATGCTGGGCGCCATGCGCGGAGAGGCGTGGCGGGACGAGGTCGAGTGGATCCGGCTGACCCGTGGCGAGTACGCGGCCTGGATGGCTGAACGCGGCGCGGAGATCAACGCAAGGGGCGGCCCGGACAAGATGGACCCGGCCCAGCGCGCAGAGTTCAACAGGGATGCCGCGCGCAAGAAGGCCGACATCGAACGCAAGGCCCAGTTCCGCGAACAGCAGCAGGCCGCCCAGCAGTCGGTCAGGGGCGTGCACGAGCAGGCTGATGCGTACGCCGGGCTGATGGATCGCATCGAGAAGCAGATCGCCCAGGACCGGGTGCGGCAGAAGCTGAAGGAGGGGATGACAGAGGCGGAAAAGCTGCAGGTCACCCTCCTTGACGAGATGGAGCATGCCGAGAAGAAGCTCAGCGAGCAGATGCAACTGCGGGTGAAGGCCTCGCTGGACGCCGCGGTGGCCCTGGCCAAGGAAGCGGCAGCCGCTGAAGCGTCGAAGAAGGCCCAGCAGGATCTGCTGAAGCTGCAGCGGGAGCTCCAGCAGGCGGCGCATGCACAGCAGCGCGGCAACGACCAGGCGCTGTTCGGCATCGGCCATGGCGCAGCGAGCGTGGATCGCATGCAACGCCGTTCCGCTCTGGATGAGGATCGGGACAATCGAAAGCGCGCGCTGGACGACGAGTCGCGTGGCGAGGACGGCAAGGTCATCGAGTCGGAGCGCTACAGAGCCCGGCTGGCCGAGCTCGATGCATTCCATGAACAGTCACTGCAACGCGAGGCAGAGTTCCAGGAGAACAAGAAGGCATACCAGTCCGATTGGAAGAACGGCGCAATGCGGGCGTTCGAGGACTATGCCGATGCCGCGGCCAATGCCGCCGAGTTGAGCCACGGCGTCTTCAGTAATGCACTGGGCGGGTTGGAAGACAGTCTGGTCAAGTTTGCCCAGACCGGAAAGCTGTCCTTCTCCGACCTCGCCGACTCGATCATCGCCGATCTGGCGCGCGTGGCAGCCAAACAGATGGTCAGTGGGCTGATCAGTTCGATCGGGCAGATGTTCGGGCCGAAGATCACCGGCTTTTCCATCGGCGGGTACACGGGCCCAGGGGGCAAGTACGAGCCGGCCGGCATCGTCCACAAGGGCGAGGGCGTGCTCAGCCAGGAAGACATGGCTGCGCTCGGCGGCCCATCGGCATTCTTCGCCCTGCGCACTTCGCTGCGAACCGGCAATGGCCTGTCCGGTGGTGATAGCGGGGGTTATGTGCAGGTACCGATTGCCCGTGCCGGCGAGGGTGGGATGAATGTGGAAATCAACAACTACGGCGAAAGCCGGGTCAACACCCGGGAAGAGCGGCAGCGCATGCCCGATGGCAGCGAAGTACGGCGGCTGGTGATCGACATCGTGGGCGACAGCCTCAACGGTGGTGAGCTGGGCGCCATTGGACGGGCCCGATACGGATGGACGGAGGCAGTGGGATGAGCAGTTGGCCAGAATATGCAGAAATCCGCTTTGCGGATTACGGCGAGGAGATCGTCGCTTCGGAAGAGCGGACCGAGATGGAGCGCGGCCCCAGCAAGATGCGCGCGCTCAACAGCCGGGTGATGAAGAACGTGTACGCCTCGGTGCAGTTCCGCACCGCGGCTGACGCCGAGGCATTCGAAGCGTGGTACCTGCACGATGTCGGTCGCGTCGGCTGGTTCACGATGGAGCACCCGCGGACCGGGCAGCCGATCAGCGCCCGCTTCCCGCAGGGCATCGGCCGCCTGGTGCCACTGAACACCCGGTTCCGCTTCTCCAAGCGCGATCTTGTACTGGAGTACATGCGATGAGTTCCTTCCATGAGCGCCGCCAGCGCCTGGCCGACACCCAGGGACCGCTGATGCTGTTGGAAGTGTCGGCGCCGTCGATGCCGGAGGTGTTGCGGATCGTCAACGACAACGTCAACTGGACCAGCAACGGCAAGGAGTTCATTGCCGCACCGTTCGGCTTCCAGCTTCCCGACGATGTCAGTGGACAGGCACCGCGCGCACAGCTGGTGATCGACAACATCGGCCGCGCACTCACCGAGGACCTGGAAGGGCTTGCCCCCGGAGAGATGGTGACCGCACGGTTGATGCTGACCGATCGCGCCGATCCGGATGCCATCGAGGCCGAGTACGACCTGCCGATGACCCAGGTGTCGGTCAACACGCGCACGGTCAGTGCCCAGTGTGGTGTCGACTTCCTGATGCGCCAGCAGGCCGTGCTGCTGCATGCCAATCCGTTCACGCTGCCGGGAATCTTCTGATGCGCCTGGTCGACGTCGAGCGATGGGTGGGCATCCCCTATGACGAAGCAGCGTGCGACTGCGCCGACCTGGTGATGCAGGTGCAGCGGGCGCTGTTCGCCCGTGAAGTGGCACTGCCCGGACGCCGGCCGCGCGGGCGGCGCGGCTCGGCCGAGCTGGGCGCATTGTCGCGCGCGCAGGCGGTACCTCGCGAGGGCCCTCCACAGGACGGCGACCTGGTACTGATGATCGAACGCGGACAACACAACCCCGGCCACGCCGGGGTTTTCTTTTTCCTGGCTCATGAGGGCTGGGTCTTGCACAGCAACGAAACGAACGGCTGCAGCGTGCTGCACCGCGTTCGTGACCTGCCCGGATTTGGGCTGAGGATCGAGGGATACTACGCATGGAACTGACACCACAACCGGCGGTCGACGGCCGCCTCATCATCACCCCGCACCCGGTGCTGCTGGATGGCCAGCGCAACGTGCCGGTCGAACTGCGCCCGGGTGAAAGCCTGTACGCAATCCTCATGCGCCATGTAGACGGGCTCGATGGCCGCGCATGGCAGGTCTGCGTTGACGGGCTGGAGGTGCCGCGCGAGCAGTGGATGCACACGCGACCGCGCCATGGCCAGTTGATCGAAGTGCGCAGCGTGGTGGGCAAGGCGGTGATTCCGCTGGTGGCGATGATCGCGCTGACCTATTTCACCTTCGGCATCGGCACGCTGGTGGCCGGTTCCGCGTGGGGCGCAGGCGCCATCGCAGGCACGTACGGCACGCTGGCTGCATCCGCGGTCTACGTGGCCGGCAGCGTGCTGATCAACAAGGTTCTCACGCCGAAGCCGCCCAAGCCCGGTGGTGGCGGTGTCGCCGACACGGCGTATTCCCTGGCAGCGCCGCGCAACCGTGTGCGCGCCTATGAACCGCTGGGCCTGCTGTTCGGTTCCACGCGCCTCGCTCCGGACCTGATCAGCCGCCCCTATACCTGGTTCGAGGGCGATGAGCAGTATGTCGGCCTGACCCTCAGCCCGGGCATCAACGTTGGCCGGGTGGAGGCCCTGCAGAACGGTGATTCGGCGCTGTCCAGCTACGAAGGCGTGCGCACCTGGTTCCGCGGCTTCCCGCAGATGCCCGACGAAGCGATTCCGCTGTACAGCAACGCGGATGTGATTGAAGGCGCGCAGCTGCTCGATACCGGCAGCGATGCCAAGCACGTGGCCAGCCCGTGGGTGGAACGCACCAGCTCCGCTGACTCTCTGCGCCTGCAGGTGAACATCGAGTTCCGGCTGTGGGATACCACGTCCAAGGGCAAGGACAAGGACAACCGCGAGCAGATCCAGATCCAGTACCGGCCGGTCGGCTCCGATGCCTGGCAGTCGTTCGGCAATTACAGCGTCGTGGGACGTACGCAGAAGGCGCGCCGCGTCAGCTACGGCCGCGACGTGGAGCTGGGCCAGTACGACGTGCGCGTACGCGTGGCCGGGCAGAACACCGATGGCAGTGGCGCGCAGGCGAATTTCACCTGGACCACGCTGGTCAGCGTGCAGCGCGACGACGCCAGCCATGCCGGCATTCCTGCCATCGGCCTGCAGATGAAGGCGTCCGGCCAGCTCAATGGCACCCCGGATGAGATCCGCTGCGTGGCTCATGCGCGACCGATTCCGGTGTGGAAGGGTGAAGCGGCCGGCTGGGTGACCGAGGAAACCAGCAACCCGGGCGCACAGATCCTGGCCTACGCGCGTGGCATCCATGATGAGAACGGCAAGCGCATCGCCGGCCTGGGCATGGCCGACCGGCGCATCGATATCGAAAGCCTGAAAGCCTTCATGCTGCACTGCGCGGACAACGCGCTGGGCTACGACTACTGGCTGACCGAGTTGCGCAGCCACCAGGCAGTGCTCGACGCCATCGCGCTGGCCGGCTTCGGCCAGGTGACCTGGGCCAAGGGCCGGCTGGGCGTGGCCTGGGCGGCCGATGAGCAGCCCCTGTCCGGCGTGGTCAACATGGCCACGATCAAGAAGGGCCAGTTTCAGGTCGATTACACCCTGGCCAACGCTGCCGACGGCATCGAGTACAGCTACCTGGACCGCCGCACCTGGAAGGCGGCGACGCTGCGCGTGCCGGCGCCGGGCGTGGAGGTGATGCTCAATCCGGCCAAGATCACCGGTGAGGGCGTCAGCTCCGAAGCCCATGCCGCGATGCTGGCGCGTTGGCATCTGGCGCAGAGCGTCTATCAATACAAGTCGATCAGCTACAGCACCGACATCGAGCACCTGGCCTACTCGCGGTTGTCGGTACTGGCGTTGCAGCACGACCTGACCCAGTGGGGCTTCGGTGGCCGCCTGATCGATGCCGCCGTCGACGCTGCAGGCGTTACCACGCTGCAACTGGACGAGACGGTCCCGGCACCTTCGCTGGGCAGTGCGTTCATCGGCCTGCGTATTCCAGGCGAGCGTGTCTACCGCGTACTGCGCGTGGTTCCGGGCGCTGAGCCAAGTGACAGGCTGGTGCTGGCCGATCCGTGGCCGGCAGATGCACCGCTGCCGGGCCACAACGACGGCAATCCTGCACACGACACGATCTGGATCTACGACTTCAAGCAGACGCCGGGTACCCGCGTGCGCGTGACCGGCATCCGCCCGGAAGGTGACCTGAAGGGCGCCGCTGTGGAGGTGGTGCAGGAGGGGCCCGAGTTCTGGCACTACGTGCGGACCGGGCAGTATGTGCCGCCGTCGAATGAATCCTCGCTGCAGATCCGGCCGGTGGCCAGCAATCTGAAGGTGGTCGAGCGCCAGGTCAGCCGGGGTGGCAGCGTGCATACCGAACTGCAGGCCAGCTTCGATATCAGTGGACCCACCGGCGAAACGCGGGTCCTGTCCGATCCAGACGGCAATGCCGCGCTGGAGGAAGTGGCACGCACCACCACGCGATCAGCGAGCTGGGCGATTCCTGGAGCGGGTACCTATCCGGTGGTCGTTCGTCCGTACAGCCCCGATGGCCGTGCCGGCGTTGCCGTGTCCACCCAGTACACCACGCTGGGTGCCGATGCGCCGCCGGTCCTGGTCGATCTGTTCGACATCGAAGAGCTCAGCGGTGGCGTGCGCCGGTATGTGTGGGGCTTCTCCGGCGACACCGTGCAGTCGGCTGATTTCGCCGGCGTGGAAATCCGCTATACCGCCGGCAGTATCGACAACCCGCTGTGGGAGCACATGACCCCGCTGGGCGATGCCGGTGGCTTCTTCACCTCCGCAATCGAAGCCGTATTGCCAGAGGCGGGCAGCTGGACGTTTGCGTGCCGCAGTCGCAACACCGCTGGCGTGCTGTCCGTCGGTGCCCGCTACCTGCGACGCTCGCTGGGGCGCAATACCGGGCAGACGCTGGAGGGAATCGGCGGTGTGGTCGAATCGGTCAAGCAGGACCTGGGCAAGGAAATCAACGCCCGCATCGACAGCGACCTGGCCGCCGCCACCCGTGCAGCCGAGGCGCTGCGTAGCGAATCGCTGCGCCTGCAGGACCAGATCACCGCCAGCGCCCAACGACTTGCCGGCCAGGCCGAACGGCTGGACCAGCAGGCGCAGGCGCTCAAGGCGAACACCGATGGCCTGGCGCGCGAAGTGCTGGACCGTGCTGCCGGCGATCTGAATACCCGCACCGAGCTGACCACGGCGGTGACCCGCGAAACCAGCGAGCGCCGGTCGGATGTGGAGAACCTGACCCGCATGGTGAGCCAGCTGTCGGCAGGCAGTGGCGTGCAGTTCGACAGCAAGCGCATCTGGTACTTCGACAGCAGCGTGGAAGGTTGGGGCGCGAATGGCGGCAGTCCAACGCTGGTGGAGGGCTGGCTGCGCCCGGCCAACCATGCCAGCGACGCCTTCGTGACGAGCCCGCGCGGCCAGGATGTCCAGGGCGCGGCGCACCGCTTCGTCAAGCTGCGCATCCGCAAGGTGGGCAGTCCTGCCTGGGACGGGCGCCTGCTGTGGAATGGTCCCGGCCAGTCGTGGGACAACGCACGCATGGTGCAGTTCGCGGAGCCAAGCTATGACAGCAACGGCATCGCGACGCTGGACGTGGACAACATTCCATGGAACGGGACCATCGTCGACCAGATCCGCCTGGATCTGTCCAAAGCGCAGACCGATGCCGACTACTTCCTGCTGGACTGGGTGGCGATCGGTCGCCCGACGCCGGGTGCGTCGGTGGCCATGTTGCAGGACGAAGCCACTGCACGCGTCGCAGCAGACAGCAGCGAAGCGGGCCGGCGCGAGTCGCTGGCCGTGCAGTTGCGCGGCAGCTACGAGGGCGGTGACCTGGCAGGGGTCAGCCAGGGCCTGATCGCGGCCGAGAAGACCGCACGGCTGAGTGGCGACCAGGTCAACGCGCAGTCGATCCAGGCACTCCAGGCACGGATGCCGGCAGGCACCGGCGCGCTGGCCACCGGTGCCAGTGTCAGCAGCCTGCAGCAGGCGATGGTGACCGCTGACACCGCGCTGGGGCGGCGCGTGGACAGCCTCGATGCCACGATGGGTGACAAGATCGGATCCAGCGCCTTCAATGCGTTGAAGACCGAAGTCGGGCAGCTCGATGGCCGGGTTACCAGCAGCAGCCAGGACCTGGTGCAGCTGAAGAGTCGCATGGAAGCGGTGATGGGCGCGGGCAGCAACCTCGCGCTCAATGGCGACTTCAACCTGGGCGCTGGCACCGGCTGGACGTTCTTCAACACCACCGCAGCATCGGTGGTGCGCGAGGGCCGCGGCAACAGCCTGTGCTGGAAGGCGGAGCCCTATGCGGGCGGAAGCAATACGGTGGTCAGCGCCGCGGTCAATGAGGGGCGCGTCATCACCCTGACCGCCGGCCGTCGCTATCGGGTGTCGTGCTGGACGCGGACCAGCGAGGACTTCGACGGCACCGCCGACAATACCAAGCTGCGCGTCGCCGACCACAACGGCAACCTGATGGGCGGCGCCACGCAGTCGTTCCCGAAATCGGCGGACTGGGTCAAGACCGAGACCTTCGTGAAGTTGCCGCCTACCGGCACGGTGCAGGGCATCAAGGTCACGATCAACCGCAATGGCACGGCCGGCACGTTGTGGCTGGACGATCTGTGGGTGGAGGATGTGACCGATGTCGACGCGAACGCTGCGGCGGTCAGTGGCCTGTCGACCAGGGTGGAACAGATCGATGGCAAGCTGAGCAGTGCCGCCGAGGACGTCACCCGGCTGGCCTCGGGCATCGGCAACATGGTGGCCTACAACATCATCGCCAACGCACATATCCTCGCCTGGCCCACCGGTGGCCCCCGTGCATCGGGTGTGTACCGTGCCAATGGCAGCATCGTGCCGGGCATGGGCGCCAACCGGGGGCTGCGGGTGGGCATCATCAATGCGGACAACAGCATCACCGATACGGCGGTGTTCGATACCCATGGCAATCTGCAGACCGAGTCGGCCCGCTTCAACACCTGGTACGACCAGACGCTGAAGGACAACCAGTACTTCATTGCCTATACGTCCGATGCAGTGGGGGCGATCAGTAGTGCCAGCAACAGCGACACCAGTGGCCTGCGCACCCGCCTGCTGGACGCGGGCCTGTCACAGGAAAACCTGGCGGCCCTGTCGGGGTCGCGGATGCTGGTGATGATCGGGCGGCGCAGGAGTGGTGCCGGCGGTGGCAGGCAGATCCTGTCGCCCTTGCCGGAGACCGGCCGTACTGGCATGTGGGTGGAAATGACCGTCACCGTGCTCAATGGCGTGCCGACCGGATCGCAGGATTCGTCGATGCTCGATCGTACGGCGCGGAGCAATGCGGACGCATTGACCGGGCTGCGCACCGACGTCAGCAAGCTCGGTACCGACCTGGTGTCCGCCGCCGACAGCCTGACCAGCCTGGCCGCGCGGGTCGACACCTCGGTGACCAGCAGCGACAACGTGCTGCGCAACAGTAACTTTGCTGGCAGTGCCGCCTGGTGGACGCTGACCCGTACCGTGTCGGCCAACACCGTGGAGTGGGTGAAGGCATCGGGCCAGAGTGGTGATGCGTTGCTGATGACGCATGGGCCGCAGGCCGGGCAGAATCCGGCCATCACGGCCAATGACGCGCGGTGGCTGCCCGTTGTTGCCGGCAGGTCGCGGCGGTACCGCCTGGTGATGGTCGCCCGCGCCTTCGACGATGCGACGGCGACCCTGGTCTGCCGGCTGCGCGTGCGGACCAGCGGGGTGAGTGAAAGCCATGCCGACGTGACGCTGAACCTGTCCGATGCGTCCTGGAAAACCTACACGGCCGAATGGTCTGCCGCGCAGGATCGCAACGAGATCATGCCGCAGGTGCATCTGACCAACGCCGGCGGCAAGGTGCTGTTCGACCGGATCGAGTTCTACGACATCACCGATGCGCAGGACATCGCCGGCAACGCGACGGCCATCGCCAACCTGCGCAGCGACGTGGTGCAGCTGGGCGATCGTGTCACCAGCAGTGCGTCCAGTGTGCTCAAGCTGCAGTCGGACGTGCAGTCGGTCCTCAATGGCAGCGACAGCCTGTTCCCGCTGGGTGCGTTCGAAACGTTCCAGGATGGCCAACTGCTGGGCAGTGCGGCGGGCACGATCTACACCGCCCGCGCCGATGCTCGCCGGACCGGTGAGCGCGGTCTGGACGTGAACGTTGCGGCCAACACCAGCCCGAACACCAATGCGGACCTGTACTTCGGGCAGTGGACCCCCATCACCGGCAATCGCCGCATCTATGTGGAGTACTACGCCCGCCTGCATCCGGACAGTATCCAGCCGACCGGTGGTTCCATCCGGGTGGGCTGGCAGACCACCAACGAAGCCAACGCGGAGAATTCGTGGCCCTTGCAGGCTTACGCACTGGCCTCGCTGCGCAAGGATGGCTGGACCAAGGTCAGCGGTTACCTGGACACCGCCGCGTCTGCGGCGAAGTGGCGGATGCTGGTCAGCATTCCGGGAGGAAGTGGTGCGCGCGAAGTGGGCGTGCGCGTGCAGGTGGACGACATCCGCATGATCGATGTCACCGACGCCTACGCCGCGCAGCAGAGCGCCGCTGCCACGGCCACCGCGGTGACCGCGCTGACCACCAAAGTCGATCAGCAGGGCACGAAGGTCGACGCGCAGGCGCAGCAGCTCACCGACCTGTCCAGCGGGCTGAAGGGCGTGCTCAACACCGGAAGCGGCCTGCTGCCCAATCCCGACTTCGCCGAAGGGCTGGGGGGGTGGACGGCATCGGCGGCGGCCAATGGGGCGGTGTGGAGTACGGTCAACGGCGACGGACGCCCAGGTGTGCTGCTCAACCGCTACACGAACGTGAATCCGACCCTGCAGGCCAACGGTGGCAAATGGGTGCCGATCAACGGCGCGCGCCGCCTGCGGGTGATCGTCCGCGCCTGCGGTGCTGGCGGCGCCAACAATCTGCTGGTGCGGATGTATCGCAAGAATGCGGCAGGCCAGCAGTCCTACCAGGATCTGCGTGCCGTGTTCGCGGTGGAGGCGTTCGAGACCCGATCGTTCGACTTCGATGCCTTCAACAGCGGCATCGATGCCTGGCGCTTGAACCTCTATGTTCATCCCGACAACGGTCAGGTGCGGGTGGACAGCGTCCAGGTCTATGACATCACCGACCAGGTGGCCAACGATGCCAATGCCTCGGCCATCACGGGGCTGAGCACCTCGGTAAGCCAGCAGGGCACCAAGCTGGACACCACCGCGCGTGACCTGACCCAGCTCAAGACCCAGGTGGGCGATGTATCGGCCAGCGGCTTCTCGCAGCTGAACAGCCAGGTCAGCCAGCAGGGTACGCAACTGACTGCGCTGTCCGGGCGGATCGATGGCGTGCAGGCCTCACTGGGTGGCAAGGCGGATGCAGCCGTGGTCACCAGCATGCAGGCGCAGGTCAAGAATCTGGGCGCCGGTGGCAACCTGCTGATGAACACCACGTTCCCCTTCTGGCAGCGCTCGGGGTGGGGCTGGGGCAGTAATCCGAACGGGCGGTGGACCGAACTGGGCAACCCCACCGGCGATGACAACTGGCATCCGCAGGGGATCTTCGGGCTGGGCGCGGTGACGCCCGGCGTCGTCGCAGCAGGCGAAATGGCATGGTGGGGAACCGAGTACGACATCGCCATCGAAGGCGGCAAGACCTATTGCGCGTCCGCCTGGATCAATACCCATCGCGTGGAAGCCAAGCTGGAGATGACGTTCTTCGATGCGGCCGGCAATCACCTGGGGCTGGTGCACAGCCCTGGCGTGAGGAGCGATACCGGAACCCCGATCACGCTCGACCGCTTGACGCGCACGTTCCTGATCAACAAGGCGCCCGCCACGGCGACCTTCGCTCGCTTTCGCGTGATCGTGATCGGCACCGGTGGAAACACGCCCTATTTCTGGATGTTCCGCCCGATGCTCAGCCAGGTGGACGCGGCAGCAACCGCCCCGCCCACCTGGTCGGCCGGAGGCACCGAGTCTTCCGCGCAGTGGTCGGTCAACGTCCGTGCAGATGGCCGGGTAGGGGGCGTGCAACTGGCGTCCAGCGGCCAGGTCTCGCGTTTCGATGTGGTGGCCGACGCGTTCAGTGTCAGTGCCCCCGGTGGCGGGCGTCGTACCGAGTACAGCGATGGCAACTGGCGGGTCTATGACGAAGCCGGACGCCTGCGCGTGCGCATGGGCGTGTGGTGACCCGTGCACCTGCCCGTCGCGGTGGGTGCCCTGCATGAAAACCGTTCGGGCCGCCGGTGGATGCGGCCCTTTTTTTGGAGATCCAACATGAAGTTCAACGCACGTCTTGTCCTGCTGACCCGCGCAGTGGAGCAGTCGGGGGTGGTCAATCTGCATTTCCGGCCGGAGGGCGAGAACCTTCTTCCGCAGATGGTGATCCCGGTATCGCCGCTGGATGCGTATGCCTTGAAGTTCGGGGCACTGTACCGGTTCGAGGCGATCGAGGTGGAAGAAGCGCTGCCCATTGAAACAGCCGCTGGCTGAGACCGGGCGGTTGCAGTGGTGCTGGATATGACCGGGTACTGACCCTTCACGGGCCAGGCGCCGCAGGCGGCAGCGGCGATTCAGGGCGCTGGCCCGAAGCCCGGTATACTGGCGCCCTTTCAGGCCCCGGCCCCCAGGAACCCCTGCCATGCCGGCAGGGGCCCAGGCCCCCAGAGTCCCGCGATTCCATGTCCCAGCTGAACCCCAAAGTCGGCTTCGTCAGCCTTGGCTGCCCGAAGGCCCTCGTCGATTCCGAGCGCATCCTCACCCAGCTCCGCTCGGAAGGCTACGACATCGTCCCGTCCTACGATTCGGCCGACGTGGTGGTGGTCAACACCTGTGGCTTCATCGATTCGGCGGTGACCGAGTCGCTGGATGCCATTGGCGAGGCGATGAACCAGAACGGCAAGGTCATCGTCACCGGCTGCCTGGGCAAGCGCCCTGAGCAGATCCGCGAGGCGTACCCCAACGTGCTGGCGGTGTCCGGCCCGCAGGATTACCAGAGCGTGATGGAAGCGGTGCATGAAGCACTGCCGCCCAAGCACGATCCGTTCGTGGATCTGGTGCCCGACTACGGCATCAAGCTGACCCCGCGCCATTACGCCTACCTGAAGATTTCCGAAGGCTGCAACCACAAGTGCAGCTTCTGCATCATTCCGTCGATGCGCGGCAAGCTGGTCTCGCGCCCGGTGGATGAGGTGCTGCGCGAAGCCGAGCGCCTGGTGCGTGGTGGCGTGCGTGAGCTGCTGGTGGTTTCGCAGGACACCTCTGCCTACGGCGTGGACGTGAAGTACGCCGAGAAGATGTGGCGCGACAAGGCCTACCAGACCCGCCTGAAGGCGCTGTGCGAAGGCCTGTCCGAGCTGGATGCGTGGGTGCGCATGCACTACGTCTACCCGTATCCGCACGTGGACGAAGTGGTGCCGCTGATGGCCGAGAACCGCATCCTGCCGTACCTGGACATCCCGTTCCAGCATGCGAGTCCGCGCATCCTGCGCCTGATGAAGCGCCCCGGTGCGGTCGAGAAGACCCTGGAGCGCGTGCAGAACTGGCGCCGTATCGCGCCGGACATCACCGTGCGTTCGACCTTCATCGTCGGCTTCCCGGGCGAGACCGAGTCCGAGTTCGAAGAACTGCTGTCGTTCCTCGACGAAGCGCAGCTGGATCGCGTGGGCGCGTTCGCCTATTCGCCGGTCGAGGGGGCCACCGCCAACGATCTGCCCGATGCTGTGCCGGAGGAAGTGAAGCAGGAGCGTCTGGCCCGCTTCATGGAGAAGCAGGCGCAGATCTCCGCCGCACGCCTGGAGGCCAAGATCGGCACCGTGCAGCAGTGCCTGGTCGACGCCATCGAAGGCGATATCGCCGTGGCCCGTTCCAGGGCCGATGCGCCGGAGATCGACGGACTGGTGCACATCCAGAACGCCGACCAGGTGCCGCTGCGCGTGGGCGACTTCGTCGACGTGGAAATCACCGAGAGCGACGAGCACGACCTGTACGGTGACGCGCTGCCCGCCGCTCCCCGCCCGGCATTCGACCTCAAGATGCTGTGACCGCAGCGACGACCGCCGCCAATGACGGGGGCGGCGTCCGGCGCTTCGTACCGCCGCCACGTGCAGCGATCGATCCGCAGGTGTTCGCGCAGCCGCTGTTTGCCGGGCTGCAGGATTTCCGTGATCTGCTGGATGGCCCCCACTGGCCGTCCATCGCGGCGCTTGACGCACGCCTGTCCCTGCCGGGTTGGCAGCTGGTCGAACAGGATGCCGCGTTGCTGGCCGATGGCCTGCACTACGAGGCCCGCATCGCGCAGGGGCGCATTGCCACCCGTGCCGACAACTGGCACGACCTGTTCAACGCGCTGGTGTGGGCCTCCCACCCAAAGCTCAAGCGGGCACTCAACGTGCAGCAGTGCCGGCATATCGAAGCCATGCCACCCGGCCAGCGCAACCGCGCGCAGGCCGCCTTGACCCAGTTCGACGAAACCGGCGTGATCGTGCGTGTGGGTGATGTCACGCTGCTGCGCGCGTGGGATGGGCATGACTGGCCTGCGTTGTTCGAGCCAACGCGCTGGCAGAGCGGTGACATCGCCATTGCCGCGGTATTCGGGCACGCGTTGATGGAACAGGCACTGCTGCCGGGGCGATTGCTGGTGGGCAAGTGCGTGGTGGTGCAGGGTGATGCCGATGCTGCCTGCGTTGACGCGGTGACTGCGGCCATTGCCGAAGGCAGGGCAGTGACCGATCCGCTGCAGCTGCGGCCCCTGCCGTTGGCGGGTATTCCTGGCTGGCACGGCGTGCAGGATTCCGCCTTCTATCGCAATGCCGATTATTTCCGCCCGTTGCGTGCAGGGCGCACATACCCGCCGCCGTTGTAGAGCCGAGCCCATGCTCGGCTGTGTTTGCCCACCAGCCGAGCATGGGCTCGGCTCTACAACGGCAGCGAGGTCGGGCATGACTCGACTCTACAACGGCGCGTACTCCACCCCGATCACCGCAAAGGTGAATTGCCCGCCGGGCAGCTCCACCGAGAATTCATCATCCAGTCGCTTCTTCAGCAGCGCCCGCGCCAACGGCGAATCGATGCTGATCCAGCCCAGCCCGGCATCGGTCTCATCCGGCCCGACAATGCGATAGCGGCTGGTCTCGCCACTGTCCACATTCTCCAGTTCCACCCATGCGCCGAAGAACACCGCCAGCGGGTCGGTCGGCGTGGTGTCGACCACGCGCAGTGATTCCAGCCGCTTGGTCAGGTAGCGCACGCGACGGTCGATCTCGCCCAGCTGCTTCTTGCGATAGGTGTATTCGGCGTTCTCGGAGCGGTCACCTTCCGCGGCGGCCGCGGCCAGTGCCTTCACCACCTCCGGGCGGCGCACGCGCCACAGCTCATCCAGTTCGGCCTTCAGCCGGGCATGCCCGGAGGCGGTGATCAGGGCCGTGCTTTTTTCTGCGGGGGGACGCCAACGCGACATGCAATACGACTTCTTTTCTGGATGACGAACGGGGAGCGGGGTCGGAGCCCTCCCTGGCGGGGGGGATCCGACCCTGGGGTCAGATCCCTTTCCAGCGGAAAGGGCTCTGACCCCGGCCGTGGCAGATCAACGCTTTCCGCCGAAGATGCCACCCAGGATGCCGCGCACGATCTGGTTGCCCAGCTTGGTGCCGACGGTGCGCGTGGTCTGCTTGGCCATCGTCTCGATCATGCCCTGGCGGCGCTTGGTGCCGAAGATCGCATCCTTGATCGCCTGGCCGAAACCGCCTTCCTGCGCTTCGTCCTGTTCGCGGCTGCGCGCGGCCGGCGCCTGCGCCTGTTCGACAGTCTTCTGTGCACGCTGGGCCAGCAGTTCGGCGGCCGATTCGCGGTTGATCGCGGTGTCGTAGCGACTGCCGACCGGGCTGCCGGCACGCACCTGGGCGCGTTCGGCTTCGGTGATCGGCCCCATCCGGCAGCGTGGCGGCGCGATCATGGTCTGCTGCACCGGCATCGGGATGCCCTTGTCCTGCAGCGTGGAGACCAGGGCCTCACCAGTGCCGAGCTGGCTCAGTACCTTGGCCACGTCCAGCTTCGGGTTCGGCACGAAGGTTTCGGCCGCGGTCTTCACCGCCTTCTGGTCGCGCGGGGTGAACGCGCGCAGTGCGTGCTGCACGCGGTTGCCGAGCTGGCCGAGGATGTTGCCTGGCACGTCGTCGGGGAACTGCGAGCAGAAATACACGCCCACGCCCTTGGAGCGGATCAGGCGCACCACCTGCTCGATGCGCTGCACCAGCGATGGCGGCGCATCGTCGAACAGCAGGTGCGCCTCGTCGAAGATGAAGACCAGCTTCGGCTTGTCCAGGTCGCCCACTTCCGGCAGCTGCTCGAACAGCTCCGACAGCAGCCACAGCAGGAAGGTGGAGTACAGCTTGGGCTTGAGTACCAGCTGGTCGGCGGCGAGGATGCCGATCATGCCGCGGCCGTCGTGGTTGACCCGCATGATGTCGGCCAGCTCCAGCGCAGGTTCGCCGAAGAAGTGCTCGCCACCGTCCTGCGCCAGGCGCAGCACCGAACGCTGGATCGCGGCGATCGACTGCGCGCTGACCAGGCCGTACTCTGTGGAGATGTCCTTGCGCTCCTCGGCGACGAGGCCGAGCAGGGCGCGCAGGTCGTCCATGTCCAGCAGCAGCAGGCCGCGGTCGTCGGCCAGCTTGAACACGATGTCGAGCACGCCGGACTGGGTGTCGTTCAACTCGAGGATGCGCGCCAGCAGGGTCGGGCCCATTTCGCTGACGGTGGTGCGCACCGGGTGGCCCAGCTTGCCGTACAGGTCCCAGAAGAGGGTGGGGCTGGCGGCCGGCGCATAGTCGGCCACGCCGATCTCGGCGGCACGCTGGAGCAGGTTCTCGGCGCCGCTGCCGGGCACGGCCAGGCCGGAGACATCGCCCTTCACATCGGCCAGGAACACCGGCACGCCCAGTCGCGAGAAGCCCTCGGCCAGCGTCATCAGGGTCACGGTCTTGCCGGTACCGGTGGCGCCGGCCACCAGGCCGTGGCGGTTGCCGAGTTTCGGCAGCAGGGTGACGGCAATATCGTCGGTAATGCCTTTGCCGAGCAGAATCGGATCCATGGTCCAGCCCTTGTGATGAATAGCCCAATGTTAACCGCCGGCAGTGACGGTCCGAAGGTCGGCTTGCCCGGACCTTGGCGGCGCCGCTACTCTGCCTGCCTGTTTCGCACACAGTGCCATCAATGCCCGTTCCTGTCCTGATTTCCCGCGGTTGGCCGCTGCTGGCCCTGGCCGGCCTGGTTTCCCTGGCGCCCGACGCCCATGCGCAGCGGGTTTCGGCCCGGGACAAGGTGAAGGTGGATGCGCTGCAGCAGCGCATGACCGTCGCCGAAAAGCGCTACAGCGACGCCCTGCTGCTGGTCGCCAATGCCGACCCCAAGGGCAGCAACGAGGCCGACGCCGCGCTGGAGGACATGGAAGATGTCCTCAACGACTGCGTGAAGCAGAAGGGCTGCCAGATGGGCACCCTGCTGGCCAGCTACAAGCGCCTGCTCAAGCACGACGCCGATGCCGCTGCCAGCGATGACGTGGCCGACGAGGGGGGGGACCGCCTGGAAGCCGACCCGGATCACATCGGCCCGCTGACCGCGGATGTGCCCGAGGCCGCGCGCGCTGCCGCGCTGCTGAACGACAAGCGGCACGCCTTCGACAGCATGGTCGAGTACAACCCGGCGGTGCAGGCCGGCATCCGTCGCTGGCTGACCGACATGCGTCCGGCGCTGCTGACCAGCTACGAGAACTACCAGAACCTGCGCGCGGTGATGTGGCCGGAGTGGGAGAAGCGTGGCCTGCCCGAGGCGCTGCTGTTCGGCATCATGGCCAAGGAATCCAACGGCCGCGTGCACGCCTCCTCGCGTGCCGGCGCCGCCGGCCTGATGCAGTTCATGCCGGCCACTGGCCGTCGCTTCGGCCTCGGCCCGGATGGCACCGGCTTCGACACGCGCTTCGATGCGCGCAGCGCCGCCGAGGCCAGCGCCAGCTACCTCAACGAACGCCTGCGCGAACTGAACAACAACGTGGAAATGTCGGTGGCCGCCTACAACGGTGGCGAAGGCCGTGCCGCACGCGTGTTCAAGCAGAGCGCCGGCCAGAGCTTCTGGACCGACAGTGTCTACAACCAGTTCCCGGGCGAGACCAAGGACTATGTGCCGATGGTGATTGCCGCGGCCTGGATCTTCCTGCACCCGCAGCAGTATGGCGTGGAGTTCCCGAAGATCAGCGCGCAGCCGGCCACGCTGCGCCTGGCCAAGTCCACCACCATCTATGAACTGACCATCTGCCTGGGCAGCCACGGCACCCGTGATGGCTACATGCGCGCGCTGCGCAACCTCAACCCGCGCTATGAAGCCGATGGCTGGATTCCGGCCGGCACCCTGATCAACGCCACCACCCGCATCGCCGGGCTGTACCAGCGCAACTGCGTCAGTGGCCCGCGTGCCGACCTGGCCCGCACCCTGATCACCGCCGATCTGAACGCGGCGATCAAGCGCCCGACCGCGGCCAGCTACACCGGCAGCGTCGCCGTGGGCGGCGTGGTGCCGGTGGCCGACGCTGCGGCCTCCACCAGTGTGCCGACCACGCCGGTGGCGGCGGTGGCGACGCCTCGCCCGGCGCCGGCCGCGCGCCCGAAGCCGGTGCGCAGCCACAAGGTGGGCAAGGGCGAGACCCTGGGCGCCATCGCGGCGAAGTTCCAGTGCGACGTGCCGACCCTGGCCCGCGCCAACGGCCTGAAGGCCCCGGCCTACAGCCTGCGTCACGGCCAGACGCTGAAGCTGCAGGGCTGCGACAAGTAATTCCCCCGACCCCTGGAACCCACATGGATCTCGAAGACACCCGCAACCTGTTCGCCAACCTCCGCGAAAACACCGACTGGGACATCAACGGCCCGTTGCTGTGGGGGTACTTCTTCGTGCACTCCACTGCTGAGCCGTTGCAGGCACTGGCAGAGCACCTGCAGGCGCAGGGCTACACCTTCGTGGAACTGTTCGAACAAGATCCGGAAGAGGGTGACGCGCCGTTCCACGTGCTGCATGTGGAGCGCGTGGAGATCCACGACGAAGCCTCGCTGGACCGTCGCAACCAGGAATTCGCAGCGCTGGCCGCGGAGAAGGGCGTGGAAGACTACGACGGCATGGACGTCGGCCCGGCCCCGGCCCTGCAGTAACGCGCGTACCGGTAGTGCCGGCCGCTGGCCGGCATCCCGTTGTGGAAAAGGGGACGGAGGGGATTAAGTCGTTTATGCATAAACGACTTAATCCCCTCCGTCCCCTTTTTATCAGCGCAGCTTCGCCAGGGCCTGGCCCAGCTGTACCGGGCTTTCGGCGCCCAGCTGCGGGGCGAATTCGGCCACGCCCGGCGGCAGCAGCACGATCACGGTCGAGCCGTAGTTGAAGCGTGCCATCTCGGCGAAACGCTCCAGCCTGATGCCCTGGCCGCGGTAGTCCTTGCGGGTGATGCGGTCGCCGTAGTGCGGAATCTCCTCGCCGCTCCACACGGTTTCCACGCCGGACACCAGCAGTGCACCGACCATCACGCTGACCATCGGGCCGAAGCTGGTGTCGAAGTGGCAGACCAGGCGCTCGTTGCGGGCGAACAGGCGCGGTACGCCGTTCACTGCCGCCGGACCAACGCTGAACAGGCGCCCCGGCACGTGCACGGTCTCACGCAGGGTGCCGGTCCACGGCATGTGCACGCGGTGGTAATCGCGCGGCGACAGGTACACCGTGGCGTAGAGGCCATCGTTGTATGGCTTGGCGTCCTCGTCACTGCCCAGCAGTTCGGCAGCGGTGAATGACTGGCCCTTGGCCTGGAAAATGCGGCCGGCCTCGATCCTGCCGAGCTGGCTGATGCGGCCGTCGGCCGGCATCACCAGGCTGCGCGGATCGGCATCGGCCACGCGTGCGCCCGGCTTCAGCGCACGGGTGAAGAACTGGTTGAAGGTCGAATAGCTGCGCGGGTCCGGGTTGGCCGCTTCGTCCAGGTTGACGTTGAACTTGCGGGTGACCGTGTCGATCAGCCAGCGCGACACGCGCGGATCGTCCGAGTACGCCAGCGAACGCGCCATCGAGGACAGCAGGCGGTGGGGCAGGGCATACGTCAGGGCGGTGGTGAGGCTCATGGGGCGGTTTTCTCGGTCAGCTTCTGCAGGTCGCGGGCGATCGCCGGCGCGTTGAACGGGGGGCGTACCAGGCCGGCGAGGCGGCCCTGCGGGTCGAGCACGGCCAGGCTGGCCGAATGCTCGACGGTGTAATCCTCGGGGTTCTCGTCGAAATGCTTGCCCGGCACCTTCTGGAACACGAAGCCCAACGAGGTGGCGAAGCGCTCCAGCGAGGGAACGTCAGCGGTGGCGGCCAGGGTGTCCTTGTGGAAGCCGTGCACGTACTCGCCCAGGCGGGTGGCGCTGTCGCGGTCGGGGTCGACCGAGATGAACAGCACGCGTGGGCGCAGGCTGTCGGGCAGGGCTTCCCACTGGTTCTGCGCGCCGGCCAGCGCGGCCAGCGTGGTCGGGCAGACGTCCGGGCAGAAGGTGAAGCCCAGGAACACCAGGGTCCAGTGGCCCTTCAGTTCGCCCGGGATCAGGCGGGTGCCGTCGGACTGGGCCAGGTTGAAGTCAGGCAGTTCGCGCGGCTGCGGGTACAGCGTGATCGCTTCGGTGGCCGGGGCATTGGCCGGCGGCTTCGGCGCGAACACCTGCTGGGCGGCCAGCAGGCCGAGACCCGCCGCCAGGGCGATCAGCAGGATGATGCCGGCGTTGCGATTGAACATGGGGGCTCCCGCGCGAAGTGGGCCCCATCATACCGGCTGTGGCCCGAATCGTTTCCGCCGCAACGGATGCCGCCACGGGCGCCAGCCCCTATAATCGGGGGCCACTTTGCCCGCAGTACCGCCATGACCGCTGAAACGGCCGCCGAACTCCACACGATCATCGATCTGATCCGCTACGGCACCAGCCGTTTCAACGAAGCCGGGCTGACCTTCGGGCACAGCTACGACAACGCGCTGGACGAGGCCACCCAGCTGGTGCTGCACAGCCTGCACCTGCCGCACGACCTCGGCCCGGCCTACGGCCAGGCGCGCCTGCTGCAGGCCGAAAAGCTGCGCGTGCTGGAGCTGTTCCAGCGCCGCATCGATGAACGCATCCCGGCCGCCTACCTGACCGGTGAGGCCTGGTTTGCAGGATTGAGCTTCAAGAGCGACAAGCGCGCCCTGGTACCGCGCTCGCCGATCGCCGAACTGATCGAATGCGGCTTCGAGCCGTGGCTGGCCGGCCGCGACGTGTACCGTGCACTGGATCTGTGCACCGGTTCGGGCTGCATCGCCATCGCCATGGGCCACTACTACCCGAACTGGCAGGTGGACGGCGTCGACCTGAGCGACGATGCACTGTCGCTGGCCGAAGAAAACAAGGAGCGCCTGCAGGCGCACAACGTCACCCTGATCAAGTCGGACCTGTTCAACGGCCTGTCCGGCCGCCACTACGACCTGATCGTCACCAATCCGCCATACGTCACCAACGACGAGACCGATGCCCTGCCGCAGGAATACTCCTACGAGCCGGAGATGGGCCTGCGTGCCGGCGACGACGGCCTGGACCTGGTGCTGAAGATCCTGCGCGATGCCCCGCTGCACCTGAGCGAGGACGGCCTGCTGATCTGTGAAGTGGGCGAGTCCGAGCAGCATCTGGTCAAGCTGCTGCCGGAAGTCGATTTCGCCTGGATCGAATTCAAGGTCGGCCAGATGGGTATCTTCGCGGTTGAATGCCGCGAGCTGATCGCCCACAGCGCACGCATCACCGAACTGGCGGCGCAGCGCCCGTGAGCTCCAATTCGTTCGGCAAGCTGTTCACCGTCACCACGTTCGGCGAGTCGCACGGGCCGGCCATCGGCTGCGTGATCGATGGCTGCCCGCCGGGGCTGGCGCTGGACGCGGCCGAATTCGCCCACGACCTGCAGCGCCGCGCCACCGGCAAGAGCCGGCATACTTCGGCGCGGCGCGAGGCCGACGAGGTCGAGATCCTGTCCGGCGTGTACGAGGGCCTGACCACCGGCACCCCGATCGCGCTGCTGATCCGCAACACCGACCAGCGCAGCAAGGATTACGCCAACATCGGCCAGCAGTTCCGGCCGGGCCATGCCGACTACAGCTACTGGCACAAGTACGGCATCCGCGACCCGCGCGGTGGCGGCCGTTCCTCGGCACGCGAGACCACCATGCGCGTGGCCGCTGGCGTGGTCGCCAAGAAGTGGCTGGCCGAGCGCTTCGGCGTCACCGTGCGTGGCTACCTGTCGCAGCTGGGCGACATCACCCCGGCCGGTTTCGACTGGTCGGCGGTGGAAGACAACCCGTTCTTCTGGCCGCACGCTGCACAGGTGCCCGAACTGGAGGCGTACATGGACGCGCTGCGCAAGTCCGGAGATTCGGTCGGCGCGCGCGTGGACGTGGTCGCCGACAATGTGCCGCCGGGCTGGGGTGAGCCGATCTACGGCAAACTCGACGGTGAACTGGCTGCCGCGCTGATGAGCATCAACGCGGTGAAGGGCGTGGAGATCGGCGACGGTTTCGCCAGCGCCGCGCAGAAGGGCACCGAACACCGCGACCTGCTGACCCCGCAGGGCTTCGCCAGCAATCACGCGGGTGGCATCCTCGGTGGCATTTCCACCGGCCAGCCGGTGGTCGCCTCGATCGCGTTGAAGCCGACCTCCAGCCTGCGCCTGCCGGGCCCGTCGCTGGATACGTCCGGCAACGTGGTCGAGGTGGTCACCACCGGCCGCCACGACCCCTGCGTCGGCATCCGCGCCACCCCGATCGCCGAGGCGATGGTAGCGATGGTGCTGATGGACCAGGCGCTGCGCCACCGCGCGCAGTGCGGCGATGTGGGCACGATCACCCCGCGCATTCCCGGGCAGATCGATGGCTGACACGCGGCCGACCGTGTGGGTGAGCCAGCCGCTGATCGACGCGGCCATCGCGCCGCTGCGCGATCGCGTGCAGCTGCGCAGCACCGACACCGTCACCGCCTGGGCGCCGGACCAGATCGCCGGACAACTGGCCAGCGCCGACGGCGCGATCATCACGCTCAACGAGCGCATCGGTGCGGCCCAGGTGGCCGGCGCCGCTCAGCTGCAGGTGATCGCCAATGTCGGGGTGGGCTACAACAACCTGGACGTCGACGCGCTCAGCGCGGCCGGCATCCTGGCCAGCAACACACCGGACGTCCTGACCGAAACCACCGCCGATCTCGGTTTCGCCCTGCTGATGGCCACCGCGCGCCGCATCACCGAGTCCGAGCGCTGGCTGCGCGAAGGGCAGTGGCAGCAGTGGTCGTTCCAGACCATGCTCGGTGCCGATATCCATGGCAGCACGCTGGGCATCCTTGGCATGGGCCGCATCGGCCAGGGCATCGCCCGTCGCGGCGCGCACGGTTTCGGCATGAAGGTGCTGTACCACAACCGTTCGCAGCTGCCGGCGGCGACCGAGGCGGAAGTGGGCGCGACCTATGTGGACCTGGATACGCTGCTGGCACAGTCCGACCACCTGCTGCTGGTGCTGCCGTACACGCCGGCCTCGCATCATCTGATCGATGCCGCCGCACTGGCGAAGATGAATCCGTCGGCGACGCTGGTGAATATCGCCCGTGGTGGCCTGGTCGATGAGATCGCGCTGGCCGATGCGCTGGCCAACGGTCGCCTGGCTGCGGCGGGTCTGGATGTGTACGAAGGCGAGCCAACGGTACGCCCGGAACTGCTGGCGCTGCGCAACGTCGTGCTCACTCCGCATATCGGCAGCGCCTCGCTGGCCACGCGCACGGCGATGGTACAGCTGGCCGTGGATAATCTGCTTGCCGGGCTCGGCCTGGACGGCGGCCCGTCGCGGATGCCGAGCGCGATCAACGCTGACGCGGCGATGGCCGCGCGCGTGACGCTGGGCAAAAAAACCGGGAAACGATAGGGAACCTCCGCGCGCCCCGCTTGAGGAGGTTCCCCGAACCCAGCTGTCGTGCGTGTTTTTCCCCATTCCCGTTTTCGTGAGAGTTCCCCCATGAGCAATGCACAGCGCAGTTTCCACGTCGCCGTCGTCGGTGCCACCGGCGCCGTCGGCGAGACCATGTTGTCGATCCTGGCCGAGCGTGATTTCCCGGTCGGTACCCTGAGCGTCCTGGCCTCCGAGCGTTCGGCCGGTGGCGAGATCGAGTTCAACGGCCAGAAGGTCACGGTCCAGGACCTGGCCACCTTCGATCCGGCCGGCGTCGAGATCGCGCTGTTCTCGGCCGGTGGCAGCGTGTCCAAGGAATACGCACCGAAGTTCGCCGCCGCAGGTGCGGTGGTGATCGACAACTCCTCGGCCTTCCGTTACGACGATGACGTGCCGCTGGTGGTGTCCGAAGTCAACCCGGAACAGGTCGCCAACCGTCCGCGCGGCATCATCGCCAATCCGAACTGCTCGACCATGCAGATGCTGGTGGCGCTGGCGCCGCTGCACCGCAAGTACGGCATCGAGCGCATCAACGTCTCCACCTACCAGTCGGTGTCCGGCGGTGGTCGTTCGGCCACCGAGGAGCTGGGCAAGCAGACCGGCCAGCTGCTGAGCTTCCAGGAGATCGATCCGCAGCGCTTCCCGGTGCAGATCGCCTTCAACCTGATCCCGCACATCGACGACTTCCAGGACAACGGCTTCACCAAGGAAGAAATGAAGCTGATCTGGGAGACCCGCAAGATCCTCGGCGACGACAGCATCCTGGTGAACCCGACCGCAGTGCGCGTGCCGGTGTTCTACGGCCATTCCGAGTCGGTGGCGATCGAAACCCGCGACAAGGTCACCGTGGCCGAAGCACGTGCGCTGCTGGAGCAGTCGCCGGGCATCGAAGTGGTGGACCGTCACGAGGCCGGTGGCTACCCGACCCCGGTCACCCACGCCTCGGGCACCGACGCGGTGTACGTCGGCCGCATCCGTGAGGACCTGTCGCACCCGCGCGGCCTGAACCTGTGGATCGTATCGGACAACGTGCGCAAGGGCGCCGCCCTGAATGCCGTGCAGCTGGCCGAGCTGGTCGCCGCCGAGCAGCGCTGATCACAGCGGTTGCCTCACCGGTAGTGCCGGCCGCTGGCCGGCATTGCCGTGATGGCACGTGCGTGTCTGCCGGCCAGCGGCCGGCACTACCGAAGGTTCCCATCGGTGGGTGCGGACCGCGGTCCGCACGCTTTATAGTGTCGCCATGAATAAACGGGCCAGGGGCGCAAAGCGCCCCCTCCTCTATCTTTCCACCGCGCTGCTGGCCCTGGCCAGCAGTTCGGCGCTTGCCCTGGGCTTGGGCGACATCCGTGTCCTGTCCAAGCCGGGCCAGCCCCTGCTGGCCGAAATCCCGGTGGTCTCGGCCGATCCGTCCGAGCTGGAGAACCTGCGTGTCGCGTTGGCCTCACCGGTCACCTTCGAGCGCGTCGGCCTGCAGCGGCCGACCGGGCTGGTGGGCGAACTGCAGTTCGAACTGACCCGCAATGCGCAGGGCAGGGCAGTGGTGCGGGTGACCTCGCAGACGCCGGTCGAGACCCCGTCGCTGAGCTTCCTGATCGAGGCGGACTGGGGCCAGGGCCGCCTGGTGCGCGAGTACTCGGCGCTGGTCGATGCACCGTCCAGCGCACTGGCCGTGGCCGAGCCGGAAATCGTTGCACCCGCAGGTACGCTCTCCAACACCATCGCCCGTGAGGCCGCCCCGGCGCCCGCCGCCGCGGAGAGCGTGAGCGCGCCTGCGCCGTCCACCGCCACCACGCCGGCACCCGCACCGGCTCGCCCGCGTGCAGTGGCTGCACCCGCTGCCGCACCGGCAGCCGATGGCAGCGTTACCGTCCAGCGTGGGCAGACCTTGTCGCAGATCGCCAGCGTGGTGGCCCGCGGCAACCAGGTCAGCCGCGACCGCGTAATGATTGCGCTGCTGCGGGCCAACCCGGAGGCCTTCATCCGTGGCAACGTCAACCTGCTCAGGCAGGGCGCCGTGCTGCGCATGCCCGGCAGCGATGCACTGGCGGCGGTCGATGCCGCCGAGGCCGCCGCGCTGGTGCGCGAGCATGCCGCACAGTGGCGTCAGGCGCGCACCGTGCCGCAACCGGCGGGTACTGTCGCCCCGGTCGCCACGGCGGGAACCACGAACGCTTCTTCCCCGGCTGCGGCCACTGGGGCACGACTTGAAATCGCTCCGGCGCTGGCCTCCGACGCCGCGCACGCGGGCACAACCACCGGCACTGCAGCCGGCAGCGAGGGTGACATGCTGGGCAACGAACAACTGCGCCAGGCACGCGAGGACATCGCGACCCGCGATGCCGAGATCGGCGAGCTGAAGCAGCGGGTGGCCGACCTGGAAAAACTCAAGGAACAGCAGCAGTCGCTGATCGCGATGAAGGACAACGACCTGGCCGCGGCGCAGCAGCGCCTGGCGCAGGCACCGGATGCCCGCGATGCGGCAACGCCGTGGTACTGGCTGGGTCTGCCGGTGCTGTTGCTGGCGGCCGGCGCGGCCTGGCTGCTGCGTCGTCGCAAGCCGTCGCCACTGCCGCCGCTGCGCGAGGAAGGCGACGCCGCCGGCCTGGCCGCTGCGGTACCGGCCGGCGCGGCGCTGGATACGCTGGCCGAGCAGTCTTCGTGGTCGACGGCGGTGTCCGACAGTGGCCGCCAGGAACCGGCGATGCCTGCCTGGGCGACCGAAGCCGAGGTGCAGGATGACGTGGCTGCCGAAGCGGTCGCCGACGTCGCCGCCCAGACTGACTGGCAGGCGCAGACGCTGCGCGATGACGAAGTGGTGGAGCTGCCCGGGGCCGTGACCGACCTGCCGCGCTGGGACGAGCCGGTGGCCATGCAGGACACCCCCGTGCAGGATGAGCCGCCCGCGCAAGCCGTCCCTGACGAGATCGCAGTACCGGACTACGCGCTGCACGCCGAACAGCAGCCGCAGTTCCGCGGCGTGTTCGACCTGCCGGCCGAGCATCATGACGGCGGGGATTCGAGCGCGGCGCCGCACGACGCGCTGGCCGCGGCCGCGCATGAAGACGGTACTGCCGCGCCGGCCAGCGATGCCGGCTGGGCGCCGCGCGCCGGGCAGGAACGCCTGGAACTGGCCATCGCCTACCTCGACCTGGGCGATGCGCAGACCGCACGGACGTTGCTGCTGGAAGTGGCCGAGGGCGGCGACCTGCACTGCCAGGCCCAGGCTCGCGAACTGCTGGCCCGCCTGCCGTGACCGAACCCGCCGACAAGGACCGTGCCATGAGCCGCGAGCGCCGTATCGACTACGTTGAATTCGCCTCCAGTGACCCGGCCGACAGCCGCGCCTTCTTCGAAAAGGTGTTCGGGTGGTCGTTCGTCGACTATGGCAGCGACTACACCGCCTTCGACGATGGCCGCCTGCAGGGCGGCTTCTTCCGCGGCCAGCCGCAACGGGCCAGTGACAGCGGCGCGCCGCTGCTGGTGCTGTATGCCGACCAGCTGGCGCCCATCGAGGCGGCGGTGCGCGACGCTGGCGGTGAGATCGTACGGCCGGTGTTTTCTTTCCCCGGTGGCAGCCGCTTCCAGTTCGTCGAGCCCGGTGGCAACGAACTGGCGGTCTGGTCCGAACGCGATCCGGCCTGAGCGCCGCCCCTCCCGCAACATCGAGGTAGCACATGCGTTACGCGCTTGGCGTCGAGTACGACGGCAGCGATTTCAGGGGCTGGCAGAACCTGGGCGAGGGTGGTCCCAGCGTGCAGGCCAGCCTTGAGCAGGCCCTGTCGTCGGTGGCCGATGCGCCGCTGCAGGTGGTCTGTGCCGGTCGCACCGATGCCGGCGTGCACGGCCAGTGCCAGGTCGTGCATTTCGACACCGACGTGGTGCGCGATCCGCGCGCCTGGATGCTGGGCACCACCACCCGCCTGCCGCGCTCGATCGCGGTGCGCTGGTGCGTGCCCGTGGCCGATGATTTCCACGCCCGCTTCTCGGCGCGGGCACGCCGTTACCGTTATCGCCTGCTCAACCGCGAAGTGCGGCCGGCGCTGCAGCGGCAGACCCTCAGCTGGGAGCGCCGTGCGCTGGACGCGGGCCTGATGCATGCCGCCGGCCAGGCCCTGCTAGGCGAGAACGACTTCAGCGCGTTCCGCTCGGTGCAGTGCCAGGCGCTGCATGCACGGCGTGAACTGCAGTCACTGCAGGTCAGCCGCCAGGGCGAGGTGATCGAGGTCGCCGTGCAGGGCAATGCATTCCTTCATCACATGGTCCGCAATATCGTCGGATCGCTGATCCTGGTGGGCAGTGGCGAGAAGCCGGTGGAATGGATCGCCGAACTGCTGGCCGGGCGCGATCGCACCGTAGCCGGTCCCACCGCACCGCCGCAGGGCCTGGTGTTCCTTGGGCCCCTGTACCCCGACAACTGGCATCTGCCCGCCGAGGTCACGCTATGAGCCGCTCCTACTACCGCACGCGCATCAAGTTCTGTGGCATGACCCGGGCCGGCGACGTCCGCCTGGCCGGTGAGCTGGGCGTGGACGCGGTGGGTTTCATCTTCGCCCGTGAAAGCAGCCGCCGGGTCGCTCCAGCCGAGGCACGCGCGATGCGCCAGGCGATCGCGCCGATGGTCGACGTGGTGGCGCTGTTCCGCAACAACAGCAAGGAAGAAGTGCGCGAGGTGCTGCGCACGGTACGACCGACCCTGCTGCAGTTCCACGGCGAGGAAGACGAGAGCTTCTGCCGCAGCTTCAACATGCCGTACCTGAAGGCGATTGCCATGGGCGGCCGTGAAGAGATCAACGCCCGCACCCTGCAGCTGCGCTATCCCAGCGCCGCCGGCTTCCTGTTCGACAGCCACGCGCCGGGCGGCGGTGGCGGCACCGGCGTGGCCTTTGACTGGGGCCGGATCCCGACCGGCCTGCATCGCCCGTTCCTGCTGGCCGGCGGCCTGAACCCGGAAAACGTCTACGACGCGGTGCTGGGTACCCTGCCGTGGGGCGTGGATGTCTCCAGTGGCATCGAACTGGAGCCGGGCATCAAGGACGGCTACAAGATGCGCACCTTCGTCGAGGAAGTGCGCCGCGCCGATTGCACGGTTCTCGAGTGATTGGCGTCACTATTTGCCGTGATTTGGACCTGGATTTGAGCCTGCACGCATTCTTCACATAGGATGGTCCCAAGCGCGCCTGCCATGAGGGCTGGCGCGGGGATCGACGGGACGCGCGCGGCGCGCCCCGAACGGGCGGCCGCCGCCCACAGCCCAGGAAGGCAAGCGATGCAGGAGTTTCTCACCGTCGTACTCGGTTACCCGACGCTGCCGTACAGCATTCTGCTGTTGGTGTCGGTGATGTATTGGGCGGTTGCGGCGTTCGGCCTGGTCGATGACGGTTTTGGCAATCTCGGCGCCGATGGCGCGATCGAGGCGGGGACCGACCTCAGTGGCCTGTCGGCCATGCTGGCGCGCTGGGGCCTGGGTGGCGTCCCGATCATGGTGGTGGTCACCCTGCTGAGCCTGTTCGGCTGGCTCATCACCTATTTCATCCATCTGTTCGTACTGCTGCCGCTGCCGGACCTGCTGCGCTGGGGCCTGGGTACGCTCGTGGCGGTGCTGGCACCGCTGCCAGCGGTACCGCTCATCGCGCTGATCCTGCGCCCGGTCCGGCGCTTCCTGCTGCGCCTGCGGCCGGTGCCGCAGGCATCGCTGCTCGGCCGGGCCGGCGTGGTCGCATCGCCGAAGGTGGACGCACGCAGCGGTCATGCCACGGTCGATGATGGCGGCGCCGGGCTGGTGCTGCAGATCCGCAGCGACATCGAACTGCAGCGTGGCGAGCGCATCGTGCTGGTCGAGCACATGGCCGAACAACACTATTACCGGGTGGTCCGCGCCGATGCGATCGCCCTCGATTTCCAGGACAACCTGCTTCCGGGCAACAAGGAGACTCATCAATGACGTTGGCATCCCTCTTACCGTTCCTGGCCGTCGCCGGCGGCCTGCTCGTCCTGCTGCTGGGCGTGGCCGGGCTGTTCAAGGCCTTCTACCGCAAGGTCGACCAGGGCGTGGCCCTGATCGTCAACGACATGAGCTCCACGCCCAAGGTGCACTTCACCGGTGCGCTGATCATCCCGGTGCTGTACCGCGCCGAGCTGATGCGGATCAGCCTGATCACCCTGCAGATCGACCGCCGTGGCAAGGAAGGCCTGATCTGCCGCGACAACATGCGTGCCGACATCGCCGTGGCCTTCTACCTGCGGGTGAACGAGACCCAGGCCGACGTGCTGCGCGTGGCCAAGGCCATCGGTGCCGACCGTGCGTCGGACAAGCATGCCGTCGATGAGCTGTTCAACGCCAAGTTCTCCGAAGCGTTGAAGACGGTCGGCAAGAAGTTCGACTTCACCGAACTGTTCGAGAAGCGCCAGGAGTTCCGCGACGAGATCATCGCGGTGATCGGCAACGACCTCAACGGCTATGTGCTGGAAGACGTGGCGATCGATTACCTGGAGCAGACCCCGAAGGCGCTGCTGGACCAGTTCAACATCCTTGACGCGCAGGGTATCCGCAAGATCACCGAGCTGACCGCCGCGCAGAACGTGGTGACCAACGAGCTGGAGCAGAACGAGAAGCTCGCCATCACCAAGAAGAACGTGGAAGCGCGTGAAGCGCTGCTGGCGCTGGAACGCCAGCAGGCCGAAGCCGAAGCACGCCAGAAGCGCGAGATCGAGACCATCCGCGCGCGCGAGGAGGCCGAGACCGCCAAGGTGCAGGAAGAGCAGCGCCAGCTGTCCGAGAACGCCCGCATCGAAGCACAGCAGCTGATCGAGATCCGCGACCAGAACCGCCTGCGCGAAGTGGAAGTGGCCGAGCAGAACCGCCAGCGCGCCGTGGCCATCGAGGCCGAGCGCGTGGAGCGCGCACGCCAGCTTGAGCAGGTCACCACCGACCGCGAAGTGCAGCTGCAGGGCGTGGAGCGCGACAAGGTGGTCGAGCAGGGCAAGATGGACGTGGCCAACATCACCCGCGAACGCATCTCCATCGACAAGACCGTGGCGCAGGAGGAAGAGCGCATCAAGGAAGTGCGCGAGGTCTCCGAGGCCGACCGCCAGAAGCAGGTGCTGATCCTGGAAGCCGAGGCCAAGGCACAGGAATCGCTGGTGCGCGAGGTAAAGGAAGCGCAGGCACGCGAGACCGCTTCCAAGCATCGCGCAGTGGAACTGACCACGCTGGCCCAGGCCGAACACGAAGCAGCCGGCAAGCAGGCCGAAGCCAAGCGCCTGCTGGCCGACGCGCTGCGCGCCGAGCAGGCCGCACCGGGCCTGGCCGAAGCGCAGGTGCGTGAAGCTTCGGCACTGGCCATCGAGAAGGTCGGCATCGCCGAGGCCCGCGTGATCGAAGCCAAGGCCGAAGCCAGCCTGAAGCAGGGCAGCAACGAAGCCCGCGTGCTGGCCGAGACCCTGCAGGCGCAGGCGCAGGGTGAGGAGAAGATGGGCCTGGCCCGTGCCACCGCCACCGAATCGCTGGGCAACGCCGAAGCCGGCGTGGTGCAGAAGAAGCTGCTGGCCGAAGCCGAAGGCCTGGTGCGCAAGTTCGAAGCGATCGCTTCGCTGAGCGACCAGGCACGTGGCCACGAAGAGTTCCGCATGATGCTGGACAACAGCCTGAAGCAGGCGCTGGCCTCGATCGAAGCCGGCAAGGAAGTCTCGCGCGAGAACGCCAACGTCATCGCCAGCGCGTTGCGCAACGCCGATATCGACCTGGTCGGTGGCGACGGCGGCATGTTCGAGAACCTGGTCAAGGCGGTGTCGCTGGGCAAGTCGATCGAAGGCTTTGCCGGCAAGAGCCCGATCGTGCAGGAGCTGATGCAGCGCTACCTGGGCGTGGCCGTGGCCGAACCGGCGCCGCGCCAGATCGCCGAGGATGCCGAAGCGGTGCCGACCGTGTCGGCCACCGTGGTCGACAGCGCCCGTTGATGCATCGGGCGATGGCTGCTGCGGCCATCGCCCGCCCGCGCCGGCCGCAACCGCGGCCGTCCGCCCGTGAGCCGGAAGCCTGCTGATGTCTGATACCCATCCGTCCGCCGAATCCACTGCACCGGAGGCCGGCGGCACTACCGTCGACCAGGCCGTTGCCCAGGGCGGTGCCTATGAAGTCCTGCGCCGCCGCCTGGCCGAGCAGGGCCAGCGCCTGCAGGGCCTGGCCGAAACGCTCAACCGCCAGCGCCTGGCCGAGTTCGGCGACAGCCGCCTGGAGGTAGTCGGGCGCTTCCGCATCCGCAGCGAAAACAACTGCGTCGGCCGTGACATCGTGCAGGTCGGGCCGGACCGCCTGCTGTTCGGCTACAACGTGTTCATCGGGCTGAAGACCCAGACCCGCATCGAGGACGTGTTCGGCCTGTACCGGCTGGTGCAGGGCAGCGACGGCTACGACGTGGCGGCGCTGGAGCTGAAGGGCAGCTTCCTCGACCAGCCCGGCTTCGTGCACGACTTCAACGAACTGTACGCCTACTACAAGCACGCGCGCCTGCTGCAGCTGATCGTGGTGGGCGACAAGCTGCTGGCGTCGTTCCAGATCGGTGAGCGCAGCAGCGACGTGCGCGTGTTCCGCTGGGCGCTGTCGCGCGATGGCGAACTGACCTATCTGGATGCGCGCGGTGAGCGCGATATCGCACTGCCGCCGCCGTTCGACTTCGAATGGACCCGGGCGACCCGCGACCTGGCGGTCAATGGCCGCCATTCGCACCTGAACATCCTCGATACCCTGTTCGTGGAGACCACCGGCGGCGACCTCACGATCAAGGTCGAGAACAACACCGAGACCGGGCAGGGCATCTACAGCGAACCGGTGGAGGACAGCACGCAGTCGCTGGACGACGCCCAGTTCGAGTTCGCCCGGGTCGGCTCGCTGGTGCTGCTGAAAGTGCTGCCGTACCGCGAGACGGAGTGGCGCGGGCTGATCTACAACACGCTGACCGGCGGCATCGTGCGCAACGATGCGATCGTGCAGGCCTGCGTGCAGCTGCCCGAAGACCACGGCGTGATCTTCCCGGGTGGCTATTACCTGCAGGGCGGCGAGCACAAGGCGTTCGACGCCTCGATGGCCGGCATGCAGTTCAAGCGCAGCATCCGTTCGCCCAACGGCGAGGACGTGCTGTACATCTTCTACGAGCGCGAAGGCGGGCGCTCGGCGCTGTTCGTCTACAACACCATCCAGCGCGTGCTGCAGAACCCGGTGTTCGGCCATGGCTACGCCTTGATGCAGGACGGGCGCATGGTGCTGTTCCATGCCGAAGGCAGCGAACCGACCCGCATCCATCCGATGCAGGTCTGGCAGACCCCGTTCAGCAGTGACGAGTTTGCTGCAAGCCGGCCACCCGGCAACACCTTCATGGGACGCATCGGCAACGCCGAACTGGTGCGGGGCATCTCCAACCTGTTCAACCTGGCGCGCGAGATCGATGGCCAGGACGTGTCGGTGCAGCGCTACCAGCGCCTGGTGGCCGACACCCGGCGCCTGTTCGATGCCCACCACTGGCTGGGCGACGCGGCCTGCGATGGCGCCGAGGCGCTGCTGCGGCAGATCAGCGCCACCGGCGAATCGGTGCTGGACGAGTACGAGAAGGTGCAGTCGATCCGCCAGCAGTCGGCGCAGGCGATGGTCGAGGCAGAGGCCGCGCACAAGGCGCTGCTGGGCCGGCTGCAGCCGCAGAACTGGAACGAGGTGCAGGCCTTCGTCGAGGCCCTCAATGCGATCACCGCATTGCGTGGACGGCTGCTGACCATCCGCGAGCTGCGCTACATCGACACCGCGCGCATCGAGACGATGACGGCCGAGCTGGTGGAGGCGCAGGATCATGTCGGCGCCGCCACGGGTGACTTCCTCGCCGGCGATGCCGCGCTGGTGCCGCTGACCACGCGCCTGCAGGCGCTGGATGAAGCTGCGCAGCAGGCGCAGAGTGCCCGCCAGCTGGATGAGCAGCTGGAGGGGCTGCGCGGGATGGCGGCCGATCTGGATATGCTGTCTGAACTGATGGCCGGCCTGAAGGTGGACGATGCCACCGCCCGCACCCGCGTGGTCGAGTCCATTTCGGTGCTGTACGGCCGCCTCAACCAGGCCCGCGCGCGTGCCGATCAGCGCCGCAGGTCGCTCGGCTCAGCCGAGGCCGTGGCGCAGTTCGCCGCGCAGTTCGCGCTGTTCTCGCAGTCGATCACCAGCGCGCTGGCGCTGGCCACGGACCCGGAGCGTGCCGACGAGCAGCTGTCGCGCCTGCTGGTGCAGCTGGAGGAGCTGGAGAGCCAGTTCGGCGAACACGAGCAGTTCCTCGGCGACATCCTGAGCAAGCGCGAAGAGCTGGTTGAAGCCTTCGAAACGCACAAGCAGGCGCTGCTGGATGACCGCCAGCGCAAGGCACGTTCGGTGCTGGATGCGGCCAGCCGCATCCTCGATGGCCTGGCCAAGCGCACCGAGCGCTTCGCCACCGCCGATGAGCTCAATGCGTTCTTTGCCGGCGATCCGCTGATCCTCAAGCTGCGTGAGCTGGCCGAACGCCTGCGCGCGTTGCATGACAACGTCAAGGCCGACGACATCGAAGCGCGCCTGAAGGGCGTGCGTGACCAGGCGGTGCGCCAGCTGCGTGACCGCAGTGATCTGTACGAAGCGGGCGGCAACGTGGTGCGGCTGGGGCCGCGCCATCGCTTCAGCGTCAACACCCAGGCGCTGGACCTGACCCTGCTGCCGCGTGGTGACACGCTGGCGATCCATCTGACCGGCACCGACTTCCTGGAGACCCTGCACGATCCGGAGCTGGATGCGCTGAAGCCGTTCTGGCCGGTCACCCTGGACTCCGAATCACCTGCACTGTATCGCGGCGAGTATCTTGCCGGCAGCCTGTTGATGGCCGCGCAGGAGGGGAGCGACGGGCTTGACCTGGCCACGCTGCAGCACGACGTCGCCACGCCCGAAGCACTGGACCAGCGCGTGCGTGCGTTTGCCGCACCGCGCTACCGCGAAGGCTACGAGCGCGGCATCCATGACCATGATGCCGCGCTGATCCTGCGTGCGTTGCTGCCCTTGCAGCAGGCGGCCGGCAGCCTGCGGCATGCACCGCGGGTGCGTGCGCTGGCGGTGCTGTTCTGGGCTGCCGAGCAGCGGCGCGAAGCGGTGGCGCAATGGCCGGCCCGCCAGATGGGTGCTGAAGCGCTGGCACGCCTGCTGGGGTCCGACGAAGGGCGCCTGGCGTTGCGTGCGGAAATGGCCGAGGCACTGCTGGCGTATGCGCAATCCCACGCGTTGCCGTTCGATGCCGATGCCGCAGAGGCCGCGGCCGCTTATCTGGGCGAGGAACTGGCGGCCGGCGAACCGGTGTTCAGCAGCAGCCGCCATGCGGTAGCGCTGCTGGAGGCACTGGCTCGGCAGCTGGAACAGGCCGGGCAACGCGAGGCGGTCGAACGCGCCCTGCAGCGCAGCCAGGATCCGCTGGCCACGCGCTGGGCGCTGGCCGGTCAGTGGCTGCGGGCGCTGGCGCGGATGCCGGCGCATGCCCCGCATGCCGGCTACGTCGACGAGGCTGCAGCACTGCTGCTGGTGCAGCGCCAGCTGCGTACCCGTGCCAGCGACGCCGCGCTGCAGGCGGAGGTCAGTGGCCTGCTGGGTGAACACGCACGCATCAGCAACGGCACGCTGGTGGTATCGCTGGATGATTTCCTGGCGCGCCTGAAGCAGCACCTGCGTCATTTCGTGCCAGCGTTCCATGCCTACCAGGCGCTGCGCCAGGGCATCATCGGCCGCGAGCGCGAGACCTTGCGGCTTTCCGAGTTCAAGGCGCGGCCGCTGTCCTCGTTCGTACGCAACAAGCTGATCAATGATGTCTACCTGGGCGTGATCGGTGACAACCTGGCCAAGCAGATGGGCACGGTCGGCGAGAACAAGCGCAGCGACCTGATGGGCCTGCTGATGATGATTTCGCCGCCCGGCTACGGCAAGACCACGCTGATGGAATACGTGGCGCACCGCCTGGGCCTGGTCTTCATGAAGATCAACGGCCCGGCGCTGGGTCACGAGGTGCGGTCGCTGGACCCGGCCCAGGCACCGGACGCGACCTCGCGGCAGGAGCTGGAGAAGCTCAACCTGGCGCTGGAAATGGGCAACAACACCATGCTGTATGTGGACGACATCCAGCACACCCATCCGGAGTTCCTGCAGAAGTTCATCTCGCTGTGCGATGGCACCCGCCGTATCGAAGGTGTGTGGCGCGGTCGCACCCGCACCTACGACATGCGCGGCAAGAAATTCTGCGTGGTGATGGCCGGCAATCCGTACACCGAGTCTGGCGAGGTGTTCAAGATTCCGGACATGCTGGCCAACCGTGCCGACATCTACAACCTGGGTGATGTGCTCGGTGGCATGGAGGCGGCCTTTACCCTCAGCTACATCGAGAACAGCCTGACTTCCAACCCGGTGCTGGCGCCGCTGGCTACGCGCGACATGGCTGACCTGTACACGCTGGTCGACCGGGCGATGGGCAAGGAGGTCTCGACCAACGGCCTGAGCCACGCCTACAGCAGCGCGGAGATCAACGAAATCACCGCCACCCTGCAGCGCATGCTGCGCGTGCGCGACGTGGTCTACCGCGTCAACCAGCAGTACATCGCCAGTGCCGCGCAGGACGACCGCTACCGCACCGAGCCGCCGTTCCGGCTGCAGGGTAGCTACCGCAACATGAACAAGCTCGCCGAGAAGATCTCGCCGGTGATGAACGAGGATGAGCTGGAGCAGTTGATCTCCGACCACTACCTGGGCGAGGCACAGCTGCTGACCACCGGCGCCGAAGAAAACCTGTTGAAGCTGGCCGAGCTGCGCGGCGTGCTGGACGACACGCAGGCGCAACGCTGGACGCAGATCAAGCGCGACTTCCTGCGCAACAAGGCCATGGGGGCCGACGACAGCGATGTCGGTGGGCGCGTGGTCGCGCAGCTGGCCGACATCGCCACCGCCCTGCAGCTTCCACCGCCGGCGCCGGAAGCGATTGCCGTTGCCGACCCGGCACCGTGGCCGGCGTTGCTGGAGGCCCTGCATCGTCTTTCTGAAACACGTCCGGCCGCCGCGCCGGTGCCGGTCGCGGCAGCCGCCAGTGTGCCGACGACGGTCCTGGCCGACGACCTGCAGGCTGGCCTGGCACCGTTGGTGGAACTGTTGGCGGCATCGCAGGCGCAGCAGGCACAGGTGTCGCAGACCCTGGCCGCGTTCGCCGGCTGGGCGCGGCAGCAGGTCGAGCGTGGGGTGCCGAACAGTGCGGTGGCGCAGCGTGCGCGTGTGCGCCGTGCCACGACGCCGGAGGAGCGCGCGCTGGATGAGGCGCTGATGCGTCACTTCTACGGCGAGTCGTTGCCGCCGGACGACGGTGAGGAGATTCCAGCGACGACACCGAAGCCGCCGCCGCTGCCGTGACCATGCAGGCGCCACTGCCGCCACCGAGCTTGCCGGACACGGCCGATGTCGCCGCGCTGGCCGACTATGGTGCGCCGTTGCTGCAGGCGCTGGCGCGGCGCGAAACACCGTTGCCGCCGGGCGCGGGCGCAGGGCTGGTGGCCGCACTGGCACGCATCGCGCTGGCCCTGCAGGCCGATAACCCGGCGCAGATCCGGCAGCAGGCGGGCTGGTGGGGCCGCCTGCTGGGGCGCGATGTCGATCGCGAGGCGGAAGGACGTGCGCTGCAGTCGCAGCTGGGCGTGCTGGCCCTGCAGGCGCGCGAGCAGGCCCAGCAGCTGCAGCAGCAGCTGCAGCTGCGGGCCATGGCCATCGCCGGACATTCAGCGGCGGCCGCAGCGCTGGACGCCTGGGTCGAGCTGGCAGCGGTGCGGCTGGCGTCGCTGGATACCGCCGGCCAGGCCGCGCTGTCGCAACGGCTCGATCACCTGCGCCGGCTGGCCACGCTGCGCCGTCTCGAGGCCGGCCAGTGGCAGCTCCTGCAGGACCAGGACAACGTGCTGCTGCAACGCTTCGCGCGCATCCATGACGTCCTGTTGCCAGCCTGGCGGCAGGCCGCCGCGGCGGGCCAGGCCGCGGCCGGCGCCACATTGGCGGCGAAGGCCGCCACGCTGCACGCACAGATCGATGACGAGGTCGCGGCGGCTCAGGCTAGACTGCCTTGAGCCGGCCGCCGCTGCCGCTTACCCAACTGCAAGGAGACTGCCCGATGACCCAGGACAGCCAGACCCCCGGTGCCCTCGTGCCCGGCACGACTACCGCCGTTCCGCTCGATGAAGGCGCATTGCAGGCGCTTGGCCTGGTCCGCGAGGATCTGCCGCGCATCGCCGAGATCCGTCTGGAGCTGGAAGACCTGCGCCCGGGCAACCTGCAGGTCTTCGGTCGCGAAGCGGCCACGCGCACCGCAGCGTTTTCCAGCCAGTTGCTGGACCAGGTGCGCAATCGTGACCTCGATGCCAGCGGCGAGAAACTGGGCGAAGTGGTGCGCATCGCACGCAGCCTGAAGCTGGACGGCTTCGCGCAGCGGTCGAAGGTGCCGGTGATCGGTGGCCTGATCGACCGCCTGCGCGTATCCAAGGGCGAGCTGGTGCAGAAGTTAAGCGACACCAATGCGCAGATCGAGCAGCTGCTGGGTGATGTCGGTGTGCAGCAGGCGTTGATGGGCAAGCGCGTGGGCGAGTTCGACCGCATGCATGACATCGTCCGCGAAGAACGCCATGCGCTGGGCCTGTATGCTGCGGCCGGCAAGCAGCGCCTGGCCGAACTGCAGGCCGAGCAGCAGGCCGGGCAGGGCAGTGAGGATCCGCAGCAGCGCATCCGCCAGAGCGAAGTCGACAACGCGATCCGCCTCCTCGAAAAGCGCGTGTCCGACCTGCAGCTGATGCAGCATGCGGCCGACCAGTCGCTGCCGATGATCCGCCTGATCCAGGCCAACGCGCTGCAGCTGATCGAGAAGTTCAACACGGTGCGCGAGATCACCATCCCGTCGTGGAAGCGCCAGTTCGCCATCCAGCTTTCGCTGGGTGAGCAGAAGGCCGCGGTCGAGCTGTCCACCGCCATCGACGATGCCACCAACGAGCTGATGCGCCGCAACGCCGACCTGCTGCGCCAGGCCTCGGTGGATACCGCGCGCAGCAACCAGCGCGGCGTGATCGACGTGGCGACGCTGCGCCACGTGCACGACCAGTTGATCGCCACGGTCGAGGAAGTGCGCAGCATCCATCGCGAAGGAATGCAGCAGCGGCAGCAGGCCGAAGTCGAGCTGTCGCGCCTGCGCGAAGACCTGCAGCAGCGACTGGCCACCCCGACTGCCAGCTGAAAAAAGGGGACGGAGGGGATTAAGTCGTTTGTGCCACTTGCGACTTAATCCCCTCCGTCCCCTTTTTGTTGTCAGCGCAGTTGCTGGCCCAGCCAGTCGGCCAGCGCATCCACGCGCCCATCTGCCGGTCCATCCGGTCGCGCCAGCACCCAGAAGCCACCGGTGGCGGCAAATCCCCACGGCGCGACCAGTCGCCCGGCGGCCAGGTCCTCGGCCACCAGTGGCTCGGGTGCGATCGCCGGGCCCAGCCCGGCCACCGCTGCCTCCAGCAGGTAGTACAGGTGTTCGAAGGCAGTACCCAGCTGCAGCTTCGAGGTGTCCAGATCGTGCGCTTGCGCCCACGCCGGCCATGCCTGCGGCCGTGAGCTGGTGTGCAGCAGCGTCTCCTGCAGCAGCGCCGAGGGCGGCACATGCCGCAGGCGCTGCGCGGCCGGATGCGAGGGGGCCACCACCACGCCGACCCGTTCCGGCGCCAGCTCACGCACCTGCCAGCCCCGGGGCCACGGCCCCTGCGCCAGCAGCAGCACCGCGTCCAGTGCGGCCTGCGCCTCGGTGAAGCTGCCATCCAGCGCCGACCACTGCAGGCGTACGCCGGGCAGGGCGGCCTGCAGTGCGGGCAGGCGCGGAATCATCCAGCGCGCCAGCACGCTGCCGCTGCAGCCCAGCACCAGCGCCGGGGCCGCCGTCGGCCGGCGCAGTTCGCGCACGCAGTCTTCGATGCCGCTGAAGGCCTCGCTGCACGCTGCCTGCAGGCGCGTGCCCGCAGCGGTCAGGCGCAGGCCGCGACCGGCCCGCTGGAACAGCGCCAGGCCGAGGTGGTCTTCCAGCAGCTTCAGCTGGCGGCTGACCGCGCCGTGGGTCACGTGCAGGTCCTGCGCGGCGCGGCCAACCCCGCCCAGGCGGGCGGTGGCCTCGAACGCGCGCAGCGCATTGAGCGGTGGCAACAGCGAACGGCTCATGTGAGATTTCCTGACGGTATATGCCAGATAATATCCATTTTCCGGTCACGACCCGTGCGCTAGAGTATCCACCTGTCTCGAACCAGCGGTCGCTTCCATGTCTGCCTCCCCCATTGCCGACTACCACGCCTTCCCGGATGCCCAGGGCCATTTCGGCCGCTACGGTGGCAGCTTCGTTGCCGAAACCCTGGTCGGCCCGCTGCAGGAACTCGCCCAGGCCTATGACCAGGCCCGCCAGGATCCGGCATTCCAGGCCGCCTACGACCGCGACCTGGCCCACTACGTGGGCCGGCCGAGCCCGATCTACCACGCCCAGCGGCTGAGCGACCATGTCGGCGGCGCGCAGATCCTGCTCAAGCGCGAAGACCTGAACCACACCGGTGCGCACAAGATCAACAACACCATCGGCCAGGCGCTGCTGGCGGCGCGGATGGGCAAGAAGCGCATCATCGCCGAGACCGGTGCCGGCCAGCACGGCGTGGCCAGCGCCACGGTTGCCGCGCGGTTGGGCCTGGAATGCGTGGTGTACATGGGCGCCACCGACATCGAGCGGCAGAAGATCAACGTCTACCGCATGAAGCTGCTCGGCGCGACGGTGGTGCCGGTCACCTCCGGTTCGGCCACTTTGAAGGACGCGCTCAACGAAGCGATGCGCGACTGGGTGACCAATGTGCAGGACACCTTCTACATCATCGGTACGGTCGCCGGTCCGGATCCCTACCCGCGCATGGTGCGCGACTTCAACGCCATCGTCGGCCGCGAGGCACGCGAGCAGATGCTGGCCGAGTACGGCCGCCTGCCCGATGCGATCACTGCCTGCGTCGGCGGCGGCAGCAATGCCATCGGCCTGTTCCATGCCTTCCTCAACGACCGCCAGGTCGAGATCGTCGGCGCCGAGGCCGCAGGTGATGGCATCAGCACCGGTCGCCATGCTGCATCGATCGCCGCCGGTCGCCCGGGCGTGCTGCATGGCAACCGCACCTATGTACTGTGCGACGACGACGGCCAGATCATCGAGACCCATTCGGTGTCGGCCGGCCTGGACTATCCGGGCGTCGGCCCCGAACACGCATTCCTGGCCGATACCGGCCGCGCGCGCTACCTCGGCATCACCGATGACGAAGCACTGCAGGCCTTCCACCTGCTGGCGCATACCGAGGGCATCCTGCCGGCGCTGGAGTCCAGCCATGCGCTGGCGCAGGCGATCAAGCTGGCGCGTGAGCGTCCGCGTGACCAGATCGTGCTGTGCAATCTGTCCGGCCGTGGCGACAAGGATGTGCATACCATCGCCGCGCGCGAAGGGCTGGTGCTGTGAGCGCGCTGCTGCGCAACAGTGGCGTGCTGCTGCTGGCGCTGGGGTTGGCCGCGTGCCAGCCGCCGGAGCCGCCTCTGCTGGCACCGGCCGCCAAGGCCACCACGCAGCCGGCACAGCAGGCGGCCGCGAATGATGACCTCGACCCGATGGCACGTGCGCCGATCGTCGATCCGCCGTCCATGGAAGATATGGACAGCGATGGCGCGCCCGCGGTGGTCTCGGTGGCGCTGGACCATGCCGGCGAGGTGCTGATCGGCCAGCACATGGGCGATCTGAAGGCACTCGGGCCGTGGACCGCGCAAGGGGCGGTCGAAGCCATCGGCGGCAGTTGCGAGTACTACGACGGCAAGGGGCTGCCGCCCGGCGTGTCGATGATGACCGATGAAGATCGCGTCGTCCGTTTCGATCTCGGCCTGGATCCGGACAGCGGGGCGCCGACCCAGCAGCCCGGTCCGTTCGGCCTGCGTGTCGGCATGACCCGCGCCCAGGCCATGGCCCAGTTCCCGAAGCCGCCGGTATCCAGCCCGCATGCCTACGACGGTGACCAGGGCGAGTACCTCACCTGGCAGGACCCGGGTTCGGACCTGGGTATCCGCGTGGAACTGTTTGAAGGGCGGGTCACCCAGATGTACTGGGGAACCAGCGATGCGATTGAACTGATTGAAGGATGTGCCTGAAATGTCCGTATCCCGACTCGATGCCTGTTTCCAGCGTCTGCGCGAACAGCAGCGCAAGGCGCTGATCCCCTTCGTCACGGCCGGTGATCCCTCGCTGGAGGCCACCGTGCCGGTCATGCACGCACTGGTCGACGCCGGCGCCGACGTGATTGAACTGGGCGTGCCGTTCTCCGACCCGATGGCCGATGGCCCGACCATCCAGCGCAGCTCCGAGCGCGCGCTGGCGCGCGGCGCCGGCAGCCGCTACGTCCTGCAGGCCGTGGCGCAGTTCCGCGAGCGCGATGCGCAGACCCCCGTGGTGCTGATGGGCTACCTGAACCCGGTGGAGATCCACGGTTACGCGGCCTTCGCCAAGGCCGCCGTCGACGCCGGCGTGGACGGCGTGCTGCTGGTCGACCTGCCGCCGGAAGAAGCGGGCGACGCCCAGCAGGCGTTCGACGCAGCCGGCCTTGCGCTGGTACTGCTGGCGTCGCCGACCACCAGTGAGGCGCGAGCCGACAAGCTGTTGGCGCTGGCCCGTGGCTATCTCTACTACGTCAGCTTTGCCGGTGTCACCGGCGCGTCCGAGCGCCTGGACAGCGATGCCGCCAGTGCCCGCCTGCAGGCGTTGCGCGCGCGTGCGTCGGTGCCGGTGGTGGCGGGCTTCGGCATCAAGGATGCCGCCAGTGCCGCGGCCATGGCCCGCCAGGCCGACGGCGTGGTGGTGGGCAGCGCGTTGGTGGCGGCGCTGGCCGAAGCGGGCTCGGCGGAAGAGGCCGCGCAGCACGCCCGGGCCTTCCTCGCCCCGCTGCGGCAGGCGCTGGACGCGTAACGGTAGTGCCGGCCGCTGGCCGGCATCCTCCTGAGGGCTCGCGTGCAAGGGCTGCCGGCCAGCGGCCGGCACTACCCATCGGTCTGCACGCAAGGGCTGCCGGCCAGCGGCCGGCACTACCCATCGGTCTGCACGCAAGGGCTGCCGGCCAGCGGCGGGCACCGCCCCAGCACCTAAACGTACGTCCCAGCATGGTTTTTTCCGGCTGCCCCGTGGCTGGCAAGGGGGTGCACGGGCGGGGAAAGCGGAGCTAGACTGTCCGCCTTTGCGGCCCCCGGGCCGCCCTGAACGGAAGTGTCCTCCCGCATGAGTTGGCTCAGCAAGTTGATGCCGTCCGGCATCCGCACCGACAACACCCCCAGCAAGAAGCGCAGTGTCCCCGAGGGCCTGTGGGAAAAGTGCAGCAACTGCGGCAGCGCGTTGTACCGTCCGGAACTGGAAGAGAACCTGGAAGTCTGCCCGAAGTGCGGCCATCACATGGCGATCCGTGCGCGTGCGCGCCTGGCTGCCCTGTTCGATGCCGACAGCACCACCGAGATCGGTGCGCGCCTGGGGCCGACCGACCTGCTCAAGTTCAAGGACCAGAAGAAGTACAGCGAGCGCATCAAGATCGCGCAGAAGAACACCGGCGAGTACGACGCGCTGATCGCCATGCGCGGCCTGCTCAAGGGCCGTGCGCTGGTGGCATCGTCGTTCGACTTCGCCTTCATGGGCGGCTCGATGGGCTCGGTGGTCGGCGAGCGTTTCGCACTGGCCGCGGAAACCGCGGTCGAGATCGGTGCGCCCTACGTGTGCTTCTCGCAGAGCGGTGGCGCCCGCATGCAGGAAGGCCTGTTCTCGCTGATGCAGATGGCCAAGACCTCGGCCGCGCTGGGCAAGCTGCGTGAAGCCGGCCTGCCGTACATCTCGGTGCTGACCCATCCGACCACCGGCGGCGTGTCGGCCTCCTTCGCGATGCTGGGTGACATCAACATCGCCGAGCCGCAGGCGCTGATCGGCTTCGCCGGCCCGCGCGTGATCGAGCAGACCGTGCGCGAGAAGCTGCCGGAAGGCTTCCAGCGCTCGGAATTCCTGCTGGAGCACGGCGCCATCGACCAGATCTGCGACCGTCGCGAAATGCGCGACCGCCTGTCCGATCTGCTGGCAATGCTGGGCCGTCAGCCGGCGCCGGAGGTGGCTTGATGGGAGGCCGCAAGTACTTCGGTACTGATGGCATCCGTGGACGGGTCGGCCAGGGCGTGATCTCGGCCGACTTCGTGCTGCGCCTGGGCAACGCCCTGGGCCGTGTCCTGGTCGACCAGCGCGGCCAGGATGGGCGCCGGCCGATCGTGGTGATCGGCAAGGACACCCGCATCTCCGGTTACATGTTCGAAGCGGCACTGGAAGCCGGCCTGGTCGCCGCCGGTGCGGACGTGCAGTTGCTGGGGCCGATGCCGACCCCGGCGGTGGCGTTCCTGACCCGTACGCTTGGCGTGGACGCTGGCATCGTCATCAGCGCCTCGCACAACCCGCACTACGACAACGGCATCAAGTTCTTCTCCGCCCAGGGCGAGAAGCTCGACGATGCCACCGAGCTGGCCCTGGAAGCGGCGCTGGACATCCCGTTCACCACCGCCGAATCGGAAAAGCTGGGCAAGGCGTCGCGTGCGCGCGAAGCGGTCGGCCGCTACATCGAGTTCTGCAAGGCCAGCGTGCCGCGCGCGTTCGACCTGCGTGGCGTGCGCCTGGTGCTGGACTGCGCGCACGGCGCCACCTACCAGATCGCGCCGCTGCTGTTCCGTGAACTGGGCGCCGAGGTGATCGGCATTGGTGCCGAGCCCAACGGCGTCAACATCAACGCCGGCGTGGGTTCCACCCACATCGACAACCTGGCGGCCAAGGTCCGCGAAACCCGCGCCGATCTCGGCATCGCCTTCGATGGGGATGGCGACCGCGTGCTGATGGCCGACGACCAGGGCAACCCGGTCGACGGCGATGACCTGCTGTATATCCTGGCCCGTGCATGGAAAGCCGAAGGCCGCCTGCGCGGCCCGGTGGTCGGCACGCTGATGAGCAACTACGGCGTCGAGAAGGCATTTGCCGACCTGCAGATTCCGTTCGTGCGCAGCAATGTCGGCGATCGCTACGTGCACCAGGCGCTGATGGAAGGCGGCGGCGTGCTCGGCGGTGAAGCCTCCGGCCACCTGCTGTGCCTGGATCGGGCCACCACCGGCGACGGCATCGTCAGCGCGCTGCAGGTGCTGGTGGCATTGCGCAACAGCGGGCAGACCCTGCGCCAGGCGCTGAAAGGACTGGTGCGGGTGCCGCAGAAGACGGTCAACGTGCGGCTGGGCAATGTCTCGGCCAAGGCCACGGTGCAGGCCGGCAGCGTGCAGGCCGCGCTGGCTGTCGCGCAGCAGTCGGTGGCCGGCCGTGGCCGTGCGTTCCTGCGCCCGTCCGGTACCGAGCCGGTGGTGCGGGTCACGGTCGAGGCCGATGATGCGACGCTGATGCAGGACACGCTGGATCGACTGTCCGCGGCGGTACGTGAAGCCGCCGCCTGAGGCCGCTGCACATCCGCCCAACGAAAACGCCCCGGAATGCCGGGGCGTTTTCGTTGAAGGGGCAGGGCGGTGGGTTGCCTACGGCCCCGGCACCATCTTCTTCTGGCGTGCCTTGAAGCCATTGAACAGCGGTGCGATCAGCGGGTTGTAGCTCTGTGCGATGCGTTTTCGCAGCCAGCTGGCCGGGCGGTTGCGGATCGCGAAACGATAGATGCGCTCCGGGTCGCCGCCCACCACATTGCGTCCGAACGGGTGGGTGGTATGCAGGTAGCGGAAGCCGTGCTCGCGCGCCACCTCGATGTGGTCCTGGTCGAAATCGCCGTAGGGCCAGCACAGCGTATCGGACACCTCGCCAAGCTTGTCCTGCAGGACGTCGCGCGAGACTGCCAGGTCGTGGCTCAGGCCGGCACGGCGCTGTGCGCGGTCCAGGTCGTCGCGGCGCAGCCAGCGGGTGTGGGTATGGGTGTGGCAATGCACTTCGAAGGTGCCGGCGGCGATGGCCGCGCGCGCTTCGCTCCAGCGCATCATCACGTCGTCGCTGCGGTTCTGCTCGTAGATCGCCGCTTCGCAGCCGCGATGGTCCGGCGTGGCAGGCAACGTTGCCCCGGCAAGCCCGGCGTGGGGCCGCTCCGGGCCTTCGCCCATCCAGCCGGTGACCACGAACACCACCGCGTGCATGCCGTACTTCTGCAGGATCGGGTGCGCATACACCCAGTTGTCCAGGTAGCCATCGTCGAAGGTGATCACGATCGACTTGCGCGGCACCGGCTTGCCGGCCAGGAAGCCGGCGTACTGGTCCAGTGTCAGCGACGTCCAGCCGTTGCCGGCCAGCCACGCGATCTGGCTTTCGAAATTCTCCGGTGACACGGTGATCATGCCCGGCGACGGACTGACGTGGTGGTGCATCAGCACCGGTACGGTTCGGGCATCAGCCATGTCCCAGCTCCTTCAGCCACTGGTGGTAATAGTGTTCGGTGGTCTCACCGTGGCCGTCGGGAGTGAACCGGTGCGCGCTGCGCATCCAGTCCCACCCGGCGCGGCCCATCTGCCGCCGCCGTTCCGGATCGTCCACCAGCAGGCGCAGGGCGCCTGTCAGGGCTGCATTGTCGCCCAGCCGGGTGAGGATCGCATTGCTGCCATCCATCACCATCTCCGGCACGCCACCCACCCGCGTGGCCACGATCGGCACCCCGACATAGGCGGCCTCCAGGAAGACGGTACCGGCCGCTTCCTTGTGCGATGCCAGCGCGAAGATGTCGAAGCCAGCCATCAGCCGGCATGCGCCATCGCGATAGCCGAGCAGATGGACCTGCTGCTGCAGCCCGTGCTCGTCGCGCAGCGCCTGCAGCCGGTCCATGACCGGCTGGCCATCGCCGACCACCACCAGGTGCAGGTTCGGGTGCGTCTTGCACAGCGGTACCATCGCTTGCAGCAGGTCGGCATGACCCTTGGGTTCGCGCAGCACCGCCACGCAACCGACCACGATGTCCTGTTCGCCGAAGCCGAGTTCGGCGCGCACGTCCGCGCGTACCTCCTGCAGGCATTGCCAGGGGTCGTCCTTGCGGATTTCGCTCCAGCGCGGCGGGACCGCGATGGGCGGCACGATACCGATGTGTTCGGCCGGAATGCCGCGCGCGGCCAGCAACTGCTTGACGAAGCTGCTGACGGTCAGCACCCGGTGCGGCAGGCCGGTATAGGTCAGCAGCGAGTTGACCGGGCTCATCAGGTGGCGCGAGCGCACCACCAGCGGCGTGCCGCCCAGGCGTGCACCGGCGGCGGCGATCAGTGCGTCACGGCGGCTGGTGGTGTTGACCACGTCATAGCGTTCGCGGCGCACCAGGCGCGAGACCGACCAGATGCCGCGCAGCAGGCGCAGCAGGCCACCCATGCGCAGGGTATGCACGGTGAAACCATCATCGCGTGCCAGCTGGGCCAGTCGCGCTTCGGGCTGGCACAGCAGCGCCACCTCGTGGCCACGCGCGCGCATCACCTGCATGTGGCGGAAGATGTAGATCTCCTGCCCGCCCATTCCCTTGGCGGCTTCAGTGTGCAGGATGCGCAGCGGACGGTTCATGCAGGATCGATCCTTGAGGGTCAGCGGTTGCGGAAGCGGGTCAGCGCTTCCCATGCAGTGCGTACGGCGGCCGCATCGGGCGCCTGCTGTGGCAGCGGCCGGTAGCGCAGGTCCAGGGCGGTGGCGTTGCCGAACTTGTCGAACACATAGATGGCATCGCCATGGCGCACCGCGCGCTGCGACCAGCTTTCGACCACCAGCGCACGCGTGCCCTGCGGCTCGGCCAGCAGGTCCTGGCCGGTGCTGTAATCGGCCGGTGCGTTCTCGCAACCCAGTGCGTGGCGCATCAGTGTCGGCACCCAGTCTTCGTGCGAGCTGGTGCGTGCGTCGTGGCCAGCGGCCTTGCCCGGCCAATGCAGCACGAACGGGACCTGCAGCTGATAGTCGGAGAAGTTGCCGTTGTGGCCCCAGTAGTTCAGCTTGAGGTCGTTGAACTCTTCGGCATGGTCACCGGTGACCAGCACGATGGTGTCCTCGGCCAGGCCCTGTGCGCGCAGGTCGTCCAGCAGCGAGCCGATCAGGCTGTCGGCATAGTGCACGGCGGTGCGGTAGCGGTTGAGTTCCGGCGTCGGGTCATGCTCCGGGCCGAATTTGAGGAAATCGATATCGGCGGCCATCGGTGTGGCCACCGCCGGATAGCCCTCGGGCATGTGGTAGGGCGCATGGGTGGAGTCGAGGAACACGAAGCCGAACCACGGTCGCTGCGCGGCCTGGCTGGCGCGGATGTCCTGCTGCAGCGCACTGATGATCGCGCGGTCGCGGCCGTCTGACTTCAGCGCTGCCGGCCCCTGGTGCAGCTGGTCGCGGACATCGGCGAACACCGTGCGATCGAACTCCGGGCTGTACAACGGCGCACTGCCGTACAGGTGCAGGTCGTAGCCCTGCTGGCCCAGCACCTGGAACAGCTGCGAGCCACGCTGCTCGTCAAGCATGCTCGGCCAATAGCCGCCGGGCAGGCCGTAGAGCAGTCCGAACAGGCCGTAGCGGGTGGCATTGCCGGTGCTGAAATGGTGGTCGAAGACGCGCGCATCCTGCGCCAGCGTCGACGTGTTGGGCATCAGCTGCGGTGTCAGCACATCGTGGCGCAGCGACTCCAGTACCACCATCAGTACGTTGGGACGATGTGGGCTCTGGCAGCGCAGCGGATGCAGCGGGTACAGCAGCTGCGCATGGCGCGGGTCGGGCAGGCCGGCGTGCTGTTGGCTGACCACGCCCAGGCGCCGCATGAAGCTCTTGGCCGTGATCGGCTGCGCCCACGGCAGGTAGTTCCACTGCGCGATCACATCACGGTCGCCGCGGGCGTCGTAGTAGGCCGTGGCGACCTGGCCGCCGGCCATCAGCAGCGCGACCACCGCCCAGGCCTGCAGCACCCGTCGACGGCGCGGCGCGGCCGGCAGCAGTTTCCAGCACGCCCAGGCCAGCAGGCCCTCGGCGGTGAAGACCGCGGCAACCAGCAGGCCGACCTGCAGCCAGGTCTTCCAGGACAGGGCAACCTGGTCCTGCAGGGCGCCGCCGAACACCATGTTCACAACCATGGCATTGAGGTGGAAGCGGTACAGGGTGAAGACCTTGGCGTCGACCAGCAGCAGGCACAGCCACAGGCCCTGCAGCACGGCCGCGCTGATGCTCAGCGTACGCGCGCTGCGTGGCCACAGGCCCAGCAGCAGCGGCAGCAGGCCGGCCAGCGCACCGAACGCGAGCAGGTGGCCGGGCAGGGCGACCGCCAGATAGGCCAGGCCGGCGCCGCCGCCCGGATTGTCACGCAGCGGTACATTGCCCAGCGCAATCGCCGCGGCCAGTACCGCATTGCCGGCGATGAACAGCGACCACCAGGCCAGCCGCCGCCAGCGCCGGGCGGAACCTTCAATGGCAGGGGCGGCAGGGGCAGCTGCGGGCATGGTGGGGCAGGTTCAGGGGGTGCAGGAGAGGGGCGGGGCCAACGTGACGGAAGCGTTGCTCCGCGCGCGGGTCGCGCATTGTATCGGTTTGTTTCCGTGTATCGAGTGGCGTCCCCCGGGCGATCTGTCACAATGTTCAGGCGGGCCATGAATGCGTTGGCCCCCTCAGACCCAACGACAAGCCAGGAACCGCTGTGAGCCAGATCCCCACCCTCGACATCACCCGTTTCGACAGCGACCGCGAGGCCTTCGTGGCCGAGCTGGGCGCGGCCTACCGCCAATGGGGATTCGCGGGCATCCGTAACCACGGCATCCCGCAGGCCGACATCGACGCGGCCTACGATGCCTTCAAGGCTTTCTTCGCCCTGCCGGAAGAGGTCAAGCGCAAGTACCACGTGGCCGGCAGCGGCGGCGCCCGCGGCTACACCCCGTTCGGCGTGGAAACCGCCAAGGGCTCCAAGCATTTCGACCTGAAGGAGTTCTGGCACATCGGCCGCGAGATCGCCGACGATTCCAAGTACCGGGACGTGATGGCGCCGAACCTGTGGCCGGCCGAGGTCGAAGGTTTCCGTGAGCGCGGTTACGGCCTGTATCAGGCGCTGGACAACCTGGGGTCGCGCGTGTTGTCCGCATTGGCCCTGCACATTGGCCTGCCGGAAGACTTCTTCGCCGACAAGACCAACTTCGGCAACTCGATCCTGCGCCCGATCCACTACCCGCCGATCACCACTGACGACATCCCGAACGTGCGTGCCGGTGCCCATGGCGACATCAACTTCATCACCCTGCTGGTCGGCGCCAGTGCCGCAGGCCTGGAAGTGCAGTCGCATGACGGCGAGTGGGTGCCATTTACGTCAGATGCGGACACGATCGTGGTCAACATCGGCGACATGCTGCAGCGCCTGACCAACCACGTGTATCCGTCGACCATCCACCGCGTGGTCAACCCCCCGGGTGACCTGGCGCGCCAGCCGCGCTATTCGGTGCCGTTCTTCCTGCACCCGAACCCCGACTACCTGATCGACGTGCTGCCCTCGTGCATCACCCCGGAGAACCCGAGCCGGTATCCGGAGGCGATCACCGCCCACGGCTTCCTCGAGGAACGCCTGCGCGAGATCAAGCTGAAGTAAGGAAAAGTGAGGCCGCCGAAAGGCGGCCTTTTTCTTTGCAGGGTTGCACCCTGCACCCGCGGTAGTGCCGGCCGCTGGCCGGCAAGTCCAAAGCCAAAGCGGCTCTGGGGTGTTCCGTGGGGAGGCGGGGAGGTGTCGGATGGCGGGGACGCCGTAAACCCATCCCTGGGGGCTTGGCCACGGCATCCATGCCGCGGACACCCCGCCATCCGACACCTCCCCGCCTCCGACAGTTTCCCGGTGACGGTTGGTGGGTGTCGACCTTGCTCGACACGGTAGATCCACGCCATGCGTGGATGAGATCTGTCAGATCGAAGTGGGGCAGGGCACGTGGTATGCCGCTTTTGCTCTTGCTCTTCTTTTTTCTTTCCGTGGCGGGCGGAACCGCCGGAATGTGTCGGAGGCCGGGCGGGTGGGGATGACGGGGGTGTCCGCGGCATGGATGCCGCGGCCAAGCCCCCACGGACGGGTTTACGGCGTCCCCCGCCGTCCCCACCCGCCCGGCCAAGCCCACCAATCCAACCGGGCTTTCCGCGACCAACCCAAACAAACTCCCGCCACGAGGGGCTGCGCCGTTGGCTGAAAATCCATGTAACCGCTTACAAGGAAACGGATTTTTGCCGCAACGGGTATCATGACCGGCTGACTTCACACAGGAGCCACCCGCTCATGCGCCGCAAGATCGTCGCCGGAAACTGGAAGCTGCATGGCAGCCGTCAATTCGCCAATGAACTGCTGGGGCAGGTGGCCGCCGGGCTGCCGCTGGAGGGGGTGGACGTGGTGATCCTGCCGCCGCTGCCGTACCTGGGCGAGCTGGTCGAGGACTTCGGCGAGACCGGCCTGGCCTTCGGCGCGCAGGACGTGAGCAGCAACGAGAAGGGCGCCTATACCGGCGAGGTCTGCGCGGCCATGCTGGTCGAGGTCGGGGCCCGCTATGGCCTGGTCGGGCATTCCGAGCGCCGCCAGTACCACCATGAAAGCAGCGAGCTGGTCGCGCGCAAGTTCGCCGCCGCCCAGCATGCCGGCCTGGTGCCGGTGCTGTGCGTGGGCGAGACCCTGGAGCAGCGCGAGGCCGGGCAGACCGAAGCGGTCATCGCCAGCCAGCTGGCGCCGGTGCTGGAACTGGTCGGCGCGGCCGGCTTTGCCAAGGCCGTGGTCGCCTACGAGCCGGTCTGGGCCATCGGTACCGGCCGTACCGCTACAAAGGAGCAGGCACAGCAGGTGCACGCGTTCATCCGTGGCGAAGTTGCGCGCTTCGATGCTAGAATTGCTGATTCACTGCCCATTGTTTACGGCGGTAGCGTGAAGCCCGACAATGCCGGGGAACTGTTCGCGCAGCCGGATGTCGATGGTGGGCTGGTCGGCGGCGCCTCCCTGGTGGCCGCGGACTTCCTGGCCATCGCACGGGCGGCGGCCGCGAACTAATCCTAGAAGTATTGTCCGAGGGCGGTTTCCAATGCTGATGTTGATCCTCAATGTCGTCTACGTGCTGGTCGCTGTGGCCATGATCGCGCTGATCCTGATGCAGCGTGGCTCGGGTGCGGCGGCGGGTTCGGGCTTTGGCGCCGGCGCCTCGGGTACGGTGTTCGGTGCGCGTGGCGCCTCGAACTTCCTGTCCAAGTCGACCAAGTGGCTGGCCGTCGTGTTCTTCGGCATCAGTCTCTTCATGGCCTGGTATGCCGGTCACGGCACCCGTCCGGCGGCCGACCAGGACCTGGGCCTGATGTCCGCCCCGGCGGCCAGTGCGCCGGCGGCTCCGGCGGGCGAACTGCCGGCCGTTCCGAAGGCCGATCCGGTCCCGGCCGCCCCGGTTCCGGCGGCGAATGTGCCGGCTCAGGCGGAATCTTCGGTTTCTGGTGAAGAAAAGCCTTCGGAAGGCTCCCAGAAACACTGAAGCCGGTTACAATACGCGGCGCATCGGGAAGATAGTCTGATGTGATCGTTTGCCCAGGTGGCGGAATTGGTAGACGCACTACCTTGAGGTGGTAGCGACGCAAGTCGTAGGGGTTCGAGTCCCCTCTTGGGCACCATTTGTAAGTAAAGCGGGTTCGTCTGGCGCGCAAGGCGCCAGGCAGGTTCCCGTCCACTCCCCCATGCCAAAGCGCCTGCAGGCGCGGCGGCAGAGGCAAGAGAGAATCGCTGTGCTGGCCGAATATTTGCCTTCTCTGCTGTTTCTGATCGTTGCCACCGGTATCGGCATTACGCTGATGCTGGTTGGTCGATTCCTCGGTCCCCGCCGCCCCGATCTGGAAAAGCTGTCGCCGTACGAGTGCGGCTTCGAGGCCTTCGAAGACGCGCGCATGAAGTTCGACGTGCGCTACTACCTGATCGCGATCCAGTTCATCGTCTTCGACCTGGAAATCATCTTCATCGTGCCGTGGACCCAGGTCTTCATGGAGCTGGGCGCCCGTTCGCTCATCACCATGGGCCTGTTCGTCGGCATGCTGTTCCTCGGTTTCATTTACGTCTGGAAGAAGGGAGCGCTGGAATGGGAGTGATTCAGACTCTCGATGGCCTCATGAACAACCCGTCGCCGGAAGGCCGGGTTGATGACATCCTGCGGCCGGAAGGCGACAACCCGCTGCTGGAAAAGGGCTTCGTCACCACCAGCGTCGACGCACTGCTGAACTGGGCGCGCACCGGCTCGATGTGGCCGATGACCTTCGGCCTGGCCTGCTGCGCGGTCGAGATGATGCACGCCGGCGCCGCGCGCCTGGACCTTGACCGTTACGGCGTGGTGTTCCGCCCGTCGCCGCGTCAGTCCGACGTGATGATCGTGGCCGGTACCCTGGTCAACAAGATGGCCCCGGCGCTGCGCAAGGTCTACGACCAGATGCCGGACCCGAAGTGGGTCATCTCGATGGGTAGCTGCGCCAACGGTGGTGGCTATTACCACTACTCCTATTCTGTCGTGCGCGGCTGTGATCGCGTGGTGCCGGTGGACGTCTACGTCCCGGGCTGCCCGCCGACCGCCGAGGCGCTGGTGTACGGGATCCTGCAGCTGCAGAAGAAGATCTGGCGTACACAGACCATCGCCCGCTGACCCCTTCACCTGACAAGAGCGCGCCAAGCCCCCATGGCAGAGCAAGCATCCTTCATCGACCGACTCTCCGCACGTTTCGCTGGTGCGAAGGTCATCGTGGTCGAACCCCGCGGCGAAGTGACGCTGGAAGTGCCTGCCGCCGAGTGGCACGCCACCGCCCTGGCGCTGCGTGACGAGTTTGGTTTCGAGCAGGCCGTGGATCTGTGCGGCGTCGACTACCTCGGTTATGGCTCCGACGAATGGGACACCGCCGACGTGTCCTCGCAGGGCTTCAGCCGTGGCGTCGAAGGCAAGGCCCAGGGCCGCTTCGCGTGGGGCGAGTTCCCCACCGAGGAAAACGGTGCCGACGGTGCCCGCCCGCAGCACATGCCGACCCAGCGTTTCGCCGTGGTCGCCCAGCTGCGTTCGTACCAGCACAACCTGATGATGCACCTGCGCTGCTTCGCCCCTGACGAAGCGCTGCCGGTGGTGTCCTCGCTGACCAGCGTGTGGCCGGGCCTGAACTGGTTCGAGCGCGAAGCGTTCGACCTGTACGGCGTGATCTTCGAAGGCCACCCGGACCTGCGCCGGATCCTGACCGACTACGGTTTCGTCGGCCATCCGTTCCGCAAGGACTTCCCGCTGATCGGCAATGTCGAAGTCCGCTACGACGAAGAAAAGAAGCGCGTGATCTACGAACCGGTCACCTCGGTGGAGCCGCGTGTCGGCGTGCCGCGCGTGATCCGTGACGACGCCCGTCTGCAGACCGCAGCCGGTGAGCGCGCGCAGGAGGCAGTGAAGTGAGCCACGTACACCAGGCCGGCGAAGCGTTCGCCAGCAACGCCGCCGAAAGCCGGCAGGAAATCCGCAACTACACCATGAACTTCGGCCCGCAGCATCCGGCCGCTCACGGTGTGCTGCGCCTGATCCTGGAAATGGACGGCGAAACCATCATGCGTGCCGACCCGCACGTGGGTCTGCTGCACCGTGGCACCGAGAAGCTGGCCGAGTCCAAGCCGTTCAACCAGTCGATCGGCTACATGGATCGCCTCGACTACGTGTCGATGATGTGCAACGAGCACGCCTACGTGCGCGCGATCGAGACCCTGATGGGCATCGAGGCGCCGGAGCGTGCGCAGTACATCCGCACCATGTACGACGAGATCACCCGCATCCTCAACCACCTGATGTGGCTGGGCTCCAACGCGCTCGACCTGGGTGCGATGGCCGTGATGCTGTATGCCTTCCGTGAGCGCGAAGAGCTGATGGACTGCTATGAAGCGGTCTCCGGCGCGCGCATGCACGCGGCGTACTACCGCCCGGGCGGTGTCTACCGCGACCTGCCGGACCACATGCCGAAGTACAAGGAATCGCGCTGGCACAAGGGCAAGGCGCTGAAGCAGCTCAATGCTTCACGCGAAGGCTCGCTGCTGGACTTCCTGGAGAACTTCACCGTCGAGTTCCCCAAGCGCGTCGACGAATACGAAACCCTGCTGACCGACAACCGCATCTGGAAGCAGCGTACCGTCGGCATCGGCGTGGTCACTCCGGAACTGGCGCACCAGTGGGGCATGACCGGCGTGATGCTGCGTGGCTCGGGCGTGGCCTGGGACCTGCGCAAGAAGCGCCCGTACGCCAAGTACGATGCTGTCGATTTCGACATCCCGCTGGGCAAGGAAGGCGACTGCTACGACCGCTACCTGGTCCGCGTCGCCGAAATGCGCGAATCCAACCGCATCATCAAGCAGTGCGTGGCGTGGCTGAAGGCCAACCCCGGCCCGGTCATGGTCAAGAACTTCAAGGTCGCTCCGCCCAAGCGCGAGGACATGAAGGACGACATGGAAGCGCTGATCCACCACTTCAAGCTGTTCAGCGAAGGCTATTGCGTACCGGCGGGTGAAACCTATGCGGCCGTGGAAGCGCCCAAGGGCGAATTCGGCTGCTACCTGGTCTCCGATGGCGCCAACAAGCCCTTCCGCGTGCACCTGCGCGCACCGGGCTTCGCCCACCTGTCCTCGATCGATTCGATCGTGCGCGGCCACATGCTGGCCGACGTGGTGGCGATGATCGGTACCTATGACCTGGTGTTCGGCGAGGTTGACCGGTAATGCCGTCCGCCACGCCAACGCCCGCTGCAGGCAGCCGGCGCAAGCCGGCGCCGCAGTTTCTGGAATTTCACGTTATGCATTTCGCTGAGGTCGGCCGATGAAGGCGACAGGTAATTTCGAGGCGGCGCGCGACGTCGACCCGATGGTGGTGCTGAGCGACAAGACCCGCGCTCACATCGATCACTGGCTGTCCAAGTTCCCGCCGGACCGCAAGCGCTCTGCCGTGCTGCAGGGCCTGCATGCGGCCCAGGAGCAGAACCAGGGCTGGCTGACCGACGAGCTGATCGCCGCCGTCGCCAAGTACCTCGACCTGCCGCCGGTGTGGGCCTACGAGGTCGCCAGCTTCTACTCGATGTTCGAGACCGAGAAGGTGGGCCGCAACAACGTGGCCATCTGCACCAACATCAGCTGCTGGCTCAATGGCGCCGAGGACATCGTCCGCCATTGCGAGAAGAAGCTGGGCATCAAGCACGGTGAATCGACCCCGGACGGCCGCGTCTACCTCAAGCGCGAGGAAGAGTGCCTGGCCGGTTGTGGCGGCGCGCCGATGATGGTCATCAACGGTCACTACCATGAGCGTCTGACCCTGGAAAAGGTCGACGAGCTGCTGGACGGGCTGGAGTAAGGGCATGGCACATCACCACGAATCCAAGGGTCCGGTCGGCCCCGCGCCGCTGCCGCACCAGGTGGTCTACACCACCCTGCATTACGACACCCCGTGGTCGTACGAAAGCTACCTGAAGACCGGTGGCTACGCCGCCCTGCGCAAGATCCTCGAAGAGAAGATCCCGCCGGAGCAGGTCATCGAGATGGTCAAGGCCTCGGGCCTGCGCGGCCGCGGTGGCGCCGGCTTCCCGACCGGCCTGAAGTGGTCCTTCATGCCCAAGGGCAACATGCAGAAGTACATCCTCTGCAACTCGGACGAATCCGAGCCGGGCACCTGCAAGGACCGCGACATCCTGCGTTACAACCCGCATTCGGTGGTGGAAGGCATGGCGATCGCCTGCTACGCCACCGGTTCGACCGTGGGTTACAACTACCTGCGCGGTGAGTTCCACCACGAGCCGTTCGAGCACTTCGAGCAGGCCCTGGCCGACGCCTATGCGAACGGCTGGCTGGGCAAGAACATCCTCGGCAGCGGCGTGGACATCGACATCTACGGTGCGCTGGGCGCCGGCGCGTACATCTGCGGCGAAGAAACCGCGCTGATGGAATCGCTGGAGGGCAAGAAGGGCCAGCCGCGCTACAAGCCGCCGTTCCCGGCCAATTTCGGCCTGTATGGCAAGCCGTCGACGATCAACAACACCGAAACCTACGGTTCGGTGCCGGCGATCATCCGCAACGGTCCGGAGTGGTTCAAGGGCCTGAGCCTGACCGCCAACGGCGGTCCGAAGTGCTTCTCGGTGTCCGGCTGCGTGCAGAACGGCGGCAACTTCGAAGTGCCGCTCGGCACCAAATTCCACGACCTGCTGGAAATGGCCGGTGGCCTGCGTCCGGGCCGCACGCTGAAGGGCGCGATCCCGGGCGGCGTGTCGATGCCGGTGCTGACCGCGGCCGAGCTGGAGGACCTGCCGATGGACTACGACACCATCCGTGCACTGGGCTCCGGCCTGGGTTCGGGCGCGATCGTGGTGCTCGACGACAGCGTCTGCTGCGTCAAGTTCGCCTGCCGCATCAGCCAGTTCTTCCACAAGGAATCCTGCGGCCAGTGCACCCCGTGCCGTGAAGGTACCGGCTGGATGCACCGCGTGCTGGAGCGCATCGTCGCCGGCAAGGCCACGATGGAAGACCTGCACCAGCTGAAGGCGGTGGCCGGGCAGATCGAAGGCCACACCATCTGTGCGTTCGGTGAAGCGGCTGCATGGCCCATCCAGGGCTTCCTGCGCCAGTTCTGGGACGAATTCGAGTACTACATCGTCAACGGTCATTCGATGGTTGACGGCAAGAAGGTGGAGGCAGCCGCCGCATGAGCGCGCAACCCGTAAACCCGAACGTGCCACCGGATCACGTGACCATCGAGATCGATGGCAAGTCGCTGGTCGTGCCCAAGGGTTCGATGATCATCCAGGCGGCCGACAAGGCCGGTATTCCGATTCCGCGCTTCTGCTACCACGAGAAGCTGCCGATCGCCGCCAACTGCCGCATGTGCCTGGTGGACGTGGAGAAGTCGCCGAAGCCGGCGCCGGCCTGCGCCACCCCGGTGATGGACGGCATGAAGGTCGCCACCCGCAGCGAGAAGGCACTGAAGTTCCAGCGCTCGGTGATGGAGTTCCTGCTCATCAACCACCCGCTGGACTGCCCGATCTGCGATCAGGGCGGCGAGTGCGAGCTGCAGGACGTGTCGCTGGGCTATGGCCGTTCGGTCAGCCGCTTCAACGAGCGCAAGCGCGTGGTGCCGGACGAGGACATGGGCCCGCTGGTCGCTACCGAGATGACCCGCTGCATCCAGTGCACCCGCTGCGTCCGCTTCACCGCCGACGTTGCCGGTACCTACGAACTGGGTGGCATGTACCGCGGTGAGAACCTGCAGATCGGTACCTTTGACGGCAAGCCGCTGACCACCGAGCTGTCCGGCAACGTCGTCGACGTCTGCCCGGTCGGCGCGCTGACCAACAAGGTGTTCCAGTTCCGCGCCCGTCCGTGGGAACTGACCGCGCGCGAATCGCTGGGCTACCACGACGCGATGGGTTCGAACCTGTTCCTGCACGTGCGTCGCGGTGAAGTGCTGCGCACCGTGCCGCGCGACAACGAAGCCGTGAACGAGTGCTGGCTGTCCGACCGTGATCGCTACTCGCACCAGGGCCTGTACAGCGAAGACCGTGCGGTCAAGCCGCTGCGCAAGGTCAATGGCGAGTGGAAGGAAGTGAGCTGGGCCGAAGGCCTGGCCGCGGCCGCCGAGATCCTCAAGGCGAACCAGGGCGACAACCTGGGCGTGCTGGTGCACCCGTCCACCTCCAACGAGGAAGGCGCGTTGCTGGCCCGCCTGGCCAAGGGCCTGGGCACGGGCAACATCGACCACCGCATCAACAACCGCGATTTCTCCGACGCCGCAACCGCCGAAGTGTTCGGCCTGCCGCTGGCCGAAATCGAAGGCGCTGACCGCATCGTCGTTCTGGGCAGCAACATCCGCCACGAACTGCCGCTGCTGCACGCCCGCCTGCGCAAGGCGCAGACCACCAAGGGCGCGAAGATCCATGTCGTCAACCCGGTGGACTTTGACTTCGCCTTCAGCATCGCCGGCAAGCAGATCGTCGCACCGTCCAAGTTCGTCGACGCGCTGGCCAACGCCGAGCTGCGTTCGGCAGTGCAGGGCGGCAACAACACCGTGCTGATCGTCGGTGGCATCGCCGAAAACCACCCGCAGGCTGCCGCGATCCGCGCTGCTGCGCGTGAGTTCGCCGCCGCCACCGGTGCCAAGCTGTGCCGCATCCCGCAGGGCGCCAACGCCGTTGGCCTGACCCGCGCCGGTGTGCTGCCGGCTGGCAAGGACGTCGCCGCGATGCTGGCGCAGCCGCGCCAGGCCTATGTGGTGTACGGCCTTGAGCCGGGCCTGGACTTCGCCGATGCACCTGCCGCGCGCAAGGCGCTGGCCGGTGCCCAGGTGGTGGCTTTCAGCCAGTTCGCCTGTGCCTCGACCCGCGACGTCGCCGACGTGATCCTGCCGATCGGTGCGCTGCCGGAAATCGACGCCACCCTGACCAACCTTGATGGTCGCGAGCAGTCGGCCCGTGCCGGCGGCAAGCTGCCGGGCGAGGCCCGTGAAGGCTGGCGCGTGCTGCGCGCCCTGGGCGGCGAGCTGGCCGTGGCCGGTTTCGACTTCACCGATCTGGCCGGCCTGCGCGCCAGCCTGGCCCCGGTATCGGTCACCGTTGCCGCTTCGGCGCAGCCGGTGGTTGCCGGCGAAGGCCTGGAAGTGGCTTCGACCGCCGCGATCTACCGCACCGATGCGGTGGTCCGTCGCGCCCCGGCGCTGCAGTCGCATCCGCTCAACAACGCCCCGCGCATCGTGCTGAACGCTGAAGATGCCGCTCGCCTGCAGCTGCAGGAAGGGCAGATGGCCAAGGTCGGCACCGATGCCGGCAAGGCCACCCTGCCGGTGGTGGTCGACGCCCGCGTCGCTGCGGGTTCGGTCTGGATTGAATCGGGCCACGGCGCGACCGCGCCGCTGGGTGCCGCTCGCGTATCGGTGGTGGCTGCATGAACGAATTGCTGTTGAACGCGGTCGACCCGCTGCACCAGTGGCTGCTGGGCCTCGGTGACATCGGCGCGCTGATCTGGATCATCCTGAAGATCCTGGTGATCGCCGTTCCGGTGATCATCTCGGTGGCCTTCTACGTGGTCTGGGAACGCAAGCTGATCGGCTGGATGCACGTCCGCCACGGCCCGATGTACGTGGGCATGGGCATCTTCCAGGCCTTCGCCGACGTCTTCAAGCTGCTGTTCAAGGAAGTGGTCCAGCCGAGCAGCGCCAACAAGGCGATCTATCTGCTGGCCCCGCTGATCACCCTGGCGCCGGCCTTCGCGGCCTGGTCGGTGGTGCCCTTCGATTCGCAGATCGTGCTGTCCAATGCCAATGCCGGCCTGCTGTACCTGCTGGCGATGACCTCGCTGGGCATCTACGGCATCATCCTGGCCGGTTGGGCGTCCAACTCGAAGTATGCGTTCCTGGGTGCGATGCGCGCCTCGGCGCAGATGATCAGCTACGAAATCGCCATGGGCTTCGCCCTGGTCGGCGTGATGATCGCCTCGGGCAGCCTGAACCTGAGCAACATCGTGATGGCGCAGGCCGGCAGTTCCGGCTTCTTCGACTGGTTCCTGCTGCCGCTGTTCCCGCTGTTCGTCATCTACTGGGTCTCGGGCGTGGCTGAAACCAACCGCGCGCCGTTCGACGTGGTGGAAGGCGAATCGGAAATCGTCGCCGGCCACATGGTCGAATACTCCGGCGGTGCCTTCGCCCTGTTCTTCCTGGCCGAATACGCGAACATGATCCTGATCAGCTTCCTGATCTCGATCTTCTTCCTCGGCGGCTGGCTGAGCCCGGTCCAGGGCTGGGTCAACTTCGGCGATGTCTCGCCGCTGGTCGACTGGATCTGGAAGGGGGGCGCGCCGTGGCTGTTCGTCAAGGTGTTCTTCTTCGCCAGTGCCTACATCTGGTTCCGTGCCAGCTTCCCGCGCTTCCGCTACGACCAGATCATGCGCCTGGGCTGGAAGGTCTTCATCCCGCTGGCCATTCTGTGGATCGCGGTTACCGCCGTCATGGTGTTCTTCGGCGTGATTCAAAAGGGCGTCTAAAGTGATGAACAGGATTACCCATTACTTCAAGAGCCTGCTGCTGCTCGAACTGCTGGCGGGCCTCTGGCTGACGCTGAAGTACAGCTTCAAGCCGAAGTACACGATGATGTACCCGATGGAGAAGTTCCCGCAGTCGCCGCGCTTCCGTGGCCTGCATGCGCTGCGCCGTTATCCCAACGGCGAAGAGCGCTGCATCGCCTGCAAGCTGTGCGAAGCGGTGTGCCCGGCGCTGGCCATCACCATCGACTCGGCCAAGCGCGAGGACGGCACCCGCCGCACCACGCGTTATGACATCGACCTGTTCAAGTGCATCTTCTGTGGCTTCTGTGAGGAAAGCTGCCCGGTGGACTCGATCGTCGAAACCCACATCCTCGAGTACCACTTCGAGAATCGTGGCGAAAACATCGTTACCAAGCCGCAGCTGCTGGCCCTGGGCGACCGTCTCGAAAACGAGATCGCCGAGCGTCGCGCCGCCGATGCCGCTTACCGCTGAGGTCGAGAGATGGATTGGGTAAATATCGCTTTCTGGGTGTTCGCCATCGCGGCAACGGTTTCGGCCGGTGCGGTGATCAGCGTGCGCAACCCGGTTCACGCCGTGCTCTGCCTGGTGCTGACCTTCTTCTCCATCGCCTGCGTGTGGCTGCTGGTGGGCGCCGAGTTCCTCGGTGTGGCGCTGGTGCTGGTCTACGTCGGTGCGGTGATGGTGCTGTTCCTGTTCGTGGTGATGATGCTGGACATCGACCCCACCAAGCTGCGTGAGGGCTGGGTGCGCTACCTGCCGGTCGGCCTGATTGTCGCGGTCGCGATGCTGGCGCAGATGCTGATCCTGATCGGGGTCAAGGCGCGTTCGGTCACGCCGTTCCCGGCCGACAACGCCGCTGCGGTCGCCGCCGACAGCTCCAACATCACCTGGCTGGCACGCACGCTGTTCACCGAGTACCTGCTGCCGTTCGAGTTCGCCGCCGTCATCCTGACCGTGGCCGTGGTAGCCGCCGTGATGCTGACCCTGCGTCGCCGTACCGGCGTGAAGAGCCAGAACCCGGGCCAGCAGACCATGGTCAAGGCCGGCCAGCGCCTGCGCATGGTCAAGATGGGTGCCGAAGCACCGGTCGTGCACAGCAACAGCAAGCCGGTCGCCGGCGAGGAGACCCAGCCGTGATCACCCTTGGCCATATCCTCGCGCTGGGCGCGGTGCTGTTCGCCATCAGCCTGGCCGGTATCTTCCTCAACCGGAAGAACGTCATCGTCCTGCTGATGTCGATTGAGCTGATGCTGCTGTCGGTGAACATCAACTTCGTCGGCTTCTCGCGTCAGCTGGGCGATCCGTCCGGCCAGCTGTTCGTGTTCTTCATCCTGACCGTCGCCGCCGCGGAAGCCGCCATCGGCCTGGCGATCCTGGTGACCCTGTTCCGTACACGCCGCACGATCAATGTCGGCGAAGTCGATTCGTTGAAGGGCTGATCCACAGATGGAAATCACTCTCTCCAAGAGTCTGTTGATCGCAGTGGTGCTCGCACCGCTGTTCGGCAGCATCATCGCCGGCCTGTTCGGTCGCCAGGTCAAGCGCTTCGGCGCGCAGACCATCACCATCCTCGGCGTCGCGGTGGCCTGCGGCCTGTCGATGTATACGCTCTACCAGCTGCTGTGGGGCGGGGCGCAGCCGTTCAACCAGAACATCTACACGTTCTTCGAAGTCGGCCAGTACTCGGCCCACGTCGGCTTCATGGTCGACAAGCTGACCGCGATGATGATGGTGGTGGTGACCTTCGTGTCGCTGCTGGTCCACATCTACACGATCGGCTACATGCAGGACGATCCGGGCTACCAGCGGTTCTTCAGCTACATCTCGCTGTTCACCTTCTCGATGCTCACCCTGGTGATGAGCAACAACTTCCTGCAGCTGTTCTTCGGCTGGGAAGCGGTGGGCCTGGTGTCGTACCTGCTGATCGGCTTCTGGTTCAAGCGCCCGACCGCGATCTTCGCCAACATGAAGGCGTTCCTGGTCAACCGCGTCGGTGACTTCGGCTTCCTGCTGGGCATCGCCGGCGTGCTGTGGGTGTTCGGCACCCTGGATTACTCGCAGGTGTTCTCGCAGGCCGGCATGCTGGCCGACCCGCGCGCCCAGCTGCAGATCTGGGACGGCACGCTGCTGGGCATGCAGCTGCTGAACGAGCCGGTGATCTGGTCGATCGCCACCGTCATCTGCATCTGCCTGTTCATCGGTGCCATGGGCAAGTCGGCCCAGGTCCCGCTGCACGTGTGGCTGCCGGACTCGATGGAAGGCCCGACCCCGATCTCGGCACTGATCCACGCCGCGACGATGGTGACCGCCGGTATCTTCATGGTCACCCGCATGTCGCCGCTGTTCGAGCTGTCGCAGACCGCGCTGAACTTCGTGCTGTTCATCGGCGCCACCACCGCGTTCTTCACTGGCCTGATCGGCATCGTGCAGAACGACATCAAGCGCGTGGTCGCGTACTCGACCCTGTCGCAGCTGGGCTACATGACGGTTGCACTGGGCGTGTCGGCCTATTCGGCTGCCGTGTTCCACCTGATGACCCACGCCTTCTTCAAGGCCCTGCTGTTCCTGGGCGCCGGCTCGGTCATCATCGCGATGCACCACGAGCAGGACATGCGCAAGATGGGCGGCCTGCGCAAGTACATGCCGATCACCTTCATCACCATGTGGATCGGTACCCTGGCGCTGGTCGGCACGCCGTTCTTCTCCGGCTTCTACTCGAAGGACACCATCATCGAGGCGGCCGAGCTGCACGCGCACCTGTCCAACAGCTGGGTGGCCACCTATGGCTACTGGGCGGTGCTGGGTGGCGTGATCGTCACCAGCTTCTACAGCTTCCGCCTGCTGTTCCTGACCTTCCACGGCAAGGAGCGTTTCCGCGACGCGCATGACGATCACGGCCACGGCCATGACGATCACCACGCCGCCGACGCCCACCACGGCGATGCACACCATGGTGATGGCCACGACGACCACGGCCATGGCCACGGTCCGCACGAGCCGCACGAAACCCCGTGGGTGGTGACCCTGCCGCTGATCCTGCTGGCCATCCCGTCGATCGCCATCGGTTTCTTCAGCATCGGCCCGATGCTGTACGGCACCGACTGGGCCGGCAACCACGCGCACGATGCCATCAAGGGCCAGGCGCACACGTTCTTCACCGGCATCGTCGACTTCTACGATCCGGCCAAGAACACCATCGGCTTCCTGGGTGAGGAGTTCCATGGCCCGGTCGCCTTCGCGCTGCATGGCATGATGGCTCCGGCGTTCATGCTGACCGTTGCGGGCTTCCTGCTGGCCGCACTGTTCTACCTGTGGAAGCCGGACCTGTCGGGCAAGGCCCGCAAGACCTTTGCTCCGCTGGTGTCGGTGCTTGAAAACAAGTACGGCTTCGACAAGCTGTGGATCGATGGCTTTGCCGGTGGCAGCGTCAAGCTGGGCAAGGTCTCGCGCTGGATCGACAGCAACATCGTCGACGGCGTGGTCAATCTCTCGGCACGTGTTGTGGACGTCGCAGCCGGCGTGCTGCGTCGTACCCAATCCGGTTTCCTCTATCACTACGCCTTCGCGATGATCATCGGCCTGATTGCCCTGCTGGGCGTGCTGATGCATTACCTGCGTTGATGACCTGTACGGAATAAGAAGACGTGTCGAACTGGCCTCTACTCAGTGTCCTCATCTGGCTGCCGATCATCGGTGGTGCCCTGATCCTTGCGATCCGTGATGCGCAGACCGCCCGCTGGGCGTCGCTGGGCGTAGCGGTGCTGACCTTCGTGGCGAGCCTCTCGCTGCTGAGCGGCTACAACGCAGGCGTCGATGGTCTGCAGTTCGTCGAGACCCATGCCTGGATCCCGGCGTACAAGATCGGCTACAACCTGGGCGTGGACGGCATTGCCGTGGCGCTGATCCTGCTGACCACCCTGGTCAGCGTGCTTGCCCTGATCGGCGCCTGGAGCGCCATCGACAAGCGCGTGAACCAGTACGTGGCGGCCTTCCTGATCCTGGAAGGTGTCACCGTCGGCATCTTCGCCGCGACGGACGCGATGCTGTTCTACGTGTTCTTCGAAGCGATGCTGATCCCGATGTTCCTGATCATCGGTGTCTGGGGCGGTCCGCGCCGCATCTACGCCGCGCTGAAGTTCTTCCTGTACACCTTCCTCGGCTCGGTGCTGATGCTGGTGGCGCTGATCTACCTGTACATGAAGGGCGGCAGCTTCCAGCTGGCCGACCTGTACGCGCTGCCGCTGTCGGCCAAGGAGCAGACCTGGATCTTCTTCGCCTTCCTGATCGCCTTCGCGGTCAAGGTGCCGATGTTCCCGGTCCACACCTGGCTGCCGGACGCCCACGTGGAAGCGCCGACCGCCGGTTCGGTGATCCTGGCCGCGATCGCCCTGAAGATCGGTGGCTACGGCTTCCTGCGCTTCAACCTGCCGATCGTCCCGGACGCGTCGCAGGAGTGGGCCTGGCTGGTGATCGCACTGTCGCTGATCGCGGTGATCTACGTCGGCCTGGTCGCCCTGGTGCAGGACGACATGAAGAAGCTGATCGCCTATTCGTCGATCGCGCACATGGGCTTTGTCACCCTGGGCACCTTCATCGCCCTGTGGCTGGTGCGCGAAGCCGGCAACGCCGACGCCGCGCGCCTGGGCCTGCAGGGCGCCATGGTGCAGATGATCTCGCACGGCTTCGTGTCCGGCGCGATGTTCTCCTGCGTCGGCGTGCTGTACGACCGCATGCACAGCCGCCGCATCGCCGATTACGGCGGCGTGGTCAACGTGATGCCGTGGTTCGCCACCTTCGCGATGCTGTTCTTCATGGCCAACGCGGGCCTGCCGGGTACCAGCGGTTTCGTTGGCGAGTTCATGGTCATCCTCTCGGCCTTCCAGCGTAATCCGTGGATCGCCCTGGGCGCGGCCACCACCCTGATCATCGGCGCCGCCTACACCCTGTGGCTGTACAAGCGCATCTTCTTCGGTGAAGTGGCCAACAGCCATGTTGCCGAACTGAAGGACATCAACGGCCGCGAATGGCTGGTGCTGGGCGTGTTCGCCATCGGCGTGCTGGCCCTGGGCATCTACCCCAAGCCGCTGACCGACCTGATGGAGCCCTCGATCGCGAAGCTGGCGATGCAGATCGCATCCAGCAAGCTGCTGTAATTCCAGGATTTGATGATGACCACCTCGCCGCTGCTGCCATTGACCGCCGCTGACCTGCCACCGCTCGCTCCCGAGCTGGTGCTGATCGGCAGCGCCTTCGCCCTGATGATCCTCGACCTGTTCGTCAGCAACCGGAACAAGATCGTCACCCACCTGTTCTCGCTCGCTGCGCTGGCCGTGGTGCTGTTCATGCTGGCCACCGGCGTGGGCGGGCAGGGGGAGGTCTTCCATGGCATGTTCGTGCGCGATACCGCCGCGGACGTGATGAAGACCGGAATCGTGCTGCTCAGCGGCCTGACCCTGGTCTACGGCTGGCGCTACCTGCGTGATCGCGACCTGTTCCAGGGCGAGATCCCGGTGCTGATCCTGTTCGGCACCGCCGGCATGATGATCCTGGTCTCGGCCGGCAGCCTGCTGATGGTCTACCTGGGCCTGGAACTGCTGGCGCTGTGCTCCTACGCCCTGGTCGCCAGCAACCGCGAAAGCGGCCTGGCGTCGGAAGCGGCGATGAAGTACATCGTGCTGGGTTCGCTGGCCTCGGGCCTGCTGCTCTACGGCATGTCGCTGATCTACGGCGCCACCGGCAGCCTGCACCTGGATGTGATCCGCGAGGCCATCCCGCACTCGGAAGAGCGCGTGCTGCTGATCACCGGTGCGGTGTTCATGATCGCCGGCGTCGCCTTCAAGCTGGGTGCCGCGCCGTTCCACATGTGGCTGCCGGACGTGTACCAGGGTGCCCCGGCACCGATCGCACTGTTCATCAGCTCGGCGCCGAAGCTGGCCGCGTTCGGCATGGCCTACCGCCTGCTGGAAATGGGCGTGGGTCCGCTGTCGACCGAACTGCAGCTGCTGATCGCCGGCCTGGCCGCGGTATCGCTGGTCATCGGCAACCTGATGGCCATCGCGCAGAGCAACCTCAAGCGCATGCTGGCGTTCTCCACCGTCTCGCACATCGGCTTCCTGCTGATGGGCATCGCCGGTGGCGGTTCGCAGGGCTACGCCGCCGCGCTGTTCTACGCACTGGCCTACGCGATCATGTCCACCGCCGCCTTCGGCGCGATCATCGCGCTGTCGCGTGCCGGCTTTGAAGCCGAGAACATCGAGGACTTCAAGGGCCTGAACGCCCGCAACCCGTGGATGGCCGGCCTGGTGCTGTGCATCATGGCGTCGCTGGCCGGCATCCCGCCGTTCCTGGGCTTCTGGACCAAGCTGGCGGTGCTGGGCGCGGCCGTCAACGGCGGCCTGCTGTGGCTGGCCATCCTCGGCGTGCTGTGCGCCGTGGTCGGCTGCTTCTACTACCTGCGCGTCATCAAGGTCATGTACTTCGATGAGCCGGTGGGCGAGGCCATGCCGCGCAGCAACGACCGCGTGCTGGGCGTGGTGCTGGGCGTGAATGCCCTGGCGCTGCTCGCGCTGGGCCTGGCCTGGAACCCGATCATGGTCTGGTGCCAGCAGGCATTTGCGCATCTTGCATAAAAGTTGACACAAAGCTGCGCGATTCGTGTAATATGCGCAGCCTGAGTTGTCACTGCAGCGGTTCAGCCAGAACATCGTTGCGGTAGCCCTCCTCGAAAGAGCAGGGCAACAGTTCAAACACTTCCGGTGCGGGGTGGAGCAGTCTGGCAGCTCGTCGGGCTCATAACCCGAAGGTCGCAGGTTCAAATCCTGCCCCCGCTACCAACGTCGGATCGGCGCCAACCGGTTCGATGAATGAGGGAAAGCTTGCATTTTTCGCAGCAATGCCTCATGATTCCGCTTCTGATGCGGGGTGGAGCAGTCTGGCAGCTCGTCGGGCTCATAACCCGAAGGTCGCAGGTTCAAATCCTGCCCCCGCTACCAAGTAGAGAGATCGCCTTCGAAGTCCTGCTTCGAGGGCGTTTTTCTTTGGGGTCTGCGTTGTTTCTGCGTGATCGGGGTCAGATCCCTTATCCACGGGAAAAGGGATCTGACCCGGGTCCGCACCTTGCACCAGCGCGGTGCAGTCGCTATCATCAGCGGCCTAGCAGTACCCCTGAAGGCGGCCTCCCAGCGGGAGTCCGGACCCGGAAGGAGGGCCGCAACCGGCAGGCAATGCAGGTTGCAACCGGAATCCAGTCACCGGAGTCTTTCCGGAAAAGGGGCCCAACGGGCCCTTTGTCGTTTCCGGGGCGTCACGTTTCCACGCCGGCCAAGGCCGGCACCCAACCATAGAGATCAAGGCAGGCTGTGAGCGACAAGGCAACCGACATCGCGAATCTGCTCGCCCCGACCGTTGTGTCGCTGGGCCTGGAGCTGCTGGGCGTTGAGTATCTGCCGGCCCCCGGCGGTGCGACCCTGCGCCTTTACATCGACGTGCCGCTGGCTGAACAGCCCGAGCGCATCATCAATGTCGACGACTGCGAGCGGGTCAGCCGCGAAGTGTCGGCGCAGCTGGACGTCGAGGACCCGATCAGCGGCAATTACACGCTGGAAGTGTCCTCGCCGGGCGTCGACCGTCCGCTGTTCAGCCTGGAGCAGTTCGGCCGTCACCTCGGCGAATCGGCCAAGGTCACGCTGAAGCTGCCGCAGGACAACCGTCGTCGCCTGCAGGGTCGTATCGAGGCGACCGACGAGGCGGCGGGGACCATCACTTTCATCGTCGACAAGGCCGAAGTGGTCGTGTCGGCCGACAACATCGACAAGGCACGGATCATGCCCGACTGGGTGGCGCTGGGGCTGGCCCCGAGCAAGCCGACCGGTCCGGCACCGAAGCGTCCGAAGCCGAACACGAATTCTTCTTCCAACGAGCCGGCGGCAAAGAAGCCGCGCGCGGAGTGAGCCAATGAGCAAGGAACTGTTGCTGGTAGTCGACGCAGTCGCCAACGAGAAGGGCGTGCCGCGTGAAGTGATCTTCGATGCCATCGAGGCCGCCCTGGCCTCGGCAGCGAAGAAGCGCTATCCCGACGAGGAAGTACTGACCCGCGTGGTCATCGACCACAAGGACGGCAGCTACGAAACCTTCCGCCGCTGGGAAGTGGTGGCCGATGACGTGGTCATGGAATCGCCGGACCGCCAGATCCGCCTGATGGACGCCGTCGATGAAGCCGAAGGCGTCGAGGTCGGTGACTACATCGAAGAGCAGATCGAGAACCCGGATTTCGGCCGCATCGCTGCCCAGGCCGCCAAGCAGGTCATCGTCCAGCGCGTGCGCGAAGCCGAGCGCCAGCAGGTCGTGGATGCGTGGAAGGATCGCGTGGGTGAGCTGATCACCGGCGTGGTCAAGCGCGCCGAGCGCGGCAACATCTATGTCGACCTCGGCGGCAACGCCGAAGGCTTCATCCCGAAGGACAAGGGCATCCCGCGCGACGTGCTGCGCGCCGGTGACCGCGTGCGCGGCTACCTGGCCGAAGTGCGCTCGGAGCCGCGTGGCCCGCAGCTGTTCATCAGCCGTGCCGCCCCGGAATTCATGATCGAGCTGTTCAAGCTGGAAGTGCCGGAAGTCGGCCAGGGCCTGGTGGAAATCAAGGCCTGTGCACGTGACCCGGGCGACCGCGCCAAGATCGCCGTGCTGGCCCACGACCAGCGCACCGATCCGATCGGCGCCTGCATCGGCATGCGCGGTTCGCGCGTGCAGGCCGTGTCCAACGAGCTCAATGGCGAGCGCGTGGACATCGTGCTGTGGAACGACAACCCGGCCAACTTCGTCATCAACGCGATGGCGCCGGCCGAAGTGCAGTCGATCATCGTCGATGAAGACAAGCACTCGATGGACCTGGCCGTTGCCGAAGACCGCCTGGCCCAGGCGATCGGCAAGGGCGGCCAGAACGTGCGCCTGGCCAGCCGCCTGACCGGCTGGCAGCTCAACGTGATGACCCAGGACCAGGTCACCGCCAAGTCGGAAGCCGAGCAGGCTGCGGCCCGCCAGCTGTTCATGGACAAGCTGGAAGTGGACGAGGAAATCGCCGGCATCCTGGTCAGCGAAGGCTTCGGCACCGTCGAGGAAATCGCATATGTCCCGGTCGGCGAACTGCTGGCCGTGGAAGGTTTCGACGAGGACATCGTCGAAGAGCTGCGCGCTCGTGCCCGCGATGCGCTGCTCAATGAGGCCCTGGCAGTCGAGGAAGGCCTTGAAGACGGCCAGCCGGCGCAGGACCTGCTGTCCCTGAAGGGCATGGACGAAGCCACCGCATACGCGCTGGCCGGCCACGGCGTGCGTACCAGCGAGGATCTGTCCGACCTGGCCGCCGACGAGGTCATGGACTTCGGCATCGAAGGACTGGATCAGGCGCGCGCCGCTGCGCTGATCCTGGCCGCCCGTGCCGAGGAGATCGCCCGACTGGAACGCGGCGAATGAGCCGGCAATGAACAGGGCCCTGAGCCGCTCAGGGCGTAGAATCCGCGCCACCTCCACATGCGGGGGGGCGCCCACAAGATCATAGGATCCGAATGTCGCAGCAAACCACCATCCGCAAGCTTGCCGAACTGGTCAACACGCCGGTCGAAAAACTGCTGGAACAGCTGGCCGGTGCCGGCATGAAGTTCAGCGGTCCCGACCAGGTCGTGACCAGCTCCGAGAAGGTGAAGCTCCTGGGCTTCCTTCGTCGTTCGCACGGCAAGCCCGAGCAGGCCCCGGAAGAGACCGATCAGTCTGCGAAGAAGATCACGCTCAACCGCCGGAAGCAGCAGGAAGTGACGGTCAATTCCGGTCGCAGCAAGACGACCGTGAATGTCGAGGTGCGCCAGAAGCGTACCTACGTCAAGGATGGTGCTCGCGCCATGACCCCGGACGAAGAGCGCGCCGACATCCTGCGCAAGCTGGAAGAGTCGCGTGCCCGCAACCTTGCCGAACAGCAGGCCCTGGCCGAGAAGGATCGTCTGCGCGACGAAGCCATCGTCCGTGCCCGTGAGGAAGAGGCCGCCGCCAAGGAACGCGCCGAGGCCGAGAAGAAGGCTGCCGAGGAAGCTGCGGCTGCCGCCAAGGCGGCCGAGACGCTGGCTGCCAGCAAGCCCAAGCGTGCTCCGATCGACGAAACCGCGCCGCGCCCGCCGCGCACCCCGGCCGCAGCCCCGGCTGCGCCGCGTGGTGCACCGCCGCCGCCGCGCAACGACGACCGCAACAACCGCAGCGCGCCGCGCAACGAGCGTGGCCCGGGTGACCGTTTCGCTGGCCAGATGCACCTGTCGGCCGCCGACCGTGCGCGTCGTGGCAACAGCAACAACAGCAACACCCGGGGTCGTCCGGGCGGGCGCAACCAGGCCGGTGGCCGTCGCGACATGTCGCGCGGTGGCAACAATGCCGGCCCGCACGCCTTCGAGCGTCCGACTGCACCGGTGGTGCGTGAAGTGGCGATCGGCGACACCATCACCGTGGCCGACCTGGCGCAGAAGCTGGCGCTGAAGGGCGGCGAGGTGGTCAAGGCGCTGTTCAAGATGGGCGTGATGGCGACCATCACCCAGTCCATCGACCACGACACCGCCGCGCTGGTGACCGAAGAACTCGGCCACAAGGCGATCCGCGCCAACGACAACGACGCCGAAGACGCACTGCTGGCCTCGACCGGTGAAAACCAGGGCGAAGCCACCCAGCGTCCGCCGGTGGTCACCATCATGGGCCACGTCGACCACGGCAAGACCTCGCTGCTGGATTACATCCGCCGCACCAAGGTCGCCACCGGCGAAGCGGGTGGCATCACCCAGCACATCGGCGCTTACCACGTCGATACGCCGAAGGGCGTGATCAGCTTCCTGGACACCCCGGGCCACGCCGCCTTCACCTCGATGCGTGCGCGCGGCGCCAAGCTGACCGACATCGTGGTGCTGGTCGTGGCCGCCGATGACGGCGTCATGCCGCAGACCAAGGAAGCGATCCAGCACGCCCGTTCGGCGGGTGTGCCGCTGATCGTGGCGATCAACAAGATCGACAAGTCCGACGCGGATCCGATGCGGGTCAAGAACGAACTGCTGTCCGAGCAGGTCGTGGCCGAAGACTTCGGTGGTGACACCCAGATGGTGGAGATCTCGGCCAAGACCGGCCTGGGCATCGACGACCTGCTGGACGCCATCTCGATCCAGGCCGAACTGCTGGAACTGAAGGCGGTCGATGAAGGCCGCGCCTCGGGCGTGGTGATCGAATCGTCGCTGGACAAGGGCCGCGGCCCGGTCGCGACGGTGCTGGTGCAGCAGGGCCGCCTGAAGAAGGGCGACTACCTGGTGTGCGGCATCCAGTACGGCCGCGTGCGTGCGCTGTTCGACGAAACCGGCAAGCAGCCGGAGTTCGCCGGCCCGTCCATCCCGGTGCAGGTCCTGGGCCTGTCCGGCGTGCCGGAAGCTGGTGACGACTTCGTGGTCGTCGAGGACGAGCGCCTGGCCAAGGACGTTGCCCAGCAGCGCGAGACCAAGCGCCGTGAATCGCGCCTGGTGGCCACCGCTGGCAGCCGCATGGAAGACATCATGGCGACCCTGGGCAAGGGCGAGGGCCAGCAGGTCCTCAACCTGGTCATCAAGGCCGACGTGCAGGGTTCGGTGCAGGCGCTGAGCCAGGCACTGGTCGCGCTGTCCAACGAAGACATCCGCATCAACGTGATCCACTCCGGCGTGGGTGGCATCACCGAGTCGGACGCCAACTCGGCCGCCGCTTCGAAGGCCACCGTCATCGGCTTCAACGTGCGTGCGGACGCTTCGGCCCGTCGCATCATCGAATCCAATGGTGTCGACCTGCGTTACTTCTCGATCATCTATGACGTGATCGACCAGGTGAAGCAGGTGGCCTCCGGTCTGCTGGGCGTGGAGATCCGCGAAGAGATCATCGGTATCGCCGAGGTCCGCGACGTCTTCCGCAGCTCGAAGCTGGGTGCCGTCGCCGGCTGCATGGTCATCGAGGGTGTGGTCAAGCGCAACAAGCCGATCCGCGTCCTGCGCGACAGCGTAGTGATCTTCGAGGGCGAGCTGGAATCGCTGCGTCGCTTCAAGGAGAACGTCGAGGAAGTCCGCAACGGTACCGAATGCGGTATCGCGGTGAAGGCCTACAACGACGTCAAGCCGGGTGACCAGATCGAGTGCTTCGAACGTATCGAAGTGCCGCGCACCCTGTAATGCTGCAAGGTGGCCCGGCCAATGGTCGGGCCCCACCATGTACCTGTAGCGCCCGACCGTTGGTCGGGCGACAATCGAATCAAAGGTAGTGCCCGACCGTTGGTCGGGCGACAACTGAACCAAGAGCTCCTCGTGCCCAAGACTTTCCATCGAACCGACCGTGTCTCCGCCCAGCTGCGCCGTGAACTCGGCACCCTGGTGCACAACGCCGTGCGCGAGCACGGGTTGCCCTCGGTGAGCGTGTCCGACGTGGAAATCACCCGCGACATGGCCCATGCCAAGGTGTTCGTCACCGCGCTGATGCCGGAACGTTCGGCTGAAGCCGTGGCCGGCCTGAAGGAACTGGGCTACCGCCTGCGCATGGACCTGGCCCGCGCGATGAAGCTGCGCCACGTGCCGGAGCTGCATTTCCACTACGATGACTCGGTCGACCGTGGTGAGCACATCGACAACATCCTGCGCGACCTGCCCGACACGCTGGCCGCCGAGAAGCGTCGCGAGAGCGACGAAGAATAACCGCGCGACGCCGGGCATGCCCGGCGTTGCTGCATTCCGGCTGCGCGATGTCTGATGCAGGCCGCGCTGCGGCAGCCGAGCATGGCCCGTCCCAACACTTTCCTGTCATGACCCGAATTCAGTTCCGTCGCCTGGATGGCATCCTGCTGCTCGACAAGTCGACCGGCATGAGCTCCAACGCCGCCCTGCAGGTGGCGCGCCGCCTGTTCCGCGCCGAGAAGGGCGGCCATACCGGCAGCCTCGACCCGCTGGCCACCGGCCTGCTGCCGCTGTGTTTCGGCGAGGCGACCAAGATCGCCGGCCTGCTGCTGGGTTCGGCCAAGGCCTACGACGCCGAGATCGTGCTCGGCCAGACCACCGATACCGACGATGCCGAAGGCCAGGTACTGCTGCAGCGCCCGGTGCCGGCGATCAGTGCCCAGGCCCTGCAGGCTGCGCTGGCGCCGCTGACCGGCACCATCCGCCAGCGTGCCCCGATCTATTCGGCGCTGAAGCAGGGCGGTGAACCGCTGTATGTGAAGGCCCGCCGCGGTGACGTCATCGAAGCGCCCGAACGCGAGGTGCAGGTACACGCCATCGAGGTGCTGGAGCAGCAGCCGGAACGGCTGCGGCTGCGCGTGACCTGTGGTTCCGGCACCTATATCCGCAGCCTGGCCCGCGACCTCGGCGAACGCCTGGGCTGTGGCGCCCACATCAGCGCGCTGCGCCGGCTCTGGGTCGAGCCGTTCCGCGAGCCTGCCATGGTCACCCTGGACCAGCTGCGGGCGATGGTCGAGGCCGGTGACGAGGCTGGCATGGACGCGTTGCTGCTGCCGCTGGCGGCCGGCCTGGCTGAATACCCGAGGGTCGACCTGGACGCCGACCAGGCCCACCGGTTCTGCGTGGGCCAGCGCCAGCGCGACCTGTCCTGGCCGCGCGGCCTGGTGGCCGTGTTCGGTCCGGACGATGCTGTCCAGGGCCTGGGCCAGGTCGACGAGAGTGGCCTGCTGGCCCCGCAGCGCCGTTTCAACCTCTGACCGGGGCCTGCCGGTTCAGCCCCGGTCCTTGTCCCGGACGCCCCCGGCCGTTACAATTTCGCGGCCGTTTTCCGGCAACCTGCCTCGCGCAGGTTTCATCCTCGTAGTCCACGGCGAGCCTGGCGGTGCGCGAAGCGCGTTCCTGCCGGCCACGCATCACAGAGAAAAAAGAAATGTCGATCGACACCCAGAAGGTCATTGAAGACAACAAGCGCAGCGCGGCTGACACCGGCTCCCCGGAAGTCCAGGTTGCACTGCTGACCGCCCGCATCGAACTGCTGACCGGCCACTTCAAGACCCACAAGAAGGACCACCACAGCCGCCGCGGCCTGCTGCAGATGGTCAACCGCCGTCGCAGCCTGCTCGACTACCTGAAGAAGAAGGACGTCGAGCGCTACAAGGCCCTGATCGAGAAGCTTGGCCTGCGTCGCTAAGCAACGAATCCCCCGCGGCGCAGCGATGCGCCGCGGTTTTGTTTTGTAGTACCGCAATCCCCGATTCAGGCCGGAACGATCCGGCCACCCGCTGGCGGCAAGGGTCGCCGACGGTCCAAATTCGCAGACAGCATCCCCAAGGACACCCTCCGTGGCAAAAATCACCAAAACCTTCCAGTACGGCAAGCACACCGTCACGCTTGAGACCGGCGAAGTCGCCCGTCAGGCCAGCGGCGCCGTCATCGTCAAGATGGACGACACCGTACTGCTGGTCACCGCCGTCGCCGCCAAGAGCGCGCGCGAAGGCCAGGACTTCTTCCCGCTGACCGTCGATTATCAGGAAAAGTTCTACGCCGGCGGCCGTATCCCGGGTGGTTTCTTCAAGCGCGAAGGCCGTGCGACCGAGAAGGAAACCCTGATCTCGCGTCTGATCGACCGTCCGATCCGCCCGCTGTTCCCGGAAGACTACAAGAACGAAGTGCAGATCATCGCCACGGTGATGTCGCTCAACCCGGACGTGGACGGTGACATCCCGGCCCTGATCGGTGCTTCGGCTGCCCTGGCCCTGGCTGGCACCCCGTTCATGGGTCCGATCGGCGCGGCCAAGGTCGGTTACAAGAACGGCGAGTACATCCTGAACCCGACCGTCAGCGAACTGGCTGACTCGCAGCTGGAGCTGGTCGTCGCCGGTACCTCCAACGCCGTGCTGATGGTTGAATCCGAAGCCGCGCTGCTGTCCGAAGAAGTGATGCTGGGCGCCGTGACCTTCGGTCACCGCGAAATGCAGAAGGTCATCAACGCGATCAACGAGCTGACCGTCGAAGCCGGCACCAAGCCGTCGACCTGGGAAGCCCCGGCCAAGAACGAAGCGCTGATCTCCGCCCTGAAGGAAGCCATCGGCCCGCGCCTGGGCGAAGCCTTCCAGGTGCGTGACAAGCTGCAGCGCCGCGACGCCATCTCGGCGATCAAGAAGGACGTGTTCGAAGCCCTGGCTGGTCGCGTGGCCGCTGAAGGCTGGAACCCGGCCGAGCTGTCGAAGGAATTCGGCGAACTGGAGTACCGCACCATGCGTGACTCGGTGCTGGACACCAAGGTCCGTATCGACGGCCGTGCGCTGGACACCGTCCGCCCGATCACGGTGAAGACCGGCGTGCTGCCGCGTACCCACGGTTCCTCGCTGTTCACCCGTGGCGAAACCCAGGCCATCGTGACCATCACCCTGGGCACCGCCCGTGACGGCCAGGTCATTGACGCCGTTGCCGGTGAGTACAAGGAAAACTTCCTGTTCCACTACAACTTCCCTCCGTTCTCGGTGGGTGAGTGCGGCCGCATGATGGGCCCGAAGCGCCGCGAAATCGGCCACGGTCGCCTGGCCAAGCGCGGCGTGCTGGCTGTCATGCCGTCGCTGGAATCCTTCCCGTACACCATCCGCGTCGTCTCGGAAATCACCGAGTCGAACGGTTCCTCGTCGATGGCATCGGTCTGCGGCTCGTCGCTGGCCCTGATGGACGCCGGCGTGCCGGTGAAGGCGCCGGTGGCCGGTATCGCCATGGGCCTGGTCAAGGAAGGCGAGCGCTTCGTCGTCCTGTCCGACATCCTGGGTGACGAAGATCACCTGGGCGACATGGACTTCAAGGTGGCCGGTACCGCTGAGGGCATTTCCGCCCTGCAGATGGACATCAAGATCGAAGGCATCACCGAAGAGATCATGAAGCAGGCTCTGCAGCAGGCCAAGGCTGGTCGTCTGCACATCCTGGGCGAAATGGCCCACGGCCTGACCGCTCCGCGTGAAGAGCTGTCGGACTACGCGCCGCGCCTGCTGACCATCAAGATCCACCCGGACAAGATCCGCGAAGTGATCGGCAAGGGTGGCTCGACCATCCAGGCCATCACCAAGGAAACCGGCACCCAGATCGACATCCAGGATGACGGCACCATCGTCATCGCTTCGGTCAATGCCATCGCTGCCCAGGCCGCCAAGGCCCGCATCGAGCAGATCACCTCGGACGTCGAGCCGGGCCGCATCTACGAAGGCAAGGTCGCCAAGATCATGGACTTCGGTGCGTTCGTCACGATCCTGCCGGGCAAGGACGGTCTGGTCCACGTGTCGCAGATCTCCAGCGATCGCGTCGAGAAGGTCGGCGACGTGCTGAAGGAAGGCGATGTGGTCAAGGTCAAGGTGCTGGAAGTCGACAAGCAGGGCCGTATCCGCCTGTCGATGAAGGCCGTGGAAGAAGGCGACGCCGTCAGCGCCGAGTAATCGGTACTGCTGATTGTGCGGTGGGTGAGGACCGTCGGTCCTCACGCTTCCGCAAATGAAAAAGCGGGCTTCGGCCCGCTTTTTCTTTGCCTTGATGTCATGCAGTGCCGCTCATCCAGGTCGCTGCATGTCCTGCTGCAGTGCGTGAGCGCCGCCACGTGGCCATCGTTCTGTCACGGTTGCGCGGATCACGCCTGTCCACGGGACGACATGCCGCGACAACCGTCCCGCAGCCACATCGGTTTGCTAACGTGGCGGCGCCTTCGAACCGGGAGATCCCATGTTCCGCCAGACCGTGGCCGTCCTTGCCGTGCTGATTGCCGGTGCCGTGCCCATCGCTGCGCGCGCCGCGCCGGCGCCGCCGCCGATCTTCGGTGCCTACTACCCCGGCGGCTCGGCCGAGCGCTATCCGGTGTCGAGCATTCCCGCCGAGCGCCTGACCCATCTGTTCTATGCGTTCTCCACCATCGAGGACGGCCGCTGCGCGGTCGGCGCGGAAGCGCCGAAGAACTTCGCCGCGCTGGCCGAGCTCAAGAAGGCGCATCCGCACCTGCGCACGCTGATTTCGATCGGTGGCTGGGGTGCGGGTGGGTTCTCCGATGCAGCGTTGACCGAGGCCAGCCGCAAGCGCCTGGTGGACTCATGCATGGCACTGTTCTTCGATCACCATGCCGGCAGCTTCGATGGCGTGGATATCGACTGGGAGTTCCCGGTCAGTGGCGGGCCGAAGGAGCTGGCGCATCGCCCGCAGGATCGCGCCAACCTGACCAGGCTCGCGCAGGCGTTCCGCGTGGCACTCGACGCGCACGGGCGCAAGGTGGGGCAGCCAATGCTGCTGAGCGCCGCGCTGGCCGCCGGTCGCCTGCAGACCGATGGCCCCTATGATCCGGCGGCGAGCTACGACCTGCCGGCGCTGGCCAAGGTGTTCGATTTCATCAACCTGATGAGCTATGACATGGGCACCGGCTTCTCATCGGTGTCGACCTTCAATGCGCCCCTGCATGAAGTGCCGGCCGATCCGCTGGCGCCGGAGCTGCGGCGCTGGAACAACGTGGCCGGCGCGGTGCAGTACTACCGCGAGCACGGTGTGCCGGCCGACAAGCTGGTGCTGGGCGTGCCGTTCTATGGGCGCGGCTTCAAGGTCACCGGCGATGCGCCGGATGGCCTGTATCAGCCCTACAGCGCACCGGCCGACGCCGGCGACTGGCGGGTGATCAAGGCGCGCTATCTCGACCAGCCGGGTTGGGTGAAGCACTGGCAGACGCAGGCGCAGAGCCCGTGGCTGTACAACGCCGTGCAGAAGATCTTCATCAGCTATGAAGACCCGCGCTCGATCGGCCTGCGTGCCCGGTTCGCCCGTGAGCAGGGCCTGGCCGGGGTGTTCATGTGGGAGCTGACCGGCGACGACGAGCAGGCCAGCCTGCTCAACGCGATGCTCGGCCCGTGGCAGAAGGCGCGCATCGGCGATTGAGTCACTGGTGGCGCCGGGCCATGCCCGGCGCCAGGCGGCAACGCCATCGACCCGACACCGCACATTGCGACGACGCCGGCGGCGCTACGCTTTGGGCATGATCCATCTCGAACGCCTGGACCACCTGGTCCTCACCGTCGCCGACATCGAACGCAGCTGTGACTTCTACCAGCGCGTGCTCGGCATGCAGGTCGTGCGCTTCGGCGCTGGCCGTACCGCGCTGCAGTTCGGCCAGCAGAAGATCAACCTGCATCCGGCCAGCGCGCCACTGCAGCCGCATGCGCTGCGACCCACGCCGGGCAGTGCCGATCTGTGCCTGGTCACGCATACGGCAATGGTCGATGTGCTGGCGCACCTGCAGGCGCAGGCCATCGCGGTGGAGGAGGGGCCGGCCATACGTACCGGTGCGCTGGGACCGATCGAATCGGTGTACTTCCGCGACCCGGATGGCAACCTGATCGAAGTGAGTCGTTACCCGGGCGAAGAACACCCGCAGCGGTAGCGCCGGGCCATGCCCGGTGAAGGCTTAGTTGGCCCAGACGCTGTTGGGGTCGCCGTTGCGGGCGCGGCGCTGGCTGGCGACGGCCAGGCGAGCGAAGCCGAAGGCCATGGCCAGCGCGATGGCATCGACCCAGAACAGCGGCCAATGGCCACGCGCGGCGGCGCGCCACAGCCAGTCACCATTGAGTGCGCCGTGCAGGACCGGCACCAGTGCAGTGCTGAGCGCTGCGGCCCACAGCAGCTCGCGCGCCGCCTGCGCGGGGCGGCGCAGTGCAGCCCACAGCGCACAGGCTGCCCAGCTGCCGAAGCAGGCCCAGCGGATGCCATGGTCGACCGCCGACGGTGCCAACCGCTCCAGCACCAGCGCGGTGATGAAAGCGACCGAGATCGCCACGCACAGGCCGATGCACACGCCAACCGTGGCCCGTGCCATGTTCACCCCGGCACGCGGCTGTTGCGGCTGGCGACGCTTGCGCCGCGACTCGATCCACAACAGGTTACCGGAGTAGAACAGGAACGCACCGCCGAGGCCGAGCAGGAAGTACAGCCAGACCACCACGCCGTTGCCGAACTCGCCGAAGTGCAGGGCATAGGCGGCGCTGAGCGTGGCGTGGTTGGCATCGCGCTGGCCCGGCAGCTGGGAGGCCAGGACGTTGCCGGTGGCCACGTCCAAGGCCACCGAACCGAGCGGCCCGAGTGTGCCGGTGGATTCGCCCGTGATCTCGATCGTGGCGCTGGCATCGCCGGCGTTGGCCAGCTTCAGGTAGGCCGGCTCGAAGTTGGCCACGCCCTGTGCGCGTGCTACTTCAAGCGCGCGCGCATGCAGCAGGCGCAGGCTGCCCGGCGGTGCCGGGATGCCACTGGCGTCGCGCACCGGCGCGGTGTCCATTGCAGTCGGTACCGCCTGCAGGGCCTTGCCGTCGTAGATCAGTGGATTGAGCAGGGCCATCTGCACGAACACCAGGCACAGCAGGGCGCCCGTGACCGCGAACATCAGGTGGAAGGGCAGGCTGAGCACCCCGATCACGTTGTGCGCGTCCTGCCACAGCTGCTTCAGGTTGCGGCCCGGCCGCAGCGCGAACAGGTCGCCGAACAGCTTCGGCAGGTGGATCACCAGGCCGCTCAGCAGCGCCATGCCATACAGCAGGCTGACGATGCCCATCACGTAGATGCCGGCCACCGGCAGGCCGAGGCTGTAGTGCAGTTCGTTGACCAGTTCGGCCAGCCCGGTCTGTGGCGGCGTCGGGCTGCCGGCGATCTGGCCCGGCCAGGCATAGCGCCAGCTGCCGTCGTCGGCCTGCCAGTAGGCCAGGGGTTGCGGATGTTCGGCGCCGGGGAACGTCATGCCGACGTGGCGGCGGGCCTCCGGGTGTGCCGCCAGCACGTCTTCCAGCAGGTACTGTGCGTCGTCCAGGCCCGCCGGCAACGCGGTGGCTGCACCGGGCGTCTGCCACAGCGGCAGGTCGTGGTGGAACAGGGTCAGCGCACCCGCGTAGAAGGCCACGAACAGGCCGAAGCCGGCAACCAGGCCGACCCAGGTGTGCAGGGTGGTGAACGTACGCAGGGTCTGCGAGCTGAACTTCATGGGGGGAGTCTCATTGCACCGCGCCGGTCAGGCGCAGCAGCGTCAGCACGGCGAAGCCGGCCGCAGCGCTGCCGGCCAGTGTCACCCAGGCGCGCAGCGCGCTGCGGAAGCTGAACGCCCACAGGGCAGCCAGCATCCACAGCGGGATGAACGTGATCAGGCTGGGCACCAGCGCGTTCTGCCAGGGGCCCGGCGGCAACCACGTCACCAGCCCGGTCGCGGCCGCGGCCAGCAAGAAGCCGGCCACGATGCCGGCGAAGGCGCGCGGCCACATCAGGGCGACTCCGTGCCCGGGCGATGCCAGGCGGCCAGTGCCGGCAGCAGCATCGCGGCCAGCATCCAGGTGCACAGCATCGCCACCAGGCCAGCGGCAAAGCCGAGTTCGGCCATCCACAGCCACAATGCGGCCGCGGCGGCGACCAGGCCGATCTGGCGGCCGAGGCGGCCGGCGCGGCGCAGGCGGGGCCAGCGGCAGTGCGGCGAGGCGGCATAGAAGGCCAGTGCCGAGAACATCGCTGCCAGCATGCCCAGGCTGCAGAAGCCCAGCGTGGAAAGGCCGACGGTGATCATCGCGGGCGGCCGCCATGGCAGCGGGCCAGCGAACGCGGGGCACGGGCGGGGCCGGCGGGAGCCGGTCGGAGCGGGTGGCGCATCACGAGGTCCTGGGGGGAAGCGGGCAGGCTGGCACGGGGCGGGCTGCGCGGACATGGTAATCATTGCGTTTTCACGCCGCCAGCGAGGACCATTCAGCGGACCGTACGGTAGGCCTTGGGCTTTCCGGTGTGCTGGTTTAAGATCGTCGCAGAACCCTGACTGGAACAAGGTGGCCCGCGCCCAGCGCCGGCCGAGCGTGCGACATGAGCACTACCACCGCCCACTGTTGACCTGCCCCCGAAGGCCCTGTGTTCCAGGCGCCCTCGCGGCGCTTTTTTATTGCCCGGGCAATGGCCCGGGAACGCTTTCCAGCCCGCCCAGCGGGCCCCGCACGAAGCCAATGCGATGATCAACATTACCCTTCCCGACGGCAGCCGCCGCGAGTTCGAAAACCCCGTCAGCGTCATGGACGTCGCCCAGTCGATCGGTGCCGGCCTGGCCAAGGCCACCATCGCCGGCTCGGTCGATGGCGTGCTGGTCGATGCCAGTGACGTCATCGACCACGATGCCAGCCTGCGCATCATCACCGCCAAGGACGAGGAGGGCGTGGAGATCATCCGCCACTCCTGCGCCCATCTGGTCGGCCACGCCGTCAAGCAGCTGTACCCGGACGTGAAGATGGTGATCGGCCCGGTGATCGCCGAGGGCTTCTACTACGACATCTATTCCGAGCGCCCGTTCACCCCGGACGACATGGCCGCGATCGAGAAGCGCATGGGTGAGCTGATCGCCCAGGATTACGACGTCATCAAGAAGATGACGCCGCGCGCCGAAGTGATCGAGATCTTCAAGGCCCGTGGCGAGGACTACAAGCTGCGCCTGATCGAGGACATGTCCGACGACATCCAGGCGATGGGCATGTACTACCACCAGGAATACGTGGACATGTGCCGCGGCCCGCACGTGCCGAACACGCGCTTCCTGAAGGCCTTCAAGCTGACCCGCATCTCCGGCGCCTACTGGCGCGGCGATGCGCAGAACGAACAGCTGCAGCGCATCTACGGCACCGCCTGGGCCGACAAGAAGCAGCTCGAGGCGTACATCAAGCGCATCGAGGAAGCCGAGATGCGCGACCACCGCCGCATCGGCAAGCAGCAGGACCTGTTCCACCTGCAGGAAGAGGCGCCGGGCCTGGTGTTCTGGCACCCGAAGGGCTGGGCGTTGTGGCAGGTGGTCGAGCAGTACATGCGCAAGGTCTACCGCAGCAGCGGCTACGGCGAAGTGCGCTGCCCGCAGATCCTGGACGTGAGCCTGTGGAAGAAGTCCGGCCACTGGGACAACTACCAGGACAACATGTTCTTCACCGAGTCGGAGAAGCGCACCTACGCGGTCAAGCCGATGAACTGCCCGGGCCACATCCAGGTGTTCAACCAGGGCCTGCACAGCTACCGCGACCTGCCGATCCGCTACGGTGAGTTCGGTTCCTGCCACCGCAACGAGCCGTCCGGCGCGCTGCACGGCATCCTGCGCGTGCGTGGTTTCACCCAGGACGACGGCCATGTGTTCTGCACCGAGAGCCAGATCGAATCGGAAGTGACCGCGTTCCACCAGCAGGCGCTGGCGGTCTACCAGCACTTCGGCTTCGACGAGATCCAGATCAAGATCGCGCTGCGTCCGGAATCGCGCCTGGGCGACGACGCCACCTGGGACAAGGCCGAGGGCGCACTGCGTTCGGCGCTGTCCGCCTGTGGCGTGGAATGGCAGGAGCTGCCGGGCGAGGGCGCCTTCTACGGCCCGAAGATCGAGTACCACCTGAAGGACGCCATCGGCCGTACCTGGCAGCTGGGCACCATGCAGGTCGACTTCATGATGCCGGGCCGCCTGGGCGCCGAGTACGTGGACGAGAACAGCCAGAAGAAGCACCCGGTCATGCTGCATCGCGCCATCGTCGGCTCGATGGAGCGCTTCCTGGGCATCCTGATCGAGCACCATGCCGGCCAGTTCCCGGCCTGGCTGGCGCCGACCCAGGTGGTGGTGGCCAACATCACCGACGCCCAGGCCGACTACGTCTCGGGCGTGACCAAAACCCTTGCGGAGCAAGGCTTCCGCGTCAGCTCGGATTTGCGTAACGAGAAGATCGGCTATAAAATCCGCGAGCATACGTTGCAGCGCGTGCCCTACCTGCTGGTCATTGGTGACCGCGAGAAGGAAAATGGGGCTGTGGCGGTGCGTACGCGTTCTGGCGAAGACCTGGGCAGCATGAGCCTGCAGGCCTTCATCGAGCGGCTCCAGGCCGAGGGCGCGTAAGCAAAGGTCCGGTCCGGGGGCACAGGCACCCGGACCGGTTCGATACCCTTGGGAGAACGTAATATCAGCACCCCTGACAACAAACAGAACCGCAAGAATCAGGAAATCCGTGTGCCGCGCGTCCGCGTGATCGGCAGTGACGGAGAAATGATCGGCGTGTTGTCGCGCGACGAAGCGCTGTCCATGGCCGAAGATGAAGGCCTGGACCTGGTCGAAATCCAGCCGCAGGCCGATCCGCCGGTCTGCAAGATCATGGACTTCGGCAAGTTCAAGTTCGAAGCGCAGAAGAAGGCCAGCGAGGCCAAGAAGAAGACCAAGCAGGTCGAGATCAAGGAAGTGAAGTTCCGTCCGGTCACGGACGAGGGCGACTACCAGATCAAGCTGCGCAAGATGCGCGGGTTCCTTGAAGAAGGCGACAAGATCAAGGTCAACATCCGTTTCCGTGGCCGTGAAATGAGCCACCAGGAACTGGGTCGCGAAATGGCCAACCGGATCGAGACCGATCTGGGCGAGGACATCGTCATTGAATCCCGTCCGCGCCTGGAAGGGCGTCAGATGGTCATGATGATCGCGCCGAAGAAGAAGACCTGAGGCCTGACGGGCCGCCTTCCGGGGCGCCTGGCTGAATGGTTCAGGATAAGGGGACGCCACTGGCGTCCCTTTGCTTTTGCAGGATGCCGGTGAAATGCCGGCGCAAGAGGTGCTGGGGCTGGTGGCAGGGCGGTTTTGCCTGTATCATGCCCGGCTCGACCCACCCAGGACGGGTCGTACGCCGATCATGGCAGGACGGAAAGAGCGGCCCAGGCCGCCGCCAGATCAGTCAGAAACCAGGGTCAAATCCCATCAAGGACATTGCAATGCCCAAGATCAAGACCAACCGGGCAGCGGCCAAGCGTTTCCGCAAGACCGCCTCGGGCAAGTACAAGTGCGGCCACGCCAACCGTAGCCACATCCTCACGAAGAAAGCGACCAAGCGTAAGCGTAATCTGCGTCAGACGGGCCATGTCCGTGCAGAAGACGCAGGCCGTCTGGACCGCATGCTCCCTTACCTCTGAGGAACTGAAAAATGGCACGAGTTAAGCGTGGCGTACAGGCGCGTCGCCGCCACAAGAAGATTCTGGATCTCGCCAAGGGCTATTACAACGCCCGCCGCAAGGTCTTCCGCGTCGCCAAGCAGGCGGTCATCAAGGCACAGCAGTACGCCTACATCGGCCGTAAGCAGAAGAAGCGCAACTTCCGTTCGCTGTGGATCACCCGTATCAATGCGGCTGCCCGCATCAACGGCCTGAGCTACAGCCGCTTCATGAACGGTCTGCTGAAGGCCGGCATCACCCTGGACCGCAAGGTCCTGGCTGACATCGCCGTGCACGACGCAGCCGGTTTTGCTGCGCTGGCCGAAAAGGCCAAGGGCGCGCTGGCGGCATAAGTCCTTCCCGATGCCGTAACCGTTCATCCGGAACGGTGTCAGGTCAAGGCAATGCATGGGGAAGGGCGCAAGTCCTTCCCCATTCTTTTTTGGGTCCCGGCGAGGCCATGGCGGCAGCGCGGGGACGGCGGTGGCGACAGGGGTCGGCCCTTCGCGCATCGCGATGGCAGATCGACTGGAGTTCCGGCCCCCCATGAGCGACATCCAATCCCTCACCACCCAGGCGCTGGCCGATGTGGCCGCCGCACAGAGCCCCGACGTGCTGGAACAGCTGCGCGTGGCCCTGCTTGGCAAGAGTGGCAGCATCACCTCGCAGCTCAAGCAGCTCGGCGCCCTGCCGGCCGACGAGCGCAAGGCCGCCGGTGAAGCGATCAACCAGGCCCGCGACGCGCTGACCCGCGCGCTCGGCGAGCGCAAGGCGCTGCTGGAAGATGCGGCACTGGATGCACGCCTGGCCGCCGAAGCCATCGACATCACCCTGCCGGGTCGCAACGGCGACCGCGCCGGCCTGCATCCGATCACCCGCACCCTGGAGCGCATCACCGGCATCTTCGGCCGGCTGGGCTACGAGCTGTCGGAAGGGCCGGAGATCGAGGACGACTGGCACAACTTCGAGGCGCTGAACTTCCCGCCGCACCATCCGGCGCGCGCCATGCACGACACCTTCTACTTCGGCGACGGCCGCCTGCTGCGCACGCACACCTCCGGCGTGCAGGTGCGCTACATGGGTGACCACGCGCCGCCGCTGCGCATGATCGCCGCCGGGAAGGTGTACCGCAGCGACAGCGACCAGACCCATTCGCCGATGTTCCATCAGGTGGAAGGCCTACTGGTGGACGAGCATTCGACCTTCGCCGACCTGAAGGGCACGCTGGCCGAGTTCGTGCGCGCCTTCTTCGAGCGCGATTTCGAAATGCGCTTCCGCCCCAGCTATTTCCCGTTCGTTGAGCCGGGCGCGGAAGTGGACATCGCCTGGCAGCAGCCCGATGGCAGCACCCGCTGGCTGGAAGTGCTCGGCTGCGGCATGGTCCATCCGAACGTGCTGCGCAACGTCGGCATCGACCCGGAGCGCTACACCGGCTTCGCCTTCGGCATGGGCGTGGAGCGCTTTGCAATGCTGCGCTACGGCGTCAACGACCTGCGTGCGTTCTTCGAGAACGACGTGCGGTTCCTGAAACAGTTCGCGTAAGCCGCAACCGTGTAGGGCCGAGCCATGCTCGGCTGCTCCCAAATTCGCAGGCCCAGGCGCATGCGCCGGGCCCACCAGGATGACACCATGAAATTCTCCGAAAACTGGCTGCGCAGCCACGTCCCGACCGGCGCTTCGCGCGATGAACTGAGTGCAGTGCTGACCGCCATCGGCCTGGAAGTGGAAGACGTGACCGCGCTGGGCGAAGGCCTCGACCACGTGGTCGTGGCACGCATCGTCGACGCGGTGCGCCATCCGGAAGCGGATCGCCTGCAGGTGTGCAGGGTTGATGCCGGGCAGGGCGAACTGCTGCAGATCGTGTGCGGCGCCCCGAACGCGCGCCCGGGCCTGGTCGCGCCGCTGGCGATGGTCGGTGCGCAGATCGGCGAGCTGAAGATCAAGCCGGCCAAGCTGCGTGGCGTCGAGTCCAACGGCATGCTGTGCTCGGCCAAGGAACTGGGCCTGGACAACGATGCTTCCGGCCTGCTGGAACTGCCCGACGACGCACCGGTCGGCCAGACCCTGGTCGAGTACCTGGGCCTGCCGGATGCCAGCATCGAGATCAAGCTGACCCCGAACCGCGCCGACTGCTTCAGCCTGCGCGGCATCGCCTACGACGTCGCCGCCGCCACCCGCAGTGAAGTGCTGGACTTCGCTGCCGACGCCATTCCGGCAGTCGGCAGCCGTGAGCTGAGCATCCAGCTCGACGCCGGCGCCGAAGCGCCGCGTTACCTGGGCCGTGTCATCGAAGGCGTCAATGCTGCCGCCAAGACCCCGTTGTGGATGGCCGAGCGCCTGCGCCGCAGTGGCGTGCGTCCGGTCTCGCTGCTGGTCGACATCACCCAGTATGTGATGCTGGAGCTGGGCCAGCCGATGCACGCCTACGACCTGGGCACCCTGCAGGGCAGCATCGCCGTGCGGCGTTCGCGCGCGGGCGAGACGCTGAAGCTGCTGGACGGCCGCGATGCTGCGCTGGACGACAGCTTCCTGGTGGTTACCGACGCTGACCGCGCGGTCGGCCTGGCCGGCCTGATGGGCGGCTTCGACACCCGCGTCACCGACGCGACCACCGCCGTGTTCCTGGAAGCCGCGCACTTCGCGCCGGCCGCGATCATGGGTCGTGGCCGCAAGCTTGGCCTGCACACCGATGCCGGCCATCGCTTCGAGCGCGGCGTCGATCCGGCGCTGCCGCGCACCGCGATCGAGTACGCCACCCGCCTGGTGCTGGACCTGGCCGGCGGTACCCCGGCACCGGTCACCGAGGCCGTGCGTGAAGCCGATCTGCCGCAGCCAGCGACCATCGTGCTGCGCCGCGCCCGCATCACCCGCGTGCTCGGCATCACCATCGACGATGCGGAAGTCGAGCGCATCCTGCGCGCGCTGGGCATGGACGTGGTCGCCGCCGCCGACGGCTGGCAGGTGGTCGCGCCGAGCCGCCGCTTCGACATCGCCATCGAAGAAGACCTGATCGAAGAGCTGGCCCGCATCCACGGTTACGAGCAGATCCCGACCACGCTGCCGGGCGGTGCCTCGCGCGTGGCGATGCCGAGCGAGACCCAGCTGGACGCGCTGAGCGTGCGCCGCCAGCTGATCGCCCGTGACCAGCAGGAAACCGTCAATTTCGCCTTCGTCGACGACGCGCTGCTGACCCAGTGGCAGCTGCGCGACGGCCTGGTGCCGCTGGCCAACCCGCTGTCGGCCGAACTGGCGGTGATGCGCCCGTCGCTGCTGCCGGGCCTGGTCGCCACGTTGGGCCGCAACGCCGCCCGCCAGTTGGGCCGCGTGCGCCTGTTCGAGCTCGGCCGCGTGTTCGCCCAGCAGGCCGGAGACGGCCAGCCGGCACCGCTGGAAACCCCGCGCGTGGCCGCTGCGGTCTGCGGTGAGGCGCAGGCGGTGCAGTGGGGCCTGCCGACCCGCAAGGTCGACTTCCATGACCTGAAGGGCGACCTGGAATCGCTGGCGGCCGCCAGTGGCGCGCAACTGGAGTTCCGCCCGTCCGTCCGCGCCTACGGCCACCCGGCGCGTTCGGCCGAGGTGTTCCGCGATGGCGTGGCGATCGGCTGGATCGGCCAGATCCACCCGCGACTGACCCGGGCGATGGATATCGAAGCCGACGTCTACGCCTTCGAGCTGGACCTGGAGCCGCTGACCGCCCGCCGACTGCCGCGCGCCGGCGAGCTGTCGCGCTTCCCGGCGGTGCGTCGCGACCTGGCGTTCCTGGTGCCTGAACAGGTGGCCTGGGCCGATCTGGCGGCCACCGTCCGCCAGGCCGCCGGCCCGCTGCTGCGCGACCTGAACCTGTTCGACCGTTACGTCGGCCAGGGCGTCGAGCCGGGATTCAAGAGTCTCGCTATGGGCTTGATTTTGCAGGACAAGTCGCGCACTCTGACGGACCGCGACGTGGATGCGGTGGTGGCCGAGGCGGTCACTGCCATCGAGCGTGAACACCACGCCCGGATCCGCGGCTGAGCGGGCAGCACTCGGGGGTAGCAGGCAATGGCATTGACCAAGGCGGAGATGGCGGAAAAGCTGTTCGACGAAGTCGGTCTGAACAAGCGGGAAGCCAAGGAATTCGTCGACGCGTTTTTCGATGTGCTGCGTGAAGCATTGGAACAGGGACGTCAGGTGAAGCTGTCGGGCTTCGGTAATTTCGATCTGCGGCGCAAGAACCAGCGCCCGGGTCGCAACCCCAAGACCGGCGAGGAAATTCCGATTTCCGCCCGTACGGTGGTCACCTTCCGTCCGGGCCAGAAGCTCAAGGAGAGGGTGGAAGCTTATGCTGGATCCGGGCAGTAACCGCGAACTACCGCCGATCCCGGCCAAGCGCTACTTCACCATTGGTGAAGTCAGTGAGCTGTGCGACGTCAAGCCGCATGTCCTGCGCTACTGGGAAACCGAGTTTCCCAGCCTTGAGCCGGCCAAGCGCCGAGGCAACCGCCGCTACTACCAGCGCCACGACGTGCTGATGGTGCGGCAGATCCGCAGCCTGCTGTACGAACAGGGCTACACGATCGGTGGTGCACGCCTGCGTCTGGACGGCCCCGATGCCCGCGAGGAATCGGCGCTGAGCAATCAGATCATCAAGCAGGTGCGCATGGAGCTGGAAGAAGTGCTGCAGTTGCTGCGCCGCTGATCCCATTTCCATCGTAATCCGCTATACTTCACGGCCCGCCGCAGTGGCGGGCACATCGCAGCATCAGTCGGGGCGTAGCGCAGCCTGGTAGCGCATCTGCCTGGGGGGCAGAGGGTCGTCGGTTCGAATCCGGCCGTCCCGACCACTGTGATGAATCAAGAAGCCCGCGCAGCGATGCGTGGGCTTTTTTGTGCGTGCGGTGTATGCTGCGCGCCACTCGTACTACCGCGGCTGCTGAACCCGGTACTCACGAGAACACATCATGGATTCTGCAAGAAACCGTGCCTGGCGTCGCAGCCAGGCTCGCAACCGTGGTGGCGACCGCGCCACGACCGCCTACAGCTACAAGCCCGAGAAGAACTGGAAGCTGCTGTATACGCGCGATGCCAAGCTCGCGCGCGCACGCCAGCTGGGCTTCACCTATCCGGTCCTCAGCGCCCGCCAACTGCAGGAACAGGAATGATCAACCTGCTGTTCGTCTGCAGCCGCAACCAGCTGCGCAGCCCGACCGCCGAAGCCATGTGGCGACGGCGACCCGGCTTCGCTGCGCTGTCGGCCGGCACCAGCCCGCATGCACGACGCCTCATCGGCCCGGCGGATATCCGCTGGGCCGATGTCATTTTCGTGATGGAGGCCAAGCACCAGCATCGCCTGCAGGCCGCCTATGCGCGCCTGCTGGAATACAAGCGCCTGCATTGCCTGGATATCCCCGACGACTATCGCTGCATGGATCCGCTGTTGATGGACCTGCTGGACGCCAAGGTGGCCACGTATCTCGATCAGCTGCCGGCAAAGCGGTAGAGCAGCTCCGGATCGCCTTCGTCCAATCCGTGCACGATGCCGCTGTCGATGAAACCCGAAGCGGCGAGCAGGCGTTGCATGCCGGTATTGGAAGCATTGGTCGAAGTGAACAGCCTGCCGTGGCCGTGCAGCGCGATGGCATGGCGCAGCAGGGCGGCGCCGACGCCCTGGCTGCGTTGTTCGCGCGCCACCATCAGCATCTCGACGAAGGCTTCGCCGAAGAAGTGATGGTGGATGACCAGGTAACCGGCCAGCTGGCCGGCCCATTCGGCCACGTGCATGCCACCACGGGCCTGCCAGTCGCTGATCTGCCGTGCGCGTTGCGGATCGTGGACCGCAACGCTGTCGAGCGCGATCAACGCGGAAACGTCGGCAGGCATTGCCTCGCGGATGTGCAACATCGTCGAGGAGGGATCGGGCGGCACCATCGAAGGCTCCTGGGCTGGGTGCGCCCAGTCTATCGATCGCGTCGGCCGTGTCTGCGCATCCGCCACAGCCAGCGTGTGGTCGGCAGTCAATACACACGGAACTCGGCACGGCAGCCGTCGCTGACCCACACGCCGCGGCGGTCCCAGCCCCAGTTGCGATCCTCGACGCACGGTGTCACCGACTTCTGCTTGACCAGGCGTACCTCGTGGCGCACACGGATGCGGCATTCCTTGTCCTTCTGCTCGTAGGACTCGCAGACCAGGCGCTCGCCATCGTCATCGCGGTCACGGTCACGGTCCCGGCCGCGCCCCGGCCAGCGGCCGCGTCCCTGTCCGTCGGCCACGAACTCGGCGCGACAGCCGTCGGTGACCCAGAGCATGCGGCGGCTCTGGCCCCAGTTCTGGTCCTCTACGCAGCGGGTGACCGACAGCTGCCTGGCCAGGCGCATGCGGCCTTCGATCGGGCACTGCTGGGTCTTGTTGAACTGCGATTCGCAGCGCAGCGGCGCAATGGGATCGCTGTCGTAATCCTGGGCGGCCACCGTGGTGGCGGCCAGCAGCAGGGCCAGGGTGGGGAGGGCAATCGGCAGCAGCAGGCGATGGGTCATGGGGGGCCTCGGCAGGGGAACGGGCCGCAAGAATGGACCAGCCCGGGGCCATCGGAACGGATCGTTCCGGCGTTGGCTCAGTGGGGATTTAGTAGTGTGCACCGGCCCATGCAGAGCCTTACATCCCTTATCATCGCGGCACATCCGATCGCATCGGCTTACACCTTCTTACATCTCTCCCACGCTTGCCGGCCCAGCCTGTGGCTGCCGTCACTGGCGTGCAGCCGGCGTGTGGAGGAGGATGCGCGGACCACGACGACCACAGGGGGTTGCGTTGATCAGCAGTACCGTCATTCATCGCTCGGCTGGCGCAGAGGCCGGGCAGGTGCGTGTCCTGGACACCACGTTCAAGGGCAAGCATGTGTTCATTGCGTGGGGCCTGCGCGGGCCGGAACTGGCCCGCAGCGCGGACCCGCCCGCCACCGTGGCTGCGCGCAAGGCGCTGCATGCCGTGGCCGGCCACAGCGAGGGACCGCGCAGCCCGGAGGTGTTCATCGCCAACCAGTCGGCAGTGGCGATTACCGTCTATCGGCTGCTGACCGAGGCGCGTTCGGGCGATGCCATCTTCTTCCTGTGTGATTCGCAGGCCGTGGTCGACTGGTTGATCACCGCACTGGAAGTGCAGGGCGAAGACTGACAGCGCGCAGGGTCAGGCCAGTGCCGCATCCACCGCCGCCAGGGCGTGCAGGGTGGTGGTGTCGAACAGCGGCACCGGGCTGTCCTCGGCGCGGACCAGCAACATGATTTCGGTACAGCCGAGGATGATCGCTTCGGCGCCGCGTGCAACCAGGCGCGCGATCACGCCGGCGTATGCCTGCCGCGAATGCTCGCTGACCAGGCCGCAGATCAGCTCCTGGTAGATGATGTCGTGCACGCTGCGGCGATCATCGGCCTCCGGAACCAGTACCTCCAGCCCGAAGCGGTCCTGCAGCCGGTCGCGGTAGAACGCCTGCTCCATGGTGAAGGCGGTGCCGAGCAGTCCCACCTTGCGGATGCCGGCCTGCAGGATCGCCGCGGCGGTCGGGTCGGCGATATGCAGCAGGGGCAGCGGGCATCCGGCTTCGATCCGGCCGGCCAGCGTGTGCATGGTGTTGGTGCAGATCACCAGCAGCTCGGCGCCACCGGCCTGCAGCCGCCGTGCAGCATCAAGCATGTGGTTGCCCAGCAGATCCCATTGGCCGTCGTGCTGCAGCTGCTTGATGCCGGCGAAATCCACCGACCACAGCAGCAGTTGCGCCGAATGCGCGCCACCGAGGCGATGCCGCACCGCCTCGTTGATGAGCCGGTAGTACTGCGCCGAGCTTTCCCAGCTCATGCCGCCGATCAGGCCAAGGGTCTTCATGCACTGCTCCAAGCCAGAGACGGCCATTGCAGCACAGATGGCAGTGGCGCTGCCGTGCACGGGCGCCGGCATCTGTAACCGTCGCATCCACCGCCCGCTGTATGTGCCGCGTCCTGCATGGGTGCCCTATGCTGGTGCCGTCTTCTGAAGTGGAAACCGGCAATGGCCCTGCATACCTGGTGGTGGTTCCTGGCCACGGTCTTCGTGCTGTGCGGGACGCCCGGGCCGAACATGCTGCACATCCTCGGGCGCAGCGTCGGGCTGGGGTTCCGTGGCAGCGTGCCGGCCATGGCCGGCTGCCTGCTGGCGATGCTGCTGGTGCTGGCCGCATCCGCTGCGGGCCTGAGCGCGTTGCTGCACTCCTCGCCGATGCTGTTCGAAGTGCTGCGCTATCTCGGTGTGGCCTACCTGGCCTGGCTTGGCATCAAGGCGTGGCGTGACAGTTGCCGTCCGGCACCCGCGGTGGCCGATGCTGCCGAGGTCACACTGGCGCCGGTACATGGCGCAGCGACGGTATTCCGTGGCGGCCTGTGGGTTGGCTTGAGCAACCCCAAACTGTTGTTGTTCGCCGCGGCGTTCCTGCCGCAGTTCGTTGATCCGTCGCGTAGCCAGGCCGTGCAGTACAGCGTGCTGGTGGCGACCTTCGCGGCCTGCGAACTGTTCTGGTACGTGATGTACGCCGCCGGTGGCCACGGCCTGCGTCGTTGGCTTGCAAAGCCATTCGCACGGCGCTGGTTCGAGCGGCTGGTGGGAAGCGTGTTCCTGGCCTTCGCGGTGGCGCTGCTGCGCTTCCGGCCGCGCTGATTCACGCCGCACACGCGGCCTTTTCACGACTGCCGCATCGGCTGCGGCCTAGCCTGATCACACCGTTTGCGTTCCCTGCGGGGTAAGGACTGACATGATCAAGTGGGCCATCATTTTCGCCATCATCGGCATCATCGCCGGCGTGCTGGGCTTCGGCGGCATCGCCGGTGCCGCTGTGGGCATCGCCAAGTTCCTGTTCTGGGCCGGCATCATCATTGCCGTGGTGCTGTTCCTGATCGGCATGAGCGTGGCGAAGAAGGTCAGCTAGCACCTGTCGCGCAGCAGCGTGTTCAGTGCGCGCTGCTGCGCGAGAACAGGTTGATCACCAGCACGCCGGCGCAGATCAGCGCGATGCCGGCCAGCGCAGCTGCATCCAGCCGCTGCTTGAACACCACCAGGCCGATCAGCGAGATCAGCAAGATGCCGACGCCGGACCAGATCGCATAGGCGATGCCGGTCGGCACCGACTTCATGGTGACCGACAGCAGGTAGAAGCACAGCCCGTAGCCGACCAGCGCGCCCAGTGTCGGCCACAGCCGGCTCATGCCGTCCGAGGCCTTCAGCAGCGACGTGGCAATCACTTCCAGCACGATGGCGGCGGCCAGGTAGATATAGGGGTTCATCGCGGGCTCCGGGTCACTGCGGGTCGCACAGCTTGAGGGCCTGCTCGGCCATCGCCAGCGCATTGAGGCGCTCTGCTTCGTCCAGCGGCCGACCATAGGCGGCGGCCCAATAGCCATCGGCCGCGCAGCGTGCCGCGTACAGGCGCGGATCGCCGGCTTCGCCGGGGAACTCGGCCAGCATCGCGCGCTTCCAGTCGCGCCAGTGCGCCAGCAGGGCCGGCTCCATCAGGTTGCCCAGGGTCAGGCCGATGTCGTTGTCCTGTTCCTGCTGCAGCAGGTGCTCGAAGTTGGCCCGCACATAGGCGCGGCTGAAGCAGCCGTGGCCGGGCGTGCCGTCCTGCAGGAGCGCGCGCACACGCGCCTCGAATTCGCCGATGAGTGCGCCGATGGCTTCATCGACCAGTGCCTGCTTGCTGCTGAAATGGTGGAACAACGCGCCCTTGCTGACCCCGGCCACGCGCGCGACATCCTGCACGGTCAGTGCCGCCAGCCCGTGCTGGCCAATCACGGCAATGGTGGCGTGCAGCAATGACTGGCGCACGCTGTCGGGCGCTTTGCGCCGCGAGCGGGGAGGGGGCGAGGACATGATGGGAAGAAACCGACTGGACGGTATGATTGTAGCGCAGCCGGATCGCGTCACCGGCGCGACCATCGGCCACCGCCCGGTGGGAGCCGGATCAATCGTCGATGCGTGCGAAACGCGCCTGCGGGCCGTGTTTGCCTGGGACCTGCTCGACGAACATCGGGTAGGGGCGTACCCACAGGCCACCTTCGCCGTAGAGTGCGCGGTACAGCACCAATGGTTCCAGCGTCTCGCTGCTGCGGACGATGTCGATCACTTCGTATTCGCCGCCCTTGAAGTGGCGATACCGGCCACGGGCGAGGTCGGGCAGGGGACTCAGCTCAGCCATGACGGGTCGTGCTCACTTGCGCGCCGGGCTGGCGGGCGTGGCGCAGTACGCGTCGATGGCCTCGGCGCTGTTGGCCAGGCCGTGTGCCTGTGCCAGCTCCCAGGGCCGCTCGCAGCGCTGGCTGTGTTCGCACCACTGGTAGCCGGCCGAGCCGATGCAGCCGTGCGCGTCGCGATCGCCGCCTACCTTGGGCATGGTGGTCGAAGGCTTGCCGTCGGCACGCGGGGCTGCATTGTCCGGGCTCGCGCATGCGGCCAGAACCAGCAGCGCTGGAATCAGAAGAAGCACCTTCATGCGCGAGCTCCGTGCGTAAAGCAACATATTCTGTCGCAAATAGCCCGTCAGCAAGCGCTCAATGCACGGCGGCGCGGACCAACTCTTCGATCAGAATCAGATAGCTGGCCACGAAATAGAACTTCAGCAACGTCGAACGCTGGTGCGAGAAGAAGGTGCGCATGTGGAAGGGGCCCCTGTTGATGATGGTAGTGTGAAGCCCAGCTGACTCCGTGACAAGGATCACGGAATGAACGAGCTAAACGGACTCAGGGATGTGATGAGGGCGGGGTTCTGACGCACTGGCGCGGACTTTTCGTACAAATCTGATAGGCCATTCCGGAGGCGGTCGCTAGCCTGATGGTGTAACGGCGAGCGGCACGTCTGCCTGCCACCGCACCCTCTATCCGTAGGAGCCTCCCCATGGTCATCACCGTCCAATGCACTGCCCAGCGCTGGTCCGTACTGCACCCGCAGGCACGCGAGGCCACCCGCTACGCACGTGGCGCCGACGCCTTTGACGCCGCCGCCGCGCTGGCCCTGGAGCATCACCGCCGCACCGGCCAGCGCAGCACGGTGCGGGTCGCGGCGCTTGGCAACACGGTAGACGCGCTTCACGTCGGAGAGTGACGCCAGCAACCGTGACGCAGTCAGGTCCGGTTGCGTTGTTTGAATGGGGAAAAACTGCCGTTGCGCTCCCCTCTGTGCGCCGGGCCGTGAATCCCGGATGCTTGCGCCATCGTATTCATCTGGAGATCTCGATGGGCAACGCACTCACTTGGCGCACCCTGGCCTGCACCCTGTTGCCGATGCTGGCGGCGGCCGGCGGCGCCCAGGCGCAGAGCTATGGCTACGGCTATGACGACGACCGCTATGGTGGCCGCGATGGCAGCGGCATCGTGCGCTGCGAGTCGGTCAAGAACCGCAGCAATGAGTGCCGCCTGGACGGCCGCGCGCGGTTGATCCGCCAGTTGTCCGGTTCGCCCTGTGTGGAAGGTGAGACCTGGGGCCAGTCGCGCAACGGCGTCTGGGTCACACAGGGGTGCCGTGCCGAATTCGTCGGTGAATACCGCCGCGGTGGCGGCTGGGGTGGCAATGGTGGCGGCTGGGGCAATGGCAATGGCAACGGATGGGGCGGCGGCGATGTGGTCACCTGCCATTCCAATGGACATCGGCAGGAGTACTGCGATGCGCGCATCCGCCGGGGTGTGCGCCTGATCCGCCAGGACTCACGCAGCGCCTGCATCGAAGGCCAGAGCTGGGGCTGGGATCGCCGCGGCATCTGGGTGAGTGATGGCTGCCGGGCGCAGTTCCAGGTGAACTGAGCTTTACGGGTTCAGCCCATGAAAATCAGAATAATCTGATACAGCTCACATTTTGAACGCCGTATTGTCTGCGATCAGGGCATGTTGCATGCCCTGAATTCCAGCGGTGCCGTGTGCCATAACCGGCATGGGCATCCCTCCGCCGTCGATACGCTGTCTCAAGGAGTGAGCTGCATGTTGATCCGCCTGCAATGCGAACAGCGCCAGTGGCGCGTGCTGCATCCGGACCGGCCGGAGCCGATCGAGTTCCGCGATGGCGCCCGCGCCTACGACTTCGCCGAGACCCTGGCCCGCCTGCACTTTGTCGACACCGGTCAGCGTGCGGCCGTGCGCGTGGAAGCCAGCGGCGCATTCGTCGAAGCGGTCAGTTACGGCTGAGCGCGGGTGCCTGCCAAGGCAGGCACCCGGAATTCCATCATCCACGCATGGCGTGGATCTACGCGTTTCGAGCCTGGAGGGTGCGGACGCTGTCCGCACCCATTGCGCCCTGTGTGGATCTACCGGGTGGTGATCGGCCTCAGCCTGCCGCGCTGAGCGGCGGGGTACCTGCGGCGAGCTGCGGCCAGCGCTTGAGCACAGCAGCGCGGATGCCGGCGGCGTCGATGCCGGCTTCGGCCAGCAGGTCTTCGCGGCTGGCATGGTGCTGGTAGCTGTCGGGCAGCCCCAGGTGCAGGATCGGACGCAGCACGCCTTCGGCATTGAGCAGCTCACCAACACCGGAGCCGGCGCCACCGGCCACCACGTTGTCTTCGATCGTCACCAGGCCCTCGTGCTGGGCGGCGACAGCCAGCACCAGCTCGCGGTCCAGCGGCTTGATGAAACGCATGTTGACCACGCTCAGGCCCAGTTCGCGGCCGACCTGCTCGGCGGCGGCCACGGTGCTGCCGAAGGCGAGCAGGGCAATGCGGCTGCCCTGCAGGCGCAGTTCGCCCTTGCCGATCGGCAGGGTCGACAGGTCGGTGCCGGCTGCAACGCCGGTGCCGGTACCGCGCGGGTAGCGCACGGCGGCCGGGCCCGGGTGCTGCAGGCCGGTGCTGAGCATCTGCCGGCACTCGGCTTCGTTGGACGGTGCCATCACCACCAGGTTCGGCACGCAGCGCAGGAAGCTCAGGTCGAGGTTGCCGGCATGGGTCGCACCGTCCGGGCCGACCACGCCGGCGCGGTCAATCGCGAACAGCACGTCCAGGTCCTGGATGGCCACGTCATGTACCAGCTGGTCGTACGCGCGCTGCAGGAAGGTCGAGTAGATCGCCACCACCGGCTTGCCACCCTGTGTGGCCATGCCGGCGGCGAGGGTGACCGCATGCTGTTCGGCAATCGCCACGTCGAAATAGCGCTGCGGGTATTCCTTGCTGAAACGCACCAGGCCGGAGCCTTCGCGCATCGCCGGGGTGATGCCGTACAGGCGCGGCTCGGCGGCGGCGGCATCGCACAGCCAGTCGCTGAATACATCGGTGTAGGTCGGCTTCTTGGCCCCGGCCTTGGCCACCAGGCCCTTGTCCGGATCGAACGGGCCCACGGCGTGGTAACCGATCTGGTCGCCCTCGGCCGGCTCGTAACCCTTGCCCTTGGTGGTCATCACATGCAGCAGCTTCGGGCCCTTGGAGGCGCGCAGCGTCTTCAGCGTGGACAGCAGGGCGGGCATGTCGTGGCCGTCGATCGGGCCGGTGTAGTGGAAGCCCATTTCCTCGAACATCGTGGAAGGCACGAACATGCCCTTCCAGTGTTCTTCCCAGCGTTTCACGAAGCGTGCCGGATTGTTCTTCTTGTCACCGAGAATCTTCTTGCCGCCTTCGCGCAGCGCGTTGAGCGTGCGGCTGCCGGTGGCGCGGCCCAGCATCTTGGTCAGGCCGCCCACGGCCTCGGAGATCGACATGTTGTTGTCGTTGAGGATCACCAGCAGGTTCGGCTCCGGCTCCATGCCGCCAGCGTGCATCAGCGCTTCGAACGCCATGCCGGCGGTCATCGCGCCGTCACCGATCACCGCCACGATCTTGCGGTCGTCGCCTTCGGACTGGCGGGCGATGGCCATGCCCAGTGCGGCCGAGATCGAGGTCGAGGAGTGGCCGACACCAAAAGTGTCGTACTCGCTTTCCTCGCGCTTCGGGAACGGCGCGATGCCGTCCTTCTGCTTGACGGTGTGGATCTCGTCGCGGCGGCCGGTCAGGATCTTGTGCGGGTAAGTCTGATGGCCGACGTCCCAGACCAGCTGGTCGTGCGGTGTCTGGTACAGGTAGTGCAGGGCCACGGTGAGCTCGATCACGCCCAGGCCGGCGGCGAAGTGGCCGCCACTCTTGCCCACCGATTCAATGAGGTAGGCGCGCAGTTCGTCGGCAACCGCCCTCAATTCGGATTCGTCGAACGTGCGCAGGTCATCCGGCGTCTGGATGCGCGCGAGGCGGGGATAGCGGGCAGAGTCGATCATCATGTTCGCACTTTTTCTGAACGCCCATTTTCGCCCTCAAACGGGGGTGGGGCAAGCAAACGCCGCCGTCCGTGACAGGACGGTGAGGGTTGCATTTTCAGGCGTTCAGGTGCTCAGTTTCGAGCGCTTGGGCAATTGCGCCTTCAGGAAGGCCATCTGGTCGGCCAGGATGTTGCGGTTGGACAGGATCAGGTGCTCGATCCAGCTGGGCCGGTAGGGCACTGCCAGCAGGGGCATGCCGGCCTGCTGCGGGGTGCGGTCGCTCTTGCGCGAATTGCAGTGGAAGCAGGCGGTGACCACGTTTTCCCAGCAGTCCAGGCCGCCCTTGGACAGCGGCATGACGTGGTCGCGGGTGAGCGTGGGGCGGCTGAACTGCTGGCCGCAGTACATGCACAGATGGGCGTCGCGGGCGAAAAGGGCCTGGTTGGTCAGGTTCGGCGTCGGGTCGATCGCACGGGAGCGGGCGTGGCCGCGGGCGGCGATGATCGGGTGCAGGTCCATGCCGCTCTGCAGGCCGCTGAAGCGGTTGGTGCCGCCGTGGATGTGCAGGCAGGGGTCGCCGAGCGTCCAGGCCACCGCCTCGCGGGCGTAGAGGCAGGCCGCATCCTGCCAGGTGATCCAGTCCAGTACGCGTCCGTGGGCATCAAGCGAGAGCAGCCGGACCGAACCGGGGCGATGCAGCGTCGTGGCGTTGGGCGATGCTTCGGCGCCCGGAGCAGAAAACGGAGCTCCGGCTTCGATCAGACCCAAGCGTGTAGTGTCTGTCTCCATCGGGAGAACAGCTTATACCTGAATCATTGCGATTTGGGTATCGCCCGGAGGGCGAAACCCAAATCGCAATGATTCAGGTCCGCGCATTCCTCCTATCCCCCGCACCTGTCGGTGCGCCCCCCTTTAGCAACCCAGCCCGCCGTCGGCGCGCTGGGTTGCCCGCGCATTCTTCCTAATCCCCGCGCCTGTCGGCGCGCCCCCTTTAACAAAAGGGGGCTCTTCTCCAGAAGGATTTCAGGGGTTCTCATCCACGCGTGGCGTGGATCTACAGCAGCGGAAATCTGTCGAAGGCGGGGTGGGTCCGGTGGCGTGCGCCGTCCCCCGCAATTGGACCCACCTCGCCATCCCGCAGGAAGCCGGCTGTTGCGGTTGCCGGCCAGCGGCCGGCACTACCGCGGGTGCCGGGCGAAGCCCGGCTCAGGCGCCGAAGCGCTCGTCGTCCATGGCCATCAGCGGCGCGGCGCCGGCCTGGATCGCGGCGGCGTGGCTGAGGGTGCGCGGCAGCACGCGGGCGAAGTAGAACCGTGCGGTCTCGCGCTTGCCCTGGGCGAAGGCGGCGCCGTGCGCGCTGGCATCGGCGGCGGCCACGCTGCGGGCCCACCAGTAGGCCAGCACGACGTAACCCGAATAGAACAGGTAGTCGTAGCTGGCCGCGCCCAGTTCGTCGGGATTGGCGGCCGCGCGCTGCAGCACGTCCATCGTCAGCTTGCCCCATTCGGCGGCCTTGGCGCGCAGCGGGCCGATGAACTCGGCCAGCGCTTCGTTGCCCTCGTGTTCCTTGGCGAAGGCTTCGATCTCGGCCAGCATCAGCTTCAGGCCGGCGCCCTGGCTTGATGCGGTCTTGCGGCCGATCAGGTCCAGCGCCTGGATGCCGGTGGTGCCTTCATACAGCGTGGTGATGCGTGCATCGCGGGCCAGCTGCTCCATGCCGTGCTCGCGGATGTAGCCGTGGCCACCGAAGCACTGCAGGGCGTTGTAGGTGTTCTCGATGCCCCATTCGGTCTGGCAGGCCTTGGAGATCGGGGTCAGGAAGCTCACCAGGGTGTCGGCGCGCTCGCGCTCGGCGGCATCCTGGGCGTGGTGGGCGATGTCGATCAGGGTGGCGGCGTGCAGCGCCAGCAGGCGGCTGCCTTCGACCAGCGACTTCACGGTCAGCAGCATGCGACGCACGTCCGGGTGGACCAGGATCGGGTCGGCCGGCTTGTCCGGGAACCTGGCGCCGCTCAGGGCGCGCGACTGCAGGCGCTCACGGCTGTACTTCAGTGCGTTCTGGTAGGCGCGCTCGGACAGGCCGATGCCCTGCAGGCCGACGCCCAGGCGCGCGGTGTTCATCATGGTGAACATGGCCTGCAGGCCCTTGTGCGGCTGGCCGACCAGGTAACCCTGCGCACCATCGAAGTTCATCACGCAGGTGACCGACCCCTTGATGCCCATCTTGTGTTCGATCGAGCCACAGCGCAGTGCATTGCGCTCGCCGACGTTGCCATCGCGGTCGACCTTGAACTTCGGGGTGACGAACAGCGAGATGCCCTTGGCGCCCGGAGGGGCGTCGGGCAGCTTGGCCAGCACCAGGTGCACGATGTTCCCGGTCAGGTCGTGCTCCCCGGCGGTGATGAAGATCTTGGTGCCGGTGATCGAGTAGCTGCCGTCGGCGTTCGGCTCGGCCTTGGTCTTGAGCAGGCCCAGGTCGGTGCCGCAGTGCGGCTCGGTCAGGCACATCGTGCCGGTCCAGCGGCCTTCGATCAGCGGCTTGAGGAAGGCGTCGTGCTGCCACGCCTCGCCGTGCTGCTTCAGCGCTTCAATGGCGCCGTGCGAGAGCAGCGGGAAGTTGCCCCACGCCAGGTTGGCGGCGTTGATCATTTCGTTGAGCGGCACCCCCAGGGTGTGCGGCAGGCCCTGGCCGCCCAGCTCCGGCGAGGCGGTCAGGCCGGTCCAGCCGCCATCGACGAACTGGTCGTAGGCCTGCTTGAAGCCGGGCGGGGTGGTCACTTCACCGGTGGCCTGGTCGAGTACGCAGCCGATCTCGTCGCCGACGCTGTTGAGCGGGGCCAGCACGGTGGCGCTGAAGCGGCCGGCTTCCTCCAGCACGGCATCGACCACGTCGGCGGTGGCGTCGCTGAAGCCCAGGCGGGCGAACAGGGGTTCGACCTTGAGCACGTCGTGCAGGGCGAAACGGAGGTCGGAAAGCGGGGCGGTGTAGCTGCTCATCGGTACGTCTCGATTTGATCAGGGCAGAGGGGAGCGGCGCCGGGCGCCGCGACGAAAGGCGGGTTCAGCGCAGCACGCCGGGCAGGCCGGGGGCCTGGTTGAGGGTGCTGCGGCTGCTGATGTCGAAGCTGCGCTGCTTCTTTTCCTGCGGCGTGGCCGCCACCGTTCCCTTCAGGGCGTAGGCCAGGGTACGGTTGCTGGCCAGCGCGTCGGCCACCACCAGGCGCGCGGTCGAGCTGGGCACGAGGTCGACATTGATGACGTCGGCGGAGGTGCCGCCGATGGAGATGCCGGGCTTGACCTGCAGGGTGCCGGCATCGCTGTCGCCGACGGTCAGCGCCAGCGAGACATCATCGAAGGTCATCGGCATCGAGCTGAAGTTCTGCAGGCGCAGGGCCACGGTCCAGTTGCCGTCGGCACGCACGGTCAGCTGCTGCAGGCTGGCCGCCGGTTCCGAAACACGCTTGACGATGCCGTTGCTGCAGGCAACAAGGGCGAGGGTGCACAGGACGATCAAGGCGGTACGGAAGCGGTGGAGCATGGGCGCAAGTCCTCTGGAGGGGGTGCGTTGGGGTAAGCATACTACGGCGTATGGTTTTATGGATCGCCCGGGGCGACCCGTCCGCAGAGGGTAGCGCGTGAAGATGGCGGTCGGGCATGCACAACGCCGGATGGCGCGCGCACGATGCGCCGGATGCGAAGCGGTTCAGTCGGCCGCGGGATCGCGCAGCGGGGCCATCAGGCGCAGTGGCCCGAGGTCGTACCCCATCGACTCGGCCTTGGCTTTCAACTGTTCGAACCGATCGCGCTCCATCTCCGGCAGGCGCGAGAGGATCCACAGATACTTGCGGCCGGGTTCGCCGACCAGGGCCCATTGATAGTCCGGGTCCAGCGCCAGCACCCAGTAGTCGGCCCAGACCAGGGGCGCCCAGCTCAGCCAGTCGGGGACGAAGCGCACCTGCAGTTGCCCGGGATGGCCGGCCACCGGGCGTGCCACGCCTTCGGCGACCACGCGCTCGCCGTCACCCTTGCGGCAGGCATTGGTGACGCTGATGCGGCCGTCGCGGCGCAGGCCATAGTTGGCGGTGATGTCGCCCACGCACTGCTTCTGGAACGAGACTGGAAGATGCGCGATCTCGTGCCATTGGCCCGCGTAGCGATCAATGTCCAGGTGCTCGACAGCGCGCACCGGTTCAGTGGCGATCACCGGGAAGGCGGCCAGCAGCAGGCAGGCGAGCAGGGCGGGGCGCAGATGCATCGGCAGGCTCCAGGCAGGAGTCTGGAGCGTAGGTGCCGCGGCCCGTGCCGGTGTAAATGTTTCGTCAACCGAGCCACGGTGGTCGCCGCTTGCGCGAAGCGCGAATAAAAAGAGACCTGCATTTCTGCAGGTCTCTGAAGATGGTGGCCGAAGACGGAATCGAACCGCCGACACGGGGATTTTCAATCCCCTGCTCTACCAACTGAGCTACTCGGCCAAATTGTGTGGCTACCGCGGTGAGTGCGGTTTCCGGAAAAAAAAGACCCGCATTTCTGCAGGCCTTCGAAAGTGGTGGCCGAAGACGGAATCGAACCGCCGACACGGGGATTTTCAATCCCCTGCTCTACCAACTGAGCTACTCGGCCACATGTTTCGTTGCAGCGAGGTCGCTGCCAAGGACGCGTATATTACGGAGGTCGGCTGCCTTCGGCAAGCGTTTTGCCAAGATTTCTTCACATTGCCCTCTGCGCGCTCGCAAGTGCTTGATCCTCCGTTGTGGAGCGGGGCGTGGCCCATCGATTGTCGTCTGCGGTGGAAATCTGCAGGTCGCCGCGTTCGCCAAAGCTGCAAGGGCAAGGGGTGCGCCGGACCCGCGCGGGTCCGGGCAGTGGAACGCTGTTTTCGTGGCCGCCATCGGGGATCGCCGCAGCGTAGTGTCGGCAGTCCTTTCCCGATGCTGGCAACAGCAGAGACCTGGCCATGTTCGATTCCTCCACCGCGTCCCGCATCGTGCTTGCCTCGCGTCCGCAGGGGGCGCCAAGTGCAGCCAATTTCCGCCTGGAACAGGTTGCGCTGCCGGCACTGGCCGATGGCGAAGTGCTGCTGCGCAACCGCTACCTCTCGTTGGACCCGTACATGCGAGGACGCATGGACGAGGGCCCGTCGTATGCCGCGCCGGTGGCGGTAGGGGCGGTGATGGAAGGCCAGACCGTGGCCGAGGTGCTGCAATCCAAGGCCGAGGGCGTAACCGCAGGCGAGCTGGTGCTGGCGCCGGGTGGCTGGCAGACCCACGCGGTGCTGCCGGCCAAGGCGCTGGGGCGTCGTCTGGATCCAGCCGGGCTGCCGCTCAGTACGGCGCTGGGGGTATATGGCATGCCCGGCTTCACCGCCTATTCCAGCCTGCATGAAATCGCCCGTCTGAAGCCGGGCGAGACGTTGGTGGTAGCCGCCGCGACCGGGCCGGTGGGCGCGACCGTGGCGCAGCTGGCCAAGCTGCAGGGCGCGCGCGTGGTCGCCATCGCCGGTGGCGAGGCCAAGCGTGCCTATCTGCAGACGCTGGGCGTGGACGTGGCGCTGGATCATCGCGTGGCTGATTTTGCGGACCAGCTGCGCGCGGCAGTGCCTGCGGGCATCGACGTGTACTTCGAGAATGTCGGCGGCCATGTGCTGGATGCGGTGCTGCCGCTGCTCAACGACTTCGCCCGCATTCCGGTCTGCGGCACCATCGCTACCTACAACGAGCGGGGCGTCGAGCAGCCTGGCCCGGATCGGCTGCCGTCACTGTTCAGCCAGATCCTGCGCCAGCGCCTGACCGTGCGTGGTTTCATCGTGCACGACTTCAACCACCTGTGGCCGGACTTCGAACGCGAGATGCTGCAGTGGCTGCGCGAGGGTCGCATCCAGTACCGCGAGGATGTGGTGGAAGGTCTGGAGAAGGCGCCGGAGGCGTTCTTCGGGCTGTTGCAGGGGCGCAACTTCGGCAAGCTGGTGGTGAAGCTGGATTGAGTGCTTGGTGGGTGTGCCGACCAAGGTCGGCGGCTATCGGGTGGCGTCAGCCGTTGGCGACCTTTTCCCGGCGCAGCAGTTCGCGCTTGCGCGCAACGCCCCAGGCATAGCCGGACAGGTCACCGTCGCGGCGCACCACGCGGTGGCAGGGCACGGCTACCGCCAATGGATTGCTCGCGCAGGCACGTGCCACCGCACGACTCGAGCGTGGTGCACCGATATGCGCGGCAATATCCGCATACGACGCGGTCTGGCCGCGCGGAATCTGCTGCAGTGCCTGCCATACCCGCTGCTGGAAGGCGGTGCCGCGGATATCCAGCGGCAGTGTGGCGCCTCGCGAGGGATCCTCGACCAGGCCCACCACCTGTGCCACCAGTTGCTCATAGCCGTGGTCGGCACCGACCAGTTCGGCCTGGCGGAAGCGTTGCTGCAGTGACTGCAGCAGCGCCTCCGGATCGTCGCCGAGCAGGATCGCGACCACGCCGGTCCCGCTGCTGGCCACCAGCACGCTGCCCAGTGAGCTTTCGGCCAGCGCGAAGTGGATGACTTCGCCGCGACCACCTGCGCGCCATTGCTTGGGAGTCATGCCCAGCAACTTCGGTGCGTTCTCGTAGAAGCGCCCGCTGGAGCCGAAGCCGGCATCGTGGAAGGCATCGGTGATGCGCTCCTGCTGTTCGAGCCCGGTGCGCAGGCGGTCGGCGCGCAGCGCGGCAGCGTACTGCTTGGGGGTCAGCCCGGTGGCCTGTTTGAACAGGCGATGCAGGCGCGTCGGGCTGCAGCCGGCGATGTCGGCCAGCTCCTGCAGCGAGGGCTCGTCGAGGCTGGCCTGCAGATGGCGGCAGACCCGTTCGACGCGGGCGTCGAGGGCGGTGGTGGCGGTGCTGTCCATGGGCGGATTCTGGCACGTGCCGGTTCTGCGGAAACTCCGTTTCCTGCACCTGGCCGCGAGGCCCGGAAACGGAGTGTTGGTGGGCCGGAGGCGCGGCATCGTGGCGGCCACTCCACAACCGGTACCACCCTCATGCGCCTGAACAACAAGATCGCCCTCATCACCGGTGCCAGCGCTGGCATTGGTCGTGCCAGCGCCCTGCGCTTTGCTGCCGAAGGGGCAAAACTGGTGCTCAATGCGCGGCGGCCGCAACCGCTGCACGCACTGGCCGAGCAGATCCGTGGCGCCGGCGGCGAGGTGGTGATGCATGCCGCCGATGTGGCTGATCCGGGCACGGCGCAGGCGTTGGTCGATCTGGCCCAGCAGTCATTCGGAGGCCTGGACATCGCGCTCAACAATGCCGGGATGCTCGGCCCCGGCGTGCCGGCAGCAGAGTTCCCGGCGGATGCGTGGCGCGAGGTGATGGCCACCAATCTCGACGCCGCCTTCCATGCCGCACGCGCGCAGTTGCCGGCATTGCTGGCACGCGGGGGTGGCTCGCTGGTGTTTGTCGGTACCTTTGTCGGCCATACCGTGGGCTTCCCGGGTATGGCCGCCTACGCGTCGAGCAAGGCCGGACTGATCGGCCTGAGCCAGGTGATCGCCGCCGAGTACGGCGCGCGTGGCGTACGCAGCAACGTGCTGCTGCCTGGCGGTACCGATACCGAGATGGGCCGGCAGGCCGCACCCACCGGCGATGCCCGCGACTTCGTGCGCTCGCTGCACGCACTCAAGCGCATGGCCGAGCCGGAGGAGATCGCCAACGCGGCGCTGTTCCTGGCCAGCGATGAAAGCAGTTTCGTTACCGGTACCGCGATGCGTGTTGAAGGTGGAGTGTCGATCACCCGTACCTGAGCGGCGTCACGAGCGCGGCGTGTAGCGGATACCGCTGCTGGCCATGAAGCCTTTCGGGTCGAACCGGGCCCATGCCTCGCCCCACTCGAACCGGGCGCGGCCACCTGCCAGTTTGCGCCCCAGAGCCGTGGCCAAGGTGCGACGCATGAAAGCGACTTCGGCATCGATTGCGACCTGGGTCGGCCAGCCGTCTTCCAGTGTCGCACCCGGCAGATCGACGCCGATCGTCACCATGTCGAGCTGTTGCCCGTGGAAGCACAGGCTGATGCCGACGGGCGCACCGCCCAGACTGACCCGGTGCAGGCTGAGCCAGTGATAGCCGGTGCCGGCATCGCGCTCGCCATGCATCAGCGTGGCGAAGGCGATGCGCGCCTCCTCCAGTGACAGGGTGGGGCAGATCAACGTCGTCAGGTGGCCGAGCTGGATGCTGCCGTCCGCTGGATCGAGGCGCATTGGCAGCGTACGCGCGGCGTGCTGGGCGGGAGGTGACATCGCGGACTGGCTGGGCATGTTGGTCCGGATTCTGCAGAGCCGTGAGCTGCGGCGGCAAGCGGAACTGCACACGCTGTTCGCGCGGGCCTGACCTGCGGATCACTGCGCAGCCTCTAGCGTGAAGTCCTGATCGGCCTTCGCCGGCACAGGAGACTTCGATGAGCGAGCGCGACAAAGACCCTGGCGATCCGGAACAGGGCGTACAGGAAAGCCGTCAGGACAGGGCGCAGGAGGACGTGGCAAAGCAGCGGCCGGGGCAGCGCGATCAGCAGGTGCGTGATACGCATTCGCGTGGTCCACGCCGCAAGGACGGGGATCAGGAACCTGCCTGACTCGTGATCGATGCAAGAAAAAACCCGCAGATCGCGATGATCGGCGGGTCTTCTTTATGAGTGGTGGAGCCAAGGAGGATCGAACTCCTGACCTCGTCATTGCGAACGACGCGCTCTCCCAGCTGAGCTATGGCCCCACGGCAGGGCTTCAGTGTAGCCAACTGGCTGCGCCTTGCCAAGCCGACCCGGGATGTGCCGGACGGCGTGGCATGAAGGCGTGCACTGTGCCGAAACCGTCCGGTTTGTCGGGGCCGGATGCCGCGCAACGAAATCGTAACAATTTGGGGGATAATGGCGGCTTGCGCAGTTCTCCTCCTTTTTGCCGCCCGGCTCGCGCAGGCCGCACGGACGCCTCCTCAGAGCATTCCATGCCCTCCCATTCCGATTCCCGCCGCCTGTCGGGTATGTCGTCTTCCTTCGTTTCCTTCCGCCGCCATCCGCTGGCCCTGGCCTGTGCCGGCCTGGCCCTGGTCGGCAGCTTTGGTGCCGCCGCGCAGGACAGCGCGCCGACCCCGACGGGCCTGGACACGATCACCGTGACCGCCGAGCACCGCGAGCAGAACCTGCAGGAAGTGCCGGTCTCGGTGGGCGTGGTGCAGGGCGAGCGCATGCGCGACTTCACCGCCGGCGGCGACGACACCCTGCTGGCGCTGTCCGGCCGCGTGCCGAGCCTGTATGCGGAAACCACCACCGGCCGCATCTTCCCGCGCTTCTATATCCGCGGCCTGGGCAACATCGACTTCTACCTGGGTGCCTCGCAGCCGGTGTCGATCATCCAGGACGACGTGGTGCTGGAGCACGTGGTGCTGAAGTCCAACCCGGTCTATGACGTGGACCAGGTGGAAGTGCTGCGCGGCCCGCAGGGCTCGCTGTTCGGCCGCAACACCACCGCCGGCATCATCAAGTTCGACACGCTGAAGCCGACCCAGGACTACACCGGCCGCGTCAGCGCCAGCTATGCGACCTACAACAGCGTGTCGATCGACGGCGGCTTTGGCGGCCCGATCAACGACATCGCCTCGTTCCGCGTGTCGGCGCTGTACCAGCACCGCGACGACTACGTCGACAACACCTACAAGGGCCCGAGCGCTGACGGCACGGTCAGCCCGAAGAAGAACGCCATGGGCGGCTTCGATGACCGCAACGTGCGCGCGCAGTTGCTGCTGACCCCGAGCGACCAGTTCTCGATCCTGGCCTCGGCCCACGCCCGTGATTACGAAGGCACCTCGACCCTGTTCCTGCGTGGTGCGCTGACCAAGGGCTCGAACAAGACCGACGTGCCGCGCGACCAGGTCGCCTACGACGAAGCCGACAACAACCCGCAGGCCTACAAGACCTACGGCGGCTCGGTGAAGGCACGCTACGACTTCGGCGCGATCGACTTCACCTCGATCACCGCCTATGAGACCACCTCCGGCTACAGCCGTGGTGACACCGACGGCGGCGCGGCGGTGAACTTCCCGGTGAACGGTGTGCCGAACGGCTACGGCCAGTCGATGGGCCGCATCCGCGACCTGGACCAGTGGACCCAGGAATTCCGCCTGGCCAGCCATGACGACAGCGCCCTGCAGTGGCAGGCCGGTGCGTTCTACTTCAACGGCAGCGACACCACCGACTTCTACCAGCGTGCGTGGTTCCTGCAGGGTGCGGCCCGCAACCCGAACAACTGGGTGCGACTGCGCAACAAGAACACCTCGTGGGCCGGTTTCGGCCAGCTGAGCTACGCCTTCACCGACAAGTTCACCGTCACGGCCGGCCTGCGCCAGACCAAGGACGAGAAGCACACCCGCCTGCTGAAGACCGCTGACACCGCCGCCGGCGTGGTGACCTACAAGGGCCGCACCGACGTCAAGATGTCCGACACCACCCCGAGCTGGGATCTGAGCGCGATGTACCAGATCACGCCGGACGTGAGCGTCTATGCGAAGGTCGCACGCGGCTTCCGCGGCCCGACCATCCAGGGCCGTTCGGCGGTGTTCAATGCCGACTTCACCACCGCCGATTCCGAGACCATCCTGTCCTGGGAAGCCGGCGTGAAGAGCAGCCTGTGGGACAACCGCCTGCGCCTGAACGCCACCGCGTTCACCTACACCGTCAATGACATCCAGCTCAACGGCAACGATTCGGACGGCAACGGCGTGCTGTTCAATGCCGACAAGGCCAAGGCCTACGGTTTCGAAGCGGACATGGAGCTGCGCCCGATCCCGAACCTGACCCTGAGCGCCGGCGTCAGCCTGCTGCACAGCGAGATCAAGGACAAGCGCGTCTACGCGCAGGTCTGCGGCCTCAACGGCAAGGTGGTGTGCACGGTGAATGACCCGACCATCAAGGTCGGTGCCAACACCTTCGCGCAGATCGACGGCAACCCGCTGCCGAACGCGCCGAAGTACAACGTCAACCTGGCCGCCCGCTACGACTTCCCGGTCAGCGACGCGGGCACCATGTTCGTGTCCACCGACTGGAACAAGCAGGGCTACACCAGCTTCGTGCTGTACGACAGCAAGGAGTTCAACTCCAAGGGTGATTTCGAGGGCGGCCTGAAGATCGGCTACTCGGGCAACTACGGTGCCTATGAAGTGGCGCTGTTCGCGCGCAACATCACCAACGAGAAGAACCTCAAGGGTGTGATCGAGAACTACATGGCCGCGGTCTACAACGAACCGCGCACCGTCGGTGTCTCGTTGAACATGAACTGGTAAGGCGTTGCCGCGAGGGTGGGCGGTCCCACCCTCGCACTGCTGGAGTGCGCAGGGCGGCCCGGTGATCCGGGTCGCCCTTCTTGTTGCGTTCGACGGCGGCGGGAATGCAATCCGGCGCCGCGACAGGTGCTTCAGCGTGCCGGCAGCAGCGCCTGGAGCTGCGATTCCAGTTCCTGCTGGCGCCAGCCGGCCAGTGCGGCCGGCCACTGGCGGCGTTCCAGATAGCTTTCCAGGTGCTTGCGTGAGGCCAATACTCCATCCGGCAGGCCCAGTTCGCGGCTGCGCTCGGCAACCGCGTCCTGCAGCTTCTTCAGTGCCTGCTTGTTGCTGTCGTTGGCCGGCAGCGCCAGCGGTGCTTCGGCCTCATCGGCCAGCGGCGTATCCAGCGCCTGCCACACAGCGCCCGCGAGCTTGCGCGGTGCCTTCGGGAACTGTTCGAACAGCTTGCCCAGTGCGGCGGCATCGGCCGGTGGCGTGCGTGCCAGCGTGGCGGCCAGTTCGTTGTCCAGGATCCAGCTGCGCGGGCGGTCGCTGCTGCGTGCCTGCACATCGCGCCAGCGCAGCAGACGCAGCAGCCGATGCTGTGCGGCCGTGTCGAGGAACTGCGCCGAGCGCATCGCCAGGTGCGGCCAACGGTCTTCGTCATTGGCGACGCTGGCCAGCAGGCGCTCGCCGTCGTCGTGCAGCCACTGCTGGCGGCCCAGCGCCTGCAACCTGGCATCGATGGCGTCATGCAGCGCGAACAGGTGCTCGACATCGTCGGCGGCGTACTGCAGCTGCGAGTCGGACAACGGGCGGCGCATCCAGTCCGAACGGGTTTCGCCCTTGGCCAGCGCCACGCCGGTGATTTCCGCGACCAGCTTCTGGTAGCCCATACCGCCACCGATGCCGGCCAGCGAGGCGCCGATCTGGGTGTCGAACAGCGGACGTGGCAACACGCCGCAGGCCCACTTGAAGGCGACCAGGTCTTCGCTGGCGCTGTGCATCACCTTGACGATCGATTCATCGGCCAGCCACGGCGCCAGCGCCTCGGTCATGCCGGGAATCAGGGGGTCGATCAGCAGGATGTCCTGCCCGACCGCCATCTGCACCAGGGCCAACTGCGGCCAGAAGGTGCGTTCACGGATGAATTCGGTGTCCAGGCCGATGCGGGCCGGACGCTGCTGGAAGTACGGATCCAGCTCGGCGGGGGTGGTGATCCAGATTGCCACGGGTCAGGGCCTACTACTCGGGTTTGCTCAGGCAGGGGAGAATAGCCTAACGTCGGTCCGCATCCGTGCCGAAGGAGATCCTGCTTGCGTTTTCCGCTGTCGTCCGTGCTGTGCACCGCCCTGGCCCTGGCCGGCTGCACGCCGTCGCCCTCGGCGACGCCGGAGCCGGGACCGGCTGCTGGCGAAGACGCACGGCCGCAGCAAGGCATGCAGGCGGACGCGACGCCGGAGGCGGCGCAGGGCAGCGTCACCATCGCCGGTGAGGATGCCGCCGAGGATGTGCAGCGGTGGACGCCACCGCGGGTCGATCGGCAGGGGCGCAGCCTGGCCCAGCTGCGTCGCGCGGCCGAGAAGGCGTTCGCCGAAGGGCGCCTGTACGAGGACGCCGACGCGGCGGTTCCGCTGTGGCTGGCGGTGCAGGAAGAAGACCCGGATGACCACCAGGCCCGCAACGGCCTGCAGCGCGCCCGCCAGCGCCTTCAGCAGCAGGCCGATGCCCTGCTGGTCCGGCCGCTGCAGCAGCGCGAGGCGCTGGCCGAGGCCAGCCGCCAGGCACTGGTGCTGCTGACCCTGGCGCCGAAGGATGAGAAGGTTCGCGCGCTGCAGGGACGGGTGGAGCTCGCCCAGCGCGTGGTGGCCTACAACCGTGCCGGCGAGGAAGACCTGCGTTCGGGGCGGATCGGTGAGGACGGTGACGGCGCGATCGGCAACTTCCGTGAAGCGCTGGCCCTGGATGAACACAACAGCCGGGCACGGCAGGGCCTGGCGGCGGCCGAGAGTGGCCTGATCCGCCGTGCCGAGGACGCGGCGCGGGTGCGTGACTTTGCCAGCGCCGGCACCTGGCTGGCCGAAGCCAGCAAGGTCCGTGATTCGTCACCGGCCATTGCCGATGCCTTCGAACGTATCGAACAGATACGCGCGGCGGCACTGCTGCAGCTGCGCGATGATGGCCTTCGCGAACTGGCGACGCCACAGGGCCTGAAGCCGGCGCGCGAGAAGCTGGCCGAGGCCCTGCGCATCGCCTTGCCAGGGGATGCGGTGGTGGCCCAGTTGCGCGAACGCATCGACCTGGCCACCCATTACGGCAGCTTCCGTCCCGGGCAGGTGTTCAGCGACGCCATGCGCGATGGCGGGCGCGGCCCGCAAATGATCGTGGTGCCGCATGGTGGCTTCCAGATGGGCGCGGGTGATGCCGAGCCCGGTGCCAGCGATGCCGAGCGGCCCTCGCATTATGTGCGCTTCGACCGCGGGTTTGCGATGGCGATCACCGAGATCACGGTCAGTGATTTCGAGCGCTATGTGAAGTCGACCAATGCGCGGCCGCGTGCGACCCGGCGCGGCCACTCGGTGGTCTATGACGAGCGCAGCGGCAATTTCATCCGCCGCAGCGGTGTGGACTGGCGTTCCGATTACGATGGCGCGCGCGCACTGGGCAATTCGCCGGTGATGCATGTGAGCGTGCGTGATGCCGAAAACTACGCGGCGTGGCTGTCCGAGCAGACAGGACGCAGCTACCGGCTGCCCAGCGAGGCCGAATTCGAGTACGCGCTGCGTGCCGGCAGCAGTGGCCGTTATCCGTGGGGCGACGCCGGCACGCCGCCGCCCGGCGCTGGCAACTTCACCGGCAGCAAGGATGTCTCGCCCTCGGGACGGCACTGGCACAACGCCTTCGTCGGCTATGGCGATGGCTGGTGGGGGCCCGCGCCGGTGGCCAGTTTCCAGGCCAATGCCTTCGGCCTGCACGACATGGCCGGCAATCTCAGCGAGTGGGTGGCCGACTGCTGGCATGCCAGCTACCGGCGTGCGCCGTCCGATGGTGTCGCCTGGTTCAACCCGGGCTGCCGGTCGCGGGTGATCCGGGGCGGCAACTGGGCCAATGCGCCCGAGCAGACCCGTGCGGCCTGGCGGCAATCGCAGGACTCGGACACCACCAACGCGCGCATCGGCTTCCGTCTGGTGCGGGGCATCTGAGCATCGGGCTTCACCCGCTGCTGGCGTCCGCGCACTAAGATTGCGCCGTGCCCGCCGGCCGGCGGGGCCTGCTGGAAGACACCGATGCGCAACGATCCCTTTTCCCGTTCGCCGCAAGGCCCGCAGCGGCGCGGCCTGTTCGGCAACATCCGCTGGTGGGTGCTGCTGCTGGCGGCGGGCTATGCGGTGTTCTACTGGTTCTCCAATCGCACGGTCGATCCCTACACTGGCGAGAAGGTGATGATCGACAGCAGCCTGGATGCGCGCCAGGAGACCGCGCTCGGGCTGCAGGCCTACCAGCAGATCCTGTCGCAGGAACGGCCGATGGATCCGAATGCGCCGATCGCGCGTGATGTGCGCGACATCGCCCAGCGCCTGATCGCCAAGGTGGACGTGGTGGAGACCGCGCTGGCACAGGAGCACGGCGTGCAGCCGGCGCATTTCGCGCGGGATTTCCAGTGGGAAGTGAATGTGATCCCGTCCGAGCAGGCCAATGCGTTCTGCCTGCCGGGTGGCAAGATGGCGGTCTACACCGGCCTGGTGCCGGTGGCGCGTACGCGTGACGCGATGGCGGTGGTGATGGGCCATGAGATCGCCCATGCGCTTCTACGCCATGGTGCACAGCGGATGGCGCAGCAGAAGCTGACCCAGATCGGGCAGATGGCTGGTGCCGCCAGCGGCATGGATGCGCAGCAGCAACAGATGATGATGTCGGCGATGGGCTACGGCTACCTGCTGCCCTATGCGCGCAGCCACGAGACGCAGGCCGATGAAGTGGGGCTGATGCTGGCCGCAGCGGCCTGCTTCGATCCCCGCGAGGCGGTGCCGCTGTGGCAGCGCATGGGCCAGGCCAGTGGCGGCCAGGCGCCGCCGGAGTTCGCCTCCACCCACCCGAACCCGGGTACCCGCATCCAGAACCTGCAGGCGCTGATGCCGAAGGCGCTCGAGTACCGGCAGAAGTTCTGCGAGCAGGCAAAGTAGGGGGAGGGGCGGCAGGGCTTGCAGCCCTGCACCCGCGGTAGGTAGTGCCGGCCGCTGGCCGGCAGCAGCAACAGCGGAAGCGGGTTTCCTGAGGGATGGCGGGGTGGGTCCGGTTGCAAGAGACGCCGTAAACCCTTCCATGGGGGCTTGGCCGCGGCATCCATGCCGCGGACACTCCCGCAACCGGACCCACCCCGCCTTCGACAGTTTGCTGCGGTCTGTCGGAAATGCTCTTGGGGTCAGATCCGTTTTCCGTAGGAAATCGGATCTGACCCCGAATTGATTCGCCATCTGGCAGAGATGCATTCACGCATGGCGTGGATCTACCGTGTCGACCAAGCTCGACACCTACCAACAGTCATCGGAATCTGTCAGAGGTGGGGCGGTGTGGCTGTGCAGGACCGTTGGCGCCATCGAGCCCCCAAGGGTGAGGGCGCTTTGCTTGCGAAGCACTGCTTCGCAAGCGCCCGAACGCACAGCCGCCGGCGGCTGGGCCGGACCGTGCAGCGGGGTTTACGGCGTGTCCTGCACAGCCACACCGCCCCGCCAAACCATCAGCAATCCAGAGCCGCTTTTGCTGTTGCTGTTGAGGTTGCCGGCCAGCGGCCGGCACTACCGCAGGTGCAGGGCGCAGCCCTGCCGAACACCCCTTACTTGACCTGTACGTCGATCACACCGTCGCCGACGCGGGCCTGCAGTGCGTCACCTGGCTTTACCTGATCGATCTGGCGTACCAGGGTGCCATCGTCGCTGCGGGTGAGGATGCTGTAGCCACGCGCCACGGTCGCCAGCGGGCTGACCGCTTCAAGTGAACGCGCCAGTCCGCGCAGTCGCAGTGCATCGCGCTCCAGCAGGCGCTGCATCGCGGCCTGCGGCCGCCCGCGCAGGGCAGCCAGGCGGCGCTGCATCGCATCGAGCTGGCGCTGCGGATGGTGCCCGCGCAGCACTGCCGCCGCATGACGCAGGCGCGCGGCGCGGCGCTCCTGCTGCTGGTTGAACGCCGCATGCAGGCGCCGGCCCAGATCCAGCTGGCGTCGGCGCAACAAGTCCAGCCGCGCCTGCGGGCTCTGGGCGTTCAGGCGCAGCAGGGCGCGGTCGGCGCGCTGCATCGCCTGCTGCATCGCATGCCGTTGCAGCTGCACCATGCGCGCGGCCGTGCGGCGCAGGCGCAGGGCCAGTTCGCGCTGGTCGGGTACCAGCAGTTCAGCTGCCACCGAAGGCGTCGGCGCACGCAGGTCGGCGGCGAAGTCGCTGAGGCTGAAGTCGGTTTCGTGGCCGACCGCCGAAACCACTGGGGTGTGGCTGGCGGCGATCGCACGGGCCAGGGCTTCGTCATTGAAGGCCCACAGGTCTTCCAGCGAACCGCCGCCGCGGGTCAGCAGGATCACGTCGTAGCGACCACTGGCATCGGCCGCCTGCAGCAGGCGGGTGATCTGCGTGGCGGCGCTGCTGCCCTGCACCAGGGTCGGCAGCAGGTCGACTTCCAGCAGCGGGAAACGGCGGCCGAGCACGCTCAGCACATCGCGCACGGCGGCGCCGGTCGGCGAGGTGATCACTGCCAGACGTTGTACATGCGCCGGCAGTGGCCGTTTGCGCGCCGGGTCGAACAGGCCCTCGGCCTCCAGCCGTGCCTTCAGTTCCTCGAAGGCGCGGCGCAGTGCGCCTTCGCCCGCCTCTTCCATGTGGTCCAGCACCATCTGGTACTCGCCACGGGCGTCGTACAGGGTCACCTTGCCGCGCACCAGCACGCGCATGCCTTCGCGCGGCACGAACTTCAGGTACTGCGCCTTCATCCGGAACATTGCGGCACGCAGCTGCGCACGCGCGTCCTTCAGGGTGAAATACAGGTGACCGGAGGCAGGACGCGCCACGCTGCCCAGTTCGGCCTCGACCCAGATCGCCGGGAAACTGCCTTCCAGCAGGTCGCGGGCCAGGGTGTTGAGCTGGCTGGGGGTGAAAATGTCGTTGTTGCGTGGCTGCATGGGAACGGCGTGCTGCGGGTGGAGCGGGGGCTCAGGATCGCACGTCAGCGCGCCGTGTGCTGGCCCAGCGCCCACTGCACGTGTTCACGCACCAGCGGCGAGGGATCATCGACGCGGGTCTGCAACGCGGCCAATGCTTCGGCCGAGGACGGTGCGTTGCCCAGTGCCACGGCGATGTTGCGTAGCCAGCGCTCGTGCCCGCTGCGGCGGATCGGGCTGCCCTCGGTGCGGCGCAGGAACTCGGCCTCGTCCCAGGCGAACAGCTGGTCCAGGCGCGCGGTATCGAGGTTGTTGCGCGCGCGGAAATCGGCTTCGTCGGTGCGCTTGGCGAACTTGTTCCAGGGGCAGACCAGCTGGCAGTCGTCGCAGCCGTAGATGCGGTTGCCGATCAACGGACGCATGTCTTCGGGAATGGCGCCGTCGTGCTCGATGGTGAGGTAGGAAATGCAGCGCCGCGCGTCCAGCCGCTGCGGGCCGGTGATGGCCTGGGTCGGGCAGACATCGATGCAACGCGTGCAGGTGCCGCAGTGCGCCGTGGCCGGCGTGTCGATCGGCAACGGGATGTCGATGTAGATCTCGCCGATGAAGAACCATGAACCGCCATGGCGGTCGATCAGGCAGGTGTGCTTGCCGATCCAGCCGAGGCCGGCGTTGCGCGCCAGTGCGCGTTCCAGCACGGGGGCGGAATCGACGAACACGCGGTAGCCCAGTGGCGCTACTTCATCGTTGATCTGCGTCGCCAGCTTCTGCAGGCGGTTGCGCATCAGCTTGTGATAGTCGCGGCCCAGCGCGTAGCGCGCCACGTAGGCGCGGCCCGGGTCGGCCAGGGTCGCCCAGGCTTCGGTGTCGTCCTTGTGGCTGTAGTCCATGCCCACTGAAATCACGCGCACGGTGCCGGGCAGCAGCTCGGCCGGTCGCGCGCGCAAGGTGCCGTGGCGCGCCATCCAGTCCATCGTGCCGTACAGGCCCTGGCCCAGCCAGTCGGCCAGGTGCGCTTCATCCTCGCCCAGTTCGATACCAGCGATGCCGCAGCGCTGGAAGCCATGCGCACGCGCCAGTTCGCGGATGCGCTGCACGGCCTGGACCGGATCGACAGGGGTGGGGGCGGGGGACATGTGCACCAGTATAAAATCCCTGCATGGCCAACCTTGCCGATCTGTTCGATTCCGCTGCCGCGCGTGCGCTTGATGCGCAGGCCTCGGCGTTGGCCGCCGACGGCGGCTGGGGCCTGATGGCGCAGGCCGGCCAGGCCGCCTGGCAGTGCCTGCTGCAGCATTGGCCGCAGGCGCGGCGGATCGGCGTGGTGGTCGGCGCTGGCAACAATGGGGGCGATGGCCATGTGCTGGCCCGTCACGCGCTGCAGGCCGGGCGCGAGGTGACAGTGATCGCCCTGCCGGGCAGGCCGCCCTCGACCGCGCTGGCACAGCGTGCAGCATCTGAATTCAGGTCCGGCGGCGGCACCATCACCGATTTCGACGGCATGCTGCCCGAGGCCGACGTCTGGGTCGATGCCCTGTTCGGGCTGGGCTTTGATCGCGCGCCGGAGGGTACGGCGCAGGCGTTGATTACCGCGCTCAACGCGCAGACTGCGCCGGTGCTGGCGCTGGATGTTCCCAGTGGCGTCGATGCCGACCGTGGGGCGGTGCCGGGCGTAGCAGTGCGCGCTGCACTGACCCTGCAGTTCATCGTGGCGCATCGCGGGCTGTATTCCGGCGATGCGCTGGATCATTGCGGGCAGAAGGTCCTGGCGCCCCTGCTGTTGCCCGCGGCGGCCTGGCAAGGCGTGGTACCCGCTGCGGAGCACTGGACGCAGGTGCGGTTGCGGGCCCTGTTGCCACCGCGCCGCGCCAATACCCACAAGGGCGAATCCGGGCACGTGCTGTGCGTCGGCGGCAACCATGGCAGCGGCGGTGCCATCGCGATGGCGGCCGAAGCCGCCTTGCGCGCGGGTGCGGGGCTGTTGAGCCTGGGCACCCGCCGCGACCACGTCGGTCCACTGCTGGCCCGGTTGCCCGAGGCCATGACCCATGCACTGGAAGACGGCGATGTGCTGCCGGCGCTGCTGGACAAGGCGAAGGTGGTGGCGATCGGGCCCGGTCTGGGCCAGGACGAATGGGCACGCGCCTTGTTTGCGCGGGTGCTGGCCAGCAACAAGCCATTGGTGGTCGATGCCGATGCCCTGAACCTGCTGGCGCAGGATCCGCGCGCGTTGCCCGATGCCATTCTCACACCGCACCCGGGCGAGGCCGCGCGCCTGCTCGGCTGCAGCACGGCTGAAATCCAGGCCGACCGCTACACCTGTGCGCACATGTTGGCCGAGCGCTTCCACGCCGTGGTGGTGCTGAAGGGCGCTGGCAGCATCGTGGCAGCGCCTGGGCAAACGCCCCGGTTGATCGCTGCCGGTAACCCAGGGATGGCCGTGGGAGGCATGGGCGACCTGCTCACCGGCATCATCGCCAGCCTGCGCGCGCAGGGCCTTGCGGCCTTCGATGCCGCGGCCGCGGGCGCGCTGCTGCATACGCTGGCGGGCGATGCAGCTGCCGCCGATGGCGCGCGCGGCCTGCTTCCTACTGATCTGCTGGCGCCGCTGCGGCGACTGGCCAACCCGGACCTCTCCCCATGACCGAATTCTTCCTTGCCGACAGCGACGCCACCGAACTGCTCGGGCAGTGGCTGGCGGCCACCCGGCCGCCGCAGGCGCTGATCGAACTGCGCGGCGACCTGGGTGCCGGCAAGTCCACCACGGCCCGCGCGCTGCTGCGCGCGCTGGGCGTGCAGGGCGCGATCCGCAGCCCCACCTACACCCTGGTCGAGCGCTATCCGCTGGCCAGTGGCGGTGAGGCGTGGCACCTGGACCTGTATCGCATCGGCCAGGCCGGTGAGCTGGATTTCCTCGGCCTGGACGAGGGCAGCGCGGTGCTGTGGCTGGTCGAATGGCCGGAACGGGGCGCCGGCGCGCTGCCGCCGACCGACCTGGTGGTGGCGCTGGAGATCGACGGGCAGGGACGACGCGTCCGTCTCACTGGGGCCAGCGACGTAGGACGTGAATGGCTGGAACGGCTGCCGCAAGGGGGCGACTTGCAGGCCATTTCTGTCGGCTGACGAGAACAAAGACCGGCAGGTTACGGATTATTAAGGAAAAAGGTGTTGCATTCCGTTCAGCGCGGTGATTGAATCCTGAGCCATGCGCCCGGGGAACCGTCTCATCGCCATCTGTGCCGCCGTCGGACTGGGTCTGGCGAGCGTCAGTGCGTGGGCGGGTGAAGTCCGACAGGTCCTGCTGAACACCGGCGCTACCGGCACCCGTGCCGAGATCTCGCTGGTCGGCAGTGGCGGCTACAAGACCCTGTCGCTGGCCGGCCCGAACCGCCTGGTGGTCGATTTCCCCGACTCCAGCGCCATACGCAACCTGAAGATGCCGGCCGCGCAGGGCGTGGTCACGGCGGTGCGTACCGGACAGCCGGTCCCGGGCACGTTCCGCGTCGTTTTCGACCTCGCCGAATCGGTGGCGCCGTTCCGCCCGCAGATGCAGCGCGAGGGCAATGAATCCAAGCTGGTGATCGAATGGCCGGGCGATGGCCCGGCCGTGGCCAGCAGCCGCCCGGCGGCGACGCCAGCCGTGCAGCCGCAGGCGCCCGCGGCGGGAGCTGCACCAGTACCGACTCTGGCCGAGAGCGCGCAGTCGCGCACCGATGCCGCGCGTGCCACGGCCCTGCTGACCGCACAGGTACAGCAGCAGGCCAGCGCCACTGCCGCCGCACCGGCCACGCCGACCCCGGCACCGACCACCGCGCCGGCCCAGGTTGCTGCGGCCGGTGTCACCGCCAGCAGCACGCCGTCGTCCTCGCCGGCCGCGATCCTCGCCGGCCAGCGCACCGCAGCGGTGGTGACCACGCCGCCGGCCACCGTGCCTACACCGGCACCGACGCCGGTGGAACCGCCGCGTCCTGTCATGCCCAGCGATGCGTCGCGTATCCGCATGCAGGCCGGCATGCGCCACCTGGTGGTGGCGATCGATCCCGGCCACGGCGGCCAGGACCCGGGTGCGATCGGCCCGACCGGCAAGCGCGAGAAGGATGTCACTCTGGCAGTGGCGCGCGAGCTGGCCCGCCAGGTCAACGCCACGCCAGGCCTGAAGGCCTACCTGACGCGCGACAGCGACGTGTTCATTCCGCTGCCGATGCGTGCGCAGAAGGCGCGCGCGAACAAGGCGGACATCTTCATCTCGATCCATGCCGACGCGGCCGAAAACCGCTCGGCCACGGGCTCATCGGTCTACGTGCTGTCGACCAAGGGCGCCTCTTCGCAGCGCGCCCGCTGGCTGGCGGACAAGGAAAACGCGGCCGACCTGGTCGGTGGCGTGCGCCTGCAGCAGACCGAAGGCACCCTGGCCAACGTGCTGCTGGACCTGGCGCAGAGCGGCTACATGAAGGCGTCCGAAGACGCGGCCGGCCACGTGCTGGGCGGCCTGAAGCGGATCGGCAACAACCACAAGCCGAACATCGAGCGCGCCAACTTCGCGGTGCTGCGCACCTCGGACATGCCGGCGATGCTGGTGGAAACCGCGTTCATCTCCAATCCGGATGAAGAGCGCCGCCTGATGGACCCGGCGTACCAGCGCAAGATCGCTGGCGCCGTGCTGGATGGCGTGCACACCTTCTTCAGCCGCCAGCCGCCGCCGGGGACGTTGTATGCGGCCCGCGCCCAGGCCGAGATCGACGCGGCCGGCACCATGGCCGGCGGCAGCAAGTAAGCCGCCGAAGGCGGGTTACTGCTTTCCGTAGAGTCGAGCCGCGCTCGACTGGGCCTTGTCGGTAGCCCGCAGTCGAGCATGGCTCGACTCTATCCTCGGCAGCTCCGCTATCATCGACCCATGAAGTCTGCTGCCCATCACCTCCCATGAGCGCGCCCGGTCCGCGCCCGATCCGGCCGTTGCCGGAGATCCTCATCAACCAGATCGCCGCTGGCGAAGTGGTCGAACGGCCCGCGTCGGTGGTCAAGGAACTGGTCGAGAACGCGATCGATGCCGGCGCCAACCGTGTCGACATCGATCTGGAAGAGGGCGGTGTGCGCCTGATCCGCATCCGTGACAATGGCAGCGGCATCGCACCGGAGCAGCTGCCGCTGGCGGTATCGCGCCACGCCACCAGCAAGATCGCCGACCTGGACGATCTGGAATCGGTGGCAACGCTGGGGTTCCGCGGTGAAGCGCTGCCTTCGATCGCCTCGGTCAGCCGCTTCACCCTGGCCTCGCGCCGCGCGCATGACGAGCACGGTTCGGCGTTGCAGATCGAAGGCGGCAAGATCGGCGAGGTGACCCCGCGCGCGCACGCGCCGGGCACCACGGTGGAAGTGCGCGAGCTGTTCTACAACGTGCCGGCGCGGCGCAAGTTCCTGCGCGCCGAGCGCACCGAACTGGGCCATATCGAAGAGTGGCTGCGTTCGCTGGCGCTGGCACGGCCGGATGTCGAGCTGCGCGTGTCGCACAACGGCAAGGCCTCGCGTCGTTACAAGCCGGGCGATCTGTATTCCGACACACGCCTTGCCGAAACGCTGGGCGAGGATTTCGCCAACCAGGCCGTGCGCGTGGACCACAGCGGTGCCGGACTGCGCCTGCATGGCTGGATCGCGCAGCCGCATTATTCGCGCGCGAGCGCCGACCAGCAGTACCTGTACGTCAACGGTCGCTCGGTGCGTGACCGCAGCGTCGCCCACGCAGTGAAGATGGCCTACGGCGATGTGCTGTACCACGGCCGCCAGCCGGCCTATGTGCTGTTCCTGGAACTGGATCCGACCCGCGTCGACGTCAACGTGCACCCTGCCAAGCACGAAGTGCGCTTCCGTGATTCGCGGCTGGTCCATGATTTCGTCTACCGCACGCTGAAGGATGCGCTGGCCGATACCCGCGCCGGCATGTCGGCGCAGGAGATCGGTGCCGGTGCTGCGCAGCCGGTGGATGCCACGGCCATGCCGATGGCATCGAGCGCAGGCGCGTCGGGATTCGGGCTGGTGCGTGGGCCCGCGCCGGGTGCCGGCTCGGGAGGTGGTGGTGGCGGATTCTCCGGATGGCGCCCGCAGCAGCCGCTGGGCCTGCAGGTGGCCGATGCACCGGCTGCCTATGCCGCGCTGTATGCCGCACCGGCCGGCGCCGAGCGCGGTGCTGCGCTGCCGCCGATGCCGACCGAGAACGGACTGCCGGTCACCAGTGCCGACGCAGGCGTGCCGCCGCTGGGCTATGCGATCGCGCAGCTGCATGGCATCTACATCCTGGCCGAGAACGCCGAAGGCCTGATCGTGGTCGACATGCATGCGGCCCACGAACGCATCGGCTACGAGCGCCTGAAGAACGCGCACGATGGCATCGGCCTGCAGTCGCAGCCGTTGCTGGTGCCGATCACGCTGGCAGTGGGCGAGCGCGAGGCCGACACCGCCGAGAGCGAAGCTGAAACCCTGGCGGTGCTCGGCTTCGAGGTGACCCGTGCCGGCCCCGGTTCGCTGCACGTGCGGAGTATTCCGGCATTGTTGGCGCATGCCGAACCGGAAGGGCTGCTGCGCGACGTGCTGACCGACCTGCGCGAGCATGGCCAGAGCCGCCGCGTGGCCAGTGCACGCGACGAACTGCTGTCGACCATGGCCTGCCACGGCGCGGTGCGTGCCAACCGGCGCTTGACCCTGCCGGAAATGAACGCGCTGCTGCGCGACATGGAAATCACCGAACGGTCCGGCCAGTGCAACCACGGCCGACCGACCTGGGCCCGTTTTTCGCTGGCGGAGATCGACCGCTGGTTCCTGCGCGGACGTTGAGGGGAGCATCGATGCGTTATCGGGGAATGGCGGGCCTGCTGGCCGCCGTGGTGTTGGCCGCCTGCAGCCCGGCAACACCGCCGGTGCCGACGGCCGCTGAAGATCCGGCCTACGCGGCCGCGCAGCAGCAATGGCGTGTAGCGCGCTACCAGGACCTGACCCGGCCCGATGGCTGGACGGCGCTGGTGGGCCTGCACTGGCTGCAGAACAAATCGCATTTCGTTGGCAGCGGCGCTACCAACGGCATCCGCCTGACGGTTGGCCCGGACAAGCTGGGCCTGCTGCGTCGCGAAGGGACGCAGTGGTGGTTCACGCCTGAAGCCGGTGTCGATGTCAGTCATGATGGCCTGCCGGTGCGCGGCCGCATCCGCGTTGACACAGACAAGGACGCGCAACCGACGCTGCTGGCCTTCGATGGCGGCAAGGGCCAGCTCAGCATCATCCGCCGGGGGCCGCGGGACGCGTTGCGGGTCAAGCATGCCGATGCGCCTGCGCGGCGTGACTTCGCCGGCCTGCAGTACTGGCCGGGCGGCGTGGACTGGCAGGTGCAGGCGCGCTTCATCGCGCACCCGCCGGGCAAGACCCTGCCGATCGTCGACATCACCGGCCTGACCACCGAGATGCCCAATGCCGGCGCGGTCGAGTTCGAACGCGATGGCCGCAGCTGGCGGCTGGAAGCGATCGGTGCGCCCGGGCAGCCGCTGTTCCTGATCTTCGCCGACCGCACCAGCGGCCGCGGCAGCTATCCGGCCGGTCGCTACCTGGATACCGATGCGCCCGCCGCAGACGGCACCGTGCGCATCGATTTCAACCATGCCTACAACCCGCCGTGCGCGTTCACCGCCTACGCCACCTGTCCGCTGGCGCCACCGGAAAACCGGCTGGACCTGCGCGTGGAAGCGGGCGAGAAGGCGTACCACCTGCCTGAAGGAGAAGGCTGACCATGCCGATCAAACACCTGTTCCGTGCCGCGCTGCTGATGGCGGCGTGCGCGATGGCACCCCTGGCCACTGCCCGCGATGCGCCGGGCACCACGGCTGCGGCCGCGACCGCCGCGGCGGCCAAGCCGCCCGTACCGCTGTTGTGGAAAGTCACCGGCCCGGGCGATGCACGCGTCTACCTGCTGGGGTCGTTCCACCTGCTGAAGCCGCAGGACTACCCGCTGTCGCCCGATGTCGAGCAGGCGTTCGAGGCCTCGCAGCGGGTGGTGTTCGAGCTGTCGCCGGAAGACATGCAGTCGCCGCAGCTGGCCAGCCGCATGGTGCAGGCCGCGACCCGCACCGATGGCAGCGAGCTGAAGCGTGATCTGGATGCGCCGACCTGGCAGAAGCTGCAGGCCTTTGCTGCCCAGAACCAGCTGCCGCTGGCGCAGATGCAGGGCATGAAGGCCTGGTTTGTCGGCCTGAGCATTTCGGTCGGGCAGATGCAGAAACTGGGCCTGGACCCGGCGCTGGGCCTGGACCGCCACTTCATGGAGCGTGCGCAGAAGACCGGCCGCAAGACGGCGGGCCTGGAGGACATCGATACCCAGATCGGCATGCTTGACGGGATGACGGTGCAGGAGCAGCGGCAGATGCTGGCCGAAGCGCTGGACCAGGCCGGCAAGGCCGATGAGCAGGCGCGGCTGCTGCATGATGCATGGCGTCGCGGCGACGAGCGCCTGCTGTGGACCAAGATGGCGGCGGAGATGCGCCAGCAGTATCCGCAGCTGTACCAGCGCATCAACACCGGGCGCAACGATGCCTGGGTGCCGAAGCTGCAGCCGTACCTGCAGGCCGGGCAGGGCGGTACGCTGGTGGTGGTCGGCACGCTGCACCTGCTGGGCAGTGATGGCGTGGTCGAGAAGCTGAAGGCCAAGGGCTACAAGGTCGAGCGCGTGTGCACGGGGTGCAAGGCGAAACGCTGACGCATCGTTGGCGCGATGCCAAACAGAACGGCGCGCCAGGGGCGCGCCGTTTTCGTATCAGCCGTAGCTGCCGTTCAGCGGCGGGTCTTGCCGCCGGTGCCGGTGCCCGGTTCGCCGGGCTTGTTGCCGGTGCCGGTTCCCGTTCCGGTACCGCCGGGGCGCGGGCCACCGAAACCGCTGCCCATGCTGCGCTGGAATTCCTGCCACAACTCCAGGTTGCGCTCGGTCAGCTGATTCATCATCGCCCACGGGGTCTGGCCCAGCAGGTTGCCCATCTGCTGGCGGAACTGCTGCTGCTGGTCGAGGAAGACCTGCATGCTGCGCTCCAGATAGTTGCCCATGAAGCCCTGCAGGGAATCGCCGTAGAAGCGGATCAGCTGGCTCAGCAGCTGGGTGGACAGCATCGGTTCGCCGTCCTGTTCCTGGTCGGCGATGATCTGCAGCAGGACCGATCGAGTGAGGTCGTCGCCGCTCTTGGCGTCGCGGACTTCGAAGTCTTCACCGTCCAGGATCAGCTGGCGCACGTCCTCGATGGTGATGTAGCTGGAGATCTCGGTGTCGTAGAGACGGCGGTTCGGATACTTCTTGATGATGCGGGTCGCAGCCATGAAGCGGTACTCGTCACAGTAGACGCGCAGCATGGCGCAGTGCAGCAGCGGTTGCAACCGCTCCAGCCCCCGCCAGGCTTGGCTTTCAGGGGCGATCATGTTGCGCAACAAGGGTTTGCGTGCTGCGCAGCATGACCATCGGCAGGGGCCGCCGGTGCATGCCGCGGCGCCCCCCTGCGCGGCTCACCAGCCCATGTGGTGGCCGCCGTTGATGTCCAGGTTGCTGCCGGTGATCCACGAGGCTTCCTCGGCCACAAGGAAGGACACGCCATAGGCGATTTCTTCCGGCTTGCCGAGGCGTCCGGTCGGGATGTCGGCGATGATCTTGGCGCGCACGTCCTCCGGAACCGCCATCACCATGTCGGTGGCGACGTAGCCGGGCGAAATGGTGTTGACAGTGATGCCGAAGCCGGCGTTCTCGCGGGCCAGCGAGATGGTGAAGCCGTGCATGCCGGCCTTGGCCGCAGCGTAGTTGGCCTGGCCGTACTGGCCCTTCAGGCCGTTGATCGAGCTGATCTGGATGACCCGGCCCCAGCCGCGGCGGCGCATGCCCTCGATGACCGGCCGGGTGACGTTGAACACCGAGTTGAGATTGGTGTTGATCACATCGTGCCACTGGTCCGCGCGCATGCGGTGGAAGGTGGTGTCACGGGTGATGCCGGCGTTGTTGACCAGGATCTCGACCGGGCCCAGCTCGGCCTCGACGGCGCGCACGAGTGCTTCGGCGCTGTCCGGATCGGAGACATCGCCCGGGAAGATCGCCACGTGGTAGCCGCGCTCGGTCATCGCCTGCTGCCAGGCGCGGGCCTTGGCCTCGTCGCGGTAGTTGGTGGCGACCCGGTGGCCCTGGTCGGCCAGGCGTTGGCAGATGGCGGTACCGATGCCGCCGGTTCCGCCGGTGACCAGTGCGACGCGAGATGTCATGGAGTGCTGTCCGGGTATCAGGTGGGGGAAGGGGGATTCTGCAACATCGGCGCGGAAAGTGCGCCGGCCGGCAACAGGATGTCGGTCCGCGGCAGCCGCGCCGGGTCGAACGCCCGTTGCGCAGCCTCCAGCAGCGCATCCCGGTCATCGGCGCCGTCCAGTGCGGCAGGCGCCTGGCCCAGCAGCCGCCAGAGCGCGCGCAATACCGGCACCGGCCGCGTGCTGTCCACCGGCAGCGACGCCAGCGACTTGGACAGTTTGTGCCCCGGTGCATCGAGCAGCAGCGGCAGGTGCCAGTAGCGTGGCACGGCCAGGCCCAGTGCCTGCTGCAGCAGGATCTGCCGCGCGGTGGAATCGAGCAGGTCGGCGCCGCGCACCACTTCGGTCACGCCCTGTGCGGCGTCATCGACCACCACGGCCAACTGGTAGGCCCAGCAGCCATCTGCACGGCGCAGCACGAAGTCGCCAACCTCGGCATGCACGTCCTGGTGCTGCGGCCCGCGCAGGCCATCATTGAAGTGCACGATGCTGCCGCGTGGCACGCGGAAGCGGACGGCAGGGTCCGGTCGTGGCTGTCGCGCAACGCAGCGGTGGTGGATGCCGCCGCTGGCGGCCAGTTCGCTGCGGCTGCAGTGGCAGACAAAGGCCAGATCGCTGGCCAGCAGCACGTCGAGCGCGGCCTGGTAGGCCTCCCCGCGCGCGCTCTGCCACAGGACCGGGCCGTCATGGGTGAGGCCGAAGGCGGCCAGCGCCTGCAGTTGTGCCTCCGCGGCGCCAGGCACCGTGCGCGGCGGATCGACGTCTTCAATGCGCAGCCGCCACAGGCCGCCGTGATGGCGGGCGAGCAGCCAGCTGCCGAAGGCGGCAAGCAGGGATCCGGGGTGGAGCAGGCCGGTCGGCGAGGGCGCGAAGCGGCCGCAGGAAATGGGGGAGGTCATGCTGGCTGAATCGTCGGTCAGGTTGGCGCTTGAATTCAAGCTGACCACACCGCAAATTGACTGGTATCGACCCCTTCCGAGCCGGATTTTCCCATGTTTACCCGCATTGCCCTGTTCCTGGCGACCAACTTCGCGGTCCTGATCCTCGCCAGCATCGTGATGTCGTTGCTGGGGGTCAATCCGAGCCAGATGAGTGGCCTGCTGGTCATGGCCGCGATCTTCGGCTTCGGTGGCTCCTTCATCTCGCTGCTGCTGTCCAAGTGGATGGCCAAGCGCTCCACCGGTGCGGTGGTGATCACCGAGCCGCGCAACCAGACTGAGCGCTGGCTGCTGGCCACCGTCGAGCGGCAGGCCAAGGCGGCCGGCATCGGCATGCCCGAGGTGGCGGTCTATGACGGCCCGGAGATCAATGCCTTCGCCACCGGTGCCAACCGCAACAACGCGCTGGTGGCGGTGTCCACCGGCCTGCTGCACAACATGAGTGAAGACGAGGCCGAAGCGGTGCTGGGCCACGAGATCGCCCACGTCGCCAACGGTGACATGATCACCATGGCACTGCTGCAGGGCGTGTTGAACACCTTCGTGATCGTGCTGGCCCGCGTGGTCGGCGGCATCATCGACAGCGCGCTGTCGGGCAACCGCGAAGGCGGCGGCCGCGGCTTCGCCTACTACATCATCGTGTTCGTGCTGGAGATGGTGTTCGGCCTGTTCGCCACGATGATCTCGATGTGGTTCTCGCGCCATCGCGAGTTCCGTGCCGATGCGGGTGGTGCCTCGCTGGCGGGCCGCCAGAAGATGATCGCCGCGCTGGAGCGCCTGCAGCTCAACCACGGCCAGAGCACGCTGCCGACCCAGATTGCCGCCTTCGGCATTTCCGGTTCGACGGCCAAGAAGCTGTTCATGAGCCACCCGCCGCTGGAAGAGCGCATCGCCGCGCTGCGGGCGTCGACGGCGGCGTAAGCCACCGCTCCACGGTAGTGCAGGAACGCCTGGCTTCGCGCCGGGCGTTTTTGTTTGCGCGATGCATTGCTGATGCCGGATCGTGCCCGGCGGATCGTTTCCGCGCCTGCGGGGAGGTGTCACTTTCTTTGCTCGTGCAAAGAAAGTAATCAAAGAAACACGCCGCCGGGGCGCGAGCCGTCGCTGCGCGACGGTTCCCTGTGCTTCTCGGCGAATCAGGGGACGGCGCCGAACTCGCTGCGCTCAGACACCGGCGCCTCTTCGCCCCTGATTCCCCTGCGATGCTCGGCTCGCTCAAGGCGGACTGGAAGATCAAGATCAAGATCAAGAACAACAGCATCCACACGTGGCGTGGATTTACTGGGTTCAGCTGTGGCATTTGACCTTGGGTCCGCCTTGAGCGAGCCGAGCACCGCAGGTCCGGCGAGGGCGAAGAGGTGCGGGTGTCTGAGCGCAGCGAGTTCCCGCACCGTCCCTCGACGGGCCGAGGAGCGCAGGGTACCGATGCGTAGCATCGGCTCGCGCCCTGGCGGCGTGTTTCTTTGGTTACTTTCTTTGCACGAGCAAAGAAAGCGACACCCCTCCGCGGTCGCGGAAACGACTCTCCGTGCGCACAAACGAAAACGGCACCCTCGCAGGTGCCGTCTCCATGAACCGCATTACGCGAAACCTCAGAATTTCGCGTCGAACTCCGCCGCATAACCGGTGTTGACCAGCACCTTCTGCAGCGACTCGGCCACCTTCAGGTTGCCGGCCACGATCTGGTGGGTCTCCGGGCCACGGTTGTCCATGCGGCCCAGGGTCGCGCCCTTGAAGTCGCAGACCTTGCCACCCGCCTCGCGGACCAGCAGCAGGCCGGCGGCGATGTCCCACGCCTTCACGCCGGCTTCGAAGTAGGCGTCGGCGCGGCCGCAGGCCACGTAGGCCAGGTCCAGTGCGGCCGAGCCGGTGCGGCGGATGTCCTCGCCGTGCACCAGCAGGGCGTCAACCGCCTTCAGCTGGGCGCTGGCACGGCTGCGCTCGCGCGGCGCGAAGCCGGTGTGGATCATCGTGCCTTCCAGGTCCTTGCGATCGGCCACGCGGATGCGGCGGTCGTTCAGCACGGCGCCAGCGCCACGGCTTGCGGTGAACAGTTCATTGCGCAGCGGGTCGAAGATGACCGCATCGGTCGGTTCGCCATTCTCGACCAGAGCGATCGACACGCAGTAGTGCGGCACGCCGCGCAGGTAATTGCTGGTGCCGTCCAGCGGGTCGATGACCCACATCTGGCGGCGCTCGCCCTGCACGCCACCTTCTTCGCCGAAGATGCCGTAGTCCGGGTAAGCGCGCTTGAGTTCCTTGACGATGACCTTTTCCGCGTCCGCATCCACTTCGCTGGCGTAGTCCATCCGGCCCTTCTGCACCACGTTCAGTGCCTCGAGCTTGTTGATGTTGCGCAACAGGACGTTGCCGGCGAGGCGGGCGGCCTTGACCATGACGGTGACGGCGGGTTTCTGCATGGCGTGGGCTCCCGGAAAGGCAGAAGAGATGGACTGGCGGGGGAAAAGAGCGGGTCCGGCGCAGTGGCCGGCCGCACAGTTTACCATTGGTCATCGTCCAGCTCGACCTTTTCCCTGTTCATGTCCCAGTTTCCCGCCGCCACCCGCCTCCGATTCGTCCTGGTCGGTACCCAGCACCCCGGCAACATGGGCGCTGCCGCCCGTGCCCTGAAGACCATGGGCCTGGCCCGCCTGGTGCTGGTCGCCCCCGAAAAACCGCTGGACGAGGAGGCTTTCCGCCGCTCGGCCGGTGCCGAAGACGTGCTGGGGGACGCCCCGGTGGTGGCCACCCTGGCCGAGGCCGTGGCCGATTGCCGACTGGTGCTGGGCTGCACCGCCCGTGCCCGCCGCGTCCAGCTGGAGGAGTACCTGCCGGCCGATGCCGCCGCCCGTGCGGTGGCCAAGGTGGGCGAGGGCGCCGAGGTGGCGCTGGTGTTCGGTCGCGAGCGCACCGGGCTGACCAACGAGGAACTGCAGCTCTGCCATGCGGCGGTGCATATTCCATCCGACCCGGCGTTCAGCTCGCTCAACCTGGCAGCTGCGGTACAGGTGCTGGCCTATGAAACGCGCATGCAGCTGCTGGGCGCGCAGCCGGCCGCCGACGCCGAGCCGGGTTTCCGCGAACAGGCCGCCAGCCATGAGCAGATGGAGAGCTTCTTCGCCCAGCTCGGCGACACCTTGGACGAGATCGATTTCCACAAGGGCCGCGCACCGGAATCAGCGATGCGCAAGCTGCGCCGCCTGTTCCTGCGCAGCGAGCCGAGCGAGCAGGAAGTGCGCCTGTTGCGCGGCATCCTGGCCGACACCCAGCGCATGGCGCGACTGGCACAAGCGGGCAACAAGGACAGCTGACGACGTTCTCATTTTTTCGGGTAGTCTGTCCGGATACCCAGGGGGGGATGAAGCCTGTGTCGGGTCTGCGAAGGGCAGTGCAGAGGGGACTGCTGAGCCTGGTCATGATCCTGCTGGCCGGGACGGTGCATGCAGCACCGGACCCGGTGCTGGTGCTGGGCCGGATCAGCGATGATCCCAAGGCCCATTACGAGCAGCTGCAGCCGTTGCTGGACTATGTGGTGGCACGCATGCATGACGTCGGCATCAAGGAGGGGCGGATCCTGATGGCGCGCGACCCGCAGCAGATGGCCAGCTATCTGCGGCGGGGGCGGGTCGACTGGGTCACGGAAACGTCGGGTACGGCGGTGGCACTCGGCCAGCGCAGTGGCGCGCGGCCGTTGTTGCTGACCGAGCGCAATGGCGTGCGTGAGTACCAGACCGTGTTCTTCGTGCGCCGCGACAGTCCGGTCCAGCGCATCCAGGATATGCGTGGGCATCGCCTGGCGTTGCAGAACACGGCGTCCACCAGTGCCTACCTGGTGCCGGTGATGACGCTGCTGCAGGAGGGGCTGGCGCCGCAGATCCTGGCCGGCGTGTGGGACATGCCGGGCCGGGACAGTGTGGGGTATGTGTTCGCGCGCAGCGAGTTGAACATCGCTACGTTCGTGCACAAGGGCGTGGTTGACGTGGGGGCGGTGAGCAGCGTGGACTGGAACGACGAGCGACGGATGCCGGCGGCATTCCGGCGCGACTTCCGCGAGCTGCTGCGCACCAGGCCCTACCCGCGGGCGGTGGAGATGGTGCGCGCCGACCTCGACCCGCGGGTGCGTGACCGGCTGCAGGACGTCCTGCTGCAGGCGGCCAGTGACCCGCAGGCGCAGGGGGCGTTGCATCGGTTTTTCGGTACTTCCGGTTTCCACCGCGTCGATGCGCATGCGCAGCAGCGGCTGGATGAATTGAAACAAGGATTGACGCGCGTGCGGATGGAAGTGGAATGAAGTGGCTCGGCTCGGGAATGCAGGCCCGGTTCCTGCTCGCGATGGGCGGGGCGATGGTCGTGGTGGTGGCGATCCTGGCAGTGTTGCTGGGGCGGCAGGCGGCGATGCAGGGCGAGGTGCGCAACCTCAGTGGTGGCGTCATCCATGAACTGTTCGACCGCAGCGTGCGCAGCCGCGGCGAAGCGATGGCGCGCGAGCTGTCCGACGCGCTGGCCAACCCGTTGTACTACCGCGACCTGGACCAGGTCGGTGCGCTGGTGCGCAGCACCGCACGGCAGCCGGTCGTGCGCTATGTGCTGGTGTTCGACGACCGTGGCCGGCTGGTGCATGACGGCTCGATCGAGGTGCCCGGCTTCGGCCAGCCGATGGCCGACCCGCTCGCTCCCAAGGCCGCGGTGGCGCAGGCGCTGGTGGTGCAGGAATCGCCCAAGGTGCTCGACAACACCATGCCGATCATGGTCGGCAACCAGCGCATCGGCGGCGTCCGCGTCGGCATGGCGCTGGACGAGGTGCAGCAGCGCGAACAGGCAGCCAATGCCACGCTCGGCGAGCGCCTGCAGCAGGTCGGCAGCCGCCACCTGGGCTGGCTGCTGCTGATGCTGGGCCTGCTGGTGGTGATCGGCGTGGTGGTGATCCTGTACGTGCAGCGCACCCTGGTGGCGCCGATCCGGGACCTGGCCGCTGCGGCACGCCGCATCGAGGCTGGCGACTACCAGGCGCCGCTGGCCGAGAACACCCGCAATGACGAGGTCGGCGAGCTGGTGCGCGGCTTTGCCCGGATGCGCGATTCCATCGCCCGCCATGACCGCGAGGTGCGGCGCATGGCCTATACCGATGCGCTGACCGGGTTGACCAACCGGCTGGCGTTCCGGGAAGCACTGGACCATCGCCTGATGGCGGCGCGCGCATCCAATCATCGGCTGGGCCTGCTGTTCGCCGATATCGACGACTTCAAGCGCGTCAACGATACCCTCGGCCACGAGGCCGGTGACGAAGCGCTGTTGCAGTTCGCACAGCGCATCGGGCGCGCGGTTGCCGAAGCGGGAGGCGATGAGGCGCTGCTGGCCCGCTTCGGCGGCGTCGAGTTCGTGATCCTGGTCGGCGATGGCGACGTGGCCGCGAACGCCCGGCTGCTGGCCGAGGTGCTGGTGCGCGAACTGGGCAAGCCGCTGGTGGTACAGGGCAGGGAGCTGTTCCTGGGGACCTCGATCGGCGTGACCCTGTTCCCGGACGATGCCGCCGATGCGACCACGCTGCTGAAGAACGGCGACATCGCCATGTACCAGGCGAAGATGGCCGGCAAGAACTGCTACCGCCATTACAGCCGGGCGATGGACCATGCGGTCGAGCGCCGCGTGCACATGGAGCAGGAGCTGCGCGGGGCCTGGGAGCGCGGCGAGCTGCGCCTGGCCTACCAGCCGATCTTCCGCATGCGCGACCGGCGCATGGTCGGCGTCGAAGTGCTGCTGCGCTGGCAGCATCCGACCCTGGGCACGATTCCGCCGTCGGTGTTCATCGAAGTGGCCGAGCAGAGTGGACTGATCGAGATCATCGGCCCGAAGGTGCTGCGTGCGGCCTGCATGGAAGCCTCGCAGTGGCCACGGGGGGCGGGCGGCGACGATCTGTTCGTGTCGGTGAACGTATCACCGCGGCAGCTGCGCGGCGGCGAGCTGCCGGCGCTGGTTGCACAGTGCCTGCATGAGTCCGGGCTACCGGCCTCGCGCCTGCACCTGGAGCTGACCGAAACCGCAGTGATCGGCGACGAGATGGTTGCCGCGCAGCTGCTGGACAAGCTGCACCGCACCGGCGTGAAGGTCTGGCTGGATGATTTCGGAACGGGCTTCTCCGGTCTCAGCCACCTGCGCCAGGTGCCGGTGGACGGCGTGAAGATCGACAAGAGTTTCGTGGCCGACATGCAGCGCGATCCCGACGATCTGGCACTGACCACGGCCATCATCGCCATGGCCCACGCACTGGGCATCACGGTGGTGGCCGAGGGCATCGAGCAGCAGGCGCAGTTCGAACTGCTGGTGCAGCGCGGCTGCGATCTTGGCCAGGGCTACTGGCTGAGCCACCCGGTGACTGCCACCGAAGTGGTGCGGATGATCGAATCGGGTCTCTGACCGACGGTTGTTGTGTCGGGGTCAGATCCCTTTTCCGCAGGAAAAGGGATCTGACCCCCTGCGGAATTACACCGGGCGCTTGCTCGGGTCGCCGGGCAGTTCGCGCACCAGCTTGGGGATCAGGTAGCCGGACAGGCGTGCGGTCAGGCCGGCAATCAGCGCCTTGGCCTGGCTGTCGTCCACTTCGAAGTGGGCCACGCCCTCGACCCGGTCCAGCTGGTGCAGGTAATAGGGCAGCACGCCGGCGGCGAAGCTGCGCTCGCTCAGGTCCTGCAGGGCCTGCACGCTGTCGTTGACCCCGCGCAGCAGGACGGCCTGGTTCAGCAGCTGGGCGCCGACGCCGCGCAGGCGGCTCATCGCAGCGTCCACGCTGGCGTCGAACTCATTGGCATGGTTGGCGTGGACCACGATCGCCAGCGGCCACGGCAGGCTGCCCAGCCAGGCCAGCAGCTCCTCGTCCACGCGCTCCGGCAGCACGATCGGCAGCCGGGTGTGGATGCGCAGGCGGCGGATGTGCGGGATCGCGCGCAGCGCATCGGTCAGCTCGGCCAGCTTGTGCGTGGCCAGTGACAGCGGGTCGCCGCCGGACAGGATGACCTCGTCGATGTCCGGGTCGGCCGCGATGGCCGCTACGGCCTCCTGCCAGCCGCCCTTGGCGGCGTTTTCCGCGGCATAGTCGAAGTGGCGGCGGAAGCAGTAGCGGCAGTTGATCGCGCAACTGCCGGTGGCGACCAGCAGGGCGCGTCCACGGTACTTCTGGATGACGCCGGTGGCCTTCCTGGCGGCACCATCACCCACCGCATCGAAACTGAACCCGGGTGCCGGGCGCATTTCCTCGTCGACGGGCAGCACCTGGCGCAGCAGCGGGTCGGCCGCGTCGCCCACGCGCATGCGCGCCACGAAGCCCTCCGGCACGCGCAGCGCGAACTGGGCAATGGCCGCCTCCGAGACACCCAGCGCGGCCGGGTCTAGCTGCAGCCGGGCCAGCAGGGCGTGCGGGTCGCGCAGCGCCTGGCGCCAGAGCTGCTGCCAGCGCGCGGGCGCGCCTGGCGACTGGGGCCGGGGGAAGGCGGAAAGCTGCATGGAGAGGGGGCCTGCGGTTATCATGGGGGCAGAAAAACAGTCGCCCACCGGCACCCGGTGGGCTTTCCATTCTAACGGCTCGCCGCACCCGCGGCGTTTTTGCCACTCAGGAGTTTACGCATGGCCAGCTACGGCATGAACGACGTCAAGAACGGGATGAAGATCCTGGTCAACAACCAACCGGCCGTCATCATCGACACCGAATACGTCAAGCCGGGCAAGGGCCAGGCCTTCACCCGCGTGAAGTACCGCCTGATCAAGGACGGCCGTACCCAGGAAGTAACCATGAAGTCGACCGACTCGCTGGATGCAGCCGACGTCGTCGATACCGACATGAACTTCATGTACAGCGACGGTGAGTACTGGCACTTCATGGACCCGGAATCCTTCGAGCAGGTCCAGGCCACCAAGGCCGGCATGGGCGGCGCCGAAAAGTGGCTGAAGGGCGAAGAGTCCTGCGTGGTCACCCTGTGGAACGGTGAGCCGATCTTCGTGCAGCCGCCGAACTTCGTCGAACTGAAGATCACCGAAACCGATCCGGGCGTCCGTGGCGACACCTCGGGCGGCGGCGGCAAGCCGGCCACCCTGGAAACCGGCGCCGTGGTCCGCGTGCCGCTGTTCGTCAACCAGGACGAAGTGATCCGCGTCGACACCCGTTCGGGCGAATACTCCGCACGCGTCAAGTAAGGTTCCGGCCATAGGCCGACCTTGCGGTAGTGCCGGCCGCTGGCCGGGTACGCGCCAGCACATTCGCGCTGGCGCTCCCATGATCTGCTTCGGCAGATCATGGGCCCCGCTTCACGGGTCTCCAGACCCCGCCGCTTCGCGGCAGCCCCTTACTCAGGGGCGTGTCCCCAGAAGTATCTCGCCGCCCCCACAGCCAGTGAGCCCGCATGAGCGATAGCCCGCACCTCCCCGAAGCCTGCGACCTGCTCATCGAAGCCGGTTACGTCGTTCCGATCGAGCCGCATGCGGTGGTGCTGGAAGACCATGCCGTTGCCGTGCGTGGCAGCGAGATCGTGGCCATCCTGCCGCGTGCCGAGGCGCGCGCACGCTTCCGCGCCACCCAGGTGGTGAGCCGACCCGAGGCTGCGCTGATGCCGGGCCTGGTCAACGCGCACACGCACAACCCGATGACCCTGCTGCGCGGCGTTGCCGACGACCTGCCGCTGATGACCTGGCTGCAGCAGCACATCTGGCCGGTGGAAGCGGCGGTGATCGGCCCCGAATTCGTTGCCGACGGTACCACCCTGGCCATCGCCGAGATGCTGCGCGGCGGCACCACCTGCGCCAACGAGAACTACTTCTTCGGCGACGTGCAGGCCGCGGTCTACAAGAAACACGGTTTCCGCGCGCTGGTGGGCGCGGTCATCATCGATTTCCCCACCGCCTGGGCCAAGACCGACGACGAGTACTTCGCCAAGGCCGGTGAACTGCACGACCAGTGGCGCACCGATCCGCTGATCGGCACCGCGTTCGCGCCGCATGCGCCTTACACGGTCAATGATGCCAACTTCGAGCGGGTGCGGATGCTGTCCGACCAGCTCGACATGCAGGTGCACCTGCACACCCACGAGACCGCGCAGGAAATCAACGATTCGATCAGGCTGCACGGCCAGCGCCCGCTGGCGCGGCTGGATCGGCTCGGCCTGGTCAACGACCGCCTGATCGCGGTGCACATGACCCAGCTGACCGATGCGGAAATCCACCTGTGCGCCGAACGTGGCGTCAGCGTGGTGCATTGCCCGGAATCCAACCTGAAGCTGGCCTCCGGTTTCTGCCCGGCCTGCGCCCTGCAGCGCGCAGGCGTGAACCTGGCGATCGGTACCGATGGCTGCGCCAGCAACAACGACCTGGACATGTTCAGCGAGAACCGCACCGCGGCGATCCTGGCCAAGGCCGTGGCCGACGACGCCACTGCACTGGACGCGGCAACCACGCTGCGCGCGTCCACGCTGGGTGGCGCACGCGCGCTCGGCTTCGGCGACCGCATCGGCTCGATCGAAGTCGGCAAGCAGGCCGACCTGGTCTGCGTTGATCTGTCCGCGCTGGAAACACAGCCGCTGCACAACGTGCTGTCGCAGCTGGTGTACGCCACCGGCCGCCAGCAGGTCAGCGATGTCTGGATCGCCGGCAAGCCGAAGCTGGTGCAGCGCGAGCTGGTCGGCATGGACCTGCCGGGCATCATCGCCAACGCGCGCCAGTGGCGCGAGCGCATCCGCCATATCCGCGCCTGAACCCTGGCGCCGCAAGGACATCCCCCATGACTGCCCCCCACGCTTCCTCAAATTTCGATCAGGCCGAGCTGGACAAGTTCGCTGCGCTGGCCAACCGCTGGTGGGACGCTGACGGCCCGCAGAAGCCGCTGCATGCGCTGAATCCGGTGCGCCTGCAGTACGTGGCTGACCGCGTGCCGCTGCGCGGCGCCCGCGTGCTCGACATCGGCTGCGGTGGCGGCCTGTTGAGCGAAGCGCTGGCCCAGGCCGGTGCTGACGTCACCGCCATCGACCTGGCCCCGGAGCTGGTCAAGGTCGCGCGCCTGCATGCGCTGGAAAGCGGCGCCCAGGTCGATTACCGGGTGCAGGCGGCCGAGGATCTGGCCGCCGAGCAGCCGGGCAGCTTCGACGTGGTCACCTGCATGGAAATGCTGGAGCACGTGCCGGACCCGGGCGCGATCATCGAGGCCTGCAAGCGCCTGCTGAAGCCGGGCGGCCACCTGTTCCTGTCGACCATCAACCGCACCGCCGCCGCGTTCGCGGTGGCGATCGTCGGCGCCGAGTACGTGGCGCGCCTGCTGCCCAAGGGCACGCACCACTACCAGGAATTCATCAAGCCGGCCGAGCTGGCGCGCTGGCTGCGCGAGGCCGACCTGCAACTGGTGGATGTCAGCGGCATGGCCTACGAGCCGTGGCGCAACCATGCCCGCCTGAGCAGCCGCACCGACATCAACTACCTGGCCTACGCGGTCAAGCCGGCATGACCGCCGCCCGCTTCCCGCGTGCGGTGCTGTTCGACCTGGACGGCACCCTGCTGGACAGCGCGCCGGACTTCGTCGCTACCTGCAACGCGATGCTGGCCGAGCGTGGTCGTGCGCCGATCGATCCGGCGGTGCTGCGCCCGGTGGTATCCAAGGGCTCGCGCGCGATGGTCGGGGCCGCTTTCCCGGACCTGGATGCCGCTGCGCGAGATGCACTGATTCCGGAATTCCTGCAGCGCTACGAAGCGCTGATCGGCCAGCACGCGGTGCTGTTCGATGGCGTGGCCGGCATGCTTGCCGCGCTGGATGACGCCGGCACCGTGTGGGGCATCGTCACCAACAAGCCCGAGTACCTGGCGCGGCTGATCCTGCCGCAGCACGGCTGGCAGCAGCGCTGTGCAGTGCTGGTCGGCGGTGACAGCCTGGCCGAGCGCAAACCTCACCCGCTGCCGCTGCTGCACGCTGCGCAGGCCATTGGCGTTGCCGCCGAAGACTGTGTGTACGTGGGTGACGACGAGCGCGACATCATCGCCGCGCGGGCCGCGGCCATGCCGTCGGTGGCAGCCCTGTGGGGCTACCGCCTGCACAGCGACGATCCGCTGGCCTGGCAGGCCGACGTGCTGGTCGAGAACGCTGAACTTCTGCAACTGGCCAGTCTCTGGCCGACCCGGCCGGCAGCCCCGGCCCAGCCGTAAGGAATGGTGTAGTGAGCAGTACCGCGCTGGACAGTTTCCTCGACAAGTGGCGCAGCCGTTGGCCGGAATGGTCGGTGGCCGCCCCGTTCGTGGCCGAATCGCAACGCGAGCTTGCAGTGGCGTGGTTCGCGCTGCTGCAGGAGTTCGACGACATGCTCAACACCAGCGGCGATCCGCTGCCGGCCGACGCCAAGCTGGCGTGGTGGGGCGAGGAGCTGCGCAGCTGGGCGGGACATCGCTCGCGCCATCCGCTGGGCAGGCTGCTGGAGCCGGTGCGTGCACCGTGGGCCCAGTTGGCCGAAGCACTTCCGGATCTGGTTGAAGCGCGCACGGTCGCGCTGGATGCGGCCGGCGCCGGGCGCGCGCTGGCGAACTACGCCGAGGCCGTAGCCGCGGTGGAGGCGGCCTTGTTCGCTGACAAGCCGCGCACCGGCGCCGGTCGTGCGGTGCAGCTGCAGACCTTGGCGCAGCGCCTGCAGGACGCTGGCGTGGCGGGTGTGCCGCGCAGCCTGCTGGACGAGGACGCCAGCAATGCCGCACAGCGCTGGGCGCAGCATCTGTTGAAGGGGTGGGGCACCCGCGTGCCCGGCCCGCGCCCGCGCCGTGTGTGGTCCAGCCTGGCGCGTGCGCGGGTGGCGGCACAGGCCGCAGGCAAGCCGATCGAGGCCACCCCGGTGCGCACCCTGCTGCGCGTGTGGTGGGCCGCGCGCGGTTGATCCAACGTACCTGGTAGTGCCGGCCGCTGGCCGGCATCCAGCAGGGCGCGGAAGAGGATGAGGTTGCCGGCCAGCGGCCGGCACTACCGTTACTTGCGCTCCAGCACCAGCAGCGGGTCGATACGGGTCTCGAACCAGTTCATGCCCCAGTGCAGGTGCGGGCCGGTGGCGCGGCCGGTGGCGCCGACCGCAGCGATCACCTGGCCCTGTTCAACCCGGTCGCCGACCTTTACGTCGATGCGCGAGAGGTGCAGGAAGTTGGAGCTGACCCCGAAGCCGTGGTCGAGCAGCAACGTGCCGCCGGTCAGGTACAGGTCCGGGCCGGCGAAGGTGACGATGCCGGCGGCCGGTGCTTTCACCGGCGTGCCGGTCGGCACCGCGATGTCCATGCCGGAATGACCGGCACCGGGCTGGCCGTTGTACACGCGGGCATTGCCGAAGCGGCCGCTGATGCGGCCCTGCACCGGCCAGATGAAGGTCTGGGTGAAGTCGGTGCGGTCGTCATCGCGGGCGCGTGCGGAGGTCACCTGCGCCTGTTCGCGCTTGATCCGCTCGGCAATCGCCGGCGGCGGGTTGACCGTCTTCGGCGGCACGCCATTGACCCGCTCTGTGGGCCAGTCGCGCGGCGTCACCGCAATGGTCGCGGTCTCGCTGCCACCATCGGGGCGCTGCACCTGCACGCGCAGCGGGCCCTTCTCGTCACGGCCGATGCCGAACACCACGCTGCCGTAGCCGCTCACCCGCAGCTGGCGACCGGCGTACTGCACGCGGCTGCCGGCGGGAACCTTGCCGATCACCAGTGCGCCCTGCGACGCACTGGCCGGGAACACCACGCGGCTGTCGATCAGGCTGCCAATGCCATCCTGCGCCTGCGCCTGCGCCGCGGGTACGGAAAACAGGGGCGCGGCCAGCAGCGACCCGATCAGAAGTGCCGAGCGCATCAGCGGTCGTAGGTCATGCGCTGGCCGGCGGGTTCGCCCACCAGGTTGCTGCCGTCCCACACCAGCTGGCCGTTGACCCAGGTGGAGGCGACGCGCGAACGGAAGGTGGTGCCCTCAAACGGCGACCAGCCGCACTTGGACAGCACGTCCTCGCGCTTGATCGTGAACGGCACGTCTTCGACCAGGACCAGATCGGCGAAGTAGCCTTCGCGCAGGAAACCACGTTCTTCCACGTCGAACAGCTGCGCCGGGGCGTGGGCGAACTTCTGCACCACCTGCTCGCGGGTCAGCTTGCCTTCGTGCACGCGCTCCAGCGCGGCCACCAGCGCGTACTGCACCAGTGGCAGGCCGGAGGGGGCCTGCGCGTAGGGCTTCTGCTTCTCTTCCCAGGTGTGCGGCGCGTGGTCGGTAGCCAGCACGTCCAGCACGTCGTCGGCCAGCGCAGCGGTGATCGCCTCGCGGTCGGACACTTCCTTGATGGCCGGGTTGCACTTGATCAGGTTGCCCTTGGTCGCATAGTCCGGGCGCGCGAAGTGCAGGAAGTGCACGCAGGTTTCAGCGGTGATCTGCTTGCGGCTGCCATCGGCGCGGATCAGCGGGCCCTTCTCGAACAGCGCCAGTTCATCGGCGGTGGAGATGTGCAGCACGTGCAGGCGGGTGCCGTGTTTGCGCGCCAGCGACATCGCCAGGCGGGTCGACTTGATGCAGGCTTCGCGCGAGCGGATGTCCGGGTGCATGTCCGGGGTCAGCGCATCGCCGTACTTTTCCTGGAAGGCCTTCAGGTTGGCATCGATCATCGGCGTGTCTTCGCAGTGCGTGATGATCGGGGTCGGGCATTCGCGGAAGATCGCGTCCAGCGTTTCGGGATTGTCGACCAGCATGTTGCCGGTCGAAGCACCCATGAACACCTTCACGCCCGGCGCCTTCTTCGGGTCCAGCGCACGGATGGCGTCCAGGTTGTCATTGCTGGCGCCGTGGTAGAAGCCGTAGTTGGCCCAGGCGCGGCCGCGCGCGAGCTCGTACTTGGCTTCCAGGATGGTCGAATCCAGCGTCGGCGGGTTGGTGTTGGGCATGTCCATGAAGCTGGTCAGGCCACCGGCCACGGCCGCCGCCGATTCGCTGGCGATGTCGCCCTTGTGGGTCAGGCCCGGTTCGCGGAAGTGCACCTGGTCATCGATCATGCCCGGGAGCAGCCAGCGCCCGGCCGCGTCCACCACCTGCTCGCCGTCGCGCGGCGCCAGCCCGTTGCCGATCTGCGCGATGCGGCCGTTCTCGATGCGCAGGTCGCCGTCGAAGGTGCGGCCTTCGTTGACCATGCGGGCATTGGTGATGAGGGTGGAGGACATGTCAATGTTTTCCTGTGCAACGGCAAGAGGGGGCGTTGGGGGACTCGGGCACGGGGTCGAAGCCGCCGGGATGGAACGGGTGGCAGCGGCCCAGCCTGCGCGCAGCCAGCCAGCTGCCGCGCAGCGGGCCGTGCCGCGAGATCGCGTCCATCGCGTATTCAGAACAGCTCGGCACGAAACGGCAGCGGGGCCCCAGCAAGGGGCTGATGAAGCGCTTGTAGAAGCGCAGCAGGGCGATGAGCAGGCGCGAGATCACCCAGTCATCTTATGCCAGTTGGCATGAAGGCCGCATTTGTGCAGGATGGGCCGTTGGTCGCATGTCGCCGATGGCCTGCGACCGGTACCAGCACCGTCGGGTGCTGGCCAGGTTCCGTACCGCGCAAGGCGGTCCGTGTTCGTCGGACTGCCCATTGGGCGCCTTGGCTCCAGGACTGAATGGAGCAGGGTGCCGAGGTTGCTGCTGCGGGTCGGGTAGGCTATAAAGGCCCGCTTTCCCGGGCCCCGGGGAATCCAAGGAAGAGCGTTTCGTGGCTGCTAAAAAAACTGCAAAGAAGGCCGCAACGGCCGCCAAGAAAACCGCCAAGCCTGTTGTGAAGAAGTTGGCGGCAAAGCCCGTTGCCAAGAAGCCGGCGAGCAAGCCGGCGACCAAGGCAGCGTCCTCGCAACCGGCGGCCAGGAAGGCCACCGCAAAGAAAACGCCGGTCAAGGCAACCAAGCCGGTGGCGAAGAAGGCCGCTGCGCCCGCCAAGGCCAAGCCAGCCGCTGCCAGCAAGAAGGCGCCGGTGAAAAAGGCCGTCAGCAAGGCTGCGCCGGTGAAGAAGACCGTCGCCAAGCCGGTGGTCAAGAAGGCAGCAGCCAAGCCGGCGCCGAAGGCGGTGGTGAAGAAGGCTGCAGCCAAGCCGGTCGCCAAGCCGGCGGCAAAGAAGGTCGCTGCGGCCAAGCCGGTCGCCACGCCTGCCGCTGCAAAGAAGGTTGCCAAGAATGTTGCCGCACCGGCCGTAAAGCCGGCCCCGGCCCCAGTAGTGAAGTCCGCACCGAAGCCTGCTGCCAAGCCGGCTCCGGCCAAGCCTGTCCCGGCCAAGACCGTGGCAGTGGCAGCAGCCCAACCGGCCTCCAAGCCGGCCCCGGCCGCCGCTCCTGCCGCTTCGAAGGCCCCGCAATCCAAGAATCCCGTGCCCGTTTCGAAATCGCCTGCCAAAACCGCCGTGAAATCCGATTCCGCCCCGAAGACCGTGTCGCGCCCTGTCGGCAAGGTTGCCGTGGCCGTCGCCGCCCGCTCGGCAGCACCGGCCCCGCGCAGCAAGTACAAGGTGGTCGAATACAAGACCGACGAGGCCACCGGCCGCCCGATCCTGCCGGCTGGCTACAAGCCGTCCTCGGAAGAGGAATACATGAGCCCGCTGCAGCAGGAGTATTTCCGCCAGCGCCTGCAGAACTGGCGCGCGGACCTGGTGGAAGAGTCCAAGCAGACCATCGAGAACCTGCGCGAGGAAGTGCGTGACATCGGCGACGAAGCCGAGCGCGCGACCCGCGAAACCGAGAACTCGCTGGAACTGCGTACCCGCGACCGCTACCGCAAGCTGATCGGCAAGATCGACAGCACCCTGAAGCGCCTGGAAGCGGGCGACTACGGTTACTGCGTCGACACCGGCGAAGAAATCGGCCTGGAGCGCCTGGAGGCGCGCCTGACCGCCGAGCGCACCATCGATGCCCAGGAGCGTTGGGAGCATCTGCAGAAGCAGCAGGGCGACTGATTCCTGATCGTTGTCTGGTCATGCAGAAAACCCGGCTTCGGCCGGGTTTTTTGTTGGGTTCGAGTTGGCTGTGTAGAGCGCCTTCCGGGTATCGGGTGGAGCCTGCGGGTGGGTCCGGGCAGGACACGATGCAAGTACATCCCTGTAAGCTCGGCCGCGGCATCCATGCCGCGGACGGTCCTGCCCGGACCCACCCGCAGGCTCTCGACGGTTTCCTGCGTGCGCGGCCGATGTAGAGCCGAGCCCACGCTCGGCTCAGGCCGACAGGAGCGGTCTTGCGTGCGCTCGCGGCTGTTGAGTCCGCCTTGTAGCGAGCCGAGCACCGCAGGGGAATCAGGGGCGAAGAGGCGGCTCTATCCTGTAGAGCCGACTGCTGGTCGGCTGGCTCTCCGCGTCGTCCCCTGATTCACCGAGGAGCACAGGGCACCGGCGCGCAGCGCCGGCTCGCGGATGGCGGCGTGTTTCTTTGGTTACTTTTCTTTTCGCGCGAAAAGAAACGTGACACCCCACCGCGGTCGCGGAAAGAGCCCGCCGGGCATGGCCCGGCGCGTGGGCGCACGGAAATACGCAGCCGAGCATGGGCTCGGCTCTACAGGCTCACTGCAGGTCGCGAAGATTCAACTTCCGCAGCGTCGGGTTCTTCCACGCGGTGATCCCGGCCACGCTCAGCACCGCGAACCCGCCCAGCACCACGGCCGGTACCAGGCCGAGCAGCTTCGCCATCGTGCCGGCATAGAACGCGCCCAGCTCGTTGGACGAACTGATGAAGATGCCGTTGATCGACGATACGCGACCGCGCATTTCTTCCGGCGTGGCCAGCTGCAGGATGGTCGAGCGGATCACCACCGAGACGCCATCGAAGGCGCCGTAGAACAGCAGGATCAGCGCCGACAGCCAGAAGTGCTGCGACAGCCCGAAGCTGATCACGCACAGGCCGAAGCCGGCCACCGCGAACAGCAGCACGCGGCCGGCATTGCGGTGCAGCGGGTGGCGGGCCAGCCACAGGCCCACGCACACCGAGCCCAGCGCCGGCATCGCGCGCAGGATGCCCAGGCCTTCCGGGCCGTGGTGCAGGATTTCGTGCAGGAACGCCGGCAGCATCGCCACCACGCCGCCCAGCAGCACCGAGAACATGTCCAGCGCCATCGCGCCGACCATGATCCGGTTGCCGACCACGAAGCGCGCGCCTTCGGCGATGCTCTTGAAGATCGGCGCGGCAGGGCCGGTGTGCACCGGCTCCTCCACCTTCAGCGTGGCCAGACAGGCCATCGCCACCAGCGCGAAGGCGGTGGCCACCGCGTAGGACAGGCCCTTGCCACCGAAGCCGACCAGCACGCCGCCCAGTGCCGGGCCGGCGATCATGCCGGCCTGGAATACCACCGCGCCCAGGCCGGCGCCACGCGCGAACTGGTCACGGGCCAGTACGCGGGCGAACAGGGCGTTGTAGATCGGCGACAGGAAGGCGCGGACCATGCCGGTCAGCGCAATGGCTGCGTAGATCGGCCACACGCCGTCGATCGGCAGCCAGCCCATGGCCACGCTGGTCAATACCAGTGCGGTGGCGATCAGTCCGCAACAGGCGACCATGCCCAGGCGGCGGCGCGGCAGGTGATCCACCAGGTAACCGGCGAACGGCGCCACGCAGAAGAACGGCAGCACCTCGGCCAGGCCGATCAGGCCCAGCGAGAACGGATTGCGGGTGACTTCGTAGATGTGCCAGCCGACGGTGACCGCGACCACCTGGTAGGACAGCATCGCGAAGATGCGGTACGCCAGCAGCCTGGCGAAACCGGGCCGGGACAGCAGGCCCAGCGCGCTGTCTTCGGCTGTGGCAGGCTCGCTCACGACGGGTCGCGCTGCAGCTGGGCCTGCGCGGTCTCGCGGATGAAGGCCAGCATCGCCGCCACGCCGTTGCTGCGGGTCGGCGAGAGGTGGCGGGCCAGGCCGATGTCCTGGATGTAGCTCGGCTCGGTAGCCAGGATCTCCTGCGCCGAGCGCCCGGAGTACACACGCAGGGCCAGGAAGATCAGGCCGGAGACAATCGCCGAATCACTGATGGCATGGAAGCGCAGCGACTGCGCGTTGCCTTCGGGCACGATCCAGACCATCGACTGGCAGCCGAGCAGGCGATGCTCTTCGGTCTTCCATTCTTCCGGGAAGGCCGGCAGCTTGCGGCCGAGGTCGATCAGGTACTGGTAACGCTCGGACCAGTCGCCGAAGAAGCCGAATTCCTCGGCGATGGCGGCCTGTGCCTCGGCGGCGGTGGGTTCAAGCGGGAACGGGGAGTCGATCACAACAGTCTCTACGGTGGGGGCGTGGCCGGCGTACCGGCCACGGGGCAGGGCGGGTCAGCCGCGCTTGCGCGACCAGCGCACGCCCTGCGGGGTGTCTTCCAGCACGATGCCTTCGGCGGCCAGCTGGTCGCGGATGGCGTCGGAACGGGCGAAGTCGCGCGCCTTCTTGGCAGCGGCACGCTCATCGATCAGGCCCTGGATGCGCGCATCGTCACCATCATCGCCGGCGGCGGTACCGAACCATTGCGCCGGATCGGCCTGCAGCAGGCCCAAGGCCAGGCCGGCGCCGAGGAGGCGCGATTTGGCCAAGCGCAGTGCTCGTGCCGGTGGCTGCCAGTCCTTTAGAGACTGCTTAAGGAGCTGAGCGATTTCAGCGTTGCTCAGCCCGGCCGACTGTTGCTCAAAAAGCTCACGGTGATCTTCGGTAATGGCTCCGACTTTGACCAGCAGGCCAACATTTGTTCGTGCATCGACGCGCGTCAGCGCCGAGAATTTACTTACTGAGCTCAAATGCTGGATTATCCAGCTGCGCTGGTGCTGCAGTCTGGAAGCGCTGTCCGCGTATGCGTAGAGCTCGGCTAGCGCCTGCGGGGTATTTAGATCATCGTCTAGAATTTCCTCGATGATCGCTGGAATCTCAGCAGGGGCCTCAACGTCGCCTAGCTCGCGCAAGGTGCCGTACAGGCGGTCCAGGGTGCGCACCGACTGTTCGATCAGGCCATCGGACCAGTCCAGCGGTTGCCGGTAGTGGGCCGACAGCAGGGCCAGGCGCAGTGCTTCCGGCGGGTGCTGGCGCACCAGGTCGTGCACGCGCTCGATGTTGCCCAGCGACTTGCTCATCTTGGCGCCGCCGAAGTTGAGCATGCCGTTGTGCAGCCAGAAGCGGGCGAAGATCTTGCCGCCGTGGGCGCACTCGCTCTGCGCAAGCTCGTTCTCGTGGTGCGGGAACTGCAGGTCGACGCCGCCGGCATGGATGTCGATGGTCTCGCCCAGGTGGGCGGCGGCCATTGCCGAGCACTCGATGTGCCAGCCCGGGCGGCCACGGCCCCAGGGCGACGCCCAGCCGGGCAGGTCGTCGCTGGACGGCTTCCACAGCACGAAATCACCCGGATCACGCTTGTACGGGGCCACGTCGACACGGGCGCCGGCCAGCATTTCGTCCGGATCGCGGCGCGAGAGCTTGCCGTAGCCATCGAAGCTGGCCACCGCGAACAGCACGTGGCCTTCGGCAGCGTAGGCATGCCCGTTGGCGATCAGCTGCTCGATCATGGTGATGATCTGCGGAATGTGCGCGGTCACCTCCGGCTCGATGTCCGGCGGCACCACGCCCAGCGCGGCCATGTCCTCACGGTAGGCGGCGGCGAACCTGTCGGTGATGGTGCTGATCGGTACGCCCTGCTCGCGCGCGGCGGTGTTGATCTTGTCGTCCACGTCGGTGATGTTGCGCGCGTAGCGCAGGCCACCGAAACGGCGCCGCAGCAGGTCGGCCAGCACCCCGAACACCACCGGGCCACGGGCGTTGCCGATGTGCACGTAGTTGTAGACCGTCGGGCCGCACACATACAGGGTCGGACAGGCCGGATCGAGCGGGGTGAACGGTTCGAGCTGGCGAGTCAGGTTGTTGTGCAGGCGCAGGGTCATGGGGCTGTGGCTGGGGGACAAGCCTGTGATTTTAGAACGTGTCGGCCCCCTTTGGGGGCACCCGTTGCCACCGGTGGACGCCGGGGCCGCCCGGGGTGGGGTGGGCAGGAGCGGCGTGGACGGGTAATGTTCAGCCCCTTGCGCTCGCCACTGCCTACACTATTGCCGTGTCCTTGCTCCCGTCGCCAATGAAATCCACCGCGTTGCTGACCCTGGCCTGCCTGTCGGCGCTGCCCGCCGTGGTGCTGGCGCAGGAGGCCGAGCCCCGCAACCGGGTGGTGATCGTTGAGAACGTGAAGTTCGACTACGCCCAGGTGCTGAACGTGGAGCCGGTGTTCCAGACCCTGCGCGCGACCCGCACCGAGGAGCACTGCGAGCCGGTGTCGACCCGGACCCTGGCCCCGGTGAACGTGACCGGCGAGGAGCCGGTCGAGGACAAGGGCCGGATCAGCCGCTTCTGGGACTCGGTGCGCTCGATGTTCAAGCGCAGCGACGAAGAGGCCGTTGAGGAGCCCGGAGCCGAGACGCCGGCCCCGGCACCGGCCAACACTGGCCCGATGCTGACCCGCGACTGCCGCATCGTGCCGGTGGGGCGTGAATTCCGCCGGCCCATCGCCTACGACGTGGATTACGTCTACAAGGGCACCAAGTACCGTTCGCGGCTGCCGGAAGACCCCGGCAACCGGCTCAAGATCCGGGTGTCGATCACGCCCTGGGTCGGCCCGGAGCAGGGCACGGCCAGCAATCCCTGATTCTGGGACCCCGGCCCTTGCGCCGGCCCCGGCCGCATGCAAAGATGGCTGACCATGAAGCTCACCGACTTCCAGCACGACAGCAGCGCAGCCCGACAGGCGTCGGGCATGACCTCGCGTGCGCGTCGACCGGAACCCCACATTCTCGCTGGGTAACCGGAGCTTTTTGCTGTTCGTCCGAAAAAACCCAGCCCGCCGGCTGGGTTTTTTCGTTTCCGCGCTTCGAAAATGCATCTTCTGAAAGCTGCAACTGCAATCTTCCCGCTCCACCTTTGATTCCTGTTTTCCCTTCCACCGCGTCGAAACCGGCGCCGCCACGCAAGGAAAGATGATGTCCCCCAAGCACTTCCTGAACACCCAGGACTGGAGCCGCAGCGATCTCGACGCGCTGTTGACCCAGGCGGCGCTGTTCAAGCGCAACAAGCTCGGCGACCAGCTCAAGGGCAAGTCGATCGCGCTGGTGTTCTTCAACCCGTCCATGCGCACCCGCACCAGCTTCGAACTGGGCGCGTTCCAGCTCGGTGCCCACGCGGTGGTGCTGCAGCCGGGCAAGGATGCGTGGCCGATCGAGTTCAACCTCGGCACGGTGATGGACGGCGATACCGAAGAGCACATCGCTGAAGTGGCCAAGGTGCTGGGTCGCTACTGCGACATCATCGCCGTGCGTGCGTTCCCCAAGTTCATCGACTGGGCCTACGACCGCCAGGACATCGTCCTCAACAGCTTCGCCAGGTACTCGCCGGTGCCGGTCATCAACATGGAGACCATCACCCACCCGTGCCAGGAGCTGGCCCACATCATGGCCCTGCAGGAGCACTTCGGCACCCAGGACCTGCGTGGCAAGAAGTACGTGCTGACCTGGACCTACCACCCCAAGCCGCTGAACACCGCCGTTGCCAATTCGGCGCTGACCATCGCCACCCGCATGGGCATGGACGTGACCCTGCTGTGCCCGACCGCCGACTACATCCTCGACGAGCGTTACATGGGCTGGGCCGAGCAGAACGTGGCCGAGAGCGGCGGCTCGCTGAAGATCAGCCATGACATCGACAGCGCCTACGCCGGCGCCGACGTGGTCTACGCCAAGAGCTGGGGCGCGCTGCCGTTCTTCGGCAACTGGGAACCGGAGAAGCCGATCCGCGACCAGTTCAAGCACTTCATCGTGGACGAGCGGAAGATGGCGCTGACCAACAATGGTGTGTTCAGCCACTGCCTGCCGCTGCGCCGCAACGTGAAGGCCACCGACGCGGTGATGGATTCGCCGCAGTGCATCGCCATCAACGAAGCCGAGAACCGCCTGCACGTGCAGAAGGCGATCATGGCGGCGGTTGCCGGGCGCTAGATCGAACAAGGGGTAGAGCCGACCGTTGGTCGGCTGCTCCCGCAGCGTCGCATCCAATATTCCAGCCGACCAACGGTCGGCTCTACCGAATTCCCATCCCCCAAGTGGACCTGACCCCCATGAGCAACAAAGACGTCGTTCTCGCCTTCTCCGGCGGCCTGGATACCAGCTTCTGCGTGCCGTACCTGCAGGAGCGCGGCTACAACGTGCACACCGTGTTCGCCGACACCGGCGGCGTCGATGATGAAGAGCGTGACTTCATCGAGAAGCGCGCCGCCGAACTGGGCGTGGCGAGCCACCTTACCGTCAACGGTGGCCCGGCCATCTGGGAAGGCTTCGTCAAGCCGTTTGTGTGGGCCGGCGAAGGCTACCAGGGCCAGTACCCGCTGCTGGTCTCGGACCGCTACCTGATCGTCGATGCCGCGCTGAAGCGTGCTGCCGAGCTGGGCACCAACATCATCGCCCACGGTTGCACCGGCATGGGCAACGACCAGGTCCGCTTCGACCTGGCCGTGAAGGCGCTGGGCGACTACCAGATCATCGCGCCGATCCGCGAGATCCAGAAGGAACACACCCAGACCCGCGCCTACGAGCAGAAGTACCTGGAAGAGCGTGGCTTCGGCGTGCGCGCCAAGCAGCAGGCCTACACCATCAACGAGAACCTGCTGGGCCTGACCATGTCCGGCGGCGAGATCGACCGGTGGGAAGCTCCGGGCGAGGGCGCGCGTGGTTGGTGCGCACCGCGCAGCGAGTGGCCGGAGCAGGCCCTGACCGTGACCCTGAAGTTCGTTGAAGGCGAAGCCGTCGAACTGGACGGCAAGGCGCTGCCGGGCGACCAGATCCTGGCCCAGCTCAACAAGCTGTTCGCCCCGTACGGCGTGGGCCGCGGCGTCTACACCGGCGACACCGTGATCGGCCTGAAGGGCCGCATCGTGTTCGAGGCCCCGGGCCTGGTTTCGCTGCTGGCCGCACACCGTGCGCTGGAAGATGCGGTGCTGACCAAGCAGCAGAACCGCTTCAAGCCGGACGTGGCGCGCAAGTGGGTGGAGCTGGTGTACGAAGGCTTCTACCACGACCCGCTGAAGACCGACATCGAAGCCTTCCTGAAGTCCTCGCAGGCCAAGGTCAACGGCGAAGTGGTGCTGGAAACCCGTGGTGGCCGCGTCGATGCGGTGGCCGTGAAGTCGCCGCACCTGCTCAACACCAAGGGCGCCACCTACGCGCAGTCGGCCGACTGGGGCGTGGAGGAGGCTGAAGGCTTCATCAAGCTGTTGGGGATGAGCTCCACTGTCTATGCGCAGGTCAATCGCGGTTGACCTGTGACGGGGTGCCGGCCGCTGGCCGGCGCCTCGCAACGTCGATGGAGGGTAGTGCCGGCCGCTGGCCGGCTCGTGGCACGGCTGGATCATTGCGGAGCCGGCCAGCGGCCGGCACTACCGATTTCGAACCCTACGGATATTCAGACACATGCTTGAACAGACGCTCGATCACCTGCAGGCCCTGGTGTCCTTCGACACCCGCAACCCGCCGCGTGCGATCACCACCGGTGGCATCTTCGATTACCTGCGCGACAACCTGCCCGGCTTCAACGTCGAGGTGATCGACCATGGCGCGGGCGCAGTCAGCCTGTACGCCGTGCGCGGGACGCCGAAGTACCTGTTCAACGTGCACCTGGACACCGTGCCGGACTCGCCGCACTGGAGTGCCGACCCGCATGTGATGCGCCGCCTGGACGACCGCGTGGTCGGCCTGGGCGTGTGTGACATCAAGGGCGCCGCCGCTGCGCTGGTGGCGGCGGCCAATGCCAGCGATGGCGATGCCGCCTTCCTGTTCTCCAGCGACGAGGAAGCCAACGATCCGCGCTGTATCGCCGCGTTCCTGGCCCGTGGCCTGCCGTATGAAGCGGTGCTGGTGGCCGAGCCGACCATGAGTGAAGCGGTGCTGGCGCATCGTGGCATCAGCTCGGTGCTGATGCAGTTCGCCGGCCGCGCCGGCCATGCGTCCGGCAAGCAGGACGCGGCCGCCAGCGCGCTGCACCAGGCCATGCGCTGGGGCAACCGTGCACTGGACCATGTGGAATCGCTGGCCTCGGCCCGCTTCGGCGGGCTGACCGGGCTGCGCTTCAACATCGGTCGCGTCGAAGGCGGGATCAAGGCCAACATGATCGCACCGGCTGCTGAGGTGCGCTTCGGGTTCCGCCCGCTGCCGTCGATGGACATCGATGGCCTGCTGGCGACCTTCGCCGGTTTCGCCGAACCAGAAGCCGCCGTGTTCACCGAAACGTTCCGTGGCCCCAGCCTGCCGGCCGGTGACATCGCCGAGGCCGAGAACCGCCGCCTGCTGGCGCGCGATGTGGCCGATGCGCTGGAGCTGCCGATCGGCAACGCGGTGGACTTCTGGACCGAGGCCTCGCTGTTCTCCGCCGGTGGCTACACCACGCTGGTGTTCGGCCCGGGCGACATCGCCCAGGCCCACACCGCCGATGAGTTCGTGACGCTGGAGCAGCTGCAGCGCTACACCGACGCCGTGCATCGCATCATCGCCGCCGGCGGCTGATCGACCCTACAACGCCGCCCGGCCCTGGCCGGGTGGAACTGCAACGCGGCGACCGCCGCCTGTGACGAAACCGAAATGTCTCCTGCCCTCCAGCCCCACCGCCAGACCCGCCAGACCATCGTGCGCCTGCTTTCCAGCATGGCCAGCGCGAAGGAGATCAGCCAGTACCTCAAGCGCTTCTCGCAGCTGGACGCCAAGCGCTTCGCCGTGGTCAAGGTCGGCGGCGCGGTGCTGCGCGACGACCTCGACGCGCTGACCTCTTCGCTGTCGTTCCTGCAGGAAGTCGGGCTGACCCCGATCGTACTGCACGGTGCCGGCCCGCAGCTGGATGCCGAACTGTCGGCCGCCGGCATCGAGAAGCAGACCGTCAACGGCCTGCGCGTGACGTCGCCGGAAGCGCTGGCGATCGTGCGCCGGGTGTTCCAGCAGTCCAACCTGCGCCTGGTCGAGGCGCTGCAGCAGAACGGCGCGCGCGCCACCTCGATCACCGGCGGCGTGTTCGAGGCCCAGTACCTGGACGTGGACACCTACGGCCTGGTCGGCGAGGTGAAGAAGGTCAACCTGGCACCGATCGAGGCCAGCCTGCGTGCCGGGTCGATCCCGGTCATCACCAGCCTGGGCGAGACCGCTGGCGGCCAGATCCTCAACGTCAACGCCGACTTCGCCGCCAACGAGCTGGTGCAGGAACTGCAGCCATACAAGATCATCTTCCTGACCGGCACTGGCGGCCTGCTGGACGAGCAGGGCAACGTAATCGATTCGATCAACCTGTCCACCGAGTACGACCACCTGATCGCGCAGCCGTGGATCCACGGCGGCATGAAGGTGAAGATCGAACAGATCAAGGATCTGCTCGATCGCCTGCCGCTGGAATCGTCGGTGTCGATCACGCGCCCGGCCGACCTGGCCAAGGAACTGTTCACCCACAAGGGTTCGGGCACGCTGGTGCGCAAGGGCGAGAAGGTGCTGCGCGCCACCGCCTGGAACGCGCTGGACCTGCCGCGCCTGAAGGGCCTGATCGAATCCAGCTTCGGCCGCACCCTGGTGCCGGAGTACTTCGAAAAGACGAAGCTGCTGCGCGCCTACGTCAGCGAGAACTACCGCACCGCGGTGATCCTCACCGACGAGGCCGAGGGCGTGTACCTGGACAAGTTCGCCGTGCTCGACGATGCGCAGGGCGAGGGCCTGGGCCGCGCGGTCTGGAACGTGATGCTGGAGGAAACCCCGCAGCTGTTCTGGCGTTCGCGCCATGGCAATCCGATCAACCACTTCTATTACGCTGAATCCGACGGCTGCTACAAGCAGGACCACTGGAAGGTGTTCTGGTTCGGCGCCGACGGCATCGACCGGATCAAGACCTATGTCGACCATTGCGCCCGGCGCGCGCCGAGCCTGCAGGGCTGAACACATGAACCATGCCGACTGGACCAAGGTCCCTACGCTGGCGGGCACCCATGCGCGGCTGGAGCCGCTGCAGATGGGGCATATCGATGGCCTGCGCGGCGCGCTTGGCGATGGCGCGTTGTCCAGGCTCTGGTACACCCAGGTGCCCGATGCGAAGACCATGGCCGGCTACGTGCAGGCAGCGCTGCAGGCGCAGGCCGAAGGCAGGGTGCTGCCGTTCGTGGTGTTCGATGCCAACGACCAGATTGTCGGCACCACCCGCTACTACGATCTGCAAGCGGACGTGCCGCGCCTGAGTATCGGTTACACCTGGTATGGCGAGTCTGCGCAACGCACCGGGGTCAACACCGAGACCAAGCTGATGCTGCTCAGCCACGCGTTCGAGCGGTTGCAGTGCCTGAGCGTCGTGTTCGAGACCAGCTGGTTCAACTTCACCTCGCGCACCGCCATCGCACGCCTCGGCGCCAAGCAGGATGGCGTGCTGCGCAACCACAAGCGGCACGCCGACGGCACGCCGCGCGACACCGTCATCTTCTCCATCATCGATGCGGAATGGCAGGGCGTGAAGCGCCACCTGCAGTACCGCCTGGACAGCCACGCATGAACGATTCGACTTTCACCCTGGGCATCGTCGGGGCCCGCGGCCATACCGGCGCCGAGCTGATCAAGCTGGTGGCCGCCCATCCGCGCCTGGAACTGGCCTTTGTCTCCTCGCGCGAGCGCGCCGGGCAGCGCCTGTCCGACCACCACCCGGAGTTCCAGGGCGAGCTGCAGTACGAGAACCTGGATGCCGACGCGGTGGCCGCCAAAGGCGTGGACGCGGTGATCCTGGCCCTGCCCAACGGCCTGGCCGCACCGTTCGTGGCCGCGCTTGAAGCCGCCAAGCCGGACACCGTCATCGTCGATCTCTCGGCCGACTACCGCTTCGACAACAGCTGGTATTACGGCCTGCCGGAGCTGACCCGCGGCCGCTACAACGGCCAGAAGCACATCAGCAACCCGGGCTGCTATGCCACGGCGATGCAGCTGGCGGTGCATCCGCTGCTGGACCTGCTGGCCGGCCCGCCGCAGTGCTTCGGTGTCTCCGGCTACTCCGGTGCCGGTACCACGCCGTCGGACAAGAACAACGTCGAACTGCTGGCCGACAACCTGATGCCGTATGCGCTGACCAACCACGTGCACGAGCGCGAGGTGTCGGTGCAGCTGGGCGTGGCCGTCGAGTTCATGCCGCACGTCGCGCCGCATTTCCGCGGCATCACGCTGACCGCCAACCTGTGGCTGAACCGCGTGCAGACCCGCGAACAGATCGTCGAGCGCTTCCAGCAGGCCTATGCCGGCGAACCCCTGATCGAAGTGGTGGATGAAGCGCCGTGGGTCAGCCGCATCGCCGGCCGCCACGGTGCCCAGGTCGGTGGCTTCACCCTGGCCCCGGGCGGCAAGCGGGTGGTGGTGGTGGCGACCTTGGACAACCTGCTCAAGGGCGCGGCCACCCAGGCCATGCAGAACCTCAACCTTGCGCTGGGCATCGACGAACTGACGTCGATCCCGCACTGAACACGCCTTCCGGAGCCCCCATGGCAGACCTTCTTTGGCAGAAGCCCGGCGTCGCTGTCGACGCCCAGATCCAGACCTTCCTCGCCGGCGACGACGTGATCCTCGACCGCGAGTTCTTCCTGCATGACATCGCTGCCAGCGCCGCGCATGCGCAGGGCCTGCAGCACATCGGCATCCTCAGCGCCGACGAGCTGGCAGGCCTGCTGCGCGAGCTCGACGTGCTGGCGCAGGATTTCCGTGAAGGCCGCTTCGTGCTGGATACGCAGTACGAAGACGGTCACTCAGCAATCGAAGCGCGTTTGACCGAACGCCTCGGCGACGCTGGCCGCAAGATCCACACCGGCCGCAGCCGCAATGACCAGATCCTGGTCGCCACCCGCCTGTGGCTGAAGGAGAAGCTGCTGCGCGTGGCCGGGCTCAGCACCGACGTGGCCAAGATCGCGCTGGACCGTGCGCAGGCCGAGAAGGACCTGCCGATTCCCGGCTATACCCATATCCAGCGCGCCGTGGTCTCTTCGGCCGGCATGTGGTGGGCCGGATGGGCCGAGGCCTTCATCGACAACGCCATCCGCGCCCGTGACACCCATGCGCTGGTCGACGCCAATCCGCTCGGCACCGCCGCCGGCTACGGGGTGAACCTGCCGCTGGACCGCGAGCACACCACGGCCGCGCTCGGTTTCGCGCGTATGCAGATCTCGCCGATCTACGCACAGCTGTCGCGCGGCAAGTTCGAGCTGGCCGCGCTGGAAGCACTCGGTGGCGCTACGCTGGACCTGCGCCGCATCGCCTGGGACCTGTCGCTGTTCACCAGCGCCGAGTTCGGCTTCGTCGCGCTGCCGGCGCAGTACACCACCGGCAGTTCGATCATGCCCAACAAGCGCAACCCGGACGTGATCGAGCTGATGCGTGCGACCCACGCCAGCGTCGCCGCCGCGCGCACCGAGATCGAGCAGCTGCTGTCGCTGCCTTCGGGTTATCACCGTGACCTGCAGTCGTCCAAGGGCGCCATCTTCCACGGCTTCGGCCGTGGCCTGGCCGCGCTGGAACTGCTGCCGGCGCTGCTGGCCAATCTGGAGTGGCGTGACGACAGGCTGCGCGCAGCGATCGATTCGGGCATGTATGCCACCGACGTCGCCGTGGAAGCGGCGGTGGCCGGTGTGCCGTTCCGCGAGGCCTACAAGGCCGCTGCAGCCGGTGCCGACAGCGCAGGGCAGGGACGTACCCCGGAAGGCAGCCTGGCTGCGCGTGTATCGCCGGGCTCGGCTGCCGATCTGCGCCTGGACGAACTGCGCGCACGCTGGCAGGCGCTGTCCTGATGGCGGGCACTGTCTATCTGGTGATGGCGATGCGCCGGCCGGACTTCAACGATGCGGCGGTGCAGCCGCACCGCGATTTCCTCGAGGCGTTGCAGGCACAGGGAAAGCTGCAGCTGACCGGTGGTTTCGCCGATGGCAGCGGTGGCGCCTATGTGCTGTGCAATGTCGAGAGCCTGGAACAGGCGCGGGCCATCGTCGCCACCGATCCGCTGGTGACGATGCACGCTTCCGAGCTGACCGTGCACGAATGGAATACCCGCTGAGGCCCTGACCGATGACCCTGCACGCCGCCACCGTCGCTTCGCCGTTCCCGCAACAGGCGCTGCCGCCATGGCGGCGTGCGGTGCTGAAGGTTGGCAGCAGCCTGCTGGCGGCCGATGGTGGCGGCCTGTCGCCACGCCACGCGCTGGGCCTGGCCCAGTTTGTATCCGCCAACGTACTGGCTGGGCGCGAGGTGGTGATCGTCTCCTCCGGCGCGGTTGCGGCGGGGCGCGCGATCCTGCCGCGGGCCGATGAACCCGGTGCGGCGATGGCGGCGCGGCAGGCCCTGGCCGCGCTCGGCCAGGCGCAGCTGATCGGGCTCTGGCAGCGCTTCTTCGAGCGCCCGGTGGCGCAGGTGCTGCTGACCCACGACGACCTGCGCAACCGCCGCCGCTACCTCAATGCACGCGCCACGCTGAGCGAACTGCTGCGGCTGGGTGCGCTGCCGGTGGTCAACGAGAACGACACCGTATCGGTGGACGAGCTCAAGCTCGGTGACAACGACAACCTGGCCGCGACCGTGGCCGCGCTGGTCGATGCCGATGCACTGTTCATCGCCACCGACATCGACGGCCTGTACAGCGCAGATCCGCGCACCGTGGCCGACGCGCGGCCACTGCACGACGTGCCGGAACTGAGTGACGATGTGCTGGCGATGGCCGGCGGCGCCGGCTCGCGCGCCGGCACCGGCGGCATGCGTACCAAGCTGGAGGCGGCGGCCAAGGCGGGCCGCCTCGGCATCGAAACCTACCTGTTCAACGGCCGCAGCAGCGATGTGGTGCGCGCGCTGGCGCAGGACCGCCTGTTCGGCACCCGCATCCACGCCGCACGCAGCCGCGAGGCTGCCCGCAAGCACTGGCTGCGGCACGCGCCGCTGGCCGAGGGCGCGATCGTCGTCGATGCCGGTGCGGCACAGGCGATGCGGGAGAAGGGCGCCTCGCTGCTGCCCGGCGGCATCACCGCTGCCGAGGGGGCATTCCGCCGCGGCGACATGGTGCAGGTGTGCTGGATCGCACCGCAGGGGCGTGTCTGTGTCGCCCGCGGCGTCAGCCAGTACGCGGCCGACGACGTGCGCCGGATCGCCGGCCATCATTCGCGCGACATCCAGGCCGTGCTGGGCTACAACTACGGTGGTAGCGTCGTCCATCGTGACGACCTGGTGCTGCCATGACCGGTTTGAAGGACACCCCGATGAGCGAAATCGAAGCCCAGGCGCGCGCCTGCCGTGATGCAGCGCAGATCGTTGCCGGCCTGGACAGTGCGGCGCGACGCATGCTGCTGCTGGCGATGGCGCAGGCCCTGGAAGTAAATGCCGGACTGATCCTGGCCGGCAACGCACGCGACCTCGCCGCCGCGCGCGACAAGGGCGTTGGCAGTGCCATGCTCGACCGCCTCGCACTGGACCCGCCGCGGCTGTTCGCGATGGCCGAGGCGGTGCGCGAGGTGGCCGCGCTGCCTGACCCGGTCGGCCAGGTGACGCGCGACGACGTACGTCCCAACGGCATCCGCGTGCAGAAGGTGCGCGTGCCGCTGGGCGTGATCGCGATGATCTATGAGGCGCGCCCGAACGTGACGGCCGAAGCCGCCGCGCTGTGCCTGAAGGCCGGCAATGGCGTGATCCTGCGCGGTGGTTCCGAAGCGATCCACTCCAATACCGCCATCGCCCAGGCGCTGGCCGGTGCATTGAAGGCCAACGGCGTACCGCCGGCGGCGGTGACCGTGCTCACCGACCTGCGCCGCGAGGCGATGCTGGAACTGCTGCAGCTGCATGAGCTGATCGACTTGGCCATTCCGCGTGGCGGCGAAGGCCTGATCCGTTTCGTGGCCGAGCACGCGCGCGTGCCGGTGATCAAGCATTACAAGGGGGTGTGCCACCTGTTCGTGGACGCCAGCGCCGACCTCGGCAAGGCCATCGACCTGCTGGTGGACGGCAAGTGCAGCCGGCCGGCGGCGTGCAATTCGCTGGAGACGCTGCTGGTGCACCGCGCCGTGGCTGACGCGTTCCTGCCGCGCGTGGCGCAGGCGCTGGGTGAGCGTGGGGTGCAGCTGCGCGCCGATGCGCAGGCGCAGCCGTTGCTGCCGGGCAGCACGGCGGCGACCGAGGAGGATTACGCCGCCGAGTTCCTCGATCTGGTGCTGGCGGTGCGCGTGGTCGATGATCTTGATGCAGCCATCGCGCACATCCGCACCTATACCTCCGACCACACCGAAGTGATCGCCACCGAGGACACCGGCCACGCCGAGCGCTTCGTCAACGCGCTGCGCTCGGCGGTGGTGATGGTCAACGCTTCGTCGCGCTTCTCCGATGGTGGCCAGCTGGGCCTGGGCAGTGAGATCGGTATTTCCACCACGCGCCTGCACGCCTACGGCCCGATGGGCTTGGAAGCCCTCACCGTTGAACGATTTGTCGTGCGCGGCGAAGGGCAGACGCGTACATAAGTGGATCCACGCGGCGCGTAGATGCTCTTCGCGGCAAACCCCGGTGCCGACCAAGGCCGGCACCCACCAGGCCCAAGCGCCGACCAAGGTCGGCAGCTACCAGGTCGTCGGGTTACACCACCTCGCGGCGGATGCCGACCGGCCGTGCGTGATCATCCATGTGCAGCGTGGCGGCCTTGCAGCCCATCAGGCGTTCGGCCAGCCCGGTGCTGGCGCCCAGATCGGCGGCCACTTCGTTGAGGCTGGCCAGGGGCCGCGGCAGGCGGCGTTCGCGGCCACGGAAGCGGGCGCGGTTGTACTCGGCCCAGGCGATCAGCAGCACGCTGGCGCACAGCAGCATCAATGGCAGCGCGACCAGCACGTACGGGTCGAACTGGTTCTGCCGTTCGTAGAGCTGCCGCCAGGCCAGCTGGCCACCGATCAGCCACGAGAGCAGGGTCACCAGGGGGGCCCACAGATAGAAGTAGAAGCCCCAGAACGCCAGGGTGACGAAGCCCCAGGCCGTGCGCTGGAAGTGTGGCTGGCGATGCGGCTTGCGGATCATCCGCGAGTCGAAGCGGTTGGACGGGCGTTGCGCGTTCATCGGATCCCCCGGTCAGGGCTGGTCCAGGTGGCGCGCTTGCTGCGACGGCGCAGCAGCGTCTTGGGCAGCGCCACCAGGGTGGTGGAAAGGCTGATCAGCCAGTACGCCATCGGGTACCAGATGACCCAGAAGTAATTGCGTCCAATCTGTGTTTCGTAACGCCGGTCGATGATCAGGCTGCTGGCGAACTGCAGCAGGCAGACCAGCGCCAGGATCACGCCATGCCACTCCGGCAGCAGGCTGGCGATATGCAGCTGCGGCGGCAGCTCGATGAACTTGCCCAGTGCCCACAGCAGCACGATGAACAGCATCGTGTAGGCCCAGACCACGCTCAACACGTACTCCAGCAGCACGCCCCACATGCGCCGCTCTTTCCAGTGCAGCAGCGAGCGCGCGTGGCGCAGCATCACTTCCACGCCGCCCTGGGCCCAGCGCAGGCGCTGCCGCCAGAGGCCCTTGAGCGTCTCCGGCATCAGGATGAAGCACAGCGCATTGGGTTCGTAGCGGATGTCCCAGTGCGCGCGCTGCAGGCGCCAGCTGATGTCGATGTCCTCGGTCACCATGTCATCCGACCACCAGCCGACCTGGTGCAGGGCAGTGCGGCGGAAGCCGGCGATCACGCCGGAGATGGTGAAGATGCGGCCATACACGCGCTGTGCCCGCTTGATCATGCCGATGATCGAGGAGAATTCCGCCACCTGCAGGCGTCCGAGCAGGGTGGAGCGGTTGCGGATGCGCGGGTTGCCGGTGACCGCACCGACCCGGTTGCCACTGACCAGGTGCCAGACCATCCAGTGCAGTGCATGCTCTTCCAGCATCGCATCGCCATCGATGCACACCAGGTACTCCGAGCGTGCGGCCAGTGCGCCCATGCGCAGCGCATTGGCCTTGCCCAGGTTGCGGTCCAGGTGCAGCACGCGAAGCCGTGGATGCCTTGCCGCCAGCGCATCCAGCCGTGCGCCGGTGTCATCGCTGCTGCCATCGTCGATGGCGATCACTTCGTAATCGGCGGGGTAGCGCTGGGCCAGCGCCGCAGTGAGCGTGTCGTCCAGGTTTTCTGCTTCGTTGTGGCAGGGCACCAGCAAGGTCGCGAAGGGAGGGGCGATCATCAAGGGCGGATCGTTGCGCGGACGTGAGTGACGCTCGCGCCGGAAGTAGTAGTACAGGCCACCGGACATCCAGAAGAACGCCATCACCATCGGGTAGTAGAAGGCGAACTGGAACAGGACCTGCAGCAGCGGATGCATGTCCACGTCACTTCTCCGGGTACGGGAAGTTGCCGGCGGACATTGCCGCGCGGGCATCGCGGGTGGAGGGCTGGTCGGCGATGAAGTCATCGGGGTACCAGGCGAAGTGGTGCACGCCCTGCGCCTGCAACTGGCGGATCTGCGCACGCAGGCGCCCGGCGGGAATCGGCTGCCCGCTGCGCCAATCGACGGTCTGCAGCTCGAACAGCGTGTGCTGAAGCTGCGGGTCGTGCGCACGTACCGCGGCCAGCAACTGGTCGAGCCAGCGCTCGGGGTGCCTGCTGCCTTCCATCCACGGCATCGCCATCAGCGCCGTCTGGTCGTAGGCCTTGTTGAACAGGTCCAGGCGCTGCGCGAACCAGGCTTCGCTCTGCGGGCGGAGTACCGGCTCGGCATACAGGTTGCGCACCGTTGCCAGTTTCGGCCGCCAGCGCTGCGCGCTGTTGCGCAGGGCCAGGGTGAAGTCGATCAGTGCCTGGGTACGTGCGCTGCCATCTTCGCCGGCCGCCAGGGCGGGCAGCTCGGTGTCGCGCAGGTAGCCGTCGTCATGGAACAGCAGGCCCTCGAAGTAGGAATTGACCGCCAGGTCCTCGTAGATGTCGAGCATGATCTGCCTGGCCTTCGGGTTGGTGAAATCCAACCGGTACATGCCGTCGGCATCCCCATTGCGGATCGCCAGCACCTTGCGCTGCTCCGGGTCGGGCAGTTCGAAGCCGAGCACTGGCAACCACGCGTAGACCTTCACGCCCGCGCGGGATTTCAGCTGCCAGGCGACGCGGCTGAACAGGTCCGCCCGCATCGGCATGTGCCGGTTCGGGAAATACAGCGCATCGGCGGTGTTGTTGCCGTCCGGGTCGGCAAAGGCCTGCAGATAGACATGGGTCGGCGCGATGCGCTTGACCCGCTCGATCAATGCATCGAGATTGCGTGCCTGCTGCGCTGGATCCGGGTCATACATGTCATCCAGATCGATCTGCAGGGCGCGGATGCCATCGAGCGCCACGTCTCGGCGCAGTTCGTAGGCCAGGCCTTCCACGGTCGGGTTGTTGCTCACCAGCAATCGTGCCAGCCCGTGCAGGTCGCTGGCCACTGGCGTGCTACGGCCTTCCAGGTCGAACGAAACCGGCATGCCCAGCTGCTCGGCGATGTCGTTGCTCAACTGGTTGTACGCGGCATATGGCCAGACGATGGCGCGCGGGCGCACGCCCAGGTGCTGCTGGATGCGCTGCACGCTGCGCGAAAGATCAGTGCGCAGGCGCTGCTCATACTGTGTCCCGCTCTCGTAGCTGCACGTGGCCGGGGTGTAGATGCGGGTGACCACGGCGGGCGTGGAGTTTCCCTGCGGATTGGCAAGCACGCCGTGGTGCAGGTCGTCGGTATGGCTGGCCACTTCGATCAGGCCACTGTCGTGCATCTGCTTCAGCTGCGCCCAGGTCACGAAGTCATCATGGCCGAACGGGCGGTAGCCGTAGTCGATGGTGCGGCCCGGTGCCATGTCCACGTAATCGGTGATCACCGCCACCAGGGCCGGGTAGTGGTAGGCCTGCAGCAGCGGGAACGCCTTGTCGTAGACGCTGCGCAGGCCATCGTCGAAGGTCAGCAGCACCGGCTTGGGAGGCAGCGTGGCGCGGCCCTGCGAGGCCTCGATCAGCTGCGACAGCGAAACCGGGTGGTAGCCGTGCGCGCCCAGCCAGTCCAGGTGCGCGGCGAAGTTCTGCGTGCTCACCGCATAGGAATCGGCATCACCCTTGGCGGCCACCTTGTCGCGGATGTCGTGGTAGCTGAGGATCAGCAGGCCGTTGTCGATCGCATCAAGATGCAGGGGCTGCTGCGCGAACGCCGGTGGCACGCAGGCCAGCAGCAGGAGCACGATCAGTCGCAGGAAGCGGGCCATGTCAGTCTCCCCAGCGCAATGCGGCTTCGAAGCCGATATGGCGCTCGCGATGGCCGTCGTAGACCGGTCGTGACCACCGCACGCCATACTCGAACACGCGGCCAGGGCCCAGCTGCCACTCGTGCATGTAGGACACCGACGGCACCAACGCGCTGCCGAAGCCGTCCTGCCAGTAGTCACCCAGCGAGACGGTCAGCCGGTGCCGGAAGTGGCGCTCGTAGTGCCGCCACAGCTGCTGGTCGATGCGCAGGCCGATCTCGACCATGCGGTCGCGCTTCGGGTTGAAGTAGGGCGCATCATCGCGGCTGCCGCGACTGGTGTAGGCACTGGCCAGGCCATCGACCAGCCAGCGTGGGCGGGTCAGCAGGCGCTGTTGGACGCTGGTGCCGAACAGCTCGCGGTGGTTGCCGTCGTCATAGCGGAAGCGGCTCGCGCCGAACGTCCAGTGGGTGAGCTCGCTGCGCCGGTAGTCCACCTGTGCGCTCACGCTGTCGGCGGTGATGCCGGCCGCGCGCGCCTGCATCGAGGCCTCCGGGTCATTGCGTGCGACCACCACGCCGGCGTGCCAGGAATCGTTGAACTGCCAGCCGACGCCGACGCGCAGGCCGGTGTCGCCGATGTGATCGTTGGCGCGCAGGACCGCCGCTTCCGCATCCAGTTGCCCGAAGCGGTAACGCACGCCCGCACCCAGCCACAGGGGATCGATGCGCTGGTCCTGGAAGTCGGTCACGCGACGGTCGGCGAGGGCGAACAACCGCCAGCGGTCATCAAGGACCGGCGTCTCCACGTCCACGCCGTAGTGGCGGTCGTTGTTGCCCAGGGGCGAAGTACCACCGCCCCCGGAGCTGCGGCCGATGTCGGTCCATGCCTTCAGCTGCCAGCCGCGATGCGCGCGCCAGGCCTGGTCCATGCGTTCGACTGCCGGCTGGGTGGGGTAGCGTGCGACCAGGTCATCGTGCAGCGGCCGCGCCAGGTCGTCGCGCTGCAGGGCGACATAGGCCTCTTCCATGCCCAGCCGCGGTTCGATGTCCCGCGGATCGAGCGCGTGTGCCATCTGCTGGCGCTGCAGCGCCCGGCGTGGCCAGCCGCGCATCATGTAGACGCTGCCCAGCGCACTCTGCAGCCCGCCGTTGCCGGGTGCGATCTCGACCATCGACTCCAGGTCGTGCTGCGCGGTGTGCAGGTCGCCGCTGTAGGCGCGCACCATCGCCAGGTTGAGATCGGCCTCGTAGCGCGACCAGTTCGCGTACGGCGACTTGCCGTTGCTCCAGCGCCACGCCGGCTCCTTGTCGCGCCATGCCTGCAGCAGGTCGATGGCCTTTTCCTGCTGCTCGCTTTCCAGGTAGGCGTAAGCCAGTTCCGAATGCGAGGCGTCGCGCGTCGGGTCGCCAGCGACGGCCGCCTGCAGCACCGGGATGGCTTCTTCAGGGTGCAGGGTGCCCATCAACGAATCGCCCACTGCGGGCAGCACGTAGTCGGGCAGGGTGTGGCCTTCGGCCTGCAGTGCCCGCGCTTCCTCGCGGACCTGTGCATGGCGGCCCAGCCGGTTGAGCAGGACCAGCCGGTCCATGCGGATCCGCAGTGGTGCCTGCGAGGGCGGCGTGCCTTCGCCGCCGAGGTAGCGCTGCATGCGGGCCAGGGTCGATTCGGCTTCTTCCAGGCGGCTGTCCTCGCTGCTGCTGTAGGCCAGGCTCCAGACCACCAGCTTGGCCAGGTAGTCGCCTTCCAGGCGCTGTTTCTGCGCAGCGTCGAACAGTTGCGGGCGCTGCTGGTACAGCTCCCACGCACGCCAGGCGTTGCCGATGTCGCCCAGCGTCAATACGCGTAGCTTGAACAGCAGGTCGTCGTTGGGTTGCTGCTGGCTGGCGCGCTCGATCGCGCCCAGGGCGTCCAGCCAACGCGCCTGGTCTCGATAGCGGCCGATCTCGGCCAACGCTGCTTCGCGGTCGGGCGGTGCAGCGCTGCTGGCCCAGGCCAGGGCGGTGCAGGCGAGGCCGACGCAGAGCGCCAGCCGGCGGTGGACAACCATTGGGGACCCCCTTGGCTTCCGAACCAGACAACCTGAAAAATGTGACGCACATCACATGCCAGCTTTTGGCGTGGCCGTGGCCCGCGTCACTCCCTTCGTGCATTCCCGCCCAGCGAAGACGGATACAACCCGGACAGCGACCTGCGATGTCTTGTCTGAAACGAAAGTCCCCCGCACACCGAGTGGTGGCCCGGGCGGCGCTGCCGCCCCCATGCCCGATGCCGGCACGCGGCAAGGATGGGCATTCGTGGGCACTATCCGCCCGGAATTGTCAGCCCGGCGTCAAAATGCGCAGACGGGCTGACGAATGGTAGGTGGGCCCGGTTGCGGGCCCCACGTGGCTTACCAGAGATCTTCCAGCTTGCGCGGCTTGCAGGCCACCCACGAAGCGCACAGCATCAGGGCGGCGCAGCCGAACAGGAAGCTGAACGGGAGGGTCCAGCCGTCGCTGACCGTGTGCAGCCAGCCGACCAGGAACGGGCCCAGGCAGCTGAAGCTGTAGCCCACGCCCTGCATGAAGCCGGACAGCGCCGCCGAGCCGGTCGGGGTGCGGGTGCGCAGGTTGATCAGGGTCAGTGCCAGCGGGAAGGTGGATGGGCCGACGCCGAGCAGGCAGGCCCACAGCAGGGGGGCCTTCATCGGTGCCAGCAGCAGGCCGGTGAAGGCGATCACGAACGAGAAGAAGCCAATCAGCACCAGCGGGAACGGGTTCTGCATGCGCACCGCCATCGACGGAATGACCAGCGATGGCAGCAGGCCCAGCGCCGAGAACACGGCGACCATCACGCCACCGAACGCGGGCGTGCCACCGGCCTCGACCACGATGCGCGGCAGCCAGGTGAACATCGAGTAGGTCATCAGCGAGGTCATGCCGAACATCAGCGTCATGCTCCAGCCCAGTGACGTGCGCCAGACCTTGCCGTGCGGCTGCGCGGTCGGATCGGATGCGTCGGACTGGGGCTTCGGCGCGCGCGTGGCCAGCACCAGCCACGGCAGTGCGGCAGCCAGCGCCAGCAGCGCCCACATGCCCAGCGACACGCGCCAGCCTGCGGCGTTGGCCACCGGCACCGCCAGCAGTGCCGGCAGCATCGTGCCCAGCTGCAGCACGCTGATGTAGAGCGTGCTCATGGTGCCGACCTTGTTGGCGAAGTAGCGCTTCACCAGCGGCGGCACCACCACGTTGCCGATGCCCATGCCGGCCAGTGCCACCACCGAACCCAACAGCAGCGTGCCGACGTTGCCGGCGCTGGAACGCAGCAGCAGGCCGGCCATCGCCATCACCATCGCCAGCAGCGTGGTGCGCTCCAGCCCGAGGCGCCGCGCCAGTGCCGGCGTGGCCACGCCGAACAGTGCGAACGACGCGGTCGGCAGCATCCCCAGCACGCCGGTCATGGTGGTACCGAAACCGAACTGCTGGCCGAGCACGTCCAGCAGCGGGGTGATCGAGGTGACCGCGGTGCGCAGGTTGATCGCTGCCAGCAGGATCGCGGCGAATGCGAGGACGCGGCCGTGCAGCAGCGACGGCGAATCGGAAGGGGAGGAACTCATCGGTGGTCCTTGCAGGTGTCGCACGCCGGGGCAATGGCATGCAGCGCCGGCATCGGTCTACGCCGAAGCGGCAGGTGGGGGAGGGGCTGCTGGCGGGCCGGCAGCGCGGCCATTGTACGTGCGGGCTCCGGCAAGGTCCCGTCATGCGGGCGGCCAGGTGCCTGATACAAAAAAACCCGGAGGACAGTGATGTCTTCCAGGCTTCTTGGTGACCACCGAAGTGGTCGGGGAGACAGGATTCGAACCTGCGACCTCTACGTCCCGAACGTAGCGCTCTACCAGACTGAGCTACACCCCGAAGGGAGCCGCCTATTCTAGCGATTCACCCCGATGGCGGCAAGGGGTGAATGCTGTTTTCTTCACACTGCCGAAGCAGTGCCACTTCAGGGAACAAAAAAGCCTGGACGACTTCACCAGGCTTCAATGCGACCACCGAAGTGGTCGGGGAGACAGGATTCGAACCTGCGACCTCTACGTCCCGAACGTAGCGCTCTACCAGACTGAGCTACACCCCGAAGGAGCCGCCTAAGATACCGTGTGAAGGCCAAGGCGGCAAGGTTTTTTTACAGCTCAGCGACGATTTTCTTTCTCGATGCGGTTCTGCTCGCGGGCTTCGAACCACATGCCGTTGAGGATGGCCACCGTCGAGGCGAGGCCGGCACCGAGAATCCAGGCGAAATACCACATGATCAGTCTCCTTCATTCCGGGTAGGTGCCGACCGTTGGTCGGCACACGTGCAAGCAATCAATACGCGTTCGGGTTGTTGCCCATCTCTTCGGTGGTGGTCTTGCCCTTCAGCACGCGGTACACCCAGGTGGTGTAGGCGAGGATGATCGGCAGGAACACCGCCGTGGCCAGCAGCATGATCCACAGGGTCAGGTGGCTGGACGAGGCATCCCACACGGTCAGGCTGGAGGTGGGCTGGCTCGAGGACGGCAGCAGGAACGGGAAGATGGCGAAGCCGACGGTCAGGATGATGCCGGCGATGGCCGCACCGGAGGCAATGAAGGCCAGGCCGCCGCGGCGGGCACGCAGCAGCACCGCACTGGCGAGCAGGCCGGCCAGGCCGAGCAGCGGGGCCAGGATCGTGGCCGGCATCGTGCTGTAGTTGCGCATCCAGCCACCGGCGGCGCCGAGTTCGGCGGTCTTCAGCAACGGATTGGTGGCGCCGTCGGTGACCACCTGCGAGGTGATCTGGTAACCCGGCAGGCCGAAGGCCACCCAGGCGCCGCCGACCGCAAAGAGCACGAAAGCGATGATCGCGGCGATGCTGCCGAAGCGGGCCGCACGCTCGGCCACCGGGCCGTCGGTCTTCAGCACCAGCATGGCGGCACCGTGGGCGACCAGCATCGACACGCTGAGCAGGCCGGCCAGCAGTGCGAAGGGCATCAGCAGGCCGAAGAACGAGCCGGTGTAGAAGATGCGCATGCTGTCATCGAAGTGGAACGGCACGCCCAGCACCACGTTGCCCACCGCCACGCCCATGATCAGCGCCGGTATGAAGCCACCGATGAACAGCGCCCAGTCCCAGGTGTTGCGCCAGCGCTCGCTGGGCATCTTGCTGCGGAACTTGAAGCCGACCGGACGCAGGATCAGGGCGAACAGGATCACGAACATCGCCAGGTAGAACCCGGAGAAGCTGACCGCGTAGAGCGGCGGCCAGGCGGCGAAGATCGCGCCGCCGCCCAGGATCAGCCACACCTGGTTGCCTTCCCAGACCGGACCAATGGTATTGATCACCAGCCGGCGCTCAGCGTCGTTGCGGGCGACGAAGGGCAGCAGGGTGCCCACGCCCAGGTCGAAACCATCCATCACGGCGAAACCGATCAGCAGGATGCCGAGCAGCAGCCACCAGATCACGCGCAGCGTGGTGTAGTCCAGAAGAATGAAATCCATCTTGGTTCTCCTGCCTCAGGCCTGGCCGGCGGCCGGCGCCGAGGCATTGTGGGAAGCATGCGGCTGGGGCGACTGCAGCGACGGCAGCACCTCGTCCGGACCCTTGCGGATCGCCTTGAGCATCAGCTTGATCTCGACCACGATCAGCGCGGTGTAGATGGCAGTGAAGCCGGCCAGGGTCAGCACGATTTCATGCAGGGCCAGGCCCGACGCCGCATAGAAGGTCGGCAGCACGCCATCGACCGCCCACGGCTGGCGACCATACTCGGCCACGAACCAGCCGCACTCGATCGCGATCCACGGTGCCGGCAGCGTCCACAGGGCCAGCTTGAGGAACCAGCGCTTGTCCTGGAAGTTGTTGCGGCACGAGTAGTAGAAGGCCAGTGCGAAGAAGGCGATCAGGTAGAAGCCCAGGCCGGCCATCACGCGGAAGGTCCAGAACAACGGCATCACGCGCGGCACCGTGTCCATCGCCGCCTGCGAGATCTCCTGCGGGGTGGCGTTGAGGATGTCATCGCGATAGCGCTTGAGCAGCAGGCCGTGGCCCAGGTCCTGCCAGTGGCGGTCGAACATCTCGCGCGCTTCAACGTCGTTCTTGTTGGCGCGCAGGCGTTCCAATGCACCGTAGGCCAGCTGGCCGCCACGCACGCGGTGTTCGGCGCGCTCGACCAGTTCCAGGATGCCGGGAATCGGCTGGTTCAACGAGCGGGTGGCGATCAGGCCCATCAGGTAGGGGATCTTCACCGCGTAGTCGTTCTGGTGAGTCTCCTGGTTGGGGATGCCGAAGGCGGTGAAGTCGGCCGGCGCACGCTCGGTCTCCCACATCGCCTCGATCGCGGCCAGCTTCATCTTCTGGTGTTCGCTGGCGGCGTAACCGCTCTCGTCACCCAGCACGACCACCGACAGCGATGACAGCAGGCCGAACGCCGCGGCCACCGCAAACGAACGACGGGCCAGGTCCTTGTGCTTGTTGCGCAGCAGGAACAGGGCGCTGATCGCCATCACGAACACCGCACCGGTCACGTAGCCGGCGCTGACGGTGTGCACGAACTTGGCCTGCGCCACCGGGTTGAACACCACCGCCATGAAGTCGACCACTTCCATGCGCATGGTTTCCGGGTTGAACACCGCACCGGTCGGGTTCTGCATCCAGCCATTGGCCACCAGGATCCAGATCGCCGACAGGTTGGTCCCCAGCGCCATCAGCCAGGTCACCATCAGGTGCTTGACCTTGCTCAGGCGGTTCCAGCCGAAGAAGAACAGGCCGACGAAGGTCGCTTCCAGGAAGAACGCCATCAGGCCTTCGATCGCCAGTGGCGCACCGAAGATGTCACCCACGTAGTGGCTGTAGTAGGACCAGTTCATGCCGAACTGGAATTCCATGACGATGCCGGTGGCAACGCCCATGGCGAAGTTGATGCCGAACAGGACGCCCCAGAACAGGGTCATCCTGCGCCAGATCTCCTTGCCGGTCATCACGTACACGCTCTCCATGATGGCCACCATGAAGGACAGGCCGAGGGTGAGCGGTACGAATAGGAAGTGGTACATCGCGGTCAGCGCGAATTGCAGCCGCGACAGTTCTACGACTGTCTGATCAATCATGGCCTGGCTACCTCGTTGGATAGTGCCGTTGCAGGTGGCGGGAAGGGTGGTCTACGACGTGAATGATGTGACCGACTACTTCAAACAGCCTTGATCCAGATCAATGTATGAACAGGTGCCCCGGTTGATCGTATGCCAACCTGATGAAGACTGCGACCGCCGGCCGCAGGGGCGGGCTATTGCCTGCGCCTACAATGCCGTGTCTCCCCCGCTGCCCGTGAAGACCTCTTGAGCGCTGCCGAAACGACCCCTGACGGCCTGTCCCCGGAAGCTGAAACCGCCCGCCAGCGGCGTGTGCGCACGGCCTGGCTGGCCGACCTGGCACGCTCCGCCCGGGGCCGCCAGCGCCTGGCCGCGCTGTGCATCAGCCTGTCCGGCGCGCTGTTGATCGGGCAGGCTGCCGCCATCGCCTGGCTGGTGCAGCAGGTGCTGGTGGAGCGCGTGCCGCTGGCCTCTGGCCTGCCGGTGCTGGCGGGATTGGCGGTGATCCTGGTACTGCGCACCCTGCTGGGCAGCGCCACCCAGGCCGCCGCCGGTGACGTGGCCGACGCCGCCCGGCTGGCACTGCGCGAACGCGTGTTCGCGCGCCTGCTGGGCCAGGGCCCGCTCTGGCTGCGGCAGCGCCGCACCGGTGAACTGGGCGAACTGATGCTGCATCACGGTGATGCGATCGAGAGCTATTACAGCGGCTTCCTGCCGGTGCGCACCGAAGTGGTGGTGGTGCCGCTGCTGATCCTGGCCGCTGTCGCCTGGGTGGACTGGGTGGTGGCGCTGATCCTGCTGTTCACCGCGCCGCTGGTGCCGTTCTTCATGATGCTGGTGGGCTGGGGCGCTGAAGCCGCCGGGCGCGCGCAGCTGGGCGAACTGGCGCGCATGAGCGGCCATTTCGCCGACCGCATCAAGGGCCTGGGCCTGCTGCGCCTGTATGGCCGTGGCGAAGCCGAACTGGCCGGCATCGAGGCCGCCGCCGAAGGCGTGCGCGTGCGCACCCTGAAGGTGCTGCGCATCGCCTTCCTGTCGTCCACCGTGCTGGAATTCTTCGCCTCGGTGAGCGTGGCGATCGTGGCGCTGTACCTGGGCCTGAGCTATCTGGGCATGATGTCGCTGCATGCAGCGGTGCCGACGCTGGGTGCGGGCCTGTTCTGCCTGCTGCTGGCGCCGGAGTTCTATGCGCCGCTGCGACGGCTGGCTGCGCACTACCATGATCGCGCCAATGCACTGGCCGCCGCCGCCGAAGTGGAGCGCCTGCTGCAGTCGCTGCCGGACGAGCAGGGCCTGATCGAGAACGAGGTTGCGCCGCTGGCGGTGGAGCCGGCCGAGGCCGCCTTGCCGCCACTGCAGGCGCAAGGACTGGTACTGCGCCCGTTGGGGGCGCCGCAGGATGTGCTGCGGGATCTGGACCTGCTGCTGGAGCCGGGCCAGCGCCTGGCCCTGGTCGGTCCCAGCGGGTCCGGCAAAAGCACGCTGCTGGAGGCGCTGGCCGGTTGGTTGCCGCCGCGTGCCGGCAAGCTGCAGCTGCGCCCCGGCGTGCAGGTGGCCTATGCCAGCCAGCGACCGTACCTGTTCCATGGCAGCATCGCCGACAATCTGCGCCTGGCCGATCCCGCAGCCAGCGACGCGCGGTTGCGCGCGGTGGCCGAGGCTTCGCAGGTCCTGCAGTTTGCCCAGCGCCTGCCGCAGGGGCTGGACACGGTGATCGGCGAACGCGGCTTCGGCCTGTCCGGTGGTGAAGCCCGCCGCATTGGCCTGGCCCGCCTGCTGCTGCGCGACCCGCAGGTGCTGCTGCTGGATGAACCGACCGCGTTCCTCGATGCCGATACCGAAGCGGCGTTGCTGCGCAGCCTGGCCGCCTATGCACGTGGCCGCAGCGTGGTTGTCGCCACCCACAGCCCGGCCGTGATCGCGTGGGCCGACCGTTGCCTGCTGTTGCCGGAAGGCCGGCTGGTGGAACCGGCACAGGCGGTGCGCGCGTGAGCCGTTCGCCCGATTCGCTGCGCGCCGTGTTCCTGCGGCACCGGCCGCGCCTGTTGCTGACCCTGCTGCTGCTGTGGACCACGATGCTGGCCGGCACGGCGCTGCTGGGCCTGTCCGGTGGTTTCCTCACGGCGGCCGCGCTGGCCGGTGCGGCCGGCCTCGGCCAGGGCTTCAATTTCTTCTCACCCTCGGCCGGCATCCGTGGCCTGACCATGGCGCGCATCGTGTCGCGCTACTTCGAAAAGCTGGTCGGCCACGATGCCACGCTGCGCATTGCCCGCGACCTGCGCGTGTGGTTCTTCCGCCGCGCGCTGCCACTGGCGCCGGCACGATTGGGCGCCACGCGCACCGGCGAGCTGCTGGCGCGGCTGCTGGGGGACATCGGCGAAGTGGATGGGCTGCTGGTGCGTGCGATCGGGCCGCTGGTGGCGCTGGGCGCGCTGTCGCTGGTGGCGGTTGCCTCGGCAGCGCTGATCCTGCCCTCGGCGGCGGTACTGCTGGCGGTGCTGGCGCTGCTGATCGCCTTCGGCGTGCCGTGGCTGGGCGTGCGTGGCCATGACGACGAAGAGGCCGATCGTGCCGCGCACCGCGCGGCGTTGCGCACCGCTGCATTCGAAGGTCTGGAGGGGGCCGGTGACCTGGCCGCGCTGCATGCCGATGCGGCTTGGCAGCTGAAGGTACGCGTGGCCGCCAAGCAGCTGGCCTCGCGTGATCGTCGTCGGCGTTGGCGCCTGATCGCGGCCTCGACCCTGCACGGCCTGGTGGCGGGGCTGGGCCTGGTGGCGATGCTGGCGTTGGCCCTGCACGCCGCCGAACAGCAGCACATCGCGCCGGAAATGGCCGCGGGCCTCGTCTTCCTGACCGTGGCGCTGATCGAACTTTGGGCCGGCATGGGCCTGGCCTGGCAGTCGCTGCAGTCCGGGCGCATTGCTGCTGACCGCCTGCAGGCCATCGTCGAACAACCGCCGACGGTGGAGGATCCGCAGACGCCGCAGCCGGTACCCCAGGCGGCGCGCGTGCATTGGGATGACGTGCACTTCCAGTGGCCAGGTGCCGCGCGGCCGGTGTTGTCCGGCCTGCAGCTGACCCTGGCGCCGGGAGAACGCATCGCGATCCGTGGCGACAGCGGCAGTGGCAAGACCACGCTGTCCAGCCTGCTGCTGCGGTTGTGGGATCCGCAACAGGGGCGAATCACCTATGGCGGACGCGACCTGCGCGACGTCGCCCAGGCCGAGTGGCACCGCCAGCTGGCCTGGCTTCCGCAGAACGCACCGGTGTTTGCCGGTACCGTGGCCGAGAACCTGCGGCTGGGGGATCCCGACGCCCGTGATGCCGCGTTGTGGGCGGTCCTGCGTCGCGTGCGCCTGGGCGACTGGGCCGAGCGCAACGGTGGCCTGCAGGCCTGGGTGGGCGAGAACGGCGCGACGATGTCGGCGGGCCAGGCACGACGCCTGGCGCTGGCGCGCGCGCTGCTGCGCAATGCGCCGATCCTGCTGCTGGACGAACCCACCGAAGGCCTGGACGTGGATACCGCACGTGCGCTGTTGCAGGACCTTTCCGGGTTGCTGGACGGGCGCAGCCTGCTGATGATCACCCACGACGACCTGCCCGAAGGCGTGGTCGATGCGCAGTACCGGTTGCGCGATGGGGTGTTGGAGCGCGAAGTGCTTCGGTAGATGCCGACCTTGGTCGGCACATCCACGCATGGCGTGGATCTACTGTAGAGCCGAGCCCATGCTCGGCTCCGGAAGCAAGCCAGCCGAGCATGGGCTCGGCTCTACAGGCCGGTCAATGGGAGAACTCGCGCAGCATCACCGCGATCGAGGCCACGTTGGCCAGCACGCACAGCCAGAACATCCACTGGAATGCGGCTTTGCGATGCTTGTGGCGGAACAGCGCCTGGCCCAGCAGCGCGCCGGGCCAGCCTCCGGCGAAGGCCAGCAGCTGCAGGGTGCGCTCGGGAATGCGCCATCGCTTTCGCTGCGCCGCGCGCTTGTCATGGCCATAGAGGCCGAACGACACCGCACTGGCCAGCAGGCACCAGCCACCCAGCCACAACGGCAGCACACCGCTGATCATCAAGGCGGTCAGCGCGCCGAAGGCGGCCAGCGCGAGGTTACGCCGCCACGCCACTTACAGCGCGTCGAGGAAGCCGCGCACGGCCGGGCCGAAACGCTCGAAATCGACGAGGAAGGCATCATGGCCCTGTGGCGATTCCAGGCCGATGAAGCGCGCATCGGCACCGCCGGCACGCAGGCCGTCGGCGACCTGTTGCTGCTGCTGCACCGGGAACAGGATGTCGGTGTTGGCGCCGATCGCCAGTGCCTTCTCCACCCGGATCTTCGCCAGCCCGGCCAGCACGTCGCCGTCGGCGTACTCGGCCAGGTCGAACCAGTCCATCGAACGGCTCAGGTACAGATAGCAGTTGGGATCGAAGAAACGCACGAAGCGCCGTGCGTGGCCTTCCAGATAGCTTTCCACCTGGAATTCCAGCCCGAACGGATCGTCGTCGGCCTGGTCCGAATCCAGCCGCACGCGGCCGAAGCGGCCATCCCATTCCAGTGCCGAGCGGTAGGTGATCACGCCCAGCTTGCGCGCCATGCGCATGCCGGACTCGGGGTACTCGGCATCGTCGTAGTGGCCGCCATTCCAGCGCGGGTCGAGACGGATGGCCTCGCGCTGCAGCGAGCGGATCGCGATCGAGAACGGCAGCGCCTGCGCACTGCCGGAAATGTTGACGTGGCTGCGCGCGATGCCCGGGTGCAGCATCAGCACGGCCAGCGCGGTCATCCCGCCCATGGAATTGCCGACCACGCAGGCCAGCTGCGCGATGCCCAGCGCACGCACGACTTCGATCGCGGCGCGAGCGCCGTCTTCGATCGACAGCTCGGGGAAGTCCAGGCGGTAGGGCTCAGCGCTGGCCGGGTTGATCGAGGCGGGGCCGGTCGATCCCTTGCAGCTGCCCAGCGAATTCACGCAGACCACGAACCAGCGGCGGGTATCGATGGGTTTGCCGGGGCCAACCATCGCTTCCCACCAGCCCGGCGCAGGATTGGCCTCGTTGGCCGCCGCATGCGCATCCGGCGACAGGCCGGTCACGATCAGGATCGCATTGCCGGCGTCAGCGGCCAGCGTTCCCCAGGTCTCGTAAGCCACCCGTGCGCCATGCAGGGCGCCACCGCGCTTGAACGGGAACGGCGATGGCAGGGCGTGGAAGCGGGTGCCGGGCGGGATGAATTCGGTCATGCAGTCATTCTAGCGGGGCTGCATGTGGAGCTGGCGACACGCTGGTTTCCATGGATGGATGGACGCGGACCGGACCGTCGCATCCACGCATGGCGTGGATCTACTGTAGAGCCGAGCCCATGCTCGGCTGCGGTTGAGTTGCCGGCGCCGGGCAGCCGAGCATGGGCTCGGCTCTACAGGTCAAGGGAAGCGCAGCTCCACAACACCGTCGTGGGGCAGGCTTACCTTCACCGGAACGCTCTGCAGGTCGTCCTCGCTGCGGTTGGCGCTGCCGCTGCGCGAGATGCGTGCCACCACTTCCACTTCGCGATGGGCCGACAGCGGTGCGGTCGGCATCGGGCTGTCACCGTCGCCCAGCCCGACCGTGTCCGGGAATCCGCTCAGCGGCAGCTTGCGAGCGGCCACCGGCATCGGCGGGCCGCCGACGGCACGGGCCAGCACGAACACCTGGGTGCTGGCTGGCCACTCGGCGTTCTTCAGTGCCGGCAGCTGCACGCGCACCTGCAGCAGCGCCGGTGGCGCCGCAGCGCCAGCATCGGGCGCCTGGCCAGCGGCCTCGCGCGCGAGGGCGATCTGTGCCTGCAGCGCCTGCGCGGCGCCCGGCTCCAGTCGTGGCAGCAGGCCGCTCCACACATCCGCGGCCTCGGCGTTCTTTCCGCGCTGGCGCAGGGCGATGCCCAGCAGCCAGCTGGCGCGCTCGGCATCGGGAGCCTGTGCGCGCGCCTGCTGCAACCAGGCCATTGCGGTGTCATCGAACTGCTTGCCGGCATCAGCCTGCGCGCGCGCCTGCGCGGCTTCCACCAGCACGCCCGGATCTTCCGGTGCCAATGCGGCGGCCCTCGCGAAGGCATCCGCCGCGGCTGCGGCGTTGCCCAGTTCGGCCTGCGAACGGCCGAGCAATGCCCAGCCGTCGGCACGCTGCGGGTCGCGCTCCAGTGCGTCCTGCAGTGCCTGCACGCCATCGCGCAGGGTGGCTGCCGACGGGGTCGGTTGTACCTGTGCCGCCCTTGGGTCACCGACCAGCAGATACAGGCAGGCACCGGCCACGCCCAGCGCGAGCACGCCGACCACGAAACCGCGCCGACCGCGCTGGCGCAGTGGCCACAACACCAGCGCTGCCATCAGCGCGGCGACCAGCCCGGCCAGCATCGGCAGCCAATGGTTCACCATTCGTCTCCTTCATCGGCCTTGCCGGCCGGCGCCGCGCCGACGGTGCGTCCACGTCGGCGGACGATGCCCAGCACTACCAGTGCACCGGCGCCGAGCACCAGCAGGGGGCCACCCCACAGCAGCCAGGTGCCCGGCTGCAACGGTGGTTGATAGAGCACGAACTCACCGTAGCGCGCGACCAGGAACTGCTTGATCTGTGCGTCGTCGTGCCCCTGCTGCATCAGCTGCAGCACCTCGCGGCGCAGGTCCTGGGCGATCTGCGCGTTCGAATCGGCCAGCGACTGGTTCTGGCACTGCACGCAGCGCAGCTGCGCGGCCAGGTCATGGAAGCGGCGTTCCTCGGCGTCATCGCGGAACTGCAGCGGCTGCGGATCGTGCAGCGGCTGCTGGGCCAGCGCGGCCAGCGGCAGCGTCAGAAGCAGCAACGCCAGCACCCAGCGCATGGGCTCAGGGCGCCGTATGCAGGGTGTTGCCGGCACTGCCCTGGGCCTTCTCGATCTTCTGCAGCGCCGGGATCAGCTTCTCGTCGACCACGCGCTGGGTCATCGCACCGCTGTACTTCCAGCGCACGATGCCGCTGCCATCGACCAGGAAGGTTTCCGGTGCGGCGGTCACGCCCCAGTCGATCGCGGTGCGGCCCTCGACATCGCTGAGCACGACCATGAACGGGTTGCCCAGCTGTTCCAGCCAGTGCAGCGCGTCGGTCGGGTCGTCCTTCCAGTTGTAGCCGATCACGCGCACACGCTTGCTTTCCGCGAAGCGGGTCAGCACCGGGTGTTCCTCGCGGCAGGCCGCGCACCAGCTGCCCCACACGTTCAGCAGGTAGGGCGCGCCGCGCAGGTCGTCGCTGTGCACGATCATTTCCGGGTCGTGCAGCACCGGCAGCGCGAATGCCGGCGCCGGTTTGTCGATCAGTGCCGACGGCAGTACGTCGCGCTGCGGATCGCCTGATTTCATCACCCCGTAGATCATCAGCCCGAGCAGGCCGAAGAAGAACAGCACGCCGATCACGATGGCTACCGGCGGCAGCGGGCGGGAGGGACGCGGGGTGGGGGACTCGGACATGGGAACTCCTACGGACGACGGAAACGGCGATCGGCGGCGGTGATGAATCCGCCCAGGGCCATCAACAGCGCGCCCAGCCAGATCCAGCGCACGTACGGCTTGATGTGCACCCGGACCGCCCATGCATTGTTGCCCAGCGGCTCGCCCAATGCCACGTAGACATCACCATTGAAGCGTGCATCGATGCCGGCCTCGGTCATCACCTGGCCGCCGCTGGCGTACTGGCGCTTCTCCGGGTGCAGCAGGGCCAGCTCGCGGCCGTCGCGGAACACGCGCAGGTGGCCGCGGTCGGCGATGAAGTTGGGGCCTTCGCGATGGTCCACGCCTTCGAAGCGCACTTCGTGGCGACCGACCACCAGCTGCTGGCCCGGTGCCAGCGCCACTTCGCGCTGCACGTTCAGCGCCTCCACCAGCAGCGCGCCGGCCAGGAACACGGCAATGCCGGCGTGGGCGACGATCATGCCGAGCATTTCGGCGGTGAAGCGGCCATTGCCGCGCAGGCGCTGCCAGACGAAGCGTGCGGTGCCGAGCGCGATCCAGGCCGCAGCGGCCACGCCGATGCCGGCCTTCCACCCGTTCTGCGGCGCCTGCCACCAGGCCAGCGCGCCCAGCAGCAGCGCCAGGCCCAGCCACGGTGCCAGCAGCGCGAAGGCGCGCGAGGGCTGGTCACGCTGCCATTTCACCAGCGGGCCGAACGGCAGCAGCAGGATCATCGGCGCCATCAGCAGCAGGAACAGGCTGCCGAAGTAGGGCGGGCCGACCGAGATCTTGCCCAGCGACAGCGCATCGGCCAGCAGCGGGTACAGCGTGCCGAGCAGTACCATCGCACAGGCGGTGGCCAGCAGCAGGTTGTTGGCCAGCAGCAGGGTCTCGCGCGAGGTGGCGGTGAAGCCACGGCGTGGGTCCTCGGCGTCCACGCTCAGCTGGCTGGCACGCAGCGCGTACAGCAGCAGGCTGCCACCGACCAGCACCGACAGGAACACCAGGATGAACAAGCCGCGCGAGGGATCGGCGGCGAACGAATGCACGCTGGTCAGCACGCCGGAGCGCACCAGGAACGTGCCCAGCAGCGACAGCGCGAAGGCGGCGATCGCCAGCAGCAGGGTCCAGCTGCCGAAGGTGCCGCGCTTTTCAGTGACGGCCTGCGAATGGATCAATGCCGCACCGACCAGCCACGGCATGAAGCTGGCGTTCTCCACCGGGTCCCAGAACCACCAGCCGCCCCAGCCCAGCTCGTAATAGGCCCACCAGCTGCCCAGCGCGATGCCAAGGGTCAGGAAGCCCCAGGCGACGTTGGTCCACGGCCGCGTCCAGCGCAGCCAGCGTGCGTCGACGCGGCCTTCCAGCAGTGCGGCAACCGCGAAGGCGAACGGCACCGCGAAGCCGACATAGCCCAGGTACAGCATGGGCGGATGGATGATCAGCCCCGGGTCCTGCAGCAGCGGATTGAGGTCGCGGCCTTCCAGCGGTGCCGGGTTCAGGCGCAGGAACGGGTTGGAGGTGAAGATCAGGAAGGCGAGGAAGCCGACGCTGACCACGCCCATCACCGCCAGCACGCGCGCCTGCACCGGTGCGGGCAAGTGCCGCGAGAACAGCGCCACCGCGCCGGTCCACAGCGCCAGCACCAGCGCCCACATCAGCAGCGAGCCCTCGTGCGCGCCCCAGACCGCCGAGTAGCGGTAGACCATCGGCAGCAGCGAATTGGAGTTCTCGGCCACGTAGCGCACCGAGAAGTCCTGCTGCACGAACGCGGCGGTCAGTACCGCGAACGCGCCGGCGACCAGCAGCAGCTGCGCGAACGCGGCAGGTCGTGCCACCGCCATCCACGCCGTATTGTTGCGCTGCGCACCCACCAGCGGCAGGCCAACCTGCAGCAGCGAGGCCAGCAACGCGCACAGCAGCAGGATCTGACCCAGTTCGGGCAGCACTCAGCGCACCTCGGGTGCCGACACCGGCACGTCGTGCTTGCGATGGGCGTCGCCCATCTTGTCGGCCACTTCCTTCGGCACGTACTTCTCATCGTGCTTGGCCAGCACCTCGTCGGCGACGAAGGTGCCGTCCTGCAGGCGGCCGCTGGCGACCACCGCCGTGCCTTCGGCGAACATGTCCGGCAGGATCCGCGACGTGGTCACCGCCAGCTGCGCGTCGCCGTCGGTCACCTCGAAGCGCGCCTCCAGCGAGCCGACCGGTCGGTTGAAGGAACCTTTCACCACCATGCCACCGAGGCGGAAGCGCGACTGTGCATCGACATCGCCGCGCAGCACTTCCGACGGCGTGTACAGGTAGGCGATGTTGCGCTCCAGTGCCATCGCCACCAGTGCGGTGGCCAGGCCGGAGGCGAGCAGGGCCAGCAGCACCCACACCAGGCGGCGGCGCTGTACCGGGGTCATCGTTCCAGCTCCGTCGACAACGGCGCCGCTGCGTCCTGCCTGCCGGCGCGGGTCTGCTGGCGCTGCTGGCGGGCCAGTGCCAGCCGGCGCGCCACGCGCAGGCGCAGCCACGAACCGATGGCATCGGCGCCGAGCACCAGCACGAACACCGCGTAGGCACCGATCACATAGGGCAGGTGGGTCATGGCTGGGCCTCCCGGGCCGGGCGTCCGGCATCGACGCGGCCGCCGACCCAGGCCTTGCCGGCCTCGCGGTCGAGATTGTCGGCGCGGGCCTTGGCCAGCACCGAACCGGCGAACCAGAACTTGGTGCCGATCACCATCCACCACAGCGGCGCGATCATCGCGCTGCTGATCGCCGATTCACCGAATACGTTGATCGACTGGCGCTGGTGCAGGCCGCCCCACCAGTCCACCGAGTAGCGGATCACCGGCAGCAGGCTGACACCGACGATGGCCAGCAGGCCGGCCGCACGTGCGGCGCTGCGGCGGTCCTCGATGGCGTGGTACAGGCCGATCACGCCCAGGTACAGGAACAGCAGCACCAGCTCGCTGGTCATGCGCGGGTCCCAGTCCCACCAGGTGCCCCAGGTGCCCTTGCCCCAGATGCTGCCGGTCAACAGGGTGATCAGGGTGAAGCCGGCACCCATCGGCGCGCAGGCCATGGCCAGGATCTCGCAGACCTTGATCCGCCAGACCAGTGCGATGGCCGCATACAACGCCATCAGCGCGAAGACGAACAGGCTCATCCAGGCACTGGGTACGTGGATGTAGAGGATGCGGAAGCTATCCAGCTGCTTGGCTTCCGGTGGCACCACCAGCAGCGCCTGCCACATGCCGACCAGCAGCACCGGCACCGCCGCGAGGTAGAACACCCGCGACCAGCGGGCAGCGAAACGGTCGAACGTGGGGGGCGAACCGAGTTGGTGGAACCAGCGGACAATCGGATTCATGCGTGGCGGCTATCCAGCAGGGGTGGATTGGCTCTCAGCTCGGTCAACTCAGAGAAATACGTATTGCAGCGGCAGTGGCCAGCGGCGCCAGCACCAGCGCGACCAGCAGGCCGGCGCCCAGCATCAGCAGCGCACCGACCGGATCCTGTCCGCGTCCGGCTGCCGCCAGGCTGCCTGCACCGAACACCAGCACCGGCACGTACAGCGGCAACGACAGCAGCGCCACGAGAATACCAGAGCGTCGGATGCCTACGGTCAGCGCGGCGACCACGCCACCGATCAGGCTCAGCAACGGCGTGCCCAGCAGCAACGATGCCAGCAACATCGGCAGCTGGTCATGCGGCAGATGCAGCATTTCGGCCAGCAGCGGGCTGACCACGATCAGCGGCAGCGCAGTGGTGGCCCAATGCAGCAGCACGCGCACCAGCACCAGCCAGGCCAGCGGTACCGGCGCCAGCAGCCATTGTTCCAGCGAGCCATCCTCGGCGTCGGAGCGGAACAGCGAATCCAGCGACAGCTGTCCGGCCAGCAGCACGGCCAGCCACAGCACGGCGCCGGCAGTGGCGGCCAGCAGTTGAGGTTCGCGGCCCTGGGCCAGGGCGAACAGCACCACCACCAGCACCGCGAACAGCAGCGGTTGCAGCGCATCGCCGCGGCGGCGCCAGAGCAGGCGCAGGTCGCGCCTGAGCAGGGCGCCTGCGGTCTGCCACAGGCCCGGTTCGGTGCCCGGCGCGATCACGCGGCACCGCCGAGGTCGAGCTGGCGGGTGCGCACCGGCGGTGCGGCATAGGCACCGTGGGTGGTGACCAGCGCAGCGCCACCGGCGCGCAGGTGCGCCGAGATCATCCGGTTGACCAGGGTGATGCCCTCCAGGTCGAGGTTGGCATAGGGTTCGTCCAGCAGCCACAACGGCGCCGGCGACAGCCAGATGCGCGCCAGTGCCAGCCGCCGCTTCTGTCCGGCCGACAGATGCCGTACTAGGGTGTCCTCATAACCGGCCAGGCCGACGATGGCCAGCGCGTTGCCGGGCATCTGCCGCGCACGCCGTCCGTGCAGGCCGCACAGGAAATGCAGGTTTTCCAGCGTGCCGAGGTCCGGTTTCAGCGCTGGCAGGTGGCTGAGGTAGGCGACATAGCGCGCGCGCTCGGCATTGCTGGCCGGCTTGCCGTCGATCCGCACCTGGCCGGCACCGGGCCGGGCCAGGCCGGCCAGCACGCGCAGCAGGGTGGTCTTGCCGGCGCCATTGCCGCCCTGCACCAGCAGGGCTTCGCCGGCGTCCACATGGAAGTCCAGCGGGCCGAACACCGGCTCGTCATTGCGGGAGAAGCTCAGGCCGCTGGCAGCCAGCAATGCAGGGGTGTTCAAGGGGCAAAGGTCTTCATGCCGGAGTGCGGCGGCAATTGTAGCGGTGAATTCACAGGGTAGTGCCGGCCGCTGGCCGGCAATTTCGCCACCTGCCAGCCGAGGTTGCCGGCCGGCGGCCGGCGCTACCGACGCGCGGATTGCGTAAACTCGGATCCCTTGTTCCCCCACAGCCCAGGCCGATGCAACCCACCACCAAGCTGCCCAAGGTCGGTACCACGATCTTCACCGTGATGTCCCAGCTCGCCGCCGAACACGGCGCGGTCAACCTGGGCCAGGGTTTCCCGGACTTTTCGGCGCCGCAGCGCCTGATCGACGAGACCGCCAAGGCGATGGCCGCCGGGCTGAACCAGTACCCGCCGATGACCGGCGTGGCGCCGCTGCGCCAGGCCATCGCACAGAAGGTGCTGGACTGCTACGGCGCGCAGGTCGATGCGGACAGCGAGATCACCGTCACCAGCGGTGGCACCGAGGCCATCTTCAACGCCATCCACGCCGTGGTGCGTGCCGGCGAGGAAGTGATCGTGCTGGACCCGGCGTATGACTGCTACGAACCGGCGATCGACCTGGCCGGTGCCAGGGCCGTACATGTGTCGCTGGATCCGCAGACGTTCGCGGTCGATTGGGACCGCGTGCGCGCAGCGATCACCCCGCGCACCCGCATGCTGATCGTCAACACCCCGCACAATCCGTCCGGCGCGATGCTGTCGGCGCAGGACATGCAGGCGCTGGCCGAACTGCTGCGCGGCACGCAGATCTACCTGATCTCCGATGAGGTGTACGAACACATCATCTACGACGGCCGTCGCCATGAATCGGCGCTGCGCTACCCGGAACTGCGCGAGCGCGCGCTCGTCATCTCCAGCTTCGGCAAGACCTACCACTGCACCGGCTGGAAGATCGGCTATGCGATCGCCCCGCCGGCGCTGACCGCCGAGTTCCGCAAGGTGCACCAGTACAACACCTTCACCAGCTTCGGCCCGGCGCAGCATGGCTTCGCCGCGATGATCCGCGACGAACCCGAACACCACCTGGAACTGGGCGCGTTCTATCAGGCCAAGCGCGACCGCTTCCGCGAGCAGCTGGCCGGTACCCGCCTGAAGGCGCTGCCGGTGCCGGGCGGCTACTTCCAGCTGGTCGACTATTCGGCGATCAGCGACCTGCCGGACCATGAGTTCGTGAAGTGGCTGACCATCGAGAAGGGCGTCACCGCCATTCCGCTGTCGCCGTTCTATGAGACTCCGCCGGCCGGCCAGCGCCTGGTGCGCCTGTGCTTTGCCAAGAACGAAGCGACCATGGACGCGGCGATCGAACGCCTGCGCCTGCTGTGAGCGGAGACACGGACATGCAGGACCTGCGCATTTCCCTCGTCCAGGGCGACACCCGCTGGCATGACCCGGCCGGCAACCGCGCCTACTACGGTGCGTTGCTGGCACCGCTGGCCGGCAGTACCGACCTGGTGATCCTGCCGGAGACCTTCACCAGTGGCTTCTCCAACGACGCCATCGCCCAGGCCGAAGGCATGGACGGGCCGACCGTGGCCTGGGTGCGCGAACAGGCCAGGGTCTTGAACGCGGCAGTGATCGGCAGCGTGCAGCTGCGCGCGGGCGACGGCGTCTACAACCGCCTGCTGTTCGCAACGCCAGAGGGCGGCCTGCAGTACTACGACAAGCGCCACCTGTTCCGCTACGGCGGCGAGCACGAGCGCTATGCCGCCGGCCGTGAGCGCCTGAGCGTCGAATGGAAGGGCTGGCGGATCAATCCGCAGGTCTGCTACGACCTGCGTTTCCCGGTGTTCTGCCGCAACCGCTTCAATGTGGAGCGTCCGCAGCAGCTGGATTTCGACCTGCAGATCTTCGTCGCCAACTGGCCGTCGGCGCGCGCCTATGCATGGAAGACTCTGCTGCGTGCGCGGGCGATCGAGAACCTGTGCTTCGTGGCGGCGGTGAACCGCGTCGGCGTGGACGGCAACCAGCTGCACTACGCCGGCGACAGCGCGGTGATCGACTTCCTCGGCCAGCCGCAGGTGGAGATCCGCGAACGCGAACAGGTGGTGACCACCACCATTTCGGCCGAAGCACTGGCTGCACATCGCGCGCGTTTCCCGGCGATGCTCGATGCTGATGCCTTCCACCTGGACGAGCAGGCCTGAAACAGCACGACGGCGGCTGAATGCCTGCCACGCAGCGCGCGCGCCTGCATCCAGCGTGCACGCGCGCGCTGCTAGATTCGCCGGCAGTCCGACCGAACTGGAAGTCCTGCCATGAACAAGCCCTTCGCCCTGCTGCTGGCCCTGTCCGCTGCTACGCTGGCCCCGGCCGCGCACGCCGCCGGCAACCTCGATTGCCAGCTGCGCTACAACCTGTCCGGCTGGTCACTGATCTACAAGACCGCTTCCGGCAACGGCACGGTCAGCTGCAGCAACGGCACCAGCCTGCCGGTGCGTATCGAAGTGAAGGGCGGCGGCCTGACCGTGGGCAAGTCGAAGATCACCAATGGCCGTGGCAGCTTCACCGGCGCCGTCAGCGTCAACGAGCTGCTGGGCACCTACGCCTCGGTTGGCGCGCATGCGGGTGCCGTGAAGTCCAGCAACGCGCAGGTGATGACCAAGGGCGACATCTCGCTGGCCCTGTCCGGCACCGGCAAGGGCTGGGATCTGGGCGTGGACGGCGCCGCCTTCACCATCAGCCGGCGCTGAGCCGTGCCGGCCGCTGCAGCCACAGGGCAAGCACGCCGCACACGATGAGTGTCGGCGCCAGCAGTTGCAGTGCGCCGACCACGGCCATCGCCACGCCGATCAACAGGTAGTAGAGCAGGCCGAACAGGGCGCCGGCGCTGCCCAGGCAGTGCGGGTATCCGCGGAGGGCCTGGCCCAGCACATTGGGAATGGCCAGGCCGAACCCGGCCACCACCGGTACCATCGTCGCGACCAGTGCCGGCTGATTGTGCAGCAAGGCAGCCAACAGCCCACCGGCCAGCACCAGCCCTGCGGCGAGCCGGATGCGCGTGGCGGAGGCAACGCCTGCGCGCAGCAGGCGAGCATTGCCCCATGCACCCAGCGCCGAGCCGAGCGCCAGCAGCGCGCCGCTGGCACCGAACCAGGCCAGCGGCCAGTGCAGGCGTTCGAATACGAACGGGCCCAGCGCGTACCAGCTGTACATCGCCACGTTGAACGCCATCACCAGCAGCGCCTGTGACCAGATCCAGCGATCACGCAGCAGTTGCCACAACAGTGGAAGCATGGGGGTGTGCGCGACTTCCGCAGGGCGGCTCTCGCGCAGGCCCGTTGCGCATCCGAGCATCAGCAGGCTGACCATCAGCAGCAGGCCGGCCTGCACGCCGGCATAGCCATGGCTGTCCACCAGCAGCACACCCAGTGCCAGCCCGATCGCCGGGCTCAAGGCCAGCGCCATGCCGATCCACGAGAACGCCTGCGCCAACGCCGGACCCTTCAGGTGATCGCGCAGTACGGTCTGGGTTACCACCGAGGCCGCCGCCGCACCCAGTGCGGCCAGTGCCTGCGCCAGCAGGACCTGGCCGAACGTGCTGGCCAGCAGGCCGCCGCAGGCGGCCAGTACGAACACGGCCAGGCCGCAGAGCAGGGCAGGGCGACGACCGACATGGTCGGCCAGCCGCCCCCATAGCAGGACACCGGCGGCAAAACCGAACAGGTACAGGCTCATGGCCTGGCTGGCGGCGCCGGGGGGCAGTGCGAAGCGCCCGGCGAGGTCGGCCAGGGCCGGGCTGTACAGGGTCTGCGCCAACTGGGGGAACATCAGCAGCGCGATGGTGAGCAACAACAGGCGACGCGACATGCGGGTGCTCCGCAAACAGGGCCGCGTATTGTGGTGGCCGGCGTAGTGGCGCACTCTGTCGGTCCGGCCAGGAAATGGATGAAATCGGACATGGCGTGGCTGCAACCGGATGCGCACTTCGATGCGGATGCCTGGAGCGCACCGGTGCTGGGCATCGCGTCGTCGCTGGCCGATCATGATTCGGGTTGGCACCAGCACGCGCGCGCGCAGTTGCTGTACACCCGGCAGGGCTGCACGCGGCTGACCTTCGGCGACCGCATCAGCCTGCTGCCGCCCTCGCGCGCGGCATGGATTCCCGGCGGCCTGCGCCATCGCGCACAGATGCGCCAGGCCGTGGACTACCGCTCGCTGTATTTCGATGCCACGTTGTCGGCACGGCTGCCGCAGCAGCCGGCGATCATCGGCGTCGGTCCCCTGCTGCAGGCATTGCTGGAACCGATCGCGCAGGCGCCGTTCGACCGTGACTGGCGGGCGCCGCGCGCGCACCATCAATTGGCGTTGTGCGTGCTGGAGATCGCCGCCGCACCGGTGGCGCCGATGGACCTGCCGCTGCCACGCGATCCACGCATCGCGCGCTGCCTGCCGCTGGCCGAGCAGTTGCCGCCTGAACTGGGTGAGCTCGCTGCGCGTGCGGGCCTGAGCGTGCGCACGGTCGGCCGGTTGATGCAACGCGACACCGGCATGGGCTACCAGGCCTGGCGCCAGCAATGGCGCCTGATGCGCGCCATGGAGCTGCTGCTGCTTGGCCATCGCATCGGGCACGTTGCGCAGGACACTGGTTTTTCCGCCGAGAGTCCGTTCATCGCCTTTTTCCGCAGCATGACCGGTACCACGCCCGCCGCTTTCCAGCGCCACGCAAAAGGGGACGGAGGGGATTAAGTCGCTTTCGCCCTTCGACGCACAGCGTGGCGAAAACGACTTAATCCCCTCCGTCCCCTTTTCAAAGAAAAACCCCGGCCGGAGCCGGGGTTCTGCATTTCAACGTGGCTGCCGATCAGCCGCCGCGCGGGCCGCTGCGGCGCGGGCCGCCGGGACCGCGGTTGCCACCGGGGCCGCCCGGGCCTCGGTTGCCACCCGGACCACCGGGGCCACGGTTACCACCCGGGCCACGGTGGTTGCCACCGCCCGGACCGCGACCGCCCGAACGTGCGCCCTGTGCCGGCTTCGGGCTGCCATACGGGTTGAAGCCCGGCGTGGCGTGGTCGGACGGGAAGCTCGGCGCGTTGCCCGGATGACCGTACGGGTGCTTGTTGCCCTGGCCCTGCGAGCGGTTGCCCGCACCGGCCGGACGACCCTGGCCGCCTGCGCCGCCACGGCCCTGGCCGCCACCGGCGCCTGCGCCCGGGCCCTTCGGCTTGCCGTACGGACGGCCCTGGCCGCCTGCACCCGGACCACGGGCACCGGGGCCGCGTGCGCCCGGGCCGGCGTTGCGATGGCCGCTCGGGCCGGTGCTCACGCCATCCGGCACGTACCAGGTGCGGAACGCGGCCGGATTGCCTTCCGGCAGCGAACGATCATTCTTCTGGGCGCGCTGCTTGAACGGCTTCTGCGACTGCTTGGCTGCCGCTTCACCGCTGACCGTCAGGCCGCCCTTGAAGCCGCCACCCTTGCCGCCGCGACCACGGCCGCGGTCTTCGCGGACGTTGTCGAAACGACGCAGCTCGCGGCCTTCGTCGGCGGTGTTGTGGCCGTTGACGTAGGCGTTGCCACGGCCACCTTCGCGCACGCGCACGGTGGTCTTGGCCGCGCGGCGCTGGCCGATCACCGGCTGCAGCGTCAGTGCCGACGGTGCGCCTTCTTCCAGCTTCAGCTGGGCGCGCAGGGCTTCAACCTGCGTGGTGCCCAGTTCCACCGAATGGCCACGGGCCAGTTCGCGCGGCAGGCTCACCTTGCCATAGCGGGTGCGCTTCAGGCGGCTGACCTGGCAGCCCTGCGACTCCCACAGCCGGCGCACTTCGCGGTTGCGGCCTTCCTTTACCACGACGCGGAACCAGTCGTGCGAATCGGTGCCGCCGATGCGTTCGATCTCATCGAACTTGGCCGGGCCGTCTTCCAGCGCGACGCCACGGGTGAGGCGGTCGACGATGGCGTCAGAGACCTTTTCCTCGCCTTCCGGCGCACGCACGCGCACCACGTACTCGCGCTCGACCTCGAACGACGGGTGCATCATGGCGTTGGCCAGCTCACCGTCGGTGGTGGCCAGCAGCAGGCCGGTGGTGTTGATGTCCAGGCGGCCGATGGCGATCCAGCGCGCGCCCTTCAGCGGCGGCAGCGACTCGAACACGGTCGGGCGGCCTTCCGGATCATCGCGGGTGGTCACTTCGCCTTCCGGCTTGTTGTAGACCAGCACGCGCGACGGCTCGGCCAGGGCGGTGGCGACGAAGCCGCGGCCATCCAGTTCGATCTTGTCGCCGCTCTTGACCGACATGCCGGTCTGCGCGACTTCGCCGTTGACCTTGACCAGGCCTTCGGCGATGCGCTGTTCCAGCGCGCGGCGCGAGCCGAGGCCGGCCTGGGCGAGCACCTTGTGCAGGCGTTCTTCCAGCTTGAACTGTTCGGAGGTGGCTTCGCGCTTCAGCGAGAGCTTGTTACGGGGGGTGTCACTCATCAGTTTTGCTCCGGCCGACGGTTTCGAGGTCGGCCTCTGGTTCGGAATCGGCTTGGTCAACAGCCACGGTCGTCATCGCGACGGCGTTGTCTTCGCGTTCGTTCAGGGGCACCGCGCGCTCGCCCGGCGCGGAATCGGGGTGCCCATCATCGAGGGGCGAAGGTGCTTGCTCATCGGTGGCCGACGCAGGGGCTGCATCGGCGGAATCGGGGGTGTCACTGCCGGCCAGGCTGGCATCATCGTTCGCGGCAGCGCCATCGGCGCCGGCCGAGATGTCCGGACCCTCGGCACCGGCGACGGCCGGCGCATCGCGGTCCAGGGCAAGCTGCGGTTCCAGCTCGCCCAGGTCCTTCAGCTCCGACAGCGGCGGCAGTTCGTCCAGCCGCTTCAGCCCGAAGTAGTCCAGGAAGCCCTTGGTGGTGCCGAACAGCGCCGGTTTGCCGGGCACGTCGCGGTGGCCGACCACGCGGATCCACTCGCGTTCTTCCAGCGCCTGGATGATGTTGCTGCTGACCGCCACGCCGCGCACCTGTTCGATCTCGCCGCGGGTGATCGGCTGCCGGTAGGCGATCAGCGCCAGGGTTTCCAGGGTGGCACGGGTGTAGCGGGTCTTGCGTTCGGTCCACAGCCGGCTGATCCAGCCATGCACTTCGCCGGTGACCTGGTAGCGGAAGCCGGAGGCGACCTCGACCAGTTCCACGCCGCGGCCTTCGCAGGCCTCGCGCAGGCGTTCCAGCGCACGTTCGATGCTGCCCGGCGGTGCCGGTTCCTCTTCCGGGAACAGGTCCTTCAGCTGGGCCAGGGTGAGCGGCTGGCTGGAAGCCAGCAGGGCACCCTCGACAATGCGGTTGATCAGCGATTGATCCATCGGCAGTCAGCGCTCACTCGTCTGCATTGGCGTCGTCGTCGTTGTCGTCGAACTCGCTGCTGAACTGCAGCGGGGCATTGGTGTTGCCAGCCGCCAGCGACTTCACGTAGATCGGCGCCAGCGGTTCTTCCTGGACGATGTCCAGCAGCTGTTCCTTGGCCAGCTCCAGCACCGCCAGGAACGTGACCAGCACGCCCAGCTTGCCTTCTTCGGCGGTGAACAGCCCTTCAAAACGATAGAACTTGCCATCTTCCAGGCGTCCCAGCACTTCGCCCATGCGTTGCCGCACGCTCAGTGCCTCACGCTTGATGGCGTGGCCGCTGAACAGCTCGGCACGCTTGAGCACGTCGTGCAGGGCCAGCAGCATTTCCTTCAGGTCCACCGGCGGCGGCAGCTTCACCGTGGCACGTTCGGGCATGAAGGCATGTGCCACGGTGGTATCGCGGTCCTGGCGGGGCAGGGCGTCGATGTTCTCGGCGGCCTGCTTGAAGCGTTCGTACTCCTGCAGCCGGCGCACCAGTTCGGCGCGCGGGTCGGCTTCATCGCCTTCCTCGCTGACCGGGCGCGGCAGCAGCATCCGCGACTTCACCTCGGCCAGGATCGCGGCCATCACCAGGTATTCGGCCGCCAGCTCGAAGCGCAGCTCGCGCATCACGGTGATGTACTCCACGTACTGCCGGGTGATCTCGGCAACGGGAATGTCCAGTACATCCAGGTTCTGGCGGCGGATCAGGTACAGCAGCAGGTCCAGCGGGCCTTCAAAGGCATCCAGGATGACTTCCAGCGCGTCCGGCGGGATGTACAGGTCCTGCGGAATCTGCAGGACCGGTTGCCCATGCACCACGGCCAGCGGCATTTCCTGCTGCTGGGGGGCGGGCGGCCGGGTTGGCGGGTTCGCGTCGAGCGCGAGTTCGGAAGTCATCTAATGGAGATCAGGATTGCAACGGACCAGTCGCGGCACCGGGTTCGCCGGGCCAACGCCACGGAGCCCCAAGGCGCCAGACACGCCGGGATCGGCGCGATTCCACACATATCAAACAGCGGGACGCGCCGCGGTAAACGGCAGCGACAGAACTACGGGGAGGTCGTCTACGTGGCCCGGCCGGGTGGTCCGGTTTGAAGCAGCGGGACGGTCGTCGGGGGCTGCGTTGGCCGCAAAAACCGACGGGCCGCTGCATCCAGCCACGTGCAATGGAGTCTAGAGTAAGCCTTTGCCGCGCCAGTGTCCAGCCGGACCGGGGCGGGGGCTGCATTGGCTAGAATCTGCGGACCCGACAACGCAAGCGAGGAAATGCCGGTGTGGTATGTGATCGAAGGGTATGACGGCCAGGATGTGCTGGCGCAGCGGCTGCAGGCGCGGCCGGAACACCTGGCGCGGCTGCACGCGCTGCGCGACGAGGGACGCCTGCTGCTGGCCGGCCCGTGCCCGGCGGTGGACAGTGAAGACCCGGGCCCGGCCGGTTTCAGCGGCTCGGTGGTGATCGCGCAGTTCGAGTCGTTGCCGCAGGCCCAGGCCTGGGCCGATGCCGACCCGTACGTGGCTGCCGGCGTCTACACCCGCGTGCAGGTACGCCCGTTCCGCAAGGTCCTGCCGTGAACGCGGAACGGATCGAGCGGATCCGTGATGCGCTGCAGCAGGCGCTGGCACCCAGCGTGCTCGAGATCGAGGATGACAGCCATCGCCATGCTGGCCATGCCGGCGCGCGCGACGGGCGCGGCCATTTCAACGTCCATGTGGTGAGTGAACGCTTCGCCGGACTGGCTCCGTTGGCCCGGCATCGCGCGGTCTATGCCGCGCTGGGGTCGATGATGGACACCGATATCCACGCGCTGTCCATCCGCGCACATACCCCGTCAGAACAGGGCTGAGCCCTTGTCCCGCACTGTCCTGGCGGGTCCGCAAGGGCCTGGCCACGGACAGGTTTTCATGTCCATTTCGGGACATTCGCCTAACGGACTGTTTACAAGCCCAGATGGAAACGCTTACATTCCGCGCCAATGCTGGTAGGTCCAAGCCGTGGAGGGCGGCTTCGTGAACAAGGCAGCTATCACAATCAAAGACGTCGCACGCGAAGCCCGGGTCTCCGTGGCCACGGTTTCCCGCGCGCTCAACGGGCATGAAAATGTCGCCGAACCGGTCCGCCAGCTTGTGCTGGAGGTGGCCGCACGGCTGCGTTACACCCCGCATGCCGCCGCTCGCAGCCTGAGCAGCCGCCGCACCAATACGGTGGGCGTGGTGCTGCCTGACCTGTACGGCGAATTCTTCTCCGAACTGATGCGCGGCATCGACGGCGTGGCCCGCAACCGCCGCCAGCACCTGCTGGTGTCCAGCTACCACGGCGACCAGGAACAGCAGGGCGCCGCCCTGCGTGCCATGCGCGGCCGCGTCGACGGCCTGCTGGTGCTCTCGCCCTATGCCGAGAGCCCGGGCTTCCTGACCGACAACCTGCCGCAGTCGCTGCCGACGGTGTTGATCAACACCTATCTGCCCGGGCAGGACCATCCGGTGCTCAGCATCGACGACCACGCCGGTGCGATGGCGATGACCCGCCACCTGCTGGACGCCGGCCACCGCCGCATTGCCTTCATTTCTGGCCCGGACCTCAACTTCGACGCGCGCGAGCGCCTGCGCGGCTTCCGTGACGCGCTGGTAGCGTTTGGCAGTGGCGCCGAGGGCATCGAGCTGCCCGGTGATTTCGACGAAGCTTCCGGCCATCGCGCCGGTCAGGAGTTGCTGGCAGCCGGAGCGCTGCCCGATGCCGTGTTCGCCGCCAACGACATGATGGCCCTGGGCTGCCTGTATGCGTTCACGCAGGCTGGTGTCCATGTGCCGGCCGATGTTGCCCTGGCAGGTTTCGATGACATTCCACTGGCGCGTTTCGTCCACCCGTCGCTGACCACCATGCAGGTCAGCATCGCCGAGCTCGGCGACCGGGCCATGACGCGTCTGATGCAGTTGATGGACGGCACCTCCACGGATGGGACAGGGGACAAGCAGACCCTGGTTCCCCGCTTGATAGTTCGCGATTCCACCACTCCGCCATCCGGCCATTGAAGCCAGAGGCGTTCCTTCTTTTTTTTGACTGATCGCAGGGACCGCGCAAGCGGTTACCGCCACCCGGAGATTGAGTTGATGATGCATACCACCTTCCGCATGCCGGCGCGCCGGCTGCTGAGCACCGCACTGGTCAGCTGCCTGATGCTGGCCGCCGCCCCCAACGTCATGGCGCAGTCGGCCAACGCCAGCCTGCGCGGCCAGGTTGCCGGCGCCCAGGCAGGTACCGAAGTGACCGCCACCAACGTGGCCACCGGTACCGTCCGCCGTGGCACCATCCGCGCCGACGGCAGCTACTCGCTGATGGGCCTGGACCCGGGTACCTATGACGTGGTCGCCAACGGCCAGACCCAGAAGGTCACCGTCACCGTGGCCTCGACCGCGACGCTGAACTTTGCCGGTGCCGCCAGCAGCACCCCCGGTTCGACCGCGGCCACCAACCTGGACACCGTCAACGTCGTCGCGCCGACCCTGCTGCAGGAAGTGCGCACCTCCGAAGTCGGCAAGACCGTCAGCCTGCAGCAGATCCAGACCACCCCGCAGGTGTCGCGCAACTTCCTGGAGTTCGCCGACGCGGTGCCGGGCATGATCTTCACCCGTGACGCCAAGGGCAACACCTCGCTGCGCGGCGGTGCGACCAACGCCGACGGCACCAACGTGTACATTGACGGTGTGGGCCAGAAGAGCTACGTCAAGGGCGGCGGCGTGGCCGGCCAGTCCGGCAGCGCAGGCAACCCGTTCCCGCAGCTCGCCATCGGTGAATACAAGGTCATCAGCGGCAACTACAAGGCCGAGTACGGCCAGGTGTCCAGCGCCGCGATCACCGCTGCGACCAAGTCGGGTACAAACGAGTTCAAGGGCGAGACCTTCTATCGTTACACCAACGACAGTATGCGTGCGATGACCCCGGCCGAACGCCAGCCGGGAAAGAGCAAGGAAGAATCGGCGGAGAAGGAATACGGCTTCGCGCTGGGCGGTCCGATCATCAAGGACAAGGCCCACTTCTTCGTGACCTACGAAGCCAAGCGTTTCGATCTGCCAGTGACCATTGCCCCGAATGGCGCGGTAACCAGTGCTGCCTCGCAGCTGCCGGCGGCGGCCGCCGCCGGCCTGGGCCCGGCCAGCCAGCCGTTCAAGCAGGACCTGATCTTCGCCAAGATCGACGTCGAGCCGACCGACAACGACCGCATCGAGTTCACAGTCCAGGATCGTGACGAGAATCAGCAGCAGTTCAGTGACCAGACCTCCAAGGAGCATGGCAAGGTCACTGACAACACAGACCGTCGTTTCGCGCTGCGCTGGAATCACAGCGGTGAGCGCTTCTACAACGAGCTGATGGTCACCCACGAGAAGTCGTTCAACAACCCGCTGCCGCTGACCCTGGGCAACGGCTACGTGTACACCGCGCCGGACGGCCGTGACATCGACGGCAACACCCCGCAGGAACGCACCATTGTGGAAATCGGTGGTGCCAGCGCCTTCGCCTCGCAGGTGAAGGGCCAGAAGGGCTGGTCGATCGAAGACAACCTGACCCTGGACGGCTTGGAGTGGGCTGGCGACCACACCATCAAGATGGGCGCCAAGTACAAGAAGATCAATCTGTACGCCTCCGACGCGCAGCAGATCAACCCGCAGTTCTACTACACCGTGGGCAACCCGGAATTTGGCATTGATACGCCGTACAAGGCGCAGTTCACCAAGCCGATTACTGGTGTCAGTGGCGTGTTGCCGGAAGTACGCTCGAAGACCACGCAGATTGGCTTGTTCATTCAGGACGATTGGCAGGTCAACGACCACCTGCAGTTGAACCTTGGCCTGCGTTGGGACTACGAGAAGAACCCGACCTACCTGGACTTCGTGACCCCGCCGGAAGTGGTCAGCGCGCTCAATGCGCAGGATCCGCATGGCCCGGCCGGGCAGAGCTACGCGCAGACGCTCGCGTTGAGCGGCCTGAACATCAACGACTACATCAGCAACGGCCACAACCGCAAGGCATTCAAGGATGCCTGGCAGCCGCGGCTGGGCTTCTCGTATGACATCAATGCCGACGAGCAGCATGTGATCCATGGTGGCGCCGGTCGTTCCTACGACCGTGATCTTTTCGACTACCTGGCGTTGGAAACCACCAAGCTGGCCCTGCCGCAGCCGACCGTGTACTTCCGCGACCCGCGCAGCGGAGCCTGCCTGTACGGGCAGAACCCGTGCTTCGATTGGAACCCGAACCTGCTCAATGGCATCGGCAACGTGCAGGCCCTGCTGGGCAGTACCAGCAACGAAGGCCTGGAAGTGGACCTGCTCAACAACAACTTGAAGGTGCCCTACGCGGACCAGTTCAGCCTGGGCATGAGCAACCAGATCGGGGAGTGGCTGACCGACGCCACCATCTCGCGCACGCTGACCTATGATGGCTTCGCCTACACCTTGGGCAATCGCTTCCGCAACGGCAACTTCTTCGACAACCAGATGCTGTGTGGTGCCGAAAAGCCAACCTACGGCCAACCGTGGGGTTGCAACATCCCCGGCTTCGGCAGCCTGATCATTGGCCAGCAGGGCATCAAGACCCGCGCTACCCAGATCCTCCTGTCTGCGCAGAAGCCGTACACCAAGGAAAGTGGCTGGGGTACCTCGATCGCCTATACCTGGACCACTGCGCGCCACAACCGCAACATCGACGAGCACTACTCGTTCGATCGCGGCACCATCGGCGAATACCCATACATCAAGTCCAACGGCGCGCCGCGCCACCGTCTGGTGGTCACGGGCTCCTACGATGGCTTCTGGGGCATCACCTTCGGTGGCAAGCTGACCTTGGCCACCCCGGTGGCGGGCAACGACTGGTCCTGCGTGGCACAGGCCGGCAACCCGAACTGCCTGCCGACCCCGGCCGCCGGCTACCCGGGGGGCAACGGCCGCTTCCTGCTCGGCGGCAAGATCTTCGGCTACCGGTCGCTTGACCTGCAGGCGACCAAGACCTTCAAGCTGGCCGGCGATACCGAGTTGTATGCGCGTATCGACATCATCAACGTGCTCAACTTCGACAACTTCTCCAACCTGAACTACGTGAAGAGCGACGGCAAGCTGCTGGTGAGCTACAACGAGACCGGCGACATCGTCGGTACGCCGCGCCAGGTCAAGGCCGAAGTGGGCTTCCGCTTCTAAGCCCGGGCGGTGATGCATGACCCGATGCCGCCGGCTCGCTGGCGGCATCGGTGAAAACGGCAATGGCCGGCCCCGTGCCGGTCCATTGCCCACGCCGCTGCCGGCCAGGGGGCAGCGGCGTGGGCAATGATCGCGGTGTCAGGCCACGTTTTTCGTGGTTTTTTAAGCACACACCTTGTAAACGATTTCAGATCATTGGACGGTATGCTTTCCCATCGATCAGACCACCGGAGGAACCGCGCCATGCAGGCACGCCATCTGTTGTCCGCCGCAGCGCTGAGCCTGGCCGTGGCCGCCTGCCAGCCGGCCCAGCAGGAACCTGCCAAACCGCGCCCGCCGGTGATCCTGATCGAGGCCGATGCACCGCCTCGGCCCATGAAGCCTGAGCTGCCGCCGCTGTTCGATGACATCGAGCGCCGCACCTTCCAGTTCTTCTGGGATACCACCAACGAGGTCAACGGGCTGACCCCGGACCGCTACCCGTCGCGGCCGTTCGCCAGCATCGCCTCGGTCGGCTTCGCGCTGACCGCCTATCCGATCGGCATCGAGAACGGCTGGGTCAGCCGCAACCAGGCGATCGACCGCACGCTGACCACGCTGAAGTTCTTCCGCGACGTGCCGATGGGCCCGCAGCGCACCGGCAAGGCCGGTTACAAGGGCTTCTACTACCACTTCCTGGACATGCAGGAAGGCCGTCGCTACGACAGCTGGGTCGAGCTGTCATCGGTGGATACCGCGCTGCTGATGATGGGCGTGCTGTTCGCGCAGTCGTACTACGACGGTGATGATCCGCGCGAGAAGGAAATCCGCCAGATCGCCGATACGTTGTACAAGAAGGTCGACTGGCCGTGGCTGCAGCAGCGTGCACCGCTGATCTCGATGGGCTGGTTCCCGGAGAGCGGTTTCATCGACCACGACTGGATGGGCTACAACGAGGCGATGATGGTGTACATCCTCGCCCTGGGCTCGCCGACGCACCCGGTCAGCCCGGACGCGTGGACGGTGTGGACGCGTACCTACGACAACGACTGGGGCGTCTACCAGGGCCAGGAATACCTGTCCTTCGGCCCGCTGTTCGGCCACCAGTACAGCCACGTCTGGATCGACTTCCGCGACATCCAGGACGCTTACATGCGCGAGCGCGGCAGCACCTATTTCCTCAACAGCCGGTCGGCCGCGCTGGCCCAGCGCGAATATGCCATCGCCAACCCGATGCAGTGGAAGGAGTATGGCGAGAACGTGTGGGGCCTGACCGCCAGCGATGGTCCGCAGAACACCACGCAGGAGTACCGCGGCGAGCAGCGCCAGTTCCGCCACTACTCCTCGCGCGGCGCCGGCCTGCGCGAGAACTTCGATGACGGCACCATCGCCCCGACCGCTGCGATCGCCTCGGTGGTGTTCGCCCCCGAGCAGGTGATCCCGGCCACGCTGGAGATGCACAAGCGCTTTGGCGACTACATCTATTCCAGCTACGGCTTCCTGGATTCGTTCAACCCCAGCTTCAACTACGACATCCCGATCAAGACCGGTCGCCTGGTTCCCGATCGCGGCTGGGTCGCCAGCGACTACATCGCCATCGACCAGGGCCCGATCCTGACCATGATCGCCAACTACCGCGATGACTTCGTCTGGGAAGTGATGAAGAAGAACCCGTACATCCGCAAGGGCCTGGAGCGGGCCGGGTTCAGCGGTGGCTGGCTGGCGCCGGAAGGCTCGTTCCAGCCGCTGGAACTGCAGAAAGACGAAAAGGCCGCGGCAGCACGCGCGGTGGGTATCGCCGAATCACGCGCGGCTGCCGCGCAGGAACAGAAGAACAATGCCAACCGCACCACAGGCCAGGGCAAGTAGCCCGATGCCGAACTGGATCGACCGCCTGCGCCGCTGGGCGCTGCCTGCCCTGGCCGCGTTGGCCGTGGCCGGCTGCGCCCGTACCGAACCGGGCACCACCACCGTGCGCTTCTGGGCGATGGGCCGCGAAGCCGAGGTGGTCAGCGAGCTGATCCACGAATTCGAGGCCGAAAACCCCGGCATCAAGGTGGATGTGCAGAACATCCCGTGGACCGCCGCGCATGAGAAGCTGCTGACCGCGTTCGCCGCCGACGGCCTGCCGGACGTGTGCCAGCTTGGCAACACCTGGGTGCCGGAGTTCGCCGAACTCGACGCGCTGACCCCGCTGCAGCCGTTCGTGCAGCGCTCCACCGTGGTCGACCCGAAGGACTACTTCCAGGGCATCTGGGATACCAACGTGATCCACGGCGGGCTGGTCGGCGTGCCGTGGTACGTCGATACGCGCCTGATCTACTACCGCAAGGACCTGCTGGCCAAGGCCGGTTACGACCACCCGCCGCGTACGTGGCAGGAATGGGAAGAGCAGATGGCGGCGATCAAGCGCATGCAGGGCCCGAGCCGCTACGCGGTGCTGATGCCGATCAACGAGTTCGAGCAGCAGCTGTCGCTGGCCTTGCAGCAGCCCGACCCGCTGCTGCGTGACGACGACACCCGGGGCAATTTCTCCAGCCCGGGGTTCCGCCGCACGCTGGGCTTCTACGCCAACATGTTCGAGCAGGGCTGGGCGCCGAAGATGTCCGAGACGCAGATCTCCAATGTCTGGGACGAATTCTTCCGCGGCTTCAACGTGTTCTACATCTCCGGCCCCTGGAACATCCGCGAGTTCAAGAAGCTGCAGCCGAAGGAACTGGAAGGGCAGTGGGGCACCGCCGCGCTGCCGGGGCCGGACGGTCCGGGCGCGGGCATCGCCGGTGGTACCAGCCTGGTGATCTTCCGCAAGTCGCAGCAGAAGGAGGCGTCCTGGAAGCTGATCGAATTCCTGTCGCGGCCGGAAATCCAGGCACGCTTCCATTCGATCATTGGCGACCTGCCGCCGCGCCGCAGTGCGTGGAACACGCCGTCGCTGGCCAATGACCCGCTGGCGGCCGCGTTCCGCGATCAGCTGGAGCGGGTCAGGCCGACGCCGAAGGTGCTCGAATGGGAGCGCATCGTGCAGGAAATGCGCATCGTCACCGAGAAGGTGGTGCGCGGTGGCCTGCCGCAGGACAAGGCCGTGGAAGAGCTGGACCAGCGCGTGGACAAGGTGCTGGCCAAGCGCCGCTGGATGCATGAACAACAACGCCTGCAGGAGCGCGCGCCGTCGCCGCAATCGAGCAGCGCCGTGGCCGCCGGGAGCGCGCAATGAAACGTACTTCGCTGGCCGGCTGGATCTTCGCCGGCCCCTCGCTGATCGTGCTGGGCGTGTTCTTCGGCCTGCCGGTCGCCTCGGCGCTTGCACTGAGCGTGACCGACTTCGACCTCTATGCACTGGCCGATAGCAGCAACCTGCGCTTCGTCGGCCTGGGCAACTACATCGACCTGCTGCAGACGCCGATGTTCTGGAAGTCGCTGTGGAACACCACCTACTTCGTGCTGATCGGCGTGCCGTTGTCGATCGGCGTGTCGCTGGGCGCGGCGATGCTGCTCAATGCACCGGCCGCGCGCTTCAAGGCCCTGTTCCGCACGGCCCTGTTCGCGCCGGTGGTGACCACGCTGGTGGCGGTGGCGGTGATCTGGCGCTACCTGTTCCATACCAGCTATGGCCTGGTGAACTACGGCCTGGGCCATCTGGGCATCAGCCCGATCGACTGGCTGGGTGATCCCAACTGGGCGATGCCGACCATCATGCTGTTCGCGGTGTGGAAGAACTTCGGCTACAACATGGTGATCTTCCTGGCCGGCCTGCAGGCGATCCCGCATGACCTGTACGAAGCGGCGCGCATCGATGGTGCCTCGCGCTGGAAGCAGTTCCTGCACATCACCCTGCCGATGCTCGGCCCGGTGCTGCTGGTGGTCGGGGTGATTACCGTGTCCGGCTACTTCCAGCTGTTCGCCGAACCCTACGTGATGACCCGCGGCGACCCACTGCAGAGCACCGTCAGCGTGCTGTATTTCATGTTCGAGGAAGGCTTCAAGTGGTGGAACCTGGGACGCGCCTCCGCCGTGGCGTTCCTGCTGTTCCTGATCATCCTGGCGGTGACCACCGTGATGCTGCGTTTCGGCCGCAAGAGGCAGTTGGTATGAGTCGTGAAATCGGCCAGTCGCGCTGGTACCCGTGGATGATCAATGGTGCGTTGCTGGTGCTGGCCCTGGTCAGCCTGGCACCGCTGCTGTGGATGGTCTCGGTCTCGTTCATGCCGCAGGGCGAGGCCAGCCATTTCCCGCCGCCGCTGCTGCCTTCGAGCATCACCACGCACAACTACCATGAACTGTTCGCGCGCACCGGCATGGGCGGCAACTTCGCCAACAGCCTGCTGGTGTCGCTGGGCATCACGATCGGCTCGCTGCTGCTCAACACCATGGCCGGTTACGCTTTCGCCAAGCTCAACTTCGTCGGCCGCGAGCGCCTGTTCCAGGTACTGATGGCGGCGCTGGTGATTCCAGCGCAGGTGGCGATGCTGCCACTGTTCCTGCTGATGAAGCAGCTGGGGCTGGTCAACAGCTTCGGCGGCGTGATCGTGCCGGCGCTGGCCAGCGTGTTCGGCATCTTCCTGGTACGCCAGTACGCACGTTCGATCCCGGACGAACTGCTGGAAGCGGCGCGCATCGACGGGGCAGGGGAGCTGCGCATCTTCTTCCAGATCGTGCTGCCGATGCTCAAGCCGGTGCTGGTGACCCTGGCGATCTTCACCTTCATGGGCGCATGGAACGATTTCATGTGGCCGCTGATCGTGTTGACCGACCAGGAGCACTACACTTTGCCGGTGGCGCTGGCCACCCTCTCGCGCGAACACATCATGGACGTGGAAATGATGATGGCTGGCGCGGTGGTCACCGTGGTTCCGGTGCTGGCGCTGTTCCTGGTGCTGCAGCGGTACTACATCCAAGGTCTGTTGCTGGGGAGCGTCAAGGGATGAAGCGAGCGATCGCCGTTGGACTGGGACTGTTGTGGACCTCCCTGGCGATCGCCGCACCACCGGCACTGCCGGCGCCGAAGGTGCTGGACGACTTCGACGATATCGGCGCCTGGAAACTGGTGCTGTCCGACCAGGTCAGTGGTTCGCTGCGGCCGGTCAGCGGCGCCGGCGGCGGCCGTGCCCTGTGCCTGGACTATGATTTCCACAAGGTCTCCGGCTACGTCGGCATCCGCCGCGCGCTGAACATCGACTACCCGGTCAACTACCGTTTCGGCTTCCAGCTGCGTGGTGATTCGCCGGCCAACGACCTGCAGTTCAAGCTGATCGATGCCAGCGGCGACAACGTCTGGTGGGTCAACCGCCCGGGCTACAGCTTCCCCAAGGCGTGGACACCGGTCGAATACCGGCGTCGCCAGATCGACAAGGCGTGGGGGCCGTCGCCCGAGAAGGAGATGGCGCGCAGCGCCGCGGTCGAGTTCACGATCTACAGCAAGGTCGGTGGCCGCGGCACGGTGTGCTTCGACAAGCTGACCCTGCAGGGCCTGCCACCGCAGGATGATTCGGCACTGGTGCCATCGGTCATCGCCGATACCGCCACCGCGCTGCAGGACCGCATGATCGATGGCAAGGGCGATACGTTCTGGATCAGCGGCGGGGTCAAGCAGCAGACCATCAGCCTGGACCTGCACAAGAGCCGCGAGATCGGCGGTGCGGTGATCGACTGGCTGCCGAACCTGGAAGCCAATCGTTACACCGTGCGGACGTCCGAAGATGGCCGGGACTGGCGCACTGTGCGCGAGGTGACCGGCGGTGCGGGTGGCCGCGACTGGCTGGCGCTGCCGGACACCGACGCACGCTACGTGCGTTTCGATCTGCTCGATGGCCCGAACTGGCGCTATGGCATCCGTGACATCACGCTCAAGCCGCTGGCGTTCGCCGCCACGCCGAACGCCTTCCTGTCCTCGGTGGCGGCCGACCTGCCGCGCGGTTCGCTGCCGCGTGCGTATGTGGGCGAACAGCCGTACTGGACCCTGCTCGGCCTCGATGGCGGCCAGGAACAGGCGCTGATCAGCGAGGACGGTGCGCTGGAGCCGGCCAAGGGCAGCTTCAGCATCGAGCCGTTCATCCGCCTCGACGGCAAGCTGCTGGACTGGTCGAAGGTGGCCACTACCCAGTCGCTGCAGGACCACTATCTTCCGATCGCCAACGTCGACTGGGTGCACGAGAAGGCCGGCCTGGCGGTGACCAGCTTCGTGCAGGGCACGCCGGAGCGCGCGCAGTTGATCGGCCGCTATCGGCTGAGCAATCCGGACAAGGTGGCGCACGAGTACACCCTGGCGCTGGCGATCCGCCCCTGGCAGGTCAACCCGCCGACCCAGTTCCTCAACACCGTCGGCGGCTTCAGCCGCATCGATGCGCTGGACGTGGGCGAACAGCTGGTACGCATCAACGGCGAGCCGCGCATCTATCCACTGCAGGTGCCCGATGCCCGTTTCGCCAGCACGTTCGATGGCAAGCTCGATGCGATGCATCTTGCGTCCGGAAAGTATCCGGCCACTACGGCAGTGAAGGACAGTACCGGCATGGCGTCCGGTGCGCTGCTGTATACGATCAAGCTGGAACCCGGGCAGAGCCGCGAAGTGGCAGTGGTGCTGCCGCAGACCGGGAGCTGGGCGCCGCAGGCGCTGGACGTGGCCAAGGCGCAGGCGCAGGTGGCCGAACAGTGGCGGCACGCGCTGGGCGTGGTCTCGCTGCAGGTGCCGGCGGCAGGCCAGGCCCTGGTCGACACCCTGCGCACCGCCGTGGCGCACATGCTGATCTCGCGGGTCGGCCCGCGCCTGCAGCCGGGCACGCGCTCGTACGCGCGCAGCTGGATCCGCGACGGCGCGATGATTTCCGAAGGCCTGCTGCGCATGGGGCGCAGCGATGCCGTGCGTGACTACATCAACTGGTATGCGCCTTACCAGTTCGAGAACGGCAAGGTACCGTGCTGTGTCGATGCGCGCGGCAGCGACCCGGTGCCGGAGAACGACAGCCACGGTGAGCTGATCTACAGCATCGCCGAATATGGGCGCTATACCGGCGACAGCACCTTCGCCGAGCTGATGTGGCCGCACGTGCAGGGCGCCTACAGCTACATGGAGCAGCTGCGTGCCAGCGAGCGTACCGAAGAGAACCGTGCGCGCAATCCGGCGTTCTACGGGATGATGCCGGCCTCGATCAGCCACGAAGGCTATTCGGCCAAGCCGATGCATTCGTACTGGGATAATTTCTGGGCGTTGCGCGGCTACAAGGACGCGGCATCGCTGGCGGCCCAGCTGGGCAAGGTCGAAGCGATGCAGATCGCCGAGTCGCGTGACCAGTTCCGTGATGACCTGCAGGCGTCACTGCTGTCGGCGATGCAGCAGCACAACATCGACTACCTGCCGGGCTCGGCCGAGCTGGGCGATTTCGACGCGACCTCGACCACCATCGCGCTGGCGCCGGGCGGCGAGCAGGGCCGGCTGCCGCAGCAGGCGTTGGAGGCGACCTTCGAGCGCTACTGGAAGGAATTCGTGGCCCGCCGCGATGGCAAGCGCGAGTGGAAGGACTACACGCCGTACGAATGGCGCAACGTGGCCGCCTTCGTTCGCCTGGGCTGGCGCGATCGCGCCTGGCAGGCGACCGAGTTCTTCTTCAAGGACCGTGCGCCGCAGGCCTGGAACCAGTGGGCCGAAGTGGTCTCGCGCACGCCGCGCAAGCCGTTCTTCGTCGGTGACCTGCCGCATGCCTGGGTCGCCTCGGACTTCGTGCGCTCGGCCCTGGACATGTTCGCCTACAGTCGTGACATGGACGATGCGCTGGTGTTGGCCGCCGGCATCCCGACGGCCTGGCTGCAGGGCGAGGGCATCGCCGTGCAGGGCCTTCGCACGCCGCAGGGCCAGCTCAATTACCGCCTGCAGCGCAGCGACAAGCAGCTGGTGCTGGAGGTGCAGCCGGGCCTGGTGCCACCGGTCGGTGGCGTGGTGTTGCCTTGGCCGTACGCCGGTGATCCGGGCGAGGCGACCATCAACGGCGAAGCGGCCGAATGGATCAACAAGGAACTGCACGTGCACCAGCTGCCGGCACGGGTCGAGATCGATGTACCGGGCGCGGTGCGCCGCGCCGAGCGCAAGGGGCAGTAACGATGAAGCAACAAGGGGAGGGAGTGCGCGCGACGGTGCGCGCCCTGGGGCTGGCCATTGCATTGGCATTGCCAGGGCTGACGCTGGCAGCGGTGCCGCAGGTCGCATCGCCAGCGGTGGACATCGCCAGCGCGCCAGGCATGAGCATGGTCACCTTCAACCTCCATCATGACCGCGAAGACTGGCCAAGCCGCCGCCGTACCATCCTGGCCGAACTCAAGCGCCTGCAGCCCGATGCCATCGCGCTGCAGGAGGTGATCCAGCGCCGCAACGTGCGCAACCAGGCGCAGTGGCTGGCCAGCCAACTCGGCTACAAGTACGTATTCGTGTCCACCGATCCGGTGGGCGCGCCGAAGCGTTACGGCAATGCGTTGCTGACCCGGCGGCCGATCCTCGCCCAGGGGGATCATCTGCTGCTGCCATTGGACGACTACCGCACGGTGGCCCACCTGCGCATCGACGTCGACGGCACACCGGTGAACGTCTACGCCACGCATCTCAACGAGCGCAACGACGAGAGTGGTCAGCGCATCCGTCGTACCCAGGTCGAGGACCTGCTGCGCTTCATCACCGCTACCTCGGCCGGCGCGCCGGTGGTGATCGCGGGCGACTTCAATGCGCTGGTGGACGCAGGTGACCTGAGCGAGCTGCGCAGCCATTACGGCGACAGCTATGGCAGCGTGCACGTCAACACCGACCTGGCCGGGGTCAGCACCTTGAACCGGCACTATTACCAGGCACCTTCGCGTATCGACCACATCTTCTTCCAGCAGGACCGGATGGTCGCGCGCGAAGCGAAGCTCCTGTTCGACCAGCCCGATGACAGCGGTCGCTGGGCCTCGGACCACTACGGCGTGTGGACCCGGTTGCAGTTCGCGCCGACGCGCTGATGTCCTGGTAGGTGCCAACCTTGGTTGGCACGGACGTGTCCGCGTTCGCTCGAACAACGGCGCCAACCAAGGTTGGCCTCTACCAGAGCGCTGCACGCGCCCGACGCACAAACAGAAACGGCGGGGATCATCGATCCCCGCCGTTCTTTTTCACGCGACCAGATCGCGATCAGTTCGCCGGCGGCGTGCGCTTGGCGGCGTCTTCATCTTCTTCGTCGGCCTTGGCTTCGGCCGCCTGGGCGGCGGCATCGGCGTGACCATCGGCGACCGGATCGATCGACGGCGTCACCACCGCATCGGCGACCGGGGCCGCAGCTTCCACCGGTGCGGCTTCAACCGCCACCGGAGTGACCGGCTGTTCGGCGACCGGTGCGGTCTCGACAACCGGCTTGGCTTCAACCGCGGGAGCGGCCTCCACCACCGGGGCGGCCTCAACGGCCAGCGGCTTGGCTTCGACCGCCGGAGCGGCTTCAGCGATCTCTGGCTTCGATTCCACGACCGGCTTCACTTCGACCACCGGAGTGGCTTCAACGGCCGGGGCAGCCTCGACCACGACCGGCTTGGCTTCGACCGCCGGTGCTGCAGCCACCACCGGCTGGGCCGGGGTCGCCGCGTCGATGGCATCGAGCATGCTGGTCTGCACCGGCGAAGATGCCGGTTCGGCCTTGGCCACGGTATCGATCGGCGCCTGTACTTCGGCCACCACCGGTGCAGCGGCATCGACCACGGCGCTGCTCACCACCGCGACCGGCGCGGCGACAACAGCGGCGGCGGCACGGACCGGCTTTTCGGATTCGGCAGCGGTCGGTTCGACTTCGTCATCGAAATCGAATTCCGGTTGCGAACGGGCCGGCTGCGCAGCGGCGACCGGAGTGGTCCCGGCGACGCTGTCGTTGCTCTGCTCGGCGACATCAGCGGCATCGGTGTCATCACTGTCGTCCGCGTCGTCCTGATCATCGCCCAGGCCATCGCTGCCGGCAGCGTTCTCGGCGCCACCACGACGGCGGCGACGGCCACCACGACGGCCACGGCGGCGGCGGGTCGCGCCTTCACCGGCCTGCTCGCCGTTGGCGTCGACAGCAGCCTCTTCACCGGTCACGGCAATCGCCTCGGCCTCGTTGCCGGCGTTGGCAGTGGTGTCGGCCGGTGCAGTGGCTTCCGCCGGAGCGGAGGCGGCCGGCGCAACCGGCGCCACCGGCGCAGTGGCTTCCTGAGCGGTCACCCCATTGGCGGCGACCGCCGTGGCGGCCACGGCGGCAGCCGCGGTCACGGCCTCGACCGGTGCCTCGGCGGTGCTGCGCTGCGGCTTCTCGGCCGGCTTGTCACCGTCCTGCGGCTGGCGCGGCTGCTTGGGCTGCTTCAGCTTCGGCTGCTGCTGGTTCTGGTTCTGGTTCTGGCCCTGCTGCTCGTTGCGCGGCTTGTTCTGCTGATGCGGCTGCTGGCCGTCCTTCTGCTGAGGCTCCTTCTGCCTGCCCTGCTGCGGCTGCTGCTGGGCATTGCCGTTGTTGCCGTTGCGGCCGTCCTTGCGCTGCTCACCGCGCTCCTTGCGGTTGCCGCCATCCTTCTGCTGCTGAGCGTTGCCGTTGCCACGGTTGTCGTCGCGGCGATCCTTGCGGTCCTTGTTGCGATCCTTGTTGCGGTCCTTGCGGCCGCCGTCCTGCTGCTGGCGGGCAACAGGAGCCGCCGGTGCCGGCGCCGGCGCCGGTTCGCCACCGAACACGCGCTTGAGCCAACCGATCACGCCGCCGCTCGGGGCCGCTGCAACCGGCGCTGCCACGACCGGGGCCGGTGTCGCTGCGGCCGGCTCCACTTCCTCGCGCACCGGGGCGGGGGAGGTGTGCTTGACCTGGGTCACCGCCGGCGGCGGGATGTTCAGCTGGCCCTTGGTCAGGGCATGCACCGGCAGCTTGCGCGGGGTGCCGCGCTGGTAACTGGGCTTGTTGCTCTCTTCACCCAGCTCGTTCTCGCGCAGGCGGGTGACGGTGTAGTGCGGGGTGTGCAGCTGCTCGTCGGCGACGATCACGATCGGCGCCTCGTGGCGCTGCTCGATCTCGCGCAGGGCACTGCGCTTTTCGTTCAGCAGGTAATTGGCGATCTCCACCGGCGCCTGGACCAGCACCTGCCCGGTGTTTTCCTTCATCGCATGCTCTTCGGCAACGCGGATGATCGACAGCGACAGCGACTCGACGCTGCGCATGCGGCCGTGGCCGTCGCAACGCGGGCAGACGATCTGGCTGGATTCACCCAGGCTCGGGCGCAGGCGCTGGCGGCTCATTTCCAGCAGGCCGAAGCGCGAGATGCGGCCAACCTGGACGCGCGCACGGTCGTACTTCAGCGCGTTGGCCAGGCGGTTCTCGACCTCGCGCTGGTGCTTGTTGGAGGCCATGTCGATGAAGTCGATCACCACCAGGCCGCCCAGGTCGCGCAGGCGCAGCTGGCGGGCCACTTCCTCGGCCGCTTCCAGGTTGGTCTGGAACGCGGTGTCCTCGATGTCGCTGCCCTTGGTGGCGCGCGAGGAATTGACGTCGACCGCGGTCAGCGCTTCGGTCTGGTCGACCACGATCGAGCCGCCCGACGGCAGGCGCACGTTGCGCTCGTAGGCGCCCTCGATCTGCGACTCGATCTGGAAGCGGTTGAACAGCGGGATGTCGTCCTTGTAATGCTTGAGCTTGCGCAGGGTCTGCGGCATCACCTGCTGCATGAACTCGCGGGCGTGCTCGTACATCTCCTCGGTGTCCACCAGGATCTCGCCGATGTCGGCGCGCAGGTAGTCACGCAGGGCGCGCACGATCAGGCGCGATTCCTGGTAGATCAGGAACGGAGCCGGCTTGCTCAGTGCGGCTTCGGCGATGGCGCGCCAGACATTGAGCAGGTAGTCCAGGTCCCACTGCAGCTCTTCCGCATCGCGGCCGACGCCGGCGGTACGGATGATCACGCCCATGTCGTCGGGAATGTTCAGCTTGTCCAGGGCGTCCTTCAGCGCGGCCCGGTCTTCGCCCTCGATGCGTCGGGAAACGCCGCCGGCGCTGGGCGAGTTCGGCATCAGCACCATGTAGCGGCCGGCCAGCGAGATGAACGTGGTCAGGGCGGCGCCCTTGTTGCCACGCTCTTCCTTGTCGACCTGGACGACGATCTCCTGTCCTTCCTTCAGCAGCTCGCGGATGCCGGCCTTGTTGTGGTCGACACCGGCCTGGAAGTAGTCGCGGGAGATTTCCTTCAGCGGCAGGAAGCCATGGCGGCCACCGCCGTACTCGACGAAGGCGGCTTCCAGCGAGGGCTCGATGCGGAAGATCCGGCCCTTGTAGATGTTGGACTTCTTCTGTTCCTTCGACGGCTGTTCGATGTCGATGTCATACAACGACTGGCCATCCACGATGGCAACACGCAGCTCTTCAGCCTGCGTGGCGTTGATCAGCATTCGCTTCATTGTTGCGTTCCTCGCAAGCGGCTACCGCGCGGAACGCCATGGGGTTTCGCCTCTGGACACGGTTCGCCGCCCATTCGCGCAAGCGCGGGGAGGGCGGCTTGGGTTTCCAGCGCTACGACACCACGGCAGGCCGCGGGAGCGCTTCACTCTTATGGGTTTTGGGGTGTTACAGGCCGCAGGCAGCTGTCAGCCAGGCTGGAGCGCCACGCGGGACATGTTCAGCACGGTTGCGTGTCAGGCATCCGGCGATGGCCGGGAAGGCCGGTGAGCCGCTAACATGGCCGCCCCGCGGGCGGTGGTCGCGCACTGTGCCGGATTCGTCGGAAGCTGGGCTTCTGGCCCTGAGTAACTTCCAACGAAATCAATCCCTTATCTCGCCCCCCGAGTGTAACAGAATAAACAGCCTGATGACCGCCCAAGACCCCACCAAACCCGCTGGCGACAAGCCTTCCGTGCGCATGATCACCGTTCCCGCCGACCGCGCCGGCCAGCGCCTGGACAACTTCCTGCTCGGCCAGCTGAAGGGCGCCCCGCGCAGCCTGGTCTACAAGCTGGTGCGCAGTGGCCAGGTTCGGGTGAACGGTGGCCGCGCCAAGGCCGAACGCAAGCTCGAGGCCGGTGACGAGGTGCGCGTGCCGCCGGTCCGTCTCACTGAGGAAGGAGACAAGGCCGGTCCGCCGGAGGCGTTCATGCGCCGCCTGGAGCAGGCCATCGTCTTCGAGGACGCCCGCCTGCTGGCCCTGAACAAGCCGACCGGCGTGGCCAGCCACGGCGGCAGCGGCATCAGCTTCGGCGCCATCGAGACCCTGCGCGCGCTGCGCCCGGGGCAGACCCTGGAGCTGGTCCACCGGTTGGATCGCGACACCTCGGGCCTGCTGATCGTGGCCAAGAAGCGTTCGGCGCTGAGCGAACTGCAGGCCTTGCTGCGTGAAGACCACGGCGCCGGCATCCGCAAGCGCTACCTGACCCTGCTGGCCGGGCGCATGCCCGACGGCGTGATGACGGTCGACGCACCGCTGCACGTGGGCCTGCGCCAGGGCGGCGAGCGCCATGTGCAGGTCAATGCGATCGGCAAGGAATCGATCAGCCACTTCCGGGTGCTGGAACGCCGCGGTGGCCATTCGTACTGCGAAGTCCGCATCGAGACCGGCCGTACCCACCAGATCCGCGTGCACGCCCAGCATCTAGGGCATCCGGTGGCCGGTGACGACAAATACGGCGATCCAGCGGTCAACAAGCGGCTTCGTGAGCAGATCGGGCTGAAGCGCTTGTTCCTGCATGCGGCCTCGCTGGAGTTCGCGCTGGATGACGGCAAGAGCCCATACGTATTGAACGCGCCGCTGGCGGATGAGCTGGTCGAGGCGCTGGACCGGCTGAAGTAAGGATCTCCTGTAGCGTCGAGTCACGCTCGACTGCGCCTCGGTCGGGCCGCGCGGAAAGCCAGTCGAGCATGGCTGGACTCTACAGGGCGAGCCGGGAACCCCTCACCACTTGAACAGCACCAGGCTGATCGCCAGCGTGCCCATGCCGGCCACCAGTCCATAAACCGTCTCGTGGCCCTTGGCATAGCGCTTGGCCGCCGGCAGCAGCTCATCCAGCGCCAGGAACACCATCACGCCGGCGATCAGGCCGAACACCCAGCCGAACGTGGCGTGCGACAGCGATCCTGACAGCAGCCAGTAGCCAAGCGCCGCGCCCACGGGCTCGGCCAGGCCGGACAGCAGGCTGGCACTGAACGCGTAGAACTTGTTCTGGGTGGCGAAGTACACCGGCACCGCGATCGCGATGCCCTCGGGAATGTTGTGGATGGCGATGGCGAAGGCCAGTGGCATGCCCACCGATGGGCTTTCCAGCGTGGCAAAGAAGGTCGCCAGCCCTTCCGGGAAATTGTGTGCGGTGATCGCAACCGAGGTCAGCAGCGCGACCCGCTTCAGGTACTCGCGGCTGTTCTCGCGGAACGCAGGGTCCTGTTTGTCCAGGCTGTCATGCGGATTGGGAATGAAGTGGTCGATCAGTACGATCACGATCACGCCCAGCAGGAAGGCCAGGGTGCCGTAGGTGAAGCCGGTGCGCTCGCCATACGCCAGTGCAAACGACGCAATGGACTTGTTGAGGATCTCCGACAGCGACACATAGACCATCGCGCCACCGGCAAAGGCCAGGCCGAACGCCAGCAGGCGCGGGCTGGGGCGGCGCGAGAACAGCACCAGCAGGCTGCCGATCGCGGTGGCCAGGCCTGCGGCAAGCGTGACCGCCAGTGCGATCCAGATGTTTTCAGGGGGAATCTGCAGCATCAACCCACGCGATCCTGGTCAACAGACAGCCGCCCCGGGCAGGGCCGGGGCGGCGAGGGCGAGGCGGGCGTCGGCAGGCCCCGTCGGGGTGCGCGCGATCAGCCGCCGCGGCGCAGGCGTTCTTCGATGGCGAAGCACTGGTCCGGCTTCGGCTGTGGCGGGTTGAAGCTGACAGGAACCTGGATGGTGGCCGGCACCGGTTGGCCGTTACGGGTGGCGGCCTTGAACTGCCAGCCCTGCACGGCGGTCTTGGCCAGTTCGTCCAGCTGCGGGTTGCCGGCCCCGGTCAACAGCGCAACCTCGCTCGGCTTGCCGTCGGTGCCGATGGTCACCTTGAAGGTGCTGGTGCCACCCACGCCCATGCAGGCCAGTTCCAGCGGGTACTGCGGCGGCGGCGTCTTCACCGCGGCCACTTCGGTCGGCGGCGGCGGTGGCGGTGACGGCGGTTCGGACGCGCCACAGCCGGCCAGGCCGGTCGCAGCGATCAGGGACAGGCTCAGCAAACGTACGTTCATGGCAGTTGCTCCGTCAGGGCCGAAGTCTTGGCCGCGCAGATGAAGTCGTTCTCGCTCAGCCCGCCCACATCGTGGGTGGAGAAGCGCACGACCGCGCGGTCGTAGTGCACGCCCAGGTCCGGGTGGTGGTCCTCGCGGTGGGCGATCCAGGCCAGTGCGTTCACGAAGGCCATGGTGGCGTAGTAATCCTTGAAGCGGAAGGTACGCGACAGGGCCTGGTCACCCTCGCTCAGCTCCCAGCCGGGAACCTGCGGCAGCAGTTCGGCCAGGCGGGCCTCGCCGAGCTTGTGGTCGCTGCCTTTGCGCGGCACGCAACGGGCCTGGGCCAGTGGAATCAGGTCGGCCATGGGAATCTCCACCTCGTGTTGACTGAACAATGCGCCGGACGGTGTATAAACCGAATGAGCGGCTGACGCTTACTTGGCTAGAATAGCCTGATGATCCAGATCTCCGACACTGCCCAGACCCATTTCCGCAAGTTGATCGAACGCGAGGGCGTGCCCGGCATGGGCGTGCGCCTGAGCGCGGTCGACCCCGGTACGCCGCGCGCCGACGCCCGGCTGGAATTCGCCGAACCGACCGACCTGCTCGGTGACGAGTGGGCGGTGGACTGCGATGGTTTCACCCTCTATGTCGACGCCGGCAGCGTTGGCTGGCTCGATGGCGCCGAGATCGACATCGTCGCCGGCACCGCCGGTGCCCAGCAGCTGACCATCAAGGCGCCGCGCATCAAGGGCGAAGCGCCGGGTGATGCGGCCTCGCTGGTCGAACGCGTGCACTGGGTGGTGGAGAACGAAGTCAATCCGCAGCTGGCCTCGCATGGCGGCAAGGTGGCCGTTCAGGAAGTCTCGTCCGACGGCGTGGTGCTGCTGCGCTTCGGTGGTGGCTGCCAGGGCTGCGGCATGGCCGATGTGACGCTCAAGCAGGGCATCGAAAAAACCCTGATGGGCCGCGTGCCGGGCGTGACCGCCGTGCGTGACGCGACCGATCATGACAGCGGCCACGCGCCTTACATTCCGCGCGGCAACGTCGCCTGATCGCTGACGCGTGCCTCTGACCCGGGCCGAGCAACTCATTGATCTGCTGCTGGCGCGCCAGCAGCCCCGCGCCGTCCTCGAGAAGTCCACGCGCCTGCCCTATGGCTGGGCGCTGTGGCTGCGCTCGCTGGGGCCACTGCCGCGGCCGTTCCATGCCCGCGAGGTGATCGCAGTTTTCCTGCCGCGCCCGCTGCCGGGCCCGCCAGGCCAGTCGCCGCGGCTGTCGCCGTGGCAGGCACTGCGCCGACTGTTCTGGCAGGACTGGGACGCCGCGCCGCGCGACCAGCGCTGGATGCGCTGGACCTCGGCACTGGTCAGTGCACTGCTGCACCTGCTGTTCTTCGTGCTGTTGCTGTGGGTGGCGGTGATCCGTACCAGCGCGCCGGACGAAGAGGGCACCGAGGGCGAGCGCGTGCAGGTGGAGTTCGTCGGCCGCGCATCGCAGGAGGGCGGTGGCGATCAGCCGGGCGCCGAAGCGGCTGCGGCTGCGGCGGCAGGTCGGGTTGCGCCGGGCCAGGAGGCGGGCGCTGCCTCGGCCCCTGCGCCACGTCCGGTGGCTGCCGAAACCACCGCCTCATCCCCGGCATCCGCGCCGACCGCCAGCGTTCCACCACCGCCGGCCGACGCCGAGCCGGCGCCGGCGGCCGCGCCGCCGCCTTCGCCCGTCCAGGCCACCGAAGTGGCGCAGGCCAGCACGGATTTCGTGGTGCCGCCGGTCAGTGTGCCGCGCACCGAAGTCAGCGTCGTACCGCGTGACAGCACGCCCGCCGTGCGCGAGCGCAGCGTGCAGCCGGTGCAGGCGCCGCCGACACCAAGCCCGGTGCGTACCCCGGAACTGGCCGTGCGCACGCCGCAGGTGCGTGACATCCAGGTGCGCGAACGCGAAGTCAGTACGGTCGACGCGCCGGTCTCTCCCCAACCGCTGCGCAGCGCGGAAGTGCAGGTGCGCGTGCCGCAGCAGGACGTGCAGGTGCGCGAACGTGAAGTGCAGGCCGTGGCCGATCCGCAGGTGCGGATGGCGGCGGTGGCCGGGCGTGAGCCCGCCGTACGCGCGCCCACTGGCCGCGACGTGCAGGTGCGGGAACGTGAAGTGGCCTCGGCACCGGTGGCAGCGCCGGCATCCTCCAGTGGCAGTGCCACGGCGACGCCCGCGACTGCGGCCCAGGGCAGCGCGACGCAGGCGAGCAGCAGCGCGCGTCCGTCAGCATCCAGCAGCACACCCGCAAACGCGGGAGCGCGCCCGGCGCCTGATCCAGGCAACTGGGCGACGCCTGCCAAGGGCGATGACTGGGGGTCTTCCAGCCGCAACCGCGACGGCAGCAGCAACGGTACCCGCCAGGCCAGTACCGCCGGCAAGGGCAGCGGCCTGTTCAATGCCGATGGCAGCGTGCGCGTGCCTGGCCAGGAGGGCGATGGCCATGCCGCGCGCGGTGCGCCCGGCGGTGCCAACGACGGCTGGAGCAAGGAGCGCATTGCGCAGTCCGGCACCTGGCTGAAGCGCCCGCCGTACGACTACACGCCGACCTCGTTCGACAAGTACTGGGTGCCGCAGGAATCGCTGCTGGCCGAATGGGTGCGCAAGGGCGTCAAGGCGATGGAGATTCCATTGCCGGGCACCAACACAAGGATCTCCTGCGTCATTTCGATCCTGCAGGCCGGTGGCGGCTGTGGCCTGACCAACCCCAACATGCAGGACCAGCCGGCCGTGGCACGACCGCCGCCGGACATCCCGTTCAAGAAGGAACTGCAGGAAGACAACGGGAGCCGCTAAAGCTTCGGCCGCGCCCGATGCGCTGGCCGGCCCGCGCTTTGGTAGATGCCGACCTTGGTTGGCACAGAAGCGCCGACCAAGATCGGCCTCTGCCAAGGCGTCAGTGCATGCCGGCCAAGGCAGTGACCTTACGCGCTCTGCGACAGGAACACCCAGAACGGTACGTCGCGGCCGACCCAGTCACGGCTGGCCTCGTCCATCACGTCCAGCAGGGTGTCGAAGTCCTTCTGCGGACCGGCGCGCAGCGCGTCCACGTCGGCCAGGAACAGCGCGTAGCCATTGGCCGGCAGCCATTGCAGGTCGCGCAGGTTGTCCGACAGCGCATCCCAGTTGCCGCCGAAACCGGCCGGGAAATCCAGCTGTGCGGCCAAACGGGCGAGCAGGGTGCGCTTGTCCGCGACGCCCTCCAGATCGATGCGGATCACTTTCAGGCCGGCATCGCGCATCGCCGCGGCCAGTGCGCCGATGTCGTCGCTGTCGATGGCGTAGACGCCGGCGTTGTTGATGTCATGCAGGCCAAGGCCGAAATCATCGTGGCTCATCACTGCGCTCCCTGGGCCGGTACGGTGAAGCTGCGGAATGACGCGTAATGGTCGTCGGTGTAGTACCACGCTTCCGGCGGATCGCCGCCGGTGACGATGCGACGCGTGCCACGCGTAGGCGCGCCAGGGGTGTCGACGGTGTATTCGCGGTAGTAGCCGCGCGCGCGCTGCGGCAGTTGCTGCTCGCGGTTGCCGAAGGTACTGCCGTCCTGGCGGTGCGGGAATGGACCGCCACGCTGGATCAGGGCGATGGTCGCGCGCGCTTCGGCGGGCAGGAACGCGGGAAGTCCGCTGTCCTTGCCGGGCGAGGCGGTGGCCGGCGCGCGCGCGACAGGCGTGCCCTGCAGGTCGGGCGCGAACTGCGGCGCTGGCGGCCTTTGCAGGAAATGGTTGGCGACCAGGCCGAGCAGCAGCAGGGCGATGGCGGTGATCAGCAGCCGGGGGTTGCGCATGGGCAGGGGCGGGCGAGGGTAGTACACGCACTGTAGCGCCTGTGCGCTGCACGGTGCATGAGGAGCGCGCTGCGTCACTGCTGCGTAACAATTGCCGTCGTGCTCACTGGCAGGACGCAATTTCCTTTACATCCCCCTTGGTAATCTGGCGGTCTGTCCCCATCATTCACCGCGCACCGCCCGACATCGTCGGGTGCCCTCGCAATCAGGAGATGCATCATGGCCTACACCCTGCCCAAGCTGTCCTACGCCTACGACGCGCTGGAACCGCATATCGATGCGGCGACGATGGAAATCCATCACACCAAGCATCACCAGACCTACATCAACAACGTCAACGCGGCGCTGGAAGGCACCGAGTACGCTGACCTGCCGGTCGAAGAGCTGGTGAAGAAGCTCAAGTCGCTGCCGGAGAACCTGCAGGGCCCGGTGCGCAACAACGGTGGTGGCCATGCCAACCACTCGCTGTTCTGGACCGTGATGGCCCCCAATGCCGGCGGCAACCCGGTGGGCGACGTGGCCAAGGCCATCGACAAGGACCTGGGCGGTTTCGACAAGTTCAAGGATGCCTTCACCAAGGCCGCGCTGACCCGTTTCGGCAGTGGCTGGGCGTGGCTGAGCGTGACCCCGGACAAGAAGGTCGTGGTCGAGAGCACCGGCAACCAGGACAGCCCGCTGATGGAAGGCAACACCCCCATCCTCGGCCTGGACGTGTGGGAACACGCGTACTACCTGAAGTACCAGAACCGCCGCCCGGAATACATCGGCGCGTTCTTCAACGTCATCGACTGGAACGAAGTCGAGCGCCGTTACCAGGAAGCGATCGCCTGATCGCGTGACGGGATGACATGAGAAGGCCGGGGGAGACCCCGGCCTTTTCTGTTGCAGCAGTCGTTCGATAGTGCCGGCCGCAGGCCGGCAACCGTGCAGTACCGGGGGAGCCGGCCAGCGGCCGGCACTACCTATTCCGCAGTGGCCGTATCGCCCTGCAAGCGCAGGGTCGCCATCACACCCAGACGCAGGCCGGGCAGGTCGCCGTCGGCCGGCAGCAGGATCGGCTGCTGGCGGATGCCGCCGAAATGCTTGACCTGGAACAGCACATCCAGGCCGTGGCCGCTGCTGCCGCCCCCACTGGCCGCCGGCGCCTCGGCACGGCCGCCGGGATTGCGCCGGGCCGGCTGGAACCCCGGCGTGCTGCGCACCAGTTCCACCGTGCTGGCCGAGAAATCGCCGGCAATCAGGCTCGGCATGCCTTCGGCGGTGGCGCCGATCCAGGTCATCAGGTCGCTGGTCTGGTGCTGGCGGGCGCTGGCCTCGTCCGGGTCCGGGCGCAGCCGCGCCACATAGATGTTGACCAGCGCCTCGCCCAGCCTCAGCCGCATCATGCCGGCCGCGCTGAAGGTGCCGGGAGGATGCAGCAGGGTCACGCCGTCCTCGCTGACCGGCAGCCGGGTCAGCATGGCGTTGCCATGCCGCAGCGGCTGGCTGGGCGGATCGGCGGTAACGAAGTCGCAGCTGTAGCGCAGCCGGCTGGCCAGCCAGCAGGCCGGGTTGCGGCCCTGCTGCTGCAGCACCTGCTGCACCGAGATCACGTCCGGCTGCAGCTCGGTCAGCAACTGTGCGACCTGCTCGCGGCGCTGCTTCCATTGCGCGTCATCGCGGCTGGGCAGCTCCAGCGCGGCGACCGTCAGCTGCCTGGGGTCGCTCTCGCTGGCAACGACGGCCGGCGCCTGTGGTCGTGCCTGCGCCTGCAACGCCAGCAACAGCGCAAGGCAGCTGAGCAGGAGGCGGGCGTGGGCGAGGGGGCGCATAACGATAAGTTTACGCTTTTGTCGTGCAGGTGCCGTGACTTCCGGCAGGGCCTGCACTGCCTGCCATGGATTGGCACCGTTGTCATGCAGCCCTGCAGCGTGCTTCGCAAGCCCCGGTTCCGGTAACCTTGCGCCTTTCGCTTTGCAGGAATGCCTTACAGGATGAGCCACGACGCAGTCGCCCCCATCGCCGGCCAGGGAAAGATGCCGCGCCAGATTCCGTACATCATCGGCAATGAGGCCTGCGAGCGGTTCAGTTTCTACGGGATGCGCAACATCCTGGTGCAGTTCCTGATCACCTCGCTGCTGCTGCAGGAAATCACTGCCGAAGGCCGTGCCAGTGAAGCCAAGGACATCATGCACAGCTTCATGATCGGCGTGTATTTCTTCCCGCTGCTCGGTGGCTGGCTGGCCGACAGGTTCTTCGGCAAGTACCACACCATCCTCTGGTTCAGCCTGGTCTACTGCGCCGGCCACCTGTGCCTGGCGCTGTTCGAGAACAGCCGTGAGGGCTTCTTCCTCGGCCTGGGCCTGATCGCGCTCGGTGCCGGCGGCATCAAGCCGCTGGTGGCCTCGTTCATGGGCGACCAGTTCGACCAGAGCAACAAGCACCTGGCCAAGATCGTCTTCGACGCCTTCTACTGGATCATCAACTTCGGCTCGCTGTTCGCCTCGCTGCTGATCCCGCTGGTGCTGAAGAACTGGGGCCCGCAGTGGGCGTTCGGCATCCCGGGCATCCTGATGTTCATCGCTACCTTCGTGTTCTGGCTGGGCCGCAGGCGCTACGTGCTGGTGCCGCTGCCGCCGAAGGACCCGCATTCGTTCGCCAACGTGGTGCGTACCGCGCTGACCACGCGCGTGGCTGGCCAGGGCCGTCCGGGCCTGGTGATCGCCGTGCTTGGCCTGGCGCTGGCGGTGGCCTCGTTCGGCCTGGTCGGTTCGCTGGGCATCGTGATCTGCCTGTGCCTGGCGCTGGTGGCCATCCTTGCCGGCATCGGTGGCGGCACCTGGCTGCAGCTGGACCGCGCCCGTGGCCAGCATCCGGCCGAAGCCGTGGAAGGCGTGCGCTCGGTACTGCGCGTGCTGGTGATCTTCGCGCTGACCACGCCGTTCTTCTCGCTGTTCGACCAGAAGGCCTCGACCTGGGTCCTGCAGGGCCAGCAGATGCAGATGCCAAGCTGGTTCACCGCCTCGCAGATGCAGGCGCTGAACCCGCTGCTGGTGATGATCCTGATTCCGTTCAACAACCTGGTGCTGTATCCGGCCCTGCGCCGCTTCGGCTTCGAACCGACCGCGCTGCGCCGCATGACCGCCGGCATCGCCTTCAGTGGCCTGGCCTGGATCGTGGTGGGTGGCATCCAGGTGGTGATGGACGGCGGCAACGCCATGTCGATCTTCTGGCAGATGCTGCCGTACGCGCTGCTGACCTTCGGTGAGGTGCTGGTCTCGGCCACCGGCCTGGAGTTCGCCTACAGCCAGGCACCGCAGGCGATGAAGGGCGTGGTGATGAGCTTCTGGAACCTGACCACCACCATCGGCAACCTGTGGGTGCTGCTGTCCAACGCGGCGGTGCGCAACGACACGGTCACCCACCAGATCGCGGGCACGGGCCTGAGCGAGGCGGCGTTCCTGATGTTCTTCTTCGCCGGCTTCGCCTTCGTCGCGGCGTTGGCCTTCGGTTGGTACGCGAAACGCTATCGTATGGTCGACAACTACCGTACCGCCTGAGCCTGACATGACCCCCGTCAATCTGCTGTTGATCGCCATCACCGCCATCCTGTCGTGGATGGCGTTCAACAACCGCAAGCTGGCCGACCGCCTGATCCTGTGGCCGCCGGCCATCGACCGTCACCGCCAGTACGACCGGCTGGTGACCTATGGCTTCATCCACGCCGACTGGTCGCACCTGATCTTCAACATGATCACCCTGTTCTTCTTCGGGGGATTCATCGAGAGCGTGATGGTGCAGCTGACCGGCAGCTACCTGACCTACCCGGCGTTCTACATCGGCGCGCTGCTGGTCTCGATCCTGCCCAGCTACCTGAAGAACCAGAAGAACCCGAACTACCTCAGCCTCGGGGCGTCTGGGGCGGTATCGGCGGTGCTGTTCGCCTTCATCCTGATCAAGCCGTGGTCGATCATCCTGGTGTTCTTCATCCCGGCACCGGCGATCATCTATGCCGCGTTCTACGTCGGCTACAGCATCTGGATGGACAGGCGCGGTGGCGACCGCATCAACCACAGCGCGCACCTGGCAGGTGCGGCGTTTGGCGTGATCTTCATGCTGGCCATGCAGCCGAGCATCTTCACCCACTTCCTGCGCGAACTCTCCAACCCGACCTTCCGCCTCGGCGGCGGTTGATGCGGGTAGCGGGGCGGATCGGGTCCGATCCGCCCCGGCCGGGTCAGGCTGCGGTCTGCTGGCCGTAGGTATCCAGCAGGCGGGCGAACACTTCCTCGCCGATGCGCTGGAAATCCTGATCCTCGGTCTGCCCTTCCACCGCCAGTTGCAGCAGGCCCTCCAGCAGGGCGCGGTCGGTATCGGAATGGGAATTGCTGGCGTGCATGGGAGCCTCCACGGTGGTGCGCATGGTCAACGGTCGCAAGGGTCGTGCCAGCCTGGCCGTACCCCTCCATAGGCGATAGCGGCCGGCCCGCCTCCAGCTTGAGGGCGAAAACTGACGTGAATGGACTGGACTTGCCCTTGTTCAGGCTTCACGCGATCATGGCGCCCGGCTGCGCACCATCCACGCAGTCGCCGCAGGAGACAGTTCCATGGCTTCGGTCACGCCCCCCGGTCTGGCCTATGAGGTCGAGCACGACCTGGCCAACCACCGCTTCACCGCACGTGTGCGCGGACAGCTGGCGGTGCTCGATTACCAGATCAAGCGCAGGCGCATGGTCATCACCCATACCGAGGTGCCCGAGCCGATCGCCGGCCGTGGCATCGCCGGTGAGCTGACCCGCGTGGCACTGCGTTTCGCGCGCGAGCAGAAATACAAGGTGGTGCCGGCATGTTCCTACGCCGAAGCCTTCCTGCAGCGCCACGAGGAGTACCACGACCTGCTCGTTGGCTGAACGCCAGCGGGTCACGCTTCAGCCATGGCAGGCGATGATGTACAAACATGAACAGGGGATCCCGATGAAGATTGGAAACAACCGGCCATTGCACGGCAGCGTGTTGGCCGGCGTGGTGGGCGTGCTGTTGCTGGCCGGTTGCCAGCGTGAAAGCGAGCCGGCACCGGCGACCGACGCGGCGCCCGCCGCCGAGGCGACGGCCGCGGGCGAAACGCCGGCCACGGAAGCGCCGCTGGATCTGCGCGACGTGATCGAGAACAACGAGCGCGAAGTGGTGGGCATCAGCTACCCGGCCGGTATCGACCGTTATCCGGGCCTGGCCCGCGCGCTGCAGAGCTATGCCACGAGTGCGCGCAGCGACCTGCAGCAGGCGCTGGACGGGCTGGGCAACGACAAGCCGACCATGCCCTACGAGCTGTCGCTGAGCTTCGAGAAGCTGCTTGAAACCCCGCAGCTGGTGGTGGTCAGTGCCGACGGCAGCCGCTACACGGGTGGCGCCCACGGCGAACCGCTGGTGGCGCGCTTCGTGTGGCTGCCGCAGCAGCAGCAGATGCTCAGCGCCGAAAAGCTTGTGGCCGATGCCAAGGGCTGGAAGGCGATCAGCGATTTCGTCGCCGACCAGTTGCGCGAACGCGTGGCCACCCGCCTCAGTGGCGAGGACATGGACCCGGCCCAGCTGCAGGAATCGCTGCGCAACGCATCGCGCATGATCGCCGACGGAACCGGCCCGCAGGCCGACAATTTCAGCCAGTTCCAGCCACTGACCGACGACAAGGGGCAGATCACCGCGCTGCGCTTTGTTTTCCCGCCGTACCAGGTGGGTCCATACTCGGACGGCACCCAGACCGCCGATGTACCGGCAGCGGTGCTGTTGCCGCACGTGGCCAAGGACTACGTGGAGCTGTTCGCACGCGGTTGACCGCAGTCGAGGAGGCGGCGTGGATACAGGGTTGCAGGAGCGGGTCGCCGGCCTGCTCCACGAAGCCGGGGTCCGCATCGGCGGCACCCAGCCACAGGACATCCAGGTACATGACCCGCGCTTTTTCGCGCGGGTCATGGGCCACGGCTCGCTCGGCCTGGGCGAGAGCTACATGGAGGGGTGGTGGGATGCCAACGTCCTGGATGAATTCCTCGTCCACCTGATGCAGGCGCACCTGGATGAACGGGTGCACGGCTGGCGCGAAGTGGCAGACGCGCTGAAGGCCCGCCTGTTCAACCTGCAGGCGGGGCAGGGCAGCTACGAAGTCGGCCGCCGCCATTACGACCTCGGCAATGATCTCTACCAGGCGATGCTCGGCCAGCGCCTGGTCTACAGCTGTGGCTATTGGCGCAACGCCGATGACCTTGATGCAGCGCAGGAGGCCAAGCTCGACCTGGTCTGCCGCAAGCTGGGCCTGCGCCCGGGTCAGCGCGTGCTGGACATTGGCTGCGGTTGGGGCGAAGCCCTGAAGTTCGCCGCCGAGCGCTACGGTGTCAGCGGCGTCGGCGTGACCATATCGCAGGAGCAGGCCGAGTTCGCGCGGCAGTTGTGCGCTGGCCTGCCGATCGAGATCCGCCTGCAGGATTACCGTGAACTGGACGAACCATTCGATGCGATCTTCTCGATCGGCATGTTCGAGCACGTCGGTGACAAGAACTACGCCAGTTTCTTCGAAGTGGCCAAGCGCTGCCTGTCGCCGCGCGGGTTGCTGCTGTTGCATACCATCGGCACCAATGTCTCACGGCATCGCACCGATCCATGGATTGCACGCTACATCTTCCCCAACTCGATGCTGCCGTCGGCGGTGCAGATCACCAAGGCGTTCGAAGGCCGTTTCGTGCTGGAGGACTGGCACAACTTCGGCACCGACTACGACCTGACCCTGCAGGCATGGCGGCGCAACGTGGAAGCAGCGTGGCCGCGGCTGGATGCGCACTACGACGAGCACTTCCGGCGCATGTGGCGCTTCTACCTGGCCGGGTCGATGGCCACCTTCCGCTGCCGGCACGCGCAGCTGTGGCAGCTGGTGCTGTCGCCGGAAGGCGTGCCGGGTGGGTACGTGGCGCCGCGATGAAGCCAGCGCGGGGTCGGAGACCCCGGGGTCAGAGCCCTTTTCGCAGAAAAGGGCTCTGACCCCAATCACAACAAAAAAAACCGCCCGGTCTCCCGGGCGGTTTCCGTTTCAGGCCGGTACGCGGGCGATCAGTTGCCGGCGCCGGTCAGGCCACGCTTTTCCAGCAGCGGTTCGATCTGCGGCTCGTGGCCGGCGAAATCGCGGAACAGCTGCATCGCGTCGACGCTGCCGCCCTTGGACAGCAGGGTGGCGCGGAAGTGGTCGCCGTTCTTGCGGCTCAGGCCGCCGTTGTCCTTGAACCACTTCTGGGTGTTGGCGTCGAGCACTTCCGACCAGATGTAGGCGTAGTAGCCGGCCGAGTAGCCGCCCATGATGTGGCTGAAGTACGGGGTCTTGTAGCGCGGCGGAACCGGCGCGTAGTAGATGCCGTCCTTCTCCAGCGCGGCGCGCTCGAAGGCCATCACGTCCTTGGCCGCCGGCACCTGGTCCGGGCCGATCTGGTGCCAGTTCTGGTCCAGCATCGCCGCCCCCAGGTATTCGGTGGTGGCAAAGCCCTGGTTGAACTTCGATGCGGCAATCACCTTGTCCAGCAGGGCCTGCGGCATCGCCGAACCATTCTGGTAGTGCTTGGCGTAGTTCTTCAGGATGACCGGGTTGTCGGCCCACATCTCGTTGACCTGCGAGGGGAACTCGACGAAGTCGCGCGGCACCGAGGTGCCCGAGAAGTAGGGGTACTTCACGTTGGAGAACATGCCGTGCAGGGCGTGGCCGAACTCGTGGAAGGTGGTGTTCACCTCATCCCAGGTCAGCAGGGTCGGCTGGCCGGCCGGCGGCTTCGGGATGTTCAGGTGATTGGCGACCACCGGCTTGAAGCCGGTCAGCTTGGACTGCGAGACGTAGGAGTTCATCCACGCACCGCCGCGCTTGGAGGCGCGCGCATACGGATCGAAGATGAAGATCGCCAGCTGGCTGCCATCGGCGTCGAACACGTCGTAGACGGTGACGTCATCGTGGTAGACCGGCAGGTCGGTGCGCTGCTTGAAGGTCAGGCCGAATTCCTGGCCGGCGGCGTAGAAGACGCCGTTCTCCAGCACGTTCTTCAGTTCGAAGTACGGCTTCAGCTGCGACTCGTCGAAGTTGTACTTGGCCTGGCGCACCTTCTCGCTGTAGAAGGCCCAGTCCCACGGTTCCAGCTGGAAGGTCGGCTTGCGCGCGGCCTTCTGCTCCTTGTCGATCATCGCCTGCAGGTCGGCGGCTTCGCGCTTGGCATTGGCCACCGCGGCCGGAGCCAGCTTGCCGAGCATCGCGTTGACCGCTTCGGGGGTCTTGGCGGTCTGGTTGGTCAGGTTGTAGGCGGCGAAGTTCGGGAAGCCCATCAGCTTGGCCTTGTCGGCACGCAGCTGCATGATGCGCGAGACCAGCGCGGTGTTGTCGAACTCACCGCCGCGGCTGCCGCGGGTGGTCGAGGCTTCGTAGATCTTCTGGCGCAGGGCGCGGTTGGCCAGGTTGGTCAGCGGCGGCTGGCCGGTGGTGTTGAGCAGGGTGATCACGTACTTGCCTTCCAGGCCACGGGCCTTGGCGGCTTCGGCGGCGGCGGCGATCTGCTCCTTGGACAGGCCAGCCAGCTCCTTGACGTCGTCGACAGTGATTGCCGAAGCGTTCACTTCCGACTGCACGTTCTGGCTGAACTTGGTGCCCAGATTGGCCAGTTCGGCATTCATGTCCTTCAGCGTGGCCTTGTCGGCCTCGGACAGCTTGGCGCCGGCGCGCACGTAGTTGTCGTAGTACTTCTCGACCAGGCGCACGCCTTCGGCGTCCAGGCCCAGCTGGCTGCGGGTGTCGTACAGCGCCTGGATGCGGGCGAACAGCTTGCCGTTCAGCGCGATCGCATCGCTGTGCGCGGCGAACTTCGCCGAGTAGTCGGCCTGCAGCTTCTTGCGGGTGTCGTTGGTATCGGCGCCGACCAGGCTGAAGAACACGGTGGTCGCACGGTCGAGGATGTCACCGCTCTTTTCCAGCGCGATGATGGTGTTGTCGAAGGTCGGCTTGGCCTTGTTGTTGGCGATCGCCTCCACTTCCTTCAGCTGCTGCGCCATGCCGGCGTCGAAGGCCGGGGCGAAGTCGCTGTCCTTGATCTTGTCGAACTGCGGGAAGTGCAGCGGCAGCGGGCTTTCGGCGAAGAACGGGTTGGCCTGCTGGGCATTGGTGCTGGCAGCCGGGGTGGCGGCGCCGGCCGAGAAGGCGGGCAGGGCAAGGCCGAGGGACATGGCCACGGCAAGGGCAAGTCGAGTGGTCAAGGTAGAAGCTCCGGTAAGGCAAACAAGGGCCCGAGGGTAACCCGGCCGGCGGCGACTGCACTTGTGTCAAAAGGCATGTTGCCGGGGCCGGGCGCGGGTACCATGCATTCACCGCCCACGGCCCACTGCCATGACGACCGCCTACGATTTCAGCTTCCGCGACCTCGATGGCCAGCTGCAGGCGCTGGCCCGGTACCAGGGCCATCCGTTGCTGCTGGTCAATGTCGCCAGCCGTTGTGGCTTCACGCCTCAGTACACCGGGCTGGAGCAGCTGTGGCAGGCGTACCGCGAACGCGGCCTGGTGGTGATCGGCTTCCCGTGCAACCAGTTTGGCGCGCAGGAGCCCGGTGATGCCGCGCAGATCCGCCAATTCTGTTCGCTGGACTATCCGGTCAGCTTCCCGCTGTCGGAAAAGATCGAGGTCAACGGCGAGGGGGCCGACCCGCTCTGGAGGTGGCTCGCGCGGGAGAAGCGCGGCGTGCTCGGCAGTGCCCGCATCAAGTGGAATTTCAGCAAGTTCCTGGTCGATCGCCAGGGCCGGGTGGTGTCGCGGCATGCGCCCACCACCCGGCCGGAGCAGCTGCGCGGCGAGATCGAAGCGCTGCTGTGAGGTCGTGCCGGCCGCTGGCCGGCAACCCCGTGGGCCAGGAAGAGCCGGCCAGCGGCCGGCACTACCGTTGCGGCATCATTTCTCGACGAACGCGCGCTCGAACACGTAGTGGCCCGGCTGGCCGATGCGCGGCGAAACCTGGAAACCACGGGCATCGAGCACAGCACGCAGGTCGGCCAGCATCTGCGGGCTGCCGCAGATCATCGCGCGGTCGTTTTCCGGGCTCAGCTCCGGCAGGCCGAGGGTGCGCTGCATCTGGCCGCTTTCCATCAGCGAGGTCAGGCGGCCCTGGTTGGCGAACGGCTCGCGGGTGACGGCCGGGTAGTACAGCAGCTTGTCGCCGATCATCTCGCCCAGGAACTCGTGCTCACGCAGCTCCCTCTCGAAGTAATCGCGGTAGGCCAGATCCTTTTCGTAGCGCACGCCGTGGCAGAGGATCACCTTCTCGAAGCGCTCGTAGGTCTCCGGGTCCTTGATGACCGACAGCCACGGCGCCATGCCGGTGCCCGTGCCCAGCAGGTACAGGTTCTTGCCCGGGTGCAGGTCGCTGATCAGCAGGGTGCCGGTGGGCTTCTTGCCGACCAGCACCTTGTCGCCTGGCTTGATGTGCTGCAGGCGCGAGGTCAGCGGGCCGTCCTGCACCTTGATGCTGAAGAACTCCAGATGCTCTTCCCAGTTGGCGCTGGCGATGGAGTACGCACGCAGCAGCGGCCGTGCCTCGGTTTCCAGGCCGATCATCACGAACTGGCCGTTCTCGAAGCGGAAGCCGCTGTCGCGGGTGGTGGTGAAACTGAAGTAGGCGTCGGTCCAGTGACGGACCTCAAGCACCGTTTCGGCGCCAAAAGCGGAGGACATGGGCGTATCTGTCAAAAGTCGTCGGGGGAATTCTATCTCAAATGAGACGGGTTCTCATTGGGCGGAACGAGAGGCGTTCTCAGCGGTAACCCGCCGCCTGCAGCTCGAACAGCTCGGCATAGCGGCCGCCCTGTGCCATCAGCTGGGCGTGGGTGCCACTGGCCTCGATCCGGCCATCGGCCAGCACCAGGATGCGATCGGCCATGCGGACCGAGGAAAAACGGTGGGAGATCAATACGGCGGTGCGATTATCCGCCAGTTCCCTGAACCGCTGGAACACTTCGAACTCACTGCGCGCATCCAGCGCTGCCGTTGGCTCATCCAGGATCATCACCTGCGCATTGCGCATCCACGCGCGGGCAATGGCGATCTTCTGCCACTGGCCACCGGACAGGTCCACGCCCTGCTTGAAACGGCGGCCGATCAGCTGGTCGTAGCCACCGGGCAGCTCCTCGATCACTTCCTCGGCCATGCCGCGGCGCGCGGCATCGGCGATGCGTGCCTGGTCGTCCATCGCCTCGACCTGGCCGACGCCGATGTTCTCGCCGGCGCTGAGGTTGTAGCGCACGAAGTCCTGGAAGATCACCCCGAGGTTGGCGCGCAGGTCGTCCAGGTCGTAGTCGCGCAGGTCGCGGCCATCGAGCAGGATGCGGCCCTCGTCCGGTTCGTACAGGCGTGCCAGCAGTTTCACCAGGGTGGTCTTGCCCGCGCCGTTCTCGCCGACCAGGGCCAGCACTTCGCCGGCCTGCAGCTGGAAATCGAGGTGGCGCACCGCCCACTGTTCGGCATCGGGATAGCGGAAACCGACGTTCTCGAACACGAAGCCCTGGCGGATCGGCTGCGGCACGCGTACGGCGCCTTCGCGCGAGTGGATTTCCGGTTCGATCTGGAAGAACGAGAACAGGTCATCCAGGTACAGCGCCTGGCTGGCCACCTGCGAGAAGCCGATCAGCAGGCCTTCCAGCAGCTGGCGCAGGCGCAGGAAGCTGCCGGCGAGGAAGGTCAGGTCGCCGATCGAGAAGTCGCCGCGCACCGTGCGCCAGGCAATGTAGGCGTAGGCGGTGTAATACCCCAGCGTGCCCAGCGCAGCCAGCAGCGTGCCCCAGAACGCGCGGCGCCGTGCCAGGGCACGGTTGGCCTGGAACAGCGCCACCGACAGGCGCCGATAGCGCTCGACCAGGAAGCGGTGCAGGTTGTAGATCTTCACTTCCTTGGCCGTTTCCACGCTGGCACCGAGCTGGCGCAGGTAGTCGAGCTGGCGGCGCTCGGGCGTCCACTGGAAGTTGAGGCTGTAGCCGGCCGCGTTGAAGTGCGATTCGCCGATGAAGGCCGGCACCAGTGCCAGCGCCAGCAGCAGGATCAGCCACGGCGCGTAGACCAGCAGGCCGACGGCGAGGCTGGCCACGGTGATCGCGTCCTGCACCTGGCCGAACAGCTGGCTCATCAGGTTCATCCGGCCCATGGTCTGGCGCCGCGCACGGTCCAGCTTGTCCTGCAGGTCCGGGTCCTCGAAGTCCTCCAGATCCAGCGTCGCCGCGTGTTCCATCAGCCGGATGCTGGTGACGTTGGCGAACAGCTCGGAGAGCAGGGCATCGGCGTAGCTGACCAGCCGGCCGAGCAGGTCCGAGGCGATGGCCAGGCCGAATTCCAGCGCCAGCAGGCCCAGCAGCGGATTGAGCATGCCGCTGGACAGCGCCTCGCCCAGCGGCGGGAAACCGGCGTCGTGCTGGCTCAGGTGCAGGGCGCTGTCGATGATCAGCTTGCCGACGTACAGCATCGCCACCGGCAGCAGCGCACGGATCAGGCGCAGCCCCAGGCTGGCCAGGGTCAGCGCGGGGCTGGTCTGCCAGACCATGCGCAGGAACGGCGGCAGGTTGCGCATCGCCTTGAAGCGCTGGCGCAGGCTGGGTTTCTTCGCGGCGGCAGCGCCAACGGGGGGGATGGCAGGCATGCGCGTATTGTGCGCGCGTGATACGTGCAGGGGGAGTCAGTGCAGCCGTGTTGCCGGCACCGGGGTCAGATCCCTTCGCGAAGCGAAGGGATCTGACCCTCCTGCATCCACGCATTGCGTGGACCCACCCCGCCAACTCACAGTAGTGCCGGTTTTTGATGTTGCTCTGGTTGTTGCCTCTGCGGGTGCCGGGCGGCAGCCCGGCCAGCCCCCCTTTACGGCAGCGGCGGCAGCAACCCCGCACCGAGGCGGTTCCAGGCATTGATCACCGCGATGCCCATGCTCAGGTCACTGATGCCCTTCTCATCGAAGTGCGGTGCCAGTGCATCGAACGCGGCCTGCGACGGCGCGCCGTCGGTCAGCCGGGTCAGCGCCTCGGCCCAGCCCAGTGCCGCGCGCTCGCGGGCATCGAAGAAGCGGCTTTCGTGCCATGCCGGCAGCGTGTCCAGCTTGCGCGGCTCGATGCCGCCCTTGCGCAGCGCGGTGCCGTGCATGTCCATGCAGTAGCCGCAGCCGTTGAGCTGCGACACGCGCAGGAACACCAGTTCCATCAGGGTCGGATCGATCGAGCTGTCATGCACGGCCTGGCTGGTGGCCAGCAGGCCCTTGAAGGCCTCGGCGGCCAGGCGGGTGTAGGGGACGCGGGGAGAGGCGTGATCGGACATTTTCGGCTCCACGGCGGCCACGGTGGCCGCCTTTCACTACCAGGACGCCGTACCGTCATCGCGCGTGACAACACCCGGCAGCTTTTCCGGATTCAACACGCTGTACACGTTGGCGATGCGGCCATCGACCACTTCGATGGTGGTGACCGAATGCAGGCGCTCACCCTGGAAGCGCAGGATCGCCGGCTCGCCGTTGACGTAGCCCAGCTGGGCGGGATGCACCGCGCCGCGGCGGGCGATGGCCCAGAACAGGCGGCCGATGCGTTCGGCGCCCAGCAGCGGCCGCACCGCCGCAGTGACCACGCCACCGCCGTCGGAAACCAGCACCGCGTTGGCGTGCAGCAGGGCCTGGATCGCGTCGCTGTCGCCGCGCTGCGAGGCCTCCATGAAGCGCGCCAGCAGCTGCCGGTGCTGGCTGGCATCGGCATTGAAGCGCGGTCGTCCGGCCTGCAGGCGTTGCCGGGCACGGTGCACCAGCTGCCGGCAGTTGGCCTCGCTGTGGCCGATCAGCTCGGCGATCTGACGGTAGTCGTGGTCGAACGCCTCCTTCAGCAGGAAGGCGGCGCGTTCCTCGGGGCCGAGCTGTTCGAGCAGGGTCAGGAAAGCGACCGAGACGTCGTCGGCCAGCGCATGCAGCTGGGCCGGACCGGGCGCCGGGTCCGGCTCCAGGGTGACCGCCAGCGGTTCGGCCAGCCATGGGCCGACGTAGTGGACGCGCTCGCGCTTGGCCGCACGCAGCCGGTCCAGGCCGAGCCGGGTGGTGGTGGTGACCAGCCAGGCCTCGGCATCGCGGACGGCCGCAGGATCGGCGCCGGACCATCGCAGCCAGGCGTCCTGGACCACGTCTTCGGCGTCGGTGCGGCTGCCGAGCAGGCGGTAGGCCAGCGCCATCAGGCGCGGGCGGAGGGTCTGGAAAGCGGTTTCGGCGTTCATGTGGGCAAGGACGCCGCAGTGGCGCGTGGCGTGACAGAGCGTCGGGGGAATCTTGCCGGCCAGCGGCCGGCACTACCACCCTGGGGCCGGGGGGAGGGGGTAAAATGGGTGGATTACCCCCGCCAGCCTCGAGCAAGCGAGCAAGACGTGACATCGATCAAGCAGGAAGACCTCATCCAGTCCATCGCCGACGCGCTGCAGTACATCTCGTACTACCACCCGGTCGACTACATCAAGAACCTTGCCGCCGCCTACGAGCGCGAGGAGTCGCCGGCCGCGAAGGAAGCGATGGCGCAGATCCTGATCAATTCGCGCATGTGCGCCGAGGGCCACCGCCCGATCTGCCAGGACACCGGCATCGTCACCGTGTTCCTGGAAATCGGCATGGACGTGCGTTGGGATGACGCCACCATGGGCGTGGAAGACATGGCCAATGAAGGCGTGCGCCGCGCCTACATGCACCCGGACAACAAGCTGCGCGCCTCGGTGCTGGCCGATCCGGCAGGCAAGCGCATCAACACCAGGGACAACACCCCGGGCGTGGTCAACGTCAAGGTGGTGCCGGGCAACAAAGTCGACGTGATCGTCGCCGCCAAGGGCGGTGGTTCGGAAGCGAAGACCAAGTTCGCCATGCTCAATCCGTCCGACTCGATTGTCGACTGGGTGCTGAAGACCGTGCCGACCATGGGCGCCGGCTGGTGCCCGCCGGGCATGCTGGGCATCGGCATCGGTGGCACCGCCGAGAAGGCGATGCTGCTGGCCAAGGAAGCGCTGATGGAGCCGATCGACATCACCGAGCTGCAGGCCCGTGGTGCGTCCAACCGCATCGAGGAGCTGCGCCTGGAGCTGTACGAGAAGGTCAACGCGCTGGGCATCGGTGCGCAGGGCCTGGGTGGCCTGACCACCGTGCTCGACATCAAGATCAACGACTACCCGACCCACGCGGCCAACCTGCCGGTGGCGATGATCCCGAACTGCGCGGCCACCCGCCATGCGCACTTCACCCTGGATGGCAGCGGCCCGGTGATGCTGGACCCGCCGTCGCTGGAAGACTGGCCGAAGCTGACCTACGACGCATCCAAGGGCACCCGGGTGGACCTGGATACGATCACCCCGGAAGACGTGGCCAGCTGGAAGCCGGGCCAGACCCTGCTGCTCAACGGCAAGCTGCTCACCGGCCGCGACGCCGCGCACAAGCGCATGGTCGACATGCTCAACAAGGGCGAGCAGCTGCCGGTCGATCTGAAGGGCCGCTTCATCTACTACGTCGGCCCGGTCGATCCGGTGCGTGACGAAGTGGTGGGCCCGGCCGGCCCGACCACGGCGACCCGCATGGACAAGTTCACCGAGCAGGTGCTGGCGCAGACCGGCCTGCTGGGCATGGTCGGCAAGGCCGAGCGCGGCCCGGCCGCGATCGAGGCGATCAAGAAGCACAAGTCGGCCTACCTGATGGCCGTCGGTGGCTCGGCCTACCTGGTGTCCAAGGCGATCAAGGCGGCCAAGGTGGTCGGTTTCGCTGACCTGGGCATGGAGGCGATCTACGAGTTCACCGTGCAGGACATGCCAGTGACCGTGGCCGTCGACTCCGCCGGCGAATCGGTGCACAAGACCGGCCCGCGCGAGTGGCAGGCCCGCATCGGCAAGATTCCGGTGGTGGTGGAGTAATTCCCGCACGCTTCGGTCCAGACAACGGCGCCCGTGTGGCGCCGTTGCTGTATCTGGAGGCAGGATTAACGCGCCTGTAGCCCTGGCTCTGCTACGGTTGGCACACCCTCGCACAGGACGTGTCCATGGCCCTGCATCGCTTCATCGTGGCCGGCGTGCTGCTGGCCCTGGCCGGCTGCAGCACCCCGGCGTCGTACGAAGGCGCGGATTTCCCTGCATCGGCGCAATGCCGCATGCAGTGCCAGGCCAGCTACCGCAGCTGCATGGCGCAGAATGACTCTCTCGGCAGCCGCCAGAGCAATTGCGAGCAGCGGATGGTGCCGGCGCCGGACAAGCGCTGCAAGGACGTGGACAACCCGGACCTGCGCCGTGCCTGCGAACTGAAGACGCATGACTGCACGCTGCGCGCGCCGATGATGTCCTGTGGCGAGCGCCGCGATACCTGCATGAGCAGCTGCGGCTGAGCGACGGCTCCCGCACGGGCGCATAATCGGCCGGCCCACCTGCACAGGATCCGCCGCATGAGCACCACGCTGTATGGTTCGACAAGCACCGCCGCGCTGGTGGTGCACTGGCTGCTGATCGAGCTCGGCATCGAGCACGAGTTGGTGCTGCTGGATTTCGACGCGCGCGAGCACAAGTCGGCGGAGTACCTGGCACTGAATCCGGCCGGCGTGGTGCCGACGCTGCTGATCGATGGCCTGGTACTGACTGAAGCGGCGGCGATCGCCCTGTACCTGGCCGACCGCCATCCGGACGCCGGTTTGTTGCCGGCACTGGGCACGCCGCAGCGCGCCGATGCCTACCGCTGGATGTTCTGGTGTGCCAATACGTTGCAGCCGGCCTATCGCGCTTGGTTCTATCCGCACGAGGTGGCGGGCGAGGCAAACGTGGAGGCCAGTCGCGAGATGGCGCGACAGCGCCTGGAAGCGGCCTGGCAGCATGTGGCCACGCACCTGCTGGCGCATGGGCCCTACCTGCTGGGCGCCACGCCCTGCGTGGTCGACTACATGCTGGTGATGCTGATGCGCTGGTCGCGCAACATGCCCAGGCCCAGTGACACCTGGCCGTCGCTCAAGGCACATGCCACCTCGATGAAGGCGCGCCCGGCGTTCGCCGAGGCCTACCGCCGCGAAGGCATCACCGACTGGCGGTAACCAGAAAAGGGGACGGAGGGGATTAAGTCGTTTGTGCACAAACGACTTAATCCCCTCCGTCCCCTTTTCCGTTACAGGATCTCCAGCACCGTTTCCGGCGGGCGGCACAGCCGTGTGCCCTTGGGCGTGCGCACCACGGGGCGGTTGATCAGGCGCGGGTGTTCGGCCATCGCAGCCAGCAGGGTGGCATCGTCGGCATCTTCCAGCCCGAGTTCGGCGAACTGGGTCTCCTTGCTGCGCACCAGGTCGCGCGCGCTCAGGGCCGACTCGGCCAGCACCTGGCGCAGCGTGGCCGCGTCGGGTGGGGTGCCCAGGTACTCGATCACCACCGGGTCGAAGCCCGCATCGCGGATCAGCTTCAGTGCGCCGCGCGAGTTGCTGCAGGCCGGGTTGTGCCAGATCGTCACGTCCATCAGAACCACTCCAGCAGCGACACGCCCACGCCCACATAGGTGGCCTTGTGGTTGTAGTCGATCATGCTCTCGCCATAGCCGTCGAAGACCTGCACATGGCCACGCAGCAGATTGCTGATCGGAAAGCCGTAATCCAGCTGCAGTGCACCGTGGGAGCGGCTGCCGGTGCGCAGCGAATGACGCGCCATCAGCGCGACTTCATGCCCGTTGCGGTTCCAGATCAGGGTCGCGTCACCCCGGCCCATGTAATCCTCGATGTCCGGATTATTGTCTTCGCTGCGGCTTTCCGGGATGCGGTACCACGGGCGCAGCACCAGCGCCCAGTTCTCGCGATCCAGGCCGATGTTGAGCATGACCCGGTTCCAGCTGCGCGAGAGCGGATCGGCCCGTCCGTTGGACTGGTGGTTGAGGCTGATACCGGTCATGCGCCCGCGCCAGCCACCGATCGAGTAGCCGTTGCGGAACACCATCATCACTTCGGGTTCGTAGTTGGTTTCGCGGAACGGGCGCGAATCCTCGCTGTTGTAGGCCTGCCAACGCGAACTCTGGGTGTAGCCAGCCCAGATGTCGCCGTTGTCGCCGAACAGGTTCTCGGCGATCTTGGTCTTGAAGCTGATCTGGAACTTCAGCTCGGTACTGTCGAGTACCTGCGGGGTCGTCACGCTGTTGGCCGGGTTCGGCGAATGCGGCGTGGTGTTGCGGTCGCTGGTCCAGAACGCCGGCAGCAGGTACACCGGCTTGTAGGCACGCAGCTGGAAGGGCCCCAGCTTGGAGTCCTCGGCCAGCTCCCAGCGGCTATCCAGCAGCGAACCGCGGCCAGCATTGGCCAGCGCGCTGTCCGGTGCCGCCGGACGGAACAGGTCGCTGACCCGCTCGCGCAGCTTTTCCTCGCCCTGGCTCACGCGCGCGGTCTGTCGTTCCTCGCGGCGCGCCTGCGCAGCCGATTCGGCGGCGGCATCGGCGGCGGCGGTGGCCTCCGGGGTATGCCCGAAGAGGCGGTCATAGCAGGCCAGGCGGGCCGCGTCGGTGGTGATCGCCGCGCAGGCGGCCGGCGAGGTGTCGGCGCTGGGCGCGAACTCCTGCGCAGCCAACGGTGCACTGGCCAAGGCAAGCGCCAGCGGCGCCAGACGGGGAAGCAGCGTGGGGAGGGTCATTGCAGCAGGCCCTTCGATGGATACGGGAATCGCACAGTGTGGCGGCTGCACCGGATCGCGGCCAGCCCCACCGTTTATGCACGGCCACGGCGTGCGCGTGGCGTGAAGGCTAGGTGGCTCAGAAGAACCAGGCGAACGCGAACAGGCCCAGCATCGCGATCACCACCGCCAGTTTCAGTGCCAGGCCGAGCAGGATGCCGAGCCAGGTCGCCAGGCCCACCTTGGTCGAGCGGCCGAGTTCGCGGGTGTGCCAGTACTCGCCGAGCAGGGCGCCGATCAGCGGTCCGGCAAACAGGCCGATGGGCATGAAGAACAGGCCGACGATGCTGCCGACGAAGGTGCCCCACAGGGCCTTGCGGCTGGCGCCGACGCGCTGCGCGCCAACTACGGTGGCGAGCACGTCCACCAACAGTGAAAGCAGGGTCAGCACGCCCAGCGCGACCAGGGTGGGCCAGCCGACGTGGGCGAAGCCGTCGGCCCAGGCCGCCAGCAGCAGCCCGATGAACACCAGCGGGATGCCCGGGAGGGCCGGCAGGATGATGCCAGCGATGCCGATCAGGACAAAAATGACCGCTAGCAGATATAAGATGAATGAGAGTCCCATGCTGTCCCGTATGGTGGCCGTTTTGGGGTTGACAGTGAAAGATTTTGCCAGTTGCTTTTTCGTTTTGGGCGGGTTAAGTTGCAGTCGCTGAGCTTGGCAAGGTCACCGTGGATCGTGGCCTGATGAAGCAAGATCTTTCCGATCCGCTGCATCGATGCACCTCGCTTCCCCCTTGCTTGTCAGCCGCCCACCGGGCGTTTCCAACAACAAGAGAGAGTCAAAGGGAGTTAGTGAGATGGCTGAGCGCGAGACCGGTACCGTAAAGTGGTTCAATGATGCGAAGGGCTTCGGCTTCATCAGCCGGCAGAATGGCGAGGACGTGTTCGTGCACTTCCGCGCCATCGAGACCCAGGGCTTCAAGAGCCTCAAGGAAGGCCAGACTGTGAGCTTCGAAGTCGTGCAGGGCCAGAAGGGCCTGCAGGCTGACAAGGTGCAGCCGGTGTAATACCCGCCGCCCGTCGGCATGAAAAAGGCCCGCGCAAGCGGGCCTTTTTCTTTGCCGTTGGCCCGGTGCAGGTCAGCGCAGGATGACCTTGCCATTGACGACGCGCACGTAGGTGTTCTCGCGGATGCCGCCGAGATCGCGCTGGTTGACCACGATGGTGCGGCCATCATCCATGCGCACGCTGATGTCATAGGTATCGCTGGTGACGTTCTTCTGGATCTGGTTGCCGGCCAGGGCACCACCGACCGCGCCTGCGGCGGCGGCGATGTTCTTGTTGCCACGGCTACCACCGGTGTGGTCGGAGATTTCATGGCCGGCCACGGCGCCGACGATGCCGCCGAGGATCGCGCCGGTCGCGCTGGGCGCGGTGCGGCCCGAGGGCACGGTGTTGATGCGGGTGACGATGCCACAGTCAGCGCAACGGCCCTGGTTGTAGCCGCCATTGTTGCCGTAGCCGCCGTTGTTGTAGCCGTTGTTGTAACCACCGCCGCTGTAACCGGGCGAGGTGGCACAGCCAGCCAGCGCGAGGGTAGCGATGGCGCTGGCGGCGATGAGCTGGATCTTCATGGGGCGTCTCCTGGCCGTGAAGGCGGGTGGGTTGGGTGGTACTGCGTCGTGCAGCAGGGTGGACGAATCCTCTCCTTTCGAACGTGAACAACGCGCCAACCGTGTGCGTGCTGCCCGGCTGCAGGATGAATGCGGCTCAGCGGAAATCCTGGTGGCAGGCGCGGCAGTCCGCCTGCAGTGTTTCCACCAGCTGGGCGAGGGCCCTGCAGTCGCCCGGCGGTGAGGCCAGTGCCGTGTTGAGGTTGCCGCGCAGCTGGCTGGCGTGCTGCTGGAACTGCGCACTGTCCTTCAGCCCGGGAAACGCCTGGTCCAGGTCATTGGACAGCAGGCGCAGCGCCTGCAGCCGCGGCACGCTGTCAGCCAGGCTGCAGCGGTTCTGCAGCTGGGCCTGCTGCAGCAGCTGTGACTGCCGCTGCATCACCTGCATCAGGCTGCCCGGGAACGGATCGCGACGCGCCTGCAGGGCGCGGCCGACCATTACCGTGGCGATCAGGCCGATCAGCAGGCCCAGGCAGAGCACGAACAGGTAGCGATGGGCGCTGGACAGGCGGCGGGGCGGGCTGGCATTCATGCGGGCACTCCGGGCGTGCAACGGTGGGTTCGACGCCGGCGTACTGCGGGCGCCAGCACCTGCACGTTAAAATAGCCCGATGAACGAACAGGTCAAACAACGCTTCGCCGGCATCGAACGGCTGTACGGCGTGGGTGCACTCGAGCGCCTGCAGGGCAGCCGCGTGGCGGTGGTCGGCATGGGCGGCGTCGGCTCGTGGGTGGTGGAGGCGCTGGCCCGTTCGGCCGTCGGCCATCTGACCCTGATCGATGCCGACGATATCTGCGTGTCCAACACCAACCGGCAGCTGCCGGCGATGGAAGGCAACTACGGCCGCAACAAGGCCGAGGCTATGGCCGAGCGTTGCCGTGCGATCAATCCGGACATCGGGGTCGACGCGGTGCAGGCATTCCTGACCGTGTCCAACATGGCCGAGCTGCTGGACCGGGGGTTCGATCTGGTGATCGATGCCTGCGACAGCTTCCGGGTCAAGGTCGAGACGATCGCATGGTGCCGCCGCCGCAAGCTGCCGTTGCTGACCGTCGGTGCCGCCGGTGGCCGTACCGACCCGACCCTGGTGCGCATCCGCGATGTCTCTCGCACCGAGCACGACGCCATGCTGGCGCTGATCCGCAAGAAGCTGCGCAGCGAATTCAACTTCCCGAAGAACGCCAAGCGCTATTTCGGCGTACCGGCGGTGTATTCGCTGGAGAATGTGAAGTACCCGCAGGCCGATGGCAGCGTCTGCGGCATCCGTCCGAACCTGGGCGCCGATGCGGCGTTGAAGCTGGACTGTGGCGCCGGCCTGGGCGCGGCAACCCACATTACCGGCGCGTTCGCCTTCGCGGCGGTTGGCAAGGCGCTGGAGATGCTGCTGGAGCCGAAGAAGGTGAAGGTGGAAGCGGTCGAGGCCAGCGAGGTGTGATGGATCGTGCCGGCCAGCGGCCGGCACCTGCCCGTTACATTGCCGGCAGCGCGAACAATCGCCGCGCATTCTCCGTCGTGGCCTGTGCCACGGCATCCAGCTCCATCCCGCGCAGTGCGGCCACGTGCCGGGCAATGGTCGCCAGCCGCGCTGGCTCGTTGCGCTGGCCGCGGATGCCGGCGTCGGGCTGGTCGGGCGCGTCGGTTTCCAGCAGCAACTGTTCCAGCGGCATCTCGCGCACCAGCCGCTGCAGCCGTTGCGCGCGATCGTAGGTCAGTGGGCCACCGAGGCCGAGCAGGAAGCCCTGCCTGTGCAGTTGCGCGGCCTGTTCCGGGCTGCCGGAAAAGCTGTGCACCACGCCGCGCAGGCCGCCGACGCGGCGGATGGCGGCGATCACCGCATCCACCGCGCGTCGCGCGTGCACGATCACCGGCAACTCGAATTCGCGGGCCAGTTCCAGCTGGCCGATGAAATACGCCTGCTGGGCGTCGGCGTCCAGCCCTTCGACAAAGAAGTCCAGGCCGCATTCGCCGATCGCGCAGGGGCGTTCGCGCTCGATCCACTCGCGCAGCAGTGGCAGGTGCCCGGGCTGGTGATCGGCCAGGAACATCGGATGCAGGCCGTAGGCCGGGTACAGCCCCGGCGCCTGCTGGCAGACCTCACGCAGCTTCGGCCAGCTGGCCGCGGTCACCGCCGGTACCACCTGCTGGCGCACCCCCGCGGCCTGCGCACGCTCGATCACCGCAGCGCGGTCACGGTCGAACCCGCTGGCATCCAGATGGCAGTGGCTGTCAACCAGGATGCTCAACGCTGTTCCAGCGGCGGAGGTGTTGCGGCGTTGCGGCTCTTCCAGTTGGCCAGCAGCAGCGTGCCGAAGCCCAGCACCAGCTCATCGACGAACGGGATCGGGTCCGGGATGAACAAGGTCAGCACGAACAGGCCGGCGGTGAGCTTGAACAGGGTGGGGTAGCGCAGCCGGCGGGCCCATTGCAGTACCGGCAGCAGCATCGGGTTGGCCATGGCGGGGAGCCTCGTGGGGAATATGCAAACGCTACCACGGGCCCAGCATTTCCCGATGCTGAATGGGTTATCGGAATGAGCAGGAAATGTGGAGATTCCGTTCAGGCAGCGCATGCTGCAATCTGCCCCGAGAACGTTGCGGATGGTCCGCAAGGAGCAGGTCATGAAAAGCACAACTACAACTGTCCTGGTCGCAGCGGGCGCGCTGCTGGTCGGTGGCATCGCCACCGCCGCCTTCATGAAGAGTGGTGACAAGTCGCCCGATTCCATCAGCGCCGGAACCCCCAATGGTGAATCGCGCCTCGTTGAAGGTAACGCTTCTGACGACGGCGCACGTGGTGACAAGCTGGACCCGTCCGCGCCGCGCGGGCTTGAATATGCCGATGTGCTGAAGGTTGACCCGATCACCGAGAAACAGAAGGCCTACGCCACCGTGATCGGCACCGATGCGGTGCGCGAAACGTCCACGACCCAGACTCCTCATGAAGTCTGCCAGGACGTGACGGTGCAGGAACGCCTGCCGGAACGTGATGGCAACGTCGGCGGCACCGTGGTCGGCGCGGTGGTCGGTGGCCTGCTCGGCAACCAGGTCGGTGGCGGCAACGGCAAGAAGGCCGCGACCGCAGCCGGTGCGGTGGCCGGTGGCTTCATCGGCAACCAGATCGACAAGCGCCACGTGGGCGGCCGCGTGGTCAATCGCACCGAGCGCCAGTGCCACACCGAGACCGCAACCTCCGAGTCGAGCCGTGTCACCGGTTACAACGTGACCTATCGCAACGAGGACGGCACCACCGGCACCATGCGCATGGCCAGCAAGCCGGGCAGCCGCATCGCCATGGGCACCAATGATGTGGTGAAGGGCTACAACGTGACCTATCGCTACGACGGCGCCGAGAAGACCGTGCGCATGGACAACAAGCCGGCCAGCGATCGCCTGCCGGTGGTCGATGGTCAGCTGGTCACGCAGACCGCCGCAGCCGGTGCCACCGCCGCAGCGACGCGCCAGTAATCCCGGCGCAGCATGCAGTACCTGACGGGCCGGCTCATGCCGGCCCGTTTCATTGCGACCGGCGATATTCATCCGCGCAGGGAAGCCATCCTCCATCATGGGTGCTCCCTTCGACATGGAGCCGGCATGAGCATCTTCGACCTGCGCATCGAAACCGAGCGGCTGATCCTGCGCCCGCTGCTTCGCGAGGACTACGAGCCGTACCTGGCGTTCTGCGCCGACGAGGCCACGATGCGTACCCTGGGCGGCGTGCAGCCACCCTCGGTAGCCTGGCGCGGTTTCTGCAGCCTGGCTGGCGCCTGGCAGCTGTTCGGCTTCTCAATGTTCAGCGTGATCGAGAAATCCAGCGGCGACTGGATCGGGCGGATGGGACCGTGGCAGCCGCAGGACTGGCCGGGTACCGAGGTTGGTTGGGGCATCCGCCATGCCAGCTGGGGCCGGGGCTATGCGCCGGAGGCGGCGGTCGCGGCGATCGACTGGGCGTTCGATACGCTGGGCTGGGCTGAGGTGATCCATACCATCGCCGAGGACAACGACAACTCGCGGGCCGTGGCACGCAAGCTGGGAAGCACCCTGCTGCGCATGGGGGAGTTGCCGGCGCCATATAACGGCAAGCCCATGCAGATCTGGGGCCAGTCGCGCGAACAGTGGCGGCAACGCGCGCGCTGAGCGTGGCTTGGTAGTGCCGGCCGCTGGCCGGCAATCGCTTGGATCCAGCTGCATCGAGGATGCCGGCCAGCGGCCGGCACTACCAGCTGCATCGAGGATGCCGGCCAGCGGCCGGCACTACCGTGTAGTCATGCTGCACCCGCGCTTGGCATTCACTGGCGTGCTTGCCAGACTGCACGCAGCCGGCCGCCGGCCGGATCCGAGGGAGCAGGCAATGGTGGAAGAGCGCGTCCCGTTGACGGTGCACGGCATGTCGGTGTCAGGCAATTGCCACAAGGTCCGCCTGCTGCTGGAGCAGCTCGGCAGCCGCTACCGCTGGGTGGAAGTGGACAGTGCCCACGGCCAGACCCACACCCCCGAGTTCCTCGCGCTCAATCCCAATGCCAAGGTGCCGCTGATCGTCCGCGACGATGGACGTGTGTTGACCGAGTCCAATGCGATCCTGTTCTGGCTGGCCGAAGGCACGCCGTACCTGCCCAGCGATGGATGGGAGCGCGCGCAGGCACTGAGCTGGATGTTCTTCGAGCAGTACACGCACGAGCCGTGCGTAGCGGTCGCGCGCTTCATCCGCGGCTGGACCCCGCCTGGGTCGCCGCGCCGCGCCGAACTGCCACGCCTGCACGAGCGCGCCGCCGCTGCACTGGCGGTGATGGAGCAGCACCTGCGTGATGCGCAATGGTTCACCGGCAGTGGGTACGGCATCGCCGACATCGCGCTGTTCGCCTACACCGACGTCGCAGGCGAGGGTGGAATCAGCCTGCAGCCGTTCCCGGAAGTTCGCGCCTGGTTGCAGCGCGTGCGCGGGCAGCCGCGCTTCCTGCCGATGCCGACGGTGACCGCCGAGGTGCGCGCCCGCTTCGAGGCCGCATGACTCTCACCAAGGTGATCCCCACAGGGTAGCGCCTGGCCAACCCCGGGCGGAATGCAACAACGACACGGAGGGTGTTCGATGTTCGCTGTGGTTCCAGATCCGATTCCCGCACGCATGCGCGTGCTCAACCGCGCCGACGTGTGCGACGCCAATTTCCTCGACGCGGTGCGTGGCTGGCGCGGTACCCCGCGCCCGCGCCCGGCGCCGGATGCGCCGATCCTGCCGGGCAGCACGCTTACCGCCGCCGCGTTTGGCGAGCTGTTCGATTCGCAGCTGGCCAGCCGCCAGCTGGACCTGATGGCGCGCGTGCTGCGCGTGCAGAACAAGGTCTTCTACACCATCGGTTCATCCGGCCACGAAGGCAACGCGCTGCTGGCGCGGGCCTGCCGGCATACGGATCCTGCATTCCTGCACTATCGCTCCGGTGCCTTCATGGCCGAGCGCTCACGCCAGGTGCCGGGGATCGACCCGCTGCGCGATGCCGCGCTGTCCTTTGCTGCCAGCGCCGATGACCCGGCCAGCGGGGGGCGGCACAAGGTGTGGGGCAGCAAACCTTTGTGGGTGCTGCCGCAGACCTCGACCATCGCCTCGCATCTTCCGAAAGCGCTGGGCACCGCGCTGGCCCTCGAAAGCGGCAAGCGGCTGGGCCACGAACTGCCCATTCCGGCCGACAGCATCGTACTGTGCTCGTTCGGCGACGCCTCGGCCAACCATGCCACCGCGCAGACCGCGTTCAACACCGCGATGTGGTCGGCCTACCAGAAGCTGCCGGCACCGGTCCTGTTCGTCTGCGAGGACAATGGCCTGGGCATCTCGGTGAAAACGCCTGAAGGCTGGATCGCCGAACGCTTCAGCGGTCAGCCCGGGCTGGACTATTTCTACGCCGATGGCCTCGACCTGGCCACCGGCCATGCGCAGGTGCAGGCGGCGGTGGAGCACTGCCGGCGTACGCGGCGGCCGACCTTCCTGCATCTGCGCACCACGCGCCTGATGGGGCACGCCGGCACCGACTTCGAGGTGGAATGGCGCGCGTTGCCCGAGCTGTGCGCGGCCGAGGCGCAGGATCCGCTGCTGCGCTCGGCACAGATCGCGATGGAATCGGGCTGGATGGATGCGGCCGCCATCGAGGTGGCCTACGAGACGATGCGCGCGCGCTGCATGGCCGCCGCCGCCGATGCCGAAGGACGGCCGAAGCTGCAGTCGCTGCGGGAAGTGATGGAGCCGCTTGCGCCCTATACGCCGGCTGCGGTGCAGGCCGAAGCACGGCGCGAGGTGCCCGCCGGAACGCGTGAAGCCCTGTATGGCGGTGCGGAGGCGTTGCCCGAACGGCAGGCGCCACGCCACCTCGCGATCCAGATCAACCATGCCCTGCAGGAACTTCTGGCGAAGTATCCGCAGAGCCTGCTGTTCGGTGAGGACGTCGCACAGAAGGGCGGTGTCTACACCGTCACCAAGGATCTGCTGCGCCGCTTCGGCCCACGCCGGGTGTTCAACACCTTGCTGGACGAGACCATGATCCTGGGCATGGCTCAGGGCCTGGCCAACCTGGGCATGCTGCCGATTCCGGAGATCCAGTACCTGGCCTATCTGCACAACGCCATCGACCAGGTGCGCGGCGAAGCGTGTTCGCTGCAGTTCTTCTCCAACGACCAGTACCGCAACCCGATGCTGGTGCGGGTGGCCGGGCTGGGGTACCAGAAGGGCTTCGGTGGCCACTTCCACAACGACAACTCGATCACCGCGTTGCGCGATATCCCGGGGCTGGTGGTGGGCTGCCCGTCGCGTGGCGACGATGCGGTGATGATGCTGCGCACGCTGGCCGCACTGGCGCGGGTGGATGGGCGCGTGGCGGTGTTCCTGGAGCCGATCGCGTTGTACATGAGCAAGGACCTGCACGAAGCCGGCGATGGCCAGTGGCTGTTCGACTTCCCCGCACAGGGCCAGTCGCTGGTGCCGGGGGAGGGCCGGGTCTATGCGCCGGAGGCCGGCGATCTGGTGATCTATACCTATGGCAACGGCGTGCCGATGGCATTGCGCGCATCGCGGGCGATCGAGCAGCAGCTGGGCTGGCAGGTGCGGGTGGTCGACCTGCGCTGGCTGGTACCGCTGGACGCCGGTTTCATCGCTGCCCAGGCCGCCAGCGCACGGCGGGTGCTGGTGCTGGATGAAGGCCGCCACAGCGGCGGGGTGGGCGAGGGCGTGGTCACCGCGCTGGTCGAGGCCGGGTTCGGCCATCTGCCGTTGCGCCGGGTCTGTGGTGCCGACACCTACACGCCACTGGCGGGGGCAGCAATGTTCGGGCTTCCAAGCGACAATGCGGTGATTGGCGCCGCCCTCGACCTGGCGCAGGAACCCTGATGCATGTGTGGATTGGCGGGAATGTTGTTGCCGGCGCCGCTGGCGTCGGCCGAGGCGCTGCAGGCGCAGGCCCTGGCCATGGGCCAGGCGCTGCACCACCGCGGGCCCGATGATGGCGGCAGCTGGGTCGATGCCGAGGCGGGCATCGCGCTGGCGCATCGCCGCCTGAGCATCCTCGACCTGTCCCCGCTGGGCCACCAGCCGATGGCCTCGGCCGACGGCCGCTACGTGATGGCCTACAACGGCGAGGTCTACAACTTCGCGGCCCTGCGCGAGGAACTGGAGCCGCTGGGGCATGCCTTCCGCGGCCATTCCGACACCGAAGTACTGCTGGCGGCGATCCTGCAATGGGGCGTGGAAGACACCCTGCAGCGCTGCAACGGCATGTTCGCCATCGCGCTGTGGGACCGCCAGGAGCGCTGCCTGTGGCTGGCCCGCGATCGCGTCGGCAAGAAGCCGCTGTACTACGGCTGGGCCGGCGACACGCTGGTGTTCGGTTCGGAACTGAAGGCGCTCTGGCAGCACCCGGCGTTCGACAACGACATCGACCGCGATGCGCTCACCTTGCTGCTGCGGCTGGATTACATCCCGGCGCCGCACAGCATCCACCAGCGCTGCTACAAGCTGATGCCGGGCCGGGTGTTGCGCCTGGACGCGGCGGCCGTCGCTGCCGGCGCATCCGCGCATCGTCCGGAACAGGCACAGCGGCTGTACTGGGATGCGCGCGCGCGCATGCAGGCGGCGCTGGCCGCACCCTTCCAGGGCCGCATCGAGGACGCCGAGGAACAGCTGGACACGCTGCTGCGCGACGCGGTGGCGCTACGCATGGTGGCCGACGTGCCGGTCGGCGTATTCCTGTCTGGTGGCACCGATTCCTCACTGGTGGCGTCGCTGATGCAGGCCCAGAGCGGGCAGCCGGTGCACAGCTTCAGCATCGGCTTCACCGATTCGGGACATGACGAGGCGCCGCTGGCCCGGGAGCTGGCGGCCCACCTGGGCTGTGATCACACCGAGTTGTACGTCAGCGGCGCCGACGCGCTGGCGGTGGTGCCGCAGTTGCCGGCGATGTTCGATGAGCCTTTTGCCGACGCATCGCAGGTGCCGACCGCGCTGGTCGCCCGGCTGGCGCGGCAGGGCGTGACCGTGGCGCTGTCTGGTGACGGTGGCGATGAGCTGTTCTTCGGCTATACCCGGTATGTACGCGCGCTGCGCAACTGGCAGATGCTCGGCCGCGTGCCGGGGCCGCTGCGGCGCTGGATGGGCGCGCGTGCGCAGCAGCAGGGCGAAGCCTCGCGCACCGGCGGCCTGGCCGCGCTACTGGCCGAGACCGGTGCGCGTGGCATCGGCGACGTCTACCGCAACCGCATCTCGCGCTGGCGCGACCCGGCCGCGGCGGTGACCGGCGCGCGGGCCGCCGGCAGCTTCTACGACCTGGCCGATCCGCTGCACGGCGCGGGTACGCCGGCCGACGCGATGATGCTGGCCGATTTCGTGACCTACCTGCCGGACGATCTGTTGTGCAAGGTCGACCGCACCTCGATGGCGGTCAGCCTGGAGGCGCGCGCACCGCTGCTGGACTGGCGGGTGGCCGAGTTCGCCTGGTCGCTGCCGTTGGGCTTCAAGCGCAGCGAGACCACCAGCAAGGTGCTGCTCAAGCGCGTGCTGGGCCGTTACGTGCCGCATTCGATGGTGCACCGTCCCAAGCGCGGTTTCGGCGCGCCGGTCAGTGACTGGCTGAAAGGCGACCTGCGGCCCTGGGCCGAGGACCTGCTGCAGCCGGCGCGGCTGGAGCGTGAGGGCGTGCTGTCGGCGGCGGCGGTGCAGCCGCTGTGGCAGCAGTTCCTGGGAGGGCAGCGCAAGTGGCATACCCATCTGTGGAACGTGCTGATGTTCCAGGCCTGGCAGGCGCATTGGCGGCAGGTGCGCGCAGGCATTGTGGGCGGCTGATCTTCACCGGCCTGCACGGGCCCGGCGACTAGGCTGGGCCTCCCGCACCATGAGGAGTATGTCCCGATGTCCGTCCCCACCATCGCCGTGTTCGTCGGCAGCCTGCGCAAGGACTCGTGCAACCGCAAGCTGGCCCATGCGCTGGAGAAGATCGCCGGTGATCGCGCACGCTTCCAGTACGTGCAGATCGGCGACCTGCCGTTGTATGACCAGGACTTCGACGCGCAGTACCCGGCGCAGGGTACCCGGCTGAAGGACCAGGTGCGCGCCGCCGACGCGGTGCTGTTCGTCACCCCCGAATACAACCGGTCGGTGCCGGGCGTGCTCAAGAACGCCATCGATATCGGCTCGCGTCCCTACGGTGACAGCGCGTTTGCCGGCAAGCCGGCGGCGGTGATCGGCGCCTCCATCGGGCAGATCGGTACCGCCGTGGCCCAGCAGCACCTGCGCAACACCCTGGCCTTCCTGGACATGCATGTGCTTGGGCAGCCCGAGGCGTTCATCCACTTCAAGGAGGGCCTGATCGATGCCGACGGCACGATCCACAACGAGGGCACGCAGAAGTTCCTGCAGGGCTACGTGGACCGGTTCCTGGCGCTGATCGCGGTGCACGTCAAGGGCGATTGACGCCTGCGGGGTCGGAGTTCCCTGCGTCGCAGAGGGATCCGACCCCAACCACGCCCCGGGGTCGGATCCTGACGCGCAGCGACGGGCTCCGACCCGTGGCGCCTGATCTGCGATAATGCTCCGCTCGGGTGCCGCAATGGCGCCTGTCGCAGGCAGTGCGACGCCCCCACGCCAGTCTGGCCAGGCGCCGGCGGATATCCCCCGTTTCTCCACGGCTTATCCACAGGCTTGTCCATGGTCGCCGGGGTCGGCGCATGCCTACACTCGTCTGGCCCACTTTTGCAGGAAACACCGCAGCATGTCCGCTCGTCCCGGCTTCCGTTCCAACCGCAGAGAGCGCGGTGATGGCTTCGATCGCGATCGCGACGAGTCGCGCATCGACCAGTTGCGGGTACCGCCGCATTCGGTGGAAGCCGAGCAGGCGGTGCTGGGGGGGCTGATGCTGGCGCCCGAAGCGTATGACCGGGTCAATGACCAGCTGACCGAAGGCGACTTCTACCGTCGCGACCACCAGATGATCTATCGGGCGATCCGCGAGCTGTCCGAGCGCGAGCGTCCGTTCGATGCGGTGACCCTGGGCGAGTGGTTCGAGTCGCAGGGCAAGATGGAACTGGTGGGCGATGGTGCCTATCTGATCGAACTGGCCAGTACCACGCCGTCGGCTGCCAACATCGTGGCCTACGCCGAGATCGTGCGTGACAAGGCAGTGTTGCGCCAGCTGATCCAGGTGGGCACCGACATCGTCAACGACGGTTTCCAGCCCGAAGGCCGCGACAGCAGCGAGCTGCTGGCCTCGGCGGAAAAGAGCGTGTTCGCCATTGCCGAACAGGGCGCACGTGGTCGCACCGATTTCGTGGCCATGCCCGGTGCGCTGAAGGATGCATTCGAGGAGCTGCGCAACCGCTTCGAGAACGGCGGCAACATCACCGGCCTGCCGACCGGGTACACCGATTTCGATGCGATGACCGCCGGCCTGCAGCCGACCGATCTGATCATCCTCGCGGCGCGCCCGGCCATGGGCAAAACCACCTTCGCGCTGAACATCGCCGAGTACGCGGCGATCAAGTCGAAGAAGGGCGTGGCGGTGTTCTCGATGGAAATGTCGGCATCGCAGCTGGCGATGCGCCTGATTTCCTCCAATGGCCGCATCAACGCGCAGCGCCTGCGTACCGGCCAGCTGGAAGACGAGGACTGGAGCCGCGTCACCAGCGCGATCAAGATGCTGAAGGAAACCAAGATCTTCATCGACGATACGCCGGGCGTGTCGCCGGAAGTGCTGCGCTCCAAGTGCCGCCGCCTCAAGCGCGAGCATGACCTCGGCCTGATCGTGATCGACTACCTGCAGCTGATGAGCGTGCCCGGCAACAGCGAAAACCGCGCGACCGAAATCTCGGAGATCTCGCGTTCGTTGAAGGGCCTGGCCAAGGAATTGAATGTGCCGGTGATCGCGCTGTCACAGCTCAACCGCTCGCTGGAAACGCGTACCGACAAGCGCCCGGTGATGGCCGACCTTCGCGAGTCGGGCGCAATCGAGCAGGACGCGGACATGATCGTGTTCATCTACCGCGACGACTACTACAACAAGGAAAACTCGCCGGACAAGGGCCTGGCCGAGATCATCATCGGCAAGCACCGTGGTGGTCCGACCGGCTCGTGCAAGCTGAAGTTCTTCGGCGAGTACACCCGCTTCGACAACCTGGCCCACGATTCGGTCGGCTCGTTCGAATAACGGCCATGCCGGCCGCTGGCCGGCAATCGCCTTCCGGACGGTAAACCATTCGGAACGCAAGGATTCCGCATGTGGCGTGTAAATGACATGTAACGCGCCGCTTCTACGATTCCGCCGCTGCTGCCCTTCGACGCCGCCCTTCGGCGTCCAGCGTGCCCAAGGAATCCACCTCCATGTCGTCCCACGCTTCGCATCGCCGCAATCTGCTGGCCCTGCTGGTCTGTGCTTCGCTGCCGTCGCTCGCTGCCGCTGAACCCGCCCCCGCCCCCGACGCGCCGTCGGCGACCACCCTCGATTCGATCTCGGTGATCGGCCGCGGCGAAGCCCGCCAGGTGCAGCGCGTGACCGCCGAGGACATGAAGATCCTGCCGCCCGGTGCGAACCCCCTGAAGCTGCTGGCCAGCAAGCCGGGCGTTCACTTCGAGTCGGCCGATGCCACCGGCGCCTACGAATGGTCCACCACCATCAGCCTGCGTGGCTTCAACCAGAGCCGCCTGGGCTACACGCTCGATGGCATCCCGCTGGGCAACATGGCCTATGGCAACAGCAACGGCCTGCACATCAGCCGTGCCGTGATCAGCGAGAACCTGGGCGGAGCCGAAGTGTCCACCGGCATCGGCGCGCTGGGTACGCCGTCCACCAGCAACCTCGGTGGCGTGTTCCAGTTCTATTCGATCGATCCGTCCACCGAGTACGGCGTGGTGCTGGCGCAGGGCTTCGGCAGCGACAGCGCGCGGCGCAGCTATGCGCGCCTGGAGACCGGTGAGCACCAGGGCTTTGCGGCCTATCTGTCCGGCGTGTACTCCGAAGGCGACAAGTGGAAGGGCAAGGGCTCGCAGGAGCTGAAACAGTTCAACGGCAAGGCCACCTACAATTTCGGAACGGACAGCAGGATCACCGCGCTGTTCAACGCCTCGCGCCGCGTCGAGGCGGACTACCAGGACCTGTCGCTGGAGATGATCGATCGCCTTGGCTGGGACTGGGACAACTACGCGCCGGACTGGGATCGTGCCGTCGCCGCCGCGCGCGGCAGGTTCACGGGCGGCGTCAACAGCCCCTGGGATGCGTACTACTCCGGCCACGGCCTGCGCAACGATGACCTGTCCAGCATCGCCGGCGATTTCGGCCTGAACGAGTCGATGCGGCTGAAGGTCAACGTCTACAACCACAGCAACCGTGGCCAGGGCCACTGGTTCAGCCCGTCCAATCCGTCCAACCCGGGCACCGGTCGCGAGATTCCGATCTCGATCCGCACCACCGAGTACGCGATCGACCGTACCGGCGTGACCTCGGCGTTCACCTGGAACGTCGGCGGCCACGACCTGGAAGCCGGCCTCTGGTACGAGGACAACGGCCACAGCGTGCAGCGCAACTTCTACTACATCGACGGCCCGGTCACCGACGACTTCTTCCTGCGCAACCCGGACCAGCGCGTGTGGCACCAGCGCTACACCACCATTACCCGCCAGTTCTACGTGCAGGACCGCTTCCGCCTGTTCGATGACCGGCTGACCATCGACATCGGTGTGAAGTCGCCGCACACCCGCACCCGCGTGCGCACGCCACTGGGCAGCTATGCCAACAACAGCAGCCTGACTTCGAAGAAGGGCCTGCTGCCTCAGGCGGGATTCAACTTCAAGCTCAACGAAGGCAACGAGATCTTCGGTTCGTTCGCCAGGAACATCGCCGCCTACGCGTTGGGCGTGGGCAGCCCGTTCAACGTGCCGCAGGCGGCGTTCGATGCCAGCGCGCAGGACCTGAAGCCGGAACAGTCACGCACCCTGGAACTGGGCTGGCGCGGCTACGGGAAGGGCTATGAAGCCTCGGTTGCGGTGTACGACGTCAAGTTCGACAACCGCCTGCTGGCGATCGCCCAGTGCGTGGGCATCCTCGGCTGCCCGGCGCTGTTCTCCAACGTCGGTTCGGTGACCAGCCGCGGCGCCGAGGCGACACTGCAGCTGAAGCCGATGCAGGACCTGGCCTGGTCCAACGCGCTGTCCTGGAATGACAGCACCTACGACAACGACTACGTGAACAATGGCGTGGTGCCGACCCGCGGCAAGAAGACCGTCGACACCCCCGAATGGATGTTCGCCAGCACCCTGGCCTGGACCCCGGGCCCCTGGGACATGCGCCTGTCGGCCAACCACGTCGGCAAGCGCTACGTGACCTATACCAACGACGAGTCGGTGCCGAGCTACTGGCTGGTCAATGCCTCCGTGGCCTATGACTTCGGCGCGCTGGGCCCGGCGCAGAACCTGACCATGGCGCTGAACCTGACCAACCTGACCGACAAGCGCTACCTGTCTTCGATCAACACCAACGGCACCTACGCCGCCGACCCGACCCGCAGCCTGGCGACCATGCAGGTCGGCGCGCCGCGCCAGGTGATGGCCACCGCCACCGTGCGCTTCTGATGCGCGGGCCTGTGGATCCGGAACGCCGTCGTCGCCTGCTGCGCATGGCGTGGCAGGGCACGGGGGCGGCGATCGCGCTGGCGGCGATGCCGGGGCTGGCCACGGCCGGCCCACGGCCGCGGCTGGGGCGTGATCCGTTCACCCTTGGTGTCGCCGCCGGTGATCCGGATCCACAGGGGGCCGTGTTGTGGACGCGGCTGGCGCCGGACCCGCTCAACGGCGGCGGCATGCCGTCGCGGGCGGTGCCGGTGCGCTGGTTCGTGGCCGAAGACGCCGGCATGCGCCGGCTGGTACAGCGGGGTACTGCAGCCGCGGTGCCGGAGCTGGCCCATTCGGTGCACGTGGAGGTCAATGGCCTGCGCCCGGGCCGCGACTACTACTACCGCTTCGCCTGCGATGGCGATGAGGAAAGCGCGGTCGGCCACTTTCGCACCGCGTCGCTACCGGACACGCAGCTGCAGCAGCTGCGGCTGGCCCTGTGCACCTGCCAGGCCTGGAACAGTGGCTACTATCCGGTGCTGCGCGATATCGCACGGAGCGATGTCGACCTCGTGCTGCATGCCGGCGACTACCTGTATGAATACAGCCCGCTGCAGAACGTGCGTGGCACCATGCTGGACGCGGCGCGTTTCAGTGGCGAGACGGTGAGCCTGGAGCGCTACCGTGACCAGTACGCGCTGTACAAGCTCGACCCGGATCTGCAGGCGGCCCATGCCGCACACGCCTTCGCGGTGATCTGGGACGATCACGAGGTGCAGAACGACTACTCGGGCATCCATCCGGAGAAGCCCGGCGTGTCGATCGAGGACTTCATCGTTCGCCGCGCGGTGGCCTACCGCGCGTTCTACGAACACCTGCCGATGCGCAGCACGCCTGCGGGCAATGGCGGCCTGCGCGTGCACCGGCGCCTGCGTTACGGCGATCTGGCACAGCTGACCCTGCTCGACTGCCGCCAGTTCCGCCCGGCCAATCCCTGCGGTGTGGGCGAGTCACCGCGCTGCGAAGCGGCGCTGGATCCGCGCATGAGCATGCTCGGCACGGGGCAGGAAGCGTGGTTCACGCAGTCGATGGCCGCCGCGCAGGGCACGCGCTGGAACGTGGTGGTGCAGCAGCTGCTGATGTCGCAGCTGCGGCTGGACGGCGGCACGCCACGCGAGCGCTTCTGGAACGACGCCTGGGATGGCTATCCCGCCGCACGCAGGCGTCTGCTGCAGGCGATGCAGGCGGGCGGGCAGGGCAATGCCATCGTGCTGGGCGGCGACTGGCATTCCACCTTCGTCAACGACCTGAAGCTGGATTTCGACGCGGCCAGCGCGCCGGTCGTGGCCACCGAATTCATCGCCCCGGCGATCAGCAGTGGCGGCGACGACACGCCGTACGGGCCGTACTACGGGCCAACGATTCCGCAGAACCCGCATATCCGCTATTTCGACGGCGACCGCCGCGGCTGGTGGGAGCTGCAGCTGAACCGGCAGACCGTGGACGCCGAGCTCCGCTTCGCCGACAGCGTGCTGCGCCCGGATGCCGCAGTGCGTACCGCGGCGCGATTCCAGGTGACCCATGGCCGCCCGGGCGCGGTGCAGCTCCTGTAGAGCCGAGCCCACGCTCGGCTGTCGCGCGCAGCGCGGGTTTTCTGTGATCGCAACGAAGAGCAGCCGAGCGCGGGCTCGGCTCTACAACGACGGCCCTGCACCGGATTTCATCGCCCCCAGCCCGGGTTTCGTCGCAAACCGTTTGCCGGCGGCGAGGGCAGGGCGCCAAGGTGTCCGCAGGCGGCAGGGTGCCGCCCCAAGGAGACCGTGATGAAGACCCTGTTCGCGCTCGGTGTGTGGTGCCTGCTGTTCGTGCTGTGCTGGCCGCTGGCGATCCTCGCCCTGATCGCCTGGCCGCTCGTGTGGCTGCTGAGCCTGCCGTTCCGCCTGGTCGGCATCACCTTCTCGGCGTTGTTCGCCTTCCTGCGCGCGCTGTTCATGCTGCCGGCGCGGTTGCTTGGCGGCCGGGCGGTTCCCGCATGAGGAGGGTGCTGCTGGCCGGTCTGGTCCTGTTGCCAGGCCCGGTGCTGGCCGCACCCCCGGTACCCCCGTCGGCGTGGCTGGAGCGCGAGCAGAGCGCTGCGGCTGACGAAGCCAATGCAGCGGCGGTCCCTGCGCCGAAAGCCGAGGCGCGCTGCCGGGTGGTCAAGCAATGGAAGGCCGGCGATACGGTGGTACAGCACAGGGTCTGTGAGGATCCACCGAAGAAGCCGGCTGGAAAGGTGTAGCGCCGAGCCCATGCTCGGCGGCCTTTGCAGGGCAGCCGAGCGTGGGCTCGGCGCTACAGGGAAACGGGCAACAAAAAACCCCGCCGGGGCGGGGTTTTTCGTCTGCAGGTGAGTGCCGACCAACGGTCGGCACCTACCATGATGCCGATCAGTTCGCCTTGTGGATGGCGCGCTTGCTGACCGCCATCGCCGCGTCGTGGACCACTTCCGACAGCGACGGGTGGGCGTGGCAGATGCGGGCCAGGTCATCGGCCGAACCGCTGAACTCCATGGTCAGCACGCCTTCGTGCACCAGCTCGGAGACGTTGGCGCCGACCAGGTGCATGCCGAGGATGCGATCGGTTTCGGCATGGGCCAGGATCTTCACGAAGCCTGCCGGCTCGATCATCGCCACGGCACGGCCGTTGGCGGCGAACGGGAAGCTGCCGGCCTTGTACGGAATGCCTTCGGCCTTCAGCTGCGCTTCGGTCTTGCCGACCCAGGCCAGTTCCGGTTCGGTGTAGATGACCCACGGGATGGTGTCGAAGTTGACGTGGCCCGGCAGGCCGGCGATCAGCTCAGCCACCGCGATGCCTTCCTCGAAGCCCTTGTGCGCCAGCATCGGGCCGCGCACGCAGTCGCCGACTGCCCACACACCGTTGACGCCGGTGTGGCAGTGCGCATCGACTTCGATCTGGCCGCGCTCGTTGATCTTGACGCCGGTGCCTTCGGCCAGCAGGCCCTTGGTGGCGGCGCGACGGCCAACGGCCACCAGCAGCTTGTCCACGGTCAGGGTCTTTTCGCCTTCCGCGTCGGTGTAGGTGACGATGACTTCCTTCTTCTTGCCCTTGCCGGTGATCTCGGTCTTGGAGACCTTGGCATTGAGCTTGATGTCCAGGCCCTGCTTCTTGAATTCCTTGGCAGCCGCCTTGGCCACTTCGGCATCGGCAGCCGCCAGGAACTCCGGCATGGCTTCCAGGATGGTGACTTCAGCGCCCAGGCGCTTCCACACGCTGCCCAGTTCCAGGCCGATCACGCCGGCGCCGATCACGGCCAGGCGGTTCGGCACTTCGGTGAAGTCCAGGCCGCCAACGTTGTCGACGATGGTCTCGCCGTCGAACTTGGCGAACGGCAGTTCGATCGAATCCGAACCGGCCGCGATGATGACGTTGGTGCCCTTCAGCTCGACGATGGAACCGTCATGCTGGGTGACCTTGACCACGTTGCCCGGCTGCAGTTCACCGAAGCCGTAGTAGGCGGCGACCTTGTTGGCCTTGAACAGCATGCCGATGCCGCCGGTGAACTGCTTGACGATCTTGTCCTTGCGGCCAACCATCGCCTCGACGTCGATCTTGGCATCCTTGAAGCTGATGCCGTGGTCGCCAAAGATGTGGCCCATGTTCCAGAACTGGCGCGAGGAATCCAGCAGCGCCTTGGACGGGATGCAGCCCACGCGCAGGCAGGTGCCGCCGAGGGCCGGCTTGCCGTCCTTGCCCAGCGCTGCATCGATGCAGGCGGTCTTCAGGCCCAGCTGGGCCGCGCGGATGGCAGCGTGGTAACCGGCCGGGCCGGCACCGATGACGACGACGTCGAATTGTTCAGCCATTGAATTATTCCTTGATGCATTACCAGAACCCCTCCGCGCAGGCGCGGAGGGGCGGGAGGTGTCTTACAGGCCGAACAGCATGCGGCCCGGGTTTTCCAGCTGGTTCTTGATGTCCACCAGGAACTGCACCGAGTCCTTGCCGTCGATGATGCGGTGGTCGTACGACAGCGCCAGGTACATCATCGGCGCGATCACGACCTGGCCGTTCTGGGCGATCGGACGCTCCTTGATGGCGTGCATGCCCAGGATGGCGCTCTGCGGCGGGTTGATGATCGGGGTCGACAGCAGCGAACCGAAGGTGCCGCCGTTGGTCACGGTGAAGGTGCCGCCCTGCAGCTCTTCCAGGCCCAGCTTGCCGTCACGGGCCTTCTTGGCGTAGTCGGCGATGGTCTTCTCGATGTCGGCGAACGACATGCGCTCGACGTTGCGCAGCACCGGCGTGACCAGGCCCTTCTCGGTCGAGACGGCGATCGAGATGTCCGAGTAGCCGTGATAGATGATGTCGTCGCCGTCGATCGAAGCGTTGACCAGCGGGAAGCGCTGCAGCGCGTTGGCGGCGGCCTTCACGAAGAAGCTCATGAAGCCCAGCTTGATGCCGTGTGCCTTGACGAACTCGTCCTGCAGTTCCTTGCGCGCCGCCGACACCTTGGACAGGTCGACTTCGTTGAAGGTGGTCAGCATCGCGGTGGAGTTCTTCGACTCCATCAGGCGCTCGGCGATGCGCTTGCGGATGCGGGTCATCGGCACGCGCTCTTCCGGGCGTGCGCCACCGGCCTTGCCGGCGCCGCCGTTGCGGGCGAAGTTGACGATGTCTTCCTTGGTGACCGCGCCGCGACGGCCGGTGCCGTCGACATCGGCCGGGTTCACGCCTTCAGTGATGGCGGTGAAGCGGGCGCCCGGCGGCAGCGCATCGGCGGCCGACTTGGCGGCCGGGGCCGGCGCAGCGGCAGCGGCCGGAGCCGGAGCGGCGGCGGCCGGAGCAGCGGCCGGAGCGGCCTCGGCGGTCGGTGCCGGAGCAGCTGCAACGGCGCCTTCCTCGATGATCGCCACGACCTGGCTGGAGGTCACGGTCGAGCCTTCGGCGAACTTGATTTCCTTCAGCACGCCGTCGACCGGCGACGGCACTTCCAGGACGACCTTGTCGGTTTCCAGGTCAAGCAGGTTTTCGTCGCGCTTGACAGCGTCGCCCACCTTCTTGTGCCAGGTGGCGATGGTGCCGTCGGCGACGGATTCGGGCAGTACCGGGGCTTTGACTTCGGTGGCCATTGCGGGAGCTTCCTGGTTTGTCTTCTAAATAGGGGGAGGATTATTCAGCGAACGTGTCGTTGAACGGGTTGACCAGTGCGTCGGCGATCAGCTGCTGCTGCTCGCGGACGTGGTCAGCCATGTGACCGGCAGCCGGCGAGGCCGAACGTGCGCGACCGGCGTAGTGCAGGTTCTGGCCATCGGCCAGGCAGAACTGCAGATGGTGGCGGATCTGGTACCACGCGCCCTGGTTCTGCGGTTCTTCCTGCGTCCACACCACGTCGGTGGCCTTGCCGTACTTCTTCAGTTCGGCCGCCAGCAGCGCACGCGGGAACGGATACAGCTGCTCCACGCGGATGATCGCCACGTCGTCCTGGCCACGCTTGATCTGGTCCTCCAGCAGGTCGTAATAGACCTTGCCCGAGCACAGCACCACGCGCTTGACCTTCTTGGCGTCTGCGTTGGCGTCGCCGATCAGGTGCTGGAACTCGCCGTTGGCCAGCTCGTCCAGGGTCGACACGGCCAGCTTGTGGCGCAGCAGCGACTTCGGCGACATCACCACCAGCGGCTTGCGGGTGGTCATGTGCAGCTGGCGACGCAGCATGTGGAAGGCCTGGGCCGGGGTCGACGGCACGACCACCAGCATGTTCTCCAGCGCGCACAGCTGCAGGAAGCGCTCCAGGCGCGCCGAGCTGTGTTCCGGGCCTTGCCCTTCATAGCCATGCGGCAGCAGCAGGGTCAGGCCGGAAATGCGGCCCCACTTGGCTTCACCGGCGGCGATGAACTGGTCGATCACCACCTGGGCACCGTTGGCGAAGTCGCCGAACTGGCCTTCCCAGATGCACAGCGTGTTCGGATCGGTGGTGGAGAAGCCGTACTCGTAGGCCATCACCGCTTCTTCGCTCAGCAGCGAATCGATGACGGTGGCCTTCTCCGGCGAATCCACCAGCTGCCGCAGCGGCATGTAGTAGTTGTCGGTCTTCTGGTCGTGCAGGATCGCGTGGCGATGCGTGAACGTACCGCGGCCCACGTCCTGGCCGACCAGGCGCAGTGCATGGCCTTCGTCGAGCAGGGTGGCGTAGGCCAGGTTCTCGGCAAAGCCCCAGTCGCCCGGGATCTCGCCGGCGGCCATCTTGCGGCGGTCGTCATAGACCTTGGCCACGCGCGAGTGCAGCTGCACTTCATCGGGAATGGTGTTGATCAGCTTGGCCAGCTCGACCAGCTTGTTCTTCTCGACCTTGGTCGAGACCGGGTCGGACAGCTTGCCTTCCAGCAGCTTCGGCCAATCGACGAACAGCGGGCTGCTCGGCGGGGTCTTCTCGACCTTGGCCAGCTCGGTGGTCACTTCACCGGCGTCCAGCTTCTCGCGGTAGGCATCGACCATCGCCTTGCCGGCGCCGGCGGCGATCACGCCCGCCTTTTCCAGCTGCTCGGCGTACATCTCGCGGGTGGTCGGGTGCTTGCGGATCACCTGGTACATCAGCGGCTGGGTGATCGCCGGTTCGTCGGCCTCGTTGTGGCCCCAGCGGCGGTAGCACATCAGGTCGATGACCACGTCCTTGGCGAACGTCTGGCGGAATTCGAAGGCCAGCTGTGCGGCGAACACCACTGCTTCCGGGTCATCGCCGTTCACGTGCAGCACCGGCGCGGCGATCATCTTCGCCACGTCGGTGGCATAGCGCGTGGAACGCGTATCCAGCGGGTTGGAGGTGGTGAAGCCGACCTGGTTGTTGACCACGATGTGCACGGTGCCGCCGACGGCGAAGCCGCGGGCCTGTGACATCTGGAACAGTTCCATGACCACGCCCTGGCCGGAGAAGGCCGCGTCGCCGTGGATCAGGATCGGCATGACCTGCTTGCGCGCGGTGTCCTTGCGGCGCTCCTGGCGCGAACGCACGGAACCGGCCACGACCGGGTCGGCGATTTCCAGGTGCGACGGGTTGAACGCCAGCGCCAGGTGCACCGGGCCGCCATCGGTGGCGACGTCGGCGGAGAAGCCCATGTGGTACTTCACGTCGCCGGCCGAGGCGTGCTCGTCGTGCTCGAACTTGCCTTCGAACTCGTCGAACAGCTTGCGCGGGTTCTTGCCCAGGGTGTTGACCAGCACGTTCAGGCGGCCACGGTGGGCCATGCCGATCACCACATCCTTGACGCCATCCTTGCCGGCGTTGCGGATGATGGTGTCCATCATCGGGATCAGCGAATCGCCGCCTTCCAGCGAGAACCGCTTCTGGCCGACGTACTTGGTGTGCAGGTAGCGCTCCAGGCCTTCGGCCGCAGTCAGGCGCTCCAGGGTGCGGCGCTGGGTGTCAGCGTCCAGCTGGTAGTTGCCACCGGCCGCTTCCAGCTTCTTGTAGATCCACTGGCGCTGCTCGACCTCGGAGATGTGCATGAACTCCGCACCGATCGAGCCGGTGTAGGTCGCCTTCAGGCGTGCCAGCAGGTCGCGCAGCTTCATGCGCGGCTGGCCGCCGACGCCGCCAGTGCTGAACTCGCTGTTGAGGTCGGCATCGGACAGGCTGTGGAACGGCAGGCCCAGATCCGGGGTGTTGACCGGTGCGGCCAGGCCCAGCGGATCGAGGCGGGCGTCCAGGTGGCCGCGCGAACGGTAGGCGGTGATCAGACGACCGACATTGCGCTCGCGCTCGTCGCCTGCACCGTTACCGGTACCGGCCTTCAGCGCATCCTTGGCCGCGTCCGCAATGTGGGAGATGACGGCCGAGTGCGGAATGTCACCTGCTTCGCGGCCCTTGAAGCCGTCGAAGTAGGTTTTCCATTTGGGATCGACACTATCCGGGGAGACCAGGTACTGCTCGTACAGGTCCTCGACATAGGAGGCGTTGCCGCCGGCGAGTTGCGAAGATTGCGCAAACTGCTTCAGTTGATTGTCCACGATGGAGGGTGTTGATTCGCTTTGTGGGGTATGGCTTCAGAAGGACCCGGCAGGAAGATGAATAGCCCTGCGCGGGCGCGTTCAAACAGCCAAATTGTACCCCCAACCGGACACGAAGGGGCACCACCACAGGTATCCCGCGTCCGCCGATGCCGGTTCCAGACAGGTTCGGTCGGCTGTGCCGACTCAGATGCCGAGCGCACGCAGTTCGCTGCAGACGCGCGAACGGTCCCAGACACGCTGCAATTGCTGCTCGAACGGCTGCGAACGTGCTGGCAGCGCGATGCCGGCCTCGCCGTCGAGGCGATGGCCGATCAGACGAAAGTAGAAGTCGCCCGCATCGTTGAGCAGGCAGGCCGAGGCCAGCGCGCGGTCGACCGGATCGCTGACCTCGCGGAACTGGATCACGCTGGGCAGGCGCTGGGCCAGCGCCAGCAGCGGCGACCCGGCAGACGCGATCGCGGCGGCGTCGTGCACGATCACCCGCAGCTGCTTGTCGTGGCGGGCGGTGACGAAGCGGCGCAGGGCGGACTGTACCGGGGGCGCGTCGAGCAGCCCCGGGTCCAGTTGGCGGCTGTGCAGCCACAGCTGGCGACGGGCGCGGTGGATGATGGCCGTGGTGATCGCCACCGCCTCGGCGCGGCTGTCGATGGCGCTGGCCACGCCCAGCCGGCGGCGCATCTGCTGGTGTCCGATGCCGGCTTCCTCGAACACCTCGCCCTCGGGCAGGAAGCCCTGGCGTGCATAGAAATCGCGCGCGGGCAGCTGGGCGTGCAGGTGCAGTTCGGCCAGGCCGAGCCGGCGCCCGGCTTCGACCAGTGCCTCCAGCAGGGCCTCGCCGACCCCGTTGCTGCGATGGGTGGCCAGCACGGCCATGCGGCCGATGCGGCCGTCCGGAGCCAGCCTGCCGGTGCCGACCGGCTGGTCGTCACTGTCCAGTGCCAGCACATGGGCACTGACCGGGTCCAGCGCATCGCGTTCCAGCTCGGCGGCGATGCCCTGTTCCTGCACGAACACGCGTTGGCGCACGTCGTGGATGGCAACGTGGGCGTCGGCGTGGCTGACCTGCTGGACCCGGATCATGACGATGGCTCAGGCTCGGCCGGTGCTGTCGTCTTCGTCGTCGTCCTCGAAGTTGACGATGACCTCGATACCGTCGTCGTGCACGGTCACGGAGTGGACATCGTCGGACACCGCGTCGGCGTCGATCGCCTCGACGCGGTCGCGGCCTTCGACGACCTCGCCGAGCACCACGGCATCCTCGCTGTCTTCCTCGTCTTCGGCCTCGTACACCTCATTCGGGTCGATCAGCTGGAACACACCACCGACCAGCAGCTGCTGGACCACGGCACGGCCCTTGTCGGACAGGCCGCGATAGGCGGCGGCGGCGAGCTGCTCGGCGCCGGTCAGGCGCTGCGCGTCCTTCACCGGCAGCGCGAAGTCCTGGCCGCTGACATACAGGCTGGCGCCACGCTTGGCCCGGCGCCAGGCCAGGCGGGCCCACGGGTGGCGCTGCAGCAGCATGCCCGAGGCCAGGGCCTGGACCACTTCCTCCGGGGCCGGCGCGGCCTGGTGGGCCATCACTTCGCCCGCTGCACGGTAGGTGGTGATGAAACGGCCGAACCAGTCGCCCAGCTTGTCCGGGTCGTTCATGCGGATGGCGTTGAGGGCGGTGATCACCCGCGCCATCGCCACCGTGTCGATTTCGTTCGGGTCGGCCGGCACCTTCAGGTCGGCATCCTGGTAGCGGATGTTCTCATCGGCATCGGCGATCAGGGTGTCCAGATAGTCGCTGATCAGCTCGGCAGAAGACGGCGCACGCATGCCGAACGAGAAGGTCAGGCAGGGGTCTTCGGCGACGCCGTGGTGCGGCACGTTCGGCGGCAGGTACAGCATGTCGCCCGGCGCCAGCACCCAGTCGTGGGTGGGCTTGAACACCTTCAGCAGCTTCAGCTCCACGTCCGGGCGGAAGCCCAGCGGCGGCTGCCTGCCCTTGATCGATTCGCTCGCATCGATCTGCCAGCGACGGTGGCCGTGGGCCTGCAGCAGGAACACGTCGTACTGATCGACATGGGCGCCGACCGAGCCGCCGGTGGCGGCGAAGCTGATCATCACGTCATCCATGCGCCAGCGCGGCAGGAAGCTGAAGTGTTGGATCAGGGCGCGCACGTCCGGGTCCCACTTGTCCACGTCCTGCACCAGCAGGGTCCAGTCGTGGTCGGGCAGGGCGGGGAACACGTCTTCCTGGAACGGGCCGGTGCGCACGCGCCAGCCGTCCTGGGCCTTGTCGTGCTCGATCAGGCGCGCCAGCACACCTTCCTCGCAGGCCAGCCCGGCCAGGTCTTCCGGCTGTACCGGGGTCTGGAAATCCGGGAAGGCATTGCGGATCAGCAGCGGGCGCTTCTGCCAGAAGTCGCGCAGGAAGGTGGCCGGCGCCATGCCGAGCGGCTGGCCAGGGTGGGCGGTGACTTCGATCAGGGGGGCGGAGGACTTGCGGGCGGCCATGGGGGAATCCTTGCAGCGGAAAGCGGGAGGGGCGGCGTGGCGAGCCGCCAAGGGTTCCATTGTCCGCCGTTCGTCGGGATTGCGCACGTGCGGTGGTTTGTCGCGGGGTGTCCGGCCAACGGCGGAGCCCCTCGTGGCGGGGTCTGGGTTGGTCGCTGAAAGCAAAAGCCGGGTTTGGCCGGGCGGGTGGGCTGCGCGGGGGACGCTGCAAGTACGTCCCTGTAAGCTTGGCCGCCGCATCCATGCGGCGGACACCCCCGCGCAGCCCACCCGCCCGGCCCCTGACAGTTTCCTGCGCGGCCCGCCACGGAATGGAAGAAGAAGATCAAAGGCAACAGCGGGTCGCGCGCTGCGCTTGCTCATGCCCTTGTAGAGCCGAGCCCACGCTCGGCTTGCTGTTGCCCACGCCCAAAAGCAGCCGAGCACGGGCTCGGCTCTACAAAAGACCCTCAAACAAAGACGGACGCGGCGAAGCCGCGTCCCTCTTTCAAATTCCGTCCCGACAACCCAATGCTCTTCGATCCGTCACCGGGAATCTGCCAGAGGTGGGGCGGGAGGGGCCAGCGGGACCGTTGGCGCCATGGATGGCGCCATCGAGCCCCCATGGATGGGTTCACGGCGTGTCCCGCTGGCCCCTCCCGCCCCACCCAGCTAGCAGCAATCCAGAGCCGCTCTTGACGTTGCTATTGCCGTTGCCGTTGCCGTTGCCTGCCGCAGGCAGCGCCCGCGGCCGCCGCCGCAAAGGAATCCCCTTAAATCTTCTTCGCCAGCGACTCAGCCAGGCCGGTGTAGCTGCCCGGGGTCATCTCCAGCAGGCGCTGCTTCGCATCCGTCGGCAGCTCCAGCCCCTGCACGAACGCACGCATCGACTCGGCGGTGATGCCCTGGCCGCGGGTCAGCGCCTTCAGCTGCTCGTACGGGTTCGGCAGGCCGTGGCGGCGCATCACCGTCTGCACGGCCTCGGCCAGCACTTCCCAGGCTGCGTCCAGATCGGCATCCAGGCGCTGCGGGTTCACTTCCAGCTTGCCCAGGCCCTTGGCCAGCGAATCCAGTGCCACCTGGCTGTGGCCGAACGCGGTGCCCAGCGCACGCAGCACGGTGGAATCGGTCAGGTCACGCTGCCAGCGGCTGATCGGCAGCTTCGCGCTGAAGTGCTCGAACAGCGCGTTGGCGATGCCGAAGTTGCCTTCCGCATTCTCGAAATCGATCGGGTTGACCTTGTGCGGCATCGTCGACGAACCAACTTCGCCTTCCTTCAGGCGCTGCTTGAAGTAGCCCAGCGAAACGTAGCCCCAGATGTCACGGGCCAGGTCGATCAGGATGATGTTGGCGCGGCGTGCGGCATCACCGATCTCGGCGATGTTGTCGTGCGGCTCGATCTGCGTGGTGTACGGGTTGAACACCAGGCCCAGGCCGGTCACGAAGCGCTCGGCGAAGGCTGGCCAGTCCACGTCCGGGTAGCTGGCGATGTGGGCGTTGTAGTTGCCCACCGCGCCGTTGATCTTGCCGGTCAGTTCGACCGCGGCAATCTGCCGGCGCTGGCGCTCCAGGCGCGCGACCACGTTGGCCAGTTCCTTGCCCAGGGTGGTCGGCGAGGCGGTCTGGCCGTGGGTGCGCGACAGCATCGGCTGGCCAGCCTCGGCGTGGGCCAGGGTGCGCAGGGTGCTGGCGATGCCGTCCAGGGTCGGCAACAGCACCTCGCGGCGCGCCTGTTCCAGCATCAGGCCGTAGCTGAGGTTGTTGATGTCTTCGCTGGTGCAGGCGAAATGCACGAATTCCAGCGCCGGCGCCAGCTCGGCGTCGTCCTTCAGCTGTTCCTTGATGAAGTACTCCACCGCCTTGACGTCATGGTTGGTGGTGCGCTCGATCTCCTTCACGCGCGCGGCCTGGGCCGGGCTGAAGCTGGCGGCCAGCCCGCGCAGGCGGGCGATGGCAGCGTCGGAGAACGGGGCCAGTTCGACGATGCCCGGCTCGGCGGCCAGGGCCAGCAGCCATTCCACCTCGACCGTGATGCGGGCCTTGATCAGGCCGTACTCGGAGAAGATCGGGCGCAGGGCGTCGACCTTGCCGGCATAGCGGCCATCGAGCGGGGACAGGGCGAGCAGGGCGGAATCGGACATGTCGGCAGGGCTGGGACGAGCGGCGGGGCCGATATTCTACGACGTGCCGGCGGGGCGTGCCCTGTAGAGCCGAGCCCACGCTCGGCTGCTTCGGAAAATCCGGCGCCCCGCGGGCAGCCGAGCATGGGCTCGGCTCTACAACACGGCCCTGCGGACGGAACGATCTGGCCCGTCCTCGTCATCCCACGCTGCGGGCAAGGGAGTATCGTTGGCGCAGCCGCCAGCCCGGGAAGCGACACCCTGCCAGCCGCCGCTTCCCTTTCCCCAACTGAAGTAGTGCGGAGTTGATGCAATGAGCAGAGCTGCAAGCAAGGGTTTCAGAATCGAACACGACAGCATGGGCGAACTGCAGGTGCCTGCCGACGCCCTGTGGGGCGCGCAGACCCAGCGTGCCGTGCAGAATTTCCCGGTGTCGGGCCAGCGCATGCCGCGCGGTTTCATCCGTGCCCTGGGCCTGGTCAAGGGCGCTGCCGCTGGCGTCAACGCCGAGCTGGGCCATCTGCCCAAGAACGTGGCCAAGGCCATCCAGACCGCTGCCGCCGAAGTGGCCGCCGGCACCTGGGACGCGCAGTTCCCGATCGACGTCTACCAGACCGGTTCTGGCACGTCCTCGAACATGAATGCCAACGAGGTCATCGCCACCCTGGCCAACCGTGCCGGCAAGGCGGGCAAGACCGCGGTGCACCCCAATGACCACGTCAACCAGGGGCAGAGCTCCAATGACGTGATCCCGACCGCGTTGCGCGTATCGGCGGTACTGGCGGCACATGAGCAGCTGCTGCCGGCGCTGGTGCACCTGCGCAAGACCCTCGACAAGAAGGGCCGCAGCCTGCGCAAGGTGGTCAAGACCGGCCGCACGCACCTGATGGATGCGATGCCGCTGACCTTCGAGCAGGAGTTCGGCGCATGGTCGGCACAGCTGGCCTCGGCACAGGAACGCATCGAAGACAGCCTCAAGCGTGTGCGCCGGCTGCCGCTGGGCGGCACCGCCATCGGTACCGGCATCAATGCCGACCCGCGCTTCGGCGCGCAGGTGGCCAAGGCGTTGAAGCAGCAGACCGGGTTCAAGTTCGACAGCGCCGAGAACAAGTTCGAGGGCCTGGCCGCGCAGGATGACGCGGTGGAACTGTCGGGCCAGCTCAATGCACTGGCGGTGGCGCTGATCAAGATCGCCAACGATCTTCGCTGGATGAACGCCGGTCCGCTGGCCGGGCTGGGCGAGATCGAACTGCCGGCGCTGCAGCCGGGCAGCTCGATCATGCCGGGCAAGGTCAACCCGGTGATTCCGGAAGCGACGGTGATGGCCTGCGCGCAGGTGATCGGCCACCACACCGCGATCACCGTGGCCGGGCAGACCGGCAACTTCCAGCTCAATGTCACCCTGCCGCTGATCGCGGTGAACCTGCTGGATGGCATTGGCCTGCTGGCCAATGTGTCTCGCCTGCTGGCCGACAGCGCGATTGCCGGGCTGAAGGTGCGTGAGGATCGCGTTGCCGAAGCATTGGCGCGCAACCCGATCCTGGTCACCGCGCTGAACCCGATCATCGGCTACGAGAAGGCGGCGGCGATTGCCAAGCGTGCCTACAAGGAGCAGCGTCCGGTGCTGGATGTCGCGCTGGAGGACAGCGGCCTGGATGAAGCCGAGCTGCGCCGCCTGCTGGACCCGGCCGCACTGACTGCCGGTGGCATCCACGCGGGGGGCGGTGGCGGCGGCGGTTGATCTGCCGGTCGTAGGGCCGAGCCCATGCTCGGCTGCTTCCTGGACCTGGGCCGAGCATGGGCTCGGTTCTACAAGAGGAAACGCCGCCCAGGGGCGGCGTTTTTTCAGCGACGGTCGGCGACGATGTTGCCGAAGGTGTCGGTGTAGTCCTTGAACTCGGGGATGCGCTGGACCAGGTCGGCCGGGATCACTTCCATGCCTTCCGGCGGCTGGATCTTCACCGGCTGCATGTTGGGATCGGCCGGGGCGGCGACCAGGGTGTTCTGGCGCAGCACCTGCAGCTTGCCGAACATGGTCTGCAGCATCTGCTTCTGTGCCTCGTCCAGCGGAATCTGGATCTCGTCCACCTTCATCGAACCATCGCCGAGGATGATGATGTTCGGCGCCGGCGGGCGACGCACAGTGACCATGCCTTCGCTGACGGAGATCTTTGGCTTGCCGCGCTCGGCACGGTGGTTGCGGTAATCCTTGTCACAGCCGACCAGGCCCAGGCAGAGCAGGGCGGCCAGCAGCAGGAACAACTTCTTCATGGCATTCGGTTCGGGGGCCTCCGGGGCCGCCATTGTAAGCCGGCCGGCGCACGACGGCCGGCAGCGGGGCGCCGCTGCCGGCCGGGTGCGCTGATCTGTCACAGGCCTAGCGTTGGACCACGGTGTCCTTACCGCAGTCGTCGACGTCACTCTGGTCCATCGTTGCGTAGGGCTTGAACGCCGGCAGCTCGCGCGCCAGTGCCTGCTGGCTGGCCAGCATCGCCGGCAAGCGGTTGCAGATGCGCTTGGCCTGGGCTTCGATCTTCTCCGCCTCGGCATTGATCCGCTTCTCGATGCCTTCGCTGTCGCCGCTGAAGATGCCCTTCAGTGCCTCCCCGGCAGCGCTGGCGCCGAGCTTGGCGCCGGCCAAGCCGACATCCATGCCGTCCATCGCAATGGCGACGACGTGGCCGCGGTACTCCAGCAACCGCTGGCGCTGGGCCTCGTTGGCCGGCACGTCCTTGCCGTCGATCAGCAGGTGGCCATCCGGCGTGATCTCCGCACGCGGCTGCTTGTCGGCGGAGATGTTGATGTTGCCCTGGGTAATGTCCTTCCGGGCATCAACCATGGCCTCCTTGACCGTCTGGCCGACGCCGCTGGTGGCTTCGGCGACGCTTTTGCCGACGGTCTTGTCGGGCGTGGAAGAAGTGCCGCCGCAGGCGATCAGCGGCAGGCACAGCAGGGTGGCAGGCAGCAGGCGCAGCAGGTTCATGGCAACTCCCTCGAATTGGTCCGGTGGCGGTTACTTGTTGCGGGGCAGGGTGACCGTGCCGCCGACGTTGCGGTGGCCGACATCGCCGCTGCCGCTGTGGTCGACGGTCAGGCTGCCGCGCACGCCGTCGACCTGGATGTCACCCGAACCATGGCTGCGCACGTGCACGTTGCCGCCGATGTCGGACAGGTCGACATCGCCCGAGCCGACCACGCCGACCTCGACGTTGCCTTGCACGCGCTTGAACCCGATGTCGCCGGAACCGACCGTGTCCAGCCGGGCGTTGCCGCGGACATCGCTGATCTTCAGGTCACCGGAGCCGACGGTGCCGGTGACCGCATCGCCGCCGATGTTGCGCGCCTTGACGTCGCCGGAGCCGAGCGACAGCAGGTTCAGCGAGCCGCCACCGTCGATGTCCAGGTCACCCGAACCCACCGCTGCGTGGATGCTGCCGCGGGTGCCGCGAACGATCGCGTCGCCCGAGCCGACGTCCACGCTCAGCGATTGGGCGTTGTCCACGCTGGCATCGCCGGAGCCGACCTTGAGCTGCAGGGGCAGGTTGTCGGGCACGCTGCCGCGGATGTCCAGCCAGGCATAGCTGTTGCCCAGGCTGATGCCGCTGTGGCGGCCGTCGCGGCGCAGGCTGACGACCAGCTTGTCGCCTTCCCTGCGCTGCTCCAGTACCAGCTGGTCCAGCCATTCCTGGCTGGAGGCGCAGGCGCGGCCATCGAGCTGGCCACCGCCCTTGCTGGCGACGACCTTCAGGTCATGCTGGTTCACCTCCAGCACCACCGCCTTGGCGCCGGCCACATCCAGCTTCAGCGTGCGGGCGGCGGTGAACTTGCAGTTCGGAGCATCGGCGGCCAGCGCCGACAGAGGCAACAGCAACAACGCAGAACAGGCGAGCAGGGAACGCATGGGTGGTGCCTCCGGGTGGATGGAATCAGATCTCGCCGGCGCGCTTGCGCAGGCGGATGGCGAGGACGATGAACACGACACCGACGGCGGCACCGATCCATAGTTCCGGCATCGCCAGCGACTTCAGCTGCGAGGCCGGGGACATCAGGCTGACCACCGATTCGAGATCGCGACGCGTGCCTTCCTCGGCGCTGAGGCGATACACCAGGTCGGTGCCCGGCACGCCACCCAGCAGCAGGCGGCCAACGATGTTCTGCCAGAACCAGCCGGTGGTCAGGCCGATCAACGGCATCACCTTGGTGGTGCTGACAATGACGCCGGCGAACAGCGGCAGCATCACCGCCCACAGGAACGGTTTGGTGCGGGCCCAGGCCGAGCACAGCAGCAGCCAGCCGGCGGTGGGCAGGGCCCACAGGGCGTAGACCGGAATCCAGGCCAGGTGACCGGCGGCCAGGGTCAACGGGCTGGCCGGGCCCCAGATCAGGGTCATCGGGCTGCCACCGTGCATCAGCGCGACGATGCTGATCACCAGCATGAAGCCGAACATGGTGATGATGCCGGCGATCACCGCGATCAGCGGGGCCACGACCAGTGCGCTGATCACCTTGGACAGCACGGTCTGGGTGTCCGACAGCGGCAGCGACTTCCAGAACAGGATGCTGCGGTCGCGACGGTCGTCGTACAGGGCGCCCAGGCAGTAGAAGAACACCACGAAGGCCAGCACCAGGAACGGCCAGGCCGAGCTGAGCACCAGGGTCAGGTCGAGGCCGTTGCCGAGGTCGGCCAGGTCCTTGGCGCTGATGTCGCGGGTCAGCAGGGCCAGGTCCAGGCCGTTGATGTTCACGCTCTCGCCGTCGACATGCAGTGCGCCGTTGCGTGCTGCACGGTTCAGTGCAAACAGGCCGAAGGCGATGCCGACGGTGCTCATCACCAGCGAGATCAGGCCGGCGATCAGCGGCGCATACAGGAAACCGCCACGGTTCTCCCAGTACTCGCGCTTGAGCAGCCAGCGCAGGGTGCCCATCGGGCTGACGGGGTGGTTGACGGCAGTCATGCGTAGGTCCCCTTCATGATGGCGACGAACAGATCGGCCAGGCCCGGGCTGCGGGTCTCGCCAAGGGTGGAGAGCTGGGTGCGCGGCACACCGTCGAACAGCATTACGGTCTTGCCGAACGTCAGGCTGCGCTCGTCGATCGGCTTCAGCGCACGCGCGGTCTCCAGCTGGTCGGCGTTGACCAGAAGCTCGGTGTAGCGCTGGCCGACATCGTCCATTTCTGCATCGAGCACGATGCGACCATCACGGATGAACATGACGTCGCTGAGGATGTGCTCGATCTCCTCCACCTGGTGGGTGGTGACGATGATGGTCTTCTGTTCGTCGAAATAATCTTCCAGCAGGCGCTGGTAGAACTCCTTGCGGTACAGGATGTCCAGGCCCAGGGTGGGCTCGTCCAGCACCAGGATGCGCGCATCGATGGCCATCACCAGCGCCAGGTGCAGCTGCACGATCATGCCCTTGGACAGTTCGCGCACGCGCTGCTTCGGCTGCAGCTTGGTGTTGGCCAGGAAACGCTCGCAGCGGGCACGGTCGAAGCGCGGATGGACACCGGCGACGAAATCGATCGCTTCACGGACCTTCAGCCAGCGCGGCAGCACGGCGACGTCGGCAATGAAGCAGATGTCGTTCATCAGCGCGTCGCGGTGCTGCCGCGGGTCGCGGCCGAGCACGCTCAACTCACCTTCCACCGAGGTCAGGCCGAGGATGGCCTTCAGCGCGGTGGTCTTGCCGGCGCCGTTGGGCCCGATCAGGCCGACGATGCGCCCGCTCGGAATGCTGAAGCTGGCATTGTCGAGGGCCACGGTGGTCTTGTAGGCCTTGCGCAGGCCTCGGGCGGTGATGACCGGTTCACTTGCAGTGCTATTCATCAGACTTTCCCCTGGGGCAGCAATTCGTCGAGGCTCAGGCCCAGGCGCTGGATGCGCTCCAGCACCGCCGGCCATTCTTCATTGAGAAAGCGCTCGCGCTCGCTGCTGCGCAGCTGCGTGGCCGCCTGCTCGGTCATGAACATGCCCAGGCCGCGGCGCTTCTCGACCAGGCCTTCATCGGCCAGTTCCTGGTAAGCGCGCGAAACGGTGATGGGGTTGAGCTGGTAGTCGGCGGCCACCTGGCGCACCGAAGGCAGGGCATCGCCCGGCTTGAGGATTCCGTCGAGCATCATGGCGATCACGCGCTCCTTCAACTGACGGTAGATGGGAGCGCCGTCGCTCCACTGGATGTCGCTCATATTCAGCTCCGTGGGGTCAGCGGCTGTGCGAACGAGAAATACGGCATGGACAGGGAGCTGTGCAGCCGACGCGGGGGAGGGGGGGAGGAATCGGCGTTCCCGGCCGGCGAAACGGATGCATCCTGCGCACTGTCGGCGGAGGCGGGGGCGGTTGGCATGGCCAGCCAGGCCAGCACGATCAGGGTCGAAACGGCAGCGGCCGCGGGTGCGGTGAGGTTGCGACGGATCCGGGCGTTCATGGCTCCCCCTGTCTCAGGTGACTGGTGTTGTATGCAACTATAACACCGGCACGCCTACGTGCAACCCCTTGCCGTGCCCAACTGATGGCAGGGGTGGTCAAGCCGCTGAAATATCCCCTTATCCCCTTGATTGAAAAGGGAAATGGAATTGTCGCGCGGGGCGATCACGCCCTGCCTTCCATTCAGCGTTGTCCATGCTATGTCATCCCTGCGCCGTTGAGGGTGGGTCCTCCCGGGAAAGGCCACGCCACGCAAAGCCGCCGGCACCCGCCGCAACAAGGGGCAACGGAGCCCGGTGCTATAGTTCGGCCGATTCCCGGCCGCTATCGGCCGGCCCTGTGAATGGCTACCGCGGACTGCTCTCGATGCCCCTGCCGACCGTTGTCCCGCGCCGACTGCGCGGCCTGTCCCTGTTGACCCTGCTGGTGGCCGGCCTGGCCGGTTCCGCCCATGTGCTGGCGGCCGATCTGCTGGACCTGGACTATCGCCCGCTGGCCAGCAAGCAGCAGGTCAACCTGCAGCAGCGCTACCACGGGCAGGTGCTGCTGGTGGTCAATACCGCAAGCAAGTGCGGCTATACCCCCCAGTACGAAGGCCTGGAGGCGCTGCAGAAGCGTTATGCCGGCCGCGGCTTTGCCGTGCTGGGTTTCCCGTCCAACGATTTCAAGGGCCAGGAACCGGGTGACGAGAAGCAGATCCAGGATTTCTGCACGCTTACCTATGGCGTCAAGTTCCCGATGTTCGAGAAGGTGCACGTCGTCGGTGCGGAGGCCACGCCGCTGTACCAGCGGTTGACCGCAGCCACCGGCGTGGCGCCGGGCTGGAACTTCCACAAATATCTGGTCGGCCGCGATGGCAAGGTCATCGCCCAGTTCGCCAGCAAGGTGACGCCGGACGATCCACAGCTGACCGCCGCCATCGACAAGGCGCTGGCCGTCGCTCCTACGCATTGATATCCGGCACGGATGCCTCGACATCGACGGCATGCGTGCGACAATGCTTCTTTTCGCGCCGACGTCGGCGCCCAGACACTTCCAGGAATGCAGCGAATGAAGATGGGAATGCGCGGCGCCGCGGCGTCGGTTCTGATTCTGGCGATGGGCACTTCGGGTGTCGCTCTGTCGCAACAACCGGCTGCCCCCGCAGCCGCCAAGGAGACCGCAACCTTGAATTCCCCCAAGCAGAAGCTCGGCTACGCCATCGGCCTGGACGTCGCCAAGTCGTTCACCCCGATCGCCGATGAGATCGATGTGGCCGCGCTGCGCACCGCCGTGGAACGTTCGTTCGAAGGCCTGCAGCCGCAGATCACCCAGGAACAGGCCAAGGCCACCGATGCCGCACTGCGCCAGGTCGTGATGGCCCGCAGCGGGCAGCAGGTGCCGGGCATGGCGCCGGGTTCGCAGCCGCCGAAGGTCGACCGCGTCAAGGTGTCGCAGATGATCGGTTCCTACTCGGTCGGCCCGTCGCTGGCACAGCTGAAGGACGACATCGATGTCGCCTCGCTGTTTGACGCGATCAGCACCGGCCTGAGCAAGGGTCAGCCGAAGATGACGGAAGCTGACGCGACCGCCACCATCCAGGCGTTCATGGGCAGCAAGCAGGCCGAAATGCAGGCCAAGGCCGCCGCTGCCGCGCAGACCAACCGCGAGGAAGGCAATGCGTTCCTGGCCAAGAACAAGACCCAGCCGGGCGTGGTAACCACCCCGTCGGGCCTGCAGTACCAGGTCATCCGCCCGGGCAGCGGCGAGCGTCCGCTGCCGAGCAGCAAGGTGCGCGTGAACTACGAAGGCAAGCTGCTCAACGGCACCGTGTTCGACAGCTCCTATGGTCGTCAGCCGGCCGAGTTCGGCCTGGACCAGGTGATCAAGGGCTGGACCGAAGGCGTCGCGCTGATGCCGGTCGGTTCGAAGTACCGCTTCTGGATCCCGGGCGAGCTCGCCTACGGTGAGAACGGCACCCCGGGTGGCCCGATCGGCCCGAACGCGACTCTGACGTTCGACGTCGAGCTGCTGGGCGTCCTGCCGTAAGCGACCACGGAGCCAGCACGGACATGCGCGTTGCGATTTTCGGTACCGGTTACGTAGGGCTGGTGACCGGTACCTGCCTGGCCGATGTCGGCCACCAGGTGGTCTGCGTCGATATCGACCAGGCCAAGGTCGATGGCCTCAACCAGGGCATCATCCCGATCTATGAGCCGGGCCTGGAACCGATGGTGAAGGCCAATCACGCCGCGTCGCGGCTGACGTTCACCACCGATGCCGCAGCCGCGATCGGCCACGGCCAGGTCGTGTTCATCGCTGTCGGCACGCCGCCGGACGAGGATGGCAGCGCTGATCTGCAGTACGTGCTGGCCGTGGCCCGCACCATCGGCCAGCACATGAGCGTGCCGACCGTGGTGGTCAACAAGTCGACGGTGCCGGTGGGCACCGCCGACAAGGTCCGTGCCGCCATTGCCGCAGAGCTGGCGGCACGTGGCGCCGACATCGCCTTCGACGTGGTGTCCAACCCGGAATTCCTGAAGGAAGGCGACGCCGTTGCCGACTGCATGCGTCCGGATCGCATCATCATCGGTGCGACCAGCGCCGAGTCGGTGGCGGTGATGCGGCGCCTGTATGCACCGTTCAACCGCAACCACGACCGCGTGGTGGAAATGGACGTGCGCTCGGCCGAGCTGACCAAGTACGCCGCCAACGCGATGCTGGCGACCAAGATCTCGTTCATGAACGAAATCGCCAACATCGCCGAACGTGTCGGCGCCGATGTGGAGCAGGTCCGCCAGGGCATCGGCTCGGATCCGCGCATCGGCTGGCATTTCATCTACCCGGGCGCCGGCTATGGTGGCTCGTGCTTCCCCAAGGATGTGCAGGCGCTGGCCCGCACCGCGCAGCAGGCCGGCCTGGAGCCTAAACTGCTGAACGCCGTGGAAGCGGTCAACGATGCGCAGAAGGGCCATCTGTTCGCCCTGGTCCAGCGCCATTACGACAAGGGCGAGGACGAAGGCGTGCGTGGCAAGACCTTTGCCGTCTGGGGCCTGGCGTTCAAGCCAAACACCGACGACATGCGCGAAGCCTCCAGCCGACGCCTGCTGGCGCAACTGTGGGAAGGCGGTGCGACGGTGCGTGCCTACGATCCGGAAGCGATGCATGAGGCGCAGCGCATCTTCGGTGAACGCGATGACCTGGTGTTCTGCAGCAATGCCAACGAGGCGCTGCAGGGCGCCGATGCACTGGTCGTGGTGACCGAGTGGAAGCAGTTCCGCAGCCCCGATTTCCAGACGCTGCGCGAGCAGTTGAAGGACGCGGTGGTGTTCGACGGCCGCAACCTGTACGAGCCGGCGGACGTGGAAGCAGCGGGCCTGGCGTATTACGGCATTGGCCGGGGGCGCTCGCTGCATGTCTGATCTGCTGCCAACCGAACGCGAGCAGGCGCTGGAAGCGCGCCTGGTCGAACTGGAAATGCGCGTGTCCTTCCAGGAACAGGCGCTGGCCGAACTGAGCGATGCGCTGGCCGATGCCCGCATGCAGGGCATGCGCAACGCCGACGTGCTGCGTGTGCTGCTGGAAGATCTGGGCAAGGTCCGCAACGCGCTGAATTCTTCCGATCCGGCGAGCGAACCGCCGCCGCCGCACTACTGATCCGAATCCTATGAGCGATACCCTCCGCGACCAGCTGATGGGCCTGGGCTTCAAGCCTGCGCCCAAGCCAGAGCGCAAGAATGATGGCCCCCGCCGTGACGGCCGCCCGCAGGGCAAGGGTGGCAACGGCAATGGAAAGCCGCAGGGCGCTGGCAAGGGCGAGCACAAGCCCGGCCAGCGTCGTGGTCCTGGCCATGGCGGCCCGGGCAAGCCCGGCCAGTCGCGTGGCCCGGGCCAGCAGGGCCCGCGCAAGCCGCGCAGCGCAGAAGAGATGGACCTGGCCAAGGCCTACGCCATCCGCGCGCAGAAGGAAAAGGAAGAGCGCATCGAAACCGAGCGCCTGAAGCAGGAAGAGGCGCGTGTGCGCCGCGAGGCCAAGGCCAAGCTGGAAGAACTGCTGAAGGACAAGGGCCTGAATGCCGAAGCGGCGGACATTGCCCGCCACTTCCCCTACGGCGGCAAGATCAAGCGCATCTATGTAACCGCCGAACAGCTGACCGCGCTCAACGCCGGTGAGCTGGGTGTGGTCCAGCTCAATGGCCGCTACCTGCTGGTGACCGCCGAGGTGCTGGCGCAGTGCGAGGCGGTGTTCGCCGCATCGGTGGCGCTGAAGGTCGATCCGAATGCGCCGGCCGAGGAAGATCCGTACGCGGACCCGCAGTACCAGGTGCCGGACGACCTGGTCTGGTAAACGCGTGACCGCCGCGGGCGCGCTGCCGTCGCGGCCGTGGGGGAAGGGATGACCGCTGATCCAAGCCGTGGCTACGTGCCGCACATTGACGGCCTGCGCGCGATCGCTGTGCTGGCCGTCATCGTGTTTCACCTGGACCCGGCCTGGTTGCCAGGCGGGTTCACCGGCGTGGATGTGTTCTTCGTCATCTCCGGTTTCGTGGTCAGCGCGTCGGTACACCGGCTGCCGCCGCTGTCGCTGGGGCAGTCGATGCTGCGCTTCTATGCGCGCCGCATCCGTCGCATCGCGCCGGCGCTGTTGACTTGCCTGTTGCTGACTGCCGTGGCAAGCGTGCTGTTCATTCCCGAGTCCTGGCTCAGCGAAGCCAGTGACAGGACCGGACTGATGGCGTTCTTCGGCTTCAGCAACTGGGTGCTGGCAGCGATCGGCAACGACTATTTCGCACCCAGGGCCGAATTCAATCCCTACACCCATACCTGGTCGCTGGGCGTGGAAGAGCAGTTCTACCTGCTGTTCCCGCTGCTGTTCCTGGCTTGGGCGCGCGGTGCACGCGGGCGCTGGATCAGCCTGGGCCTGTTCGCCCTGGTCAGCATGGCGTCGCTGCTGCATGCGGCGGTGCTGGGTCTGCGCGAGGCGCCGCCATCGTGGGCGTTCTATGCCACCAGCACCCGCCTCTGGCAACTGGGGGTGGGCGTGCTGCTGTTCCAGCTGCTGCATGTGCGCGAATCGCTGGACCCGGCAACCGGCCAGACACTGAAGCGCGCCGCGCCGGTGTTCTCCCTGCTGGCCATGGTGGCGCTGGGCCTGCTGGGGTGGGCGTTGTGGTCCGCGCGTGCCGGGCGGTCACCGTGGCCTGACGGCGTGCTGCCGGCCTTCGCCACCGCGGGCCTGCTGTGGGCGCTGCATCATCATCCGCAGGCATGGGTGGCGCGCCTGTTGGCCAGCGCCCCGATGCGCCGTATCGGCCAGCTGTCGTACTCGCTGTACCTGTGGCACTGGCCGGTGTTCGTGCTGATGCGCTGGACCGTGGGCCTGCAGACACCCTTGCAGATGACCGCCGCGATGGCGTTGGTGCTGCTGCTGTCATGGCTGTCGTGGCGCTGGGTGGAACAGCCGTTCCGCGGCACGTTGGCGCAGCGCCTGCGTCCCGGGCGTTGGGTGCTGGCCGGCGCGGTCGTACTGCTGTGCGCCGCCGGCATCCAGACAGTGCTCTACCTGCAGGCGCCGCGGCTGTCGTTGAGTACGGTCAGCCGGCATCCGGCCGATTGGTACCCCAATGGCAAGAGCGTGGCCGGTGACTATCCCGAGTGCGCACTGGTGGTCGCCAAGCATCGTTTCGAAGGCGGTAGTGCGCGCACCTTTGCGCGTGGAGACTGCGACCGCCCGCTACCGGTTGGCGCGCCGAAGCGGGTGTTCGTTGCTGGTGATTCGCATGCGATGGCCTACATCGAGCTGCTGCAGCGACTGGCCCTGGAAACCGGCTCGGCGGTCTCCCTCTATGGCCGCGGCGGATGCCCGCAGGTGAGCCTGCAGAAGTGGCGCGGTGCCGGTGCCGGTTGCGCTGATTTCGACGCCGCGGTGTTCGCCGATATCGCGCGGCGTGCGCAGCCGGGGGATGCCGTGGTGCTGGTGTCGTTGCGCGTGCCACGCCTTTCCGATCAGTTCGTGCTGTTCGACGCGCAGGCGCAGCTGGCGGGCGAACTGACGGCAGAGGCCGCGGCAGGACGCGACGCCGAAGTGGCCGAGGCGGTCGCGCAGTGGAGACCCCTGGCCGAGCGTGGCGTGCGCATCGTGCTGGAGGCGCCCAAGCCAGTGCTGCCAGCGCCTCCTTATCGCTGCTCGGACCGCTTCAATGCCCGCAACGAGGTCTGCCGCAACGGCCTGGACAGCACGCGCGTCGCGATGGAAACGTTGCGGGCACCCATGCTGGGCAGCCTGCAGCAGGTGGTCGATGGACTGCCAGGTGGCGTGCTGTGGGACCCGATGCCGGTGCTGTGCGACGACGCGTTATGTCCAGCCCAGCGCGATGGGCGGCCGCTGTTCTTCGATGGCGATCATCTCAGTGCGCATGGCAATCGGGTGCTGCTGCCCTCGCTGCAACAGGTTCTGTTGCAGCGCTGAGCCGGGCAGGGGTCAGCGCGCGTGGCTGTTCCGTCGCGCACGTATGAGCGGCAGGCTCAGTGCGAAGAAACAGAGCAGGGCACCAATCAGGGCGAAGCCGCTGCCGGCCAGGAACGCGGTGCGACCATCGTCGATCTTCCACAGTTGGCCGGCAATGAGTGCGCCGAGCACACCGCCGACACCGGACGAGAATCCGTACAGCAGCCCCTGGCCATGCCCATTGAGGCGACCGGGGAAGTAGGTCGCCAGCATCTGCATCGCTGCTGCGAAGAACGCCGCAAAGCCCAGCGCGTGCGCGCTCTGCGCCAGCAGCATCACCGGCAGGTTTTCCGGGAACAGTGCGGTCACGGCCCAGCGCAGGCAGGAACTGACCAGCGCGATCAACAGCATCCAGCTGGCGTCATAGCGGCGGAAGAAGCGGCCGATGGTGAAGAACACGCCCACTTCGAAGACCACACCGATGGTCCAAAACAGGCCCAGGGTGGAGGTGCGGTAGCCGTGATGGTCCATGTAGACCGAAAAGAACGTGTAGTACGGGCCGAAAGACAGTTGCTCCATGAAGGCGGCCAGGAAGAACGCCAGCACCGGCGGTCGGCGCACGATCTGCCAGAAGCCGCTGGCGTCGCCGCCGGTCTTGCCGACGCCGCGCGCGTAGTGGTTGCTGAAGGCCGAGGCGACCAGCAGCGCGAACAGTGGCAGCATCATCCACGGCAGCAGCCCGGCGTGGCTGGCCGTGCCGTCTTCTTCGATCAGCCAGCCGAACAGGGTCACGACGGCGATGAAGCCGAGCGAGCCCCAGACCCGGATCAACCCGTAGCGATGGCTGTCGTTGCCCAGATGGGTGAGGGTGATCGACTCGAACTGCGGCATCACCGCGTTGTAGAAGAAGCAGAACACCACCATCGCCGGGTACATCCACGGCTGTGGCAGCGGCAGCAGGAATACCGCGAAGCTGAGCAGGGTCAGCACGCAGCCCGCGCGCAGCAGGCGGATCGGTCGTGGCGATGCGGCCGCCAGCGAGGTCCAGGTGCTGGGCGCGATCACGCGGGTGGCGTACCACAGGCCCATCATCACGCTGATGGCCGTCACGCTCATGCCGCGCGCGCTCAGGAATAGGCTCCAGTACGGAGTGAACGCGCCCAGCGCCGCGTAGTAGAACAGGTAGAAGCTGGAGAGGCGTGCAACGGGAACGGTCATCGCGGAATGATGAGGCAAAAAAGGGGACGGAGGGAATTAAGTCGCGAATGCATAAACGACTTAATCCCCTCCGTCCCCTTTTTGTGTCATTCGGGGTCGTAGTCGAGGTTGGAGGCCAGCCAGCGTTCGGCCTGGGCGCGGTCCACGCCCTTGCGGCGGGCGTAGTCGCTGACCTGTTCGCGGCTGAGCCGGCCGACCACGAAGTACTGGCTCTGCGGATGGCTGAAGTAGTAGCCCGAGACAGCGGCCGTGGGCAGCATCGCGAAGCTCTCGGTCAATTCCATGCCGGCGTTTGCTTCGGCCTGCAGCAGGTCGAACAGGCGCCGTTTCTCGCTGTGTTCCGGGCAGGCCGGATAGCCAGGCGCCGGCCGGATGCCGCGGTACTGCTCGTCGATCAGGGCGTCGTTGTCCAGCGCCTCGGCGCGCTCATGGCCCCAGAATTCGGTACGCACGCGCTGGTGCAGGCGCTCGGCCAGCGCCTCGGCGAGGCGGTCGGCCAGTGCTTTCAGCAGGATCGCGTTGTAGTCGTCATGCTCGGCCTCGAAGCGCGCGACGTGCGCGTCGATGCCGATACCGGCAGTGACTGCGAACGCGCCGATCCAGTCCTGCTTGCCACTGTCGAGGGGCGCGATGAAATCGGCCAGGCAGAAGTCCGGGCGCTCGGCAGGCTTGTCTACCTGCTGGCGCAGGAAGTGCAGGGTGGTTTCGCCCTGCGGGTGCTGCACGCGGACGTCGTCGCCGATGCTGTTGGCCGGCCACAGGCCGAACACGGCCTTGGCCGTCAGCCACTTCTCGCCGACGATGCGCTCGAGCATCGCGCGCGCATCGCGGTACAGCTCGCTGGCCTGGGTGCCGACGATCTCGTCGGTGAGGATGGCCGGGAACTTGCCGGCCAGCTCCCAGGCCTGGAAGAACGGTGTCCAGTCGATGTAGTCGACCAGTTCGTCCAGCGGGTAGTCATCGAACACGTGCAGGCCGGGTTGTTCCGGTGCCGGTGGCGTGTAGCTGTCCCAGCCGCCCTGGAATTTCTGCGCGCGCGCATGTTCCAGCGTCACCAGGCGCTTGGCGTCGCCACGGTTGCGGTGGCGGGCGCGGATCTCGGCATAGTCGGCCTCGTTGGCCGCGACGAAGGCTTCGCGCAGGTCGCGTGAGATCAGCGACTGGGCCACGCCCACCGCGCGCGAGGCGTCCTTCACCCACACCGTAGGCGCTTTGTAGTGCGGGTCGATCTTCAGCGCGGTGTGCGCGCGCGAGGTGGTGGCGCCGCCGATCAGCAGTGGCAGGTCGAAGCCCTGGCGCTCCATCTCGCGGGCGACGTGGCTCATCTCCTCCAGCGACGGGGTGATCAGTCCGGACAGGCCGACCAGGTCGGCGTTGTGCTCGCGGGCGGCATCGAGGATCTTCTGCGCTGGCACCATCACGCCCAGGTCGACCACCTCGAAGTTGTTGCAGGCCAGGACCACGCCGACGATGTTCTTGCCGATGTCATGCACATCGCCCTTCACCGTGGCCATGATGATCTTGCCATTGCTCTTGGCGGTATCACCGCTGCGCGCCTTCTCCGCCTCGATGTACGGCAGCAGGTAGGCCACCGCCTTCTTCATCACGCGTGCGGATTTCACCACCTGCGGCAGGAACATCTTGCCGGCACCGAACAGGTCGCCCACGATGTTCATGCCGTCCATCAGCGGGCCCTCGATCACGTCCAGCGGGCGGCTGGAGGCCTGCCGGGCCAGCTCGGTGTCTTCCTCGACAAAGGCATCCAGGCCGTGCACCAGCGCATGTGCCAGGCGCTGCGCCACCGGCTTCCCGCGCCAGGCCAGGTCCTCGGTCTTCGCCGCGCCCTTGCTGCCCTTGTAGCGCTCGGCGATCTCCAGCAGGCGCTCGGTGGCATCGCTGCGGCGGTTGAGGATCACGTCCTCGACGCGCTCGCGCAGCTCAGGCTCCAGCTCGTCGTAGATCGGCATGGCGCCGACGTTGACGATGCCCATGTCCATGCCGGCGGCGATGGCGTGGTAGAGGAACACCGAGTGGATGGCCTGGCGCACCGTTTCGTTGCCGCGGAACGAGAACGAGACGTTGGAGACGCCGCCGGAGACGTGGCAGTGCGGCAGGGTCTGCTTGATGATGCGGGTGGCTTCGATGAAGTCCACCGCATAGTTGTCGTGCTCTTCGATGCCGGTGGCGACGGCGAAGATGTTCGGGTCGAAGATGATGTCCTGCGGCGGGAAGCCGATCTCGTCGACCAGGATGCGGTAGGCGCGGGTGCAGATCTCGACCTTGCGCGCGCAGGTATCGGCCTGCCCGCTTTCATCGAAGGCCATGACCACCGCGGCGGCGCCATAGCGCAGGACCTTGCGCGCGTGTTCGCGGAACAGCGCCTCGCCTTCCTTCAGCGAGATCGAATTGACCACGCTCTTGCCCTGCAGGCACTTCAGCCCGGCCTCGATCACGCTCCACTTGGAGGAGTCGACCATGACCGGGATGCGGGCGATGTCCGGCTCGGACATGATCAGGTTGAGGTAGCGGGTCATCGCCGCTTCCGAATCGATCAGGCCCTCGTCCATGTTGACGTCGAGGATCTGCGCGCCGCTGGCGACCTGCTGGCGGGCCACGTCCACCGCTTCTTCGTAGCGGCCTTCCTTGATGAGCTTGCGGAACTGCGCACTGCCGGTGACGTTGGTGCGTTCGCCGACGTTGATGAACAGCAGGTCCGGAGTGATGACCAGGGGTTCCAGGCCGGACAGGCGGGTAGGGCGGACAGGCGTCATGGCAGGCGTCGGCTCAACAGCAGGAGGGCGGGAAGTGTGGAACGGTGGCGGCGACATTCATGCGGCCTGCTCCTGGACACCGGGCAGGGCGCGCGGCGGCAGCCCGGCCACGGCGCGGGCGATCGCACGGATGTGGTCGGGGGTGGAGCCGCAGCAGCCGCCGACCAGGTTCAACAGGCCATCCTCGGCGAAGCCGCGCAGGGTGGTGGCCATCTCTTCAGGCGTTTCGTCGTACTCGCCGAAGGCGTTGGGCAGGCCGGCGTTGGGATGTGCGCTGACGTAACAGTCGGCGACCTGCGAGAGGGTTTCCACGTGCGGGCGCATCGCCTCGGCGCCCAGCGCGCAGTTCAAGCCGATCGACAGCGGGCGCGCATGCGCCAGTGACGCATGGAAGGCCTCGGCGGTCTGCCCGGACAGGGTGCGCCCGGAGGCGTCGGTGATGGTGCCGGAGATCATCACCGGCAGGCGTGCACCACGCGCGTCGAAGGCCTCCTCCAGCGCATACAGCGCGGCCTTGGCATTGAGCGTGTCGAAGATGGTCTCGACCATCAGGGTGTCGGCGCCGCCATCGATCAGGCCCTCGATGGCTTCGCGATAGGTGTCGCGCAACTCGTCGAAGCTGGTGTTGCGGAAGCCCGGATCGTTGACGTCGGGACTGATCGAAGCGGTGCGGCTGGTGGGACCGATCACCCCGATCACGAAGCGCGGCTTGCCCGGCGTGGCCGCAGCCACCGCATCGCAGCAGGCGCGTGCAACGGCGGCGCCGGCCTTGTTCAGCTCGTACACCAGGTGTTCGAGGTGGTAGTCGGCCTGGCTGACCGAAGTGGCGTTGAAGGTGTTGGTCTCGACCAGATCCGCCCCGGCGTCCAGGTATGCGGTATGGATGTCGGCGATGACCTGCGGCCGGGTCAGCAGCAGCAGGTCGTTGTTGCCCTTCAGGTCATGGCCTTCAGGCGTGCCGTGGTCGCAGCCGCGACCGTGCGCATGGTCATAGCCACCGGCGAATCGCTCGCCGCGGTAGTCGTCTTCCTGCAGACCATGGCGCTGGATCATCGTGCCCATCGCGCCGTCGATGATCAGGATCCGCTCGCGCAGGGCGTCGAGCAGGGCGTTGGCACGGTCAGGATGCAACCAGGGCAGGGCGGGCATGGTGGTCTCGGGCTCAGGGCTTGTTGGCGATCAGCGAAATCACTTCGAAGTGCGGCGGACGCTTCTCGCGGGTGACCGTTTCCAGGCTGGACACCTGCAGGCCGGCCTTGTCGACGAACTTGCGCAGCTCCTTGTCGCTGAAGCCGAGGTTGACGTGGCCATAGGCCTCCACCGCCGCCTTGTGCTCGTGACGGGCCAGGCTGCACAGCAGCAGGCGGCCGCCCGGGCGCAGCACGCGTGCGGCTTCGGTTACGGCCTGCGCCGGCTTGCTGGCGTAGGTCAGCGCGTGCATCAGCACCACCAGGTCGAAGCTGCCGTCCTTGAACGGCAGGGCATGCATGTCACCCTCGCGGACTTCCACATTGGGCAGCCGGCGCAGGCGCTCGCTGGCAGCGGCGACCACGCGCGCGCTGGTATCGATGCAGATGTAGCGCTTGGCGTGGGGGGCGACCAGTTCGGCCAGCACGCCGTCACCGGAGGCGATGTCCAGCACGTCGCCGGTCTCCAGCAACGGCAAGGCGGTGCGCGCCAGCGCCTCCCAGGTACGGCCCGGAGAGTAGTGGCGCTCCATGTCGCCGGCCACGCTGTCGGCCCAGTTCTGGTCAGAGGCGCGGTGGGCCAGCACTGCAGCCACGCGCTCGGCATCCTGGCGCAGCAACGGGTCGTCGCTTCCGTTGCTCAAGGCATGCCACAATGCACGCTGCGCCGGGTCCAGCTGGGCTTCGTCGAAACGGTAGTAGGCCGACACGCCGGCACGGCGGTCGCGGACCAGGCCGGCTTCCTTCAGGCGCGCCAGGTGGGTGGACACGCGCGGCTGCGCCAGCCGGGTGATTGCCGACAGTTCGGCCACGGTCAGTTCCTCCTGCTCCAGCAGCGCCAGCAGGCGCACGCGGGTGGCATCGGCGAACACCTTCAGGCGGGTCGACCAGTCTTCCAGATCCATAAATATCTACCTATCGCGATATAGAGATATATTCGCCGAGAAGACCTGCCGCGGTCAAGTCGCCAGCGTACGGAAACAGCCGGCCCCCGGTACAATCGGAGCACCTGGGCGCGCCGTATGCGGCCCATAACTTCATGTACCCGGGAGGGTGTTGTGGATTTCAGCTTTACCGAAGAGCAGTTGATGCTGCAGGACGTGGCGCGGCGCATCGCGCAGGAAAAGATCGCCCCCAGCGCGGAGCACCATGACCGCACCGGCGAGTTCCCGCTGGACAACATCCGCCTGCTGGGCGAGAACGGCCTGATGGGCATCGAAGTGCCGACCGAGTACGGCGGTGCGGGCATGGACCCGGTTGCGTACGTGCTGGCGATGGTGGAGGTCGCCGCCGCCGACGCCGCTCACTCGACCATCATGTCGGTCAACAACTCGCTGTTCTGCAACGGCATCCTCACCCACGGTACCGAGCAGCAGAAGCAGACCTACGTGCGTGCCATCGCCGAAGGCACCGCCATCGGCGCGTTCGCGCTGACCGAGCCGCAGTCCGGTTCCGATGCCACTGCCATGCGCTGCCGCGCGGTGAAACAGGCCGACGGCACCTTCGTCATCAATGGCAAGAAGAGCTGGATCACCTCCGGCCCGGTGGCCAAGTACATCGTGCTGTTCGCGATGAGCGAGCCGGACAAGGGCGCGCGCGGCATCACCGCCTTCATCATCGATACCGACAAGGCCGGTTTCGGTCGTGGCAAGACCGAGCCCAAGCTGGGCATCCGCGCCTCGGCCACCTGCGAGATCGAGTTCAACGATTACGTGGCGCAGGCCGAGGACGTGCTGGGCCAGGAGGGCGAGGGCTTCAAGATCGCCATGAGCGTGCTCGATGCCGGCCGCATCGGTATCGCCTCGCAGGCCATCGGCATCGCCCGTGCCGCCTATGAAGCGACCCTGGAGTACGTGAAGGAGCGCAAGGCCTTCGGTGCCGCCATCGGCACCTTCCAGATGACCCAGGCCAAGATTGCCGACATGAAGTGCAAGCTGGATGCAGCGCTGCTGCTGACGTTGCGCGCGGCTTGGGTGAAGGGCCAGGGCAAGCGCTTCAGCAACGAAGCCGCCATCGCCAAGCTCACCGCCTCGGAAGCGGCGATGTGGATCACCCACCAGGCGGTGCAGATCCACGGCGGCATGGGGTATTCGAAGGAGATGCCGCTGGAGCGTTACTTCCGTGATGCCAAGATCACCGAGATCTATGAAGGCACCTCGGAAATCCAGCGCCTGGTGATCGCCCGCAACGAAACCGGGCTGCGCTGAGACGCAACGGCCGCGCCGCTGCAAGGGCGGCGCGGCCGGTCGATCCACGCCACGCGTGGATGCGCTGTGCTCTTGGCCGAACGATGCCGGATCTGTTCCAATGCAGGCCGTTTCCATACGGTCTGCACAGATGATCTATCGTGGTTGGGGAATCCTGACACTGATCACGCCGATCGCAGCGATCCTGCTGCTGGCGTATTTCTTCCCGCACGAAGGCCCCAAGGGCAACATCCCGCTCTCGCAGGTGTTGCTGGGTGCCAGCATTGGCGCGGCGGTGAATGTGCTGCTGGGCCTGTGGCTCAACCGGGCACCCCGGCAGAAGGGCGAAGTGGCGCCCCATCATTTCTTCTTTGTGCCGATGCAGTGGGCTGCACTGGCAATCGTGGCAGTGTGCGTGGTGGTCGCGCTGTTGCGCTGAAACGTGACTCGAACGGCGCCCACCAAGGTTGGCGGCTACCGGGCATGCCGTTGCCCTGGTAGATGCCAACCTTGGTTGGCATGAATTCAAAGGCGGCAAGAAAAAGGCCCCGGATCGCTCCGGGGCCTTTTCGTTTCAGCGCACTGCCGGATCAACGATCCGGGCGGTGTGCAGCATCCGCGTCGCGCTGGCGTTCCATGAACTCCTTGGACGGTTCATCCAGCTTGTCGCCCAGCATGCGGCGCACGACCACGAAGAACACCGGGATCATCAGCAGGCCGAGCAGGGTGGCGAACAGCATGCCGCCGATCACGCCGGTACCGATGGCGTGGCGGGAATTGGCGCCGGCGCCGGTGGAGATCGCCATCGGGATCACGCCCATGATGAACGCGAACGAGGTCATCAGGATCGGGCGGAAGCGCAGGCGGGCCGCTTCGATGGTGGCATCGCGCAGGTTCTTGCCGGCTGCGCGCTGCTCCACCGCGAACTCCACGATCAGGATCGCGTTCTTCGCGGCCAGGCCGATCACGGTGATCAGGCCGATCTTGAAGAACAGATCGTTGGGCAGGCCGCGCAGCATCGACAGGCCCAGTGCGCCCAGCACGCCCAGCGGCACCACCAGCAGCACCGCCACCGGGATCGACCAGCTTTCATACAGGGCGGCCAGGCACAGGAACACCACCACGATGGACAGCACCAGCAGCAGCGTGGCGGCATTGCCGGCCAGGATTTCCTGGTAGGACATGCCGGACCAGTCGTAGCCGAAGCCGGCCGGCAGGTCGTCGTTGACGATGCTCTCCATGGTCTGCATCGCTTCGCCCGAGCTGGTGCCCGGGGCCTGCGAGCCGACGATGTTGATCGCCGAGTAGCCGTTGTAGCGGCTCAGCGACGGCGGTGCCGACACCCATTCGGACTTGACCACCGTGTTGAGCGGGATCATCGCGTTGGTGCCATCGGCGTTCTGGGTCAGGGTGGAGGGGCTGTAGAAGCTCTTCAGCGACTCCTGGCCGGTGCGGTACGGGCCATCGGCCTGCATGGTCACGCGCTTGATGCGGCCTTCGTAGAAGAAGTCGTTGACATAGACCGGGGCCAGCATCAGCTGGATGGTGCTGTACACGTCCGACACCGACATGCCCATCGACTGCGCCTGCACGCGGTCCACGTGCAGCTGCAGCTGCGGGGCGTTCTCCAGCCCGTTCGGACGCACGCCGACCAGGGCTTCGGGCTTCTGCGCGGCCTTGCCCAGCAGGATGTTGCGCGCCTGGGTCAGCTGTTCGTAGCCGGCACCACTGCGGTCCTGCAGCCACATGTCGAAGCCGCCGAACTGGCCGAGGCCCTGCACGGTGGGCAGGTTGACCACGAAGATCTGCGCTTCCTTGATGCCGTAGAACGCGCCGTTCATGTTCTGGATGAACTCGGGCGCGGTGAACTTGCGTTCCTCCCACGACTTCAGGCGGATGAAGCCCATGCCCACGTTCTCGCCGGAACCGACGAAGCTGAAGCCGGCCACCTGCAGCATGCCTTCATAGCCATCCTGCTTTTCCAGGATGCCACGCATCTGCGCGAACACTTCGTTGGTCTGGCCCTTGGTCGAGCCCGGCGGCAGCTGCACGATCGCCAGCGCATAGCCCTGGTCTTCTTCCGGCAGGAAGCTGCCCGGCATGCGGGTGAACAGGAAGCCGCACAGCGCGGTCAGCACCACGAACAGGATCATCCAGCGCGGCGCATGGCGCACCGCCGAGGTGATGTGGCCCACGTAGGTGTGGCTGATCTTGTCGTAGTACTTGTTGAAGGTGCGGTAGACGATGTTCGGGTTGTCGTTGTGCGTCGGCTTGAGGAAGGTCGCGCACAGCGCCGGGGTGAAGCCCAGTGCCAGGAACGCCGAAAACGCCATCGAGATGGCGATGGTCAGGGCGAACTGCTTGTAGATCTCACCGGCGGCGCCGCCCTGCAGGGCGGACGGGATGAACACCGCCGCCAGCACGACGGTGATCGCCACCACCGCGCCGGTGATCTGGGTCATCGCCTTCTGCGTGGCCGGCTTCGGCGCCAGGCCTTCCTCGGTCATGATGCGTTCGACGTTCTCGATCACCACGATCGCATCGTCGACCACGATGCCGATCGCCAGCACCATCGCGAACAGGGTCAGCTGGTTGATCGTGAAGCCGATCATCCACATGCCCAGGAAGGTGCCGAGCAGCGCCACCGGGATGACCAGGGTCGGGATCAGTGTGGCGCGGAAGTTCTGCAGGAAGATCAGCATCACCAGGAACACCAGGAACACTGCTTCGAACAGGGTCTTGACCACTTCCTGGATCGAGATCTTGACGAAGGTGGTGCTGTCGTACGGCGAGAACCAGGTCACCCCGGACGGGAAACTGGGCTGCAGCTCGTCCATCTTGGCGCGCACCGCTTCGGCCACGTTCAGGGCGTTGGCGCCCGGCAGCAGCTGGATGGCGAAGGCGCCGGTCGGCTTGCCGTTGTACTGGGTGTCGAAGCCGTAGTTGTTGGCACCGAAGGCGACGCGGGCGATGTCCTTGAGCAGCACGCGCGAGCCATCGGCGTTGGCGCGCAGGATGATGTTCTCGAATTCCTGCGGCGAGCTGAAGCGGCCTTCGGCCGAGACCGTGGCGGTGAAGTGCTGGCCTTCCGGCGACGGGTCCGAACCCAGCGCACCGGCGGCGAACTGCACGTTCTGCGCACGTACCGCGGCCAGTACCTGGCTGGCCGACAGGCCATAGCCCTGCATCTTCTCCGGGTTCAGCCAGATGTTCATGGCGTACTCGGAACCGAACTGCTGGGTGCTGCCGACGCCGGGGATACGCGAGACCTGGTCGAGCACGCGCGAGCCGACGATGTCGTTCAGGGCGTCACGGTTGATGGTCGGGGTATCGGACTGCAGCGCCACCACCATCAGGAAGCCGGCATTGGCCTTGGCCACCACCACGCCCTGCTGGGTCACTTCCGAAGGCAGTCGTGGCGTGGCCAGCGACACCTTGTTCTGCACCTGCACCTGGGCGATGTCCGGATCGGTACCGGTCTCGAAGGTCAGGGTGATCTGCGCGCGGCCGTTGGAGGCCGACGAGGAGCTGAAGTACAGCAGGTGATCGATACCGGTCAGCTGCTGCTCGATCACCTGGGTGACCGATTTCTCGGTGGTGTCCGCGCTGGCGCCCGGGTAGGTCGCCGAGACGGTGACCTGCGGCGGGGCGATGTTGGGATAGGACTCCACGCCCAGGTTGAGGATCGCGATCACGCCGCTGAGCGAGATCAGGATCGCAACCACCCAGGCGAAGACTGGATGTTCGATGAAAAATTTAGGCATGACGGAAGGTTCCCGTTACTGCTTGTTCGAATCGGTGGCGGCCGGCTTGGCCGCATCGGCCTGTTCCGGCTTGGCCGCGTCGGCCGGTGCCTTGCCTGCCGCCGGAGCGGCGCCGCCTGCGGCAGGCTTGCCGTTGGCGTCCTGCCCCGGGGTCCACGGCTTGGCCACCGCCGGTGCACCTTCCTTGACCTTCTGCACGCCGGCCACGATCACCTTGTCACCGGCGGCCAGACCGTCGCTGACCAGCCAGTTGCCGTTCTGCGCGCCATCGGTCTTCACGTTCTTGCGCACCACCTTTCCGTCGGCACCGACCACCATCACGTAGCCGCCGGTGGTGTCACGCAGCAGCGCCTGCTGCGGCACCAGGTAGGCATTGTTGCGCTCGCCCAGGTTGGCCTGGAAGCTGACGAAGGCGCCCGGCAGCAGGATCTGCTGGGGGTTCGGCAGCAGCGCACGCAGCGACACCGCACCGGTGGCCGGGTCGACCGTGGTCGAGGAGAAGTCCAGCGTGCCCGGCTCACCATAGGTGCTGCCGTCGGCCAGCTTGACGTTGACCGTGGCCTTGCCGTCGCCGGACAGCGCCAGCGAGCCCTTGGCCTGCTGCGCGCGAAGCTGGGTCAGCTCATCCACGCTCAGCGAGAAGTTCACATACAGCGGGTCGAGCTGGTCAACGGTGGTCAGCAGGGTCACATCGCCCTGGCCGACCAGCGCGCCCTCGGTGACCTGCTGCTTGTTGGCCACGCCACTGATCGGCGCGGTCACTTCGGCGTAGCCCAGGTTGATCCGCGAAGAGGTCACTGCCGCTTCGGCCTGCTTGACGGCGGCCAGGGCGGTGCGCTCGGCCGATTCGGCGTTGTCCAGGTCGGACTTGGAGACGAACTGCTGCGGCGCCAGCGAGCGCGCGCGATCGGCGGCGACCTTGGCATTGGCGTAGGTGGCGCGGGCCGAAGCCAGCTGGGCCTCGGAGGCGTTGAGCGAGGCACGCAACGGCGCCGGGTCGATCAGGAACAGGGTCTGGCCCTGCTTGACCTGCGAACCTTCCTGGTAAACGCGCTTGAGCAGCACGCCGGGTACGCGTGCGCGGACGTCGGCGCTGCGGAACGGCGACAGGCGGCCGACCAGCTCGCGCTGCAGCGGCAGAGTCTGCGGCTTGGCGTCGATCACGCCCACCTCCGGCGGCGGGGGCGTCTGCTGTTCCGGCTTCTTGCAGGCAGCCAGCGCGACAGCAACGGCGCACGTCAAGGCAAGGGTGCGGAGTGGGGCGGTCATCAGGAGGAACTCCGGGGTTGGTTTGTAGACGGGGCCGGCGACGGCTGTGGCGCGAACGCGCGCAGGAAGCTGTCGACGGAGAACTCTGCCCAGCGCCGACGCAGGAGCGCGTCATCACGATGGGGGGTATGGAAGCGCTGTTTGTCGAAATCCTGACCGGCGATCATGCTCAGCAGCAGTTCGGCCATGAAGTGCGGGTCGTCATGCCGGAGCTGGCCTTGCATGCAAACGGTTTCAATCCATTCAGCAAGATGAAGCGTCAGCGCGCCGGCACCGTGCCGGTACAGCGTACGCGCCTCTTCGGGAAACTGGGCTGCCTCGGCTGCAATCAGCCGGCAGGCCTGTCCTACGTGCGGTTGGTTGAAATGCTCCAGGAAGTCGGTGGCGAACTGGAGAAGGCTGGCACGCAGGTCGTCACCGCGGAGTGCACGCAGCATGGCCCCGGTGGCGTGGCCGACGTGGCGCTGCATCACCCGGCGCAGCAGTTCCTGCTTGCTGCCGTAGCGCGAGTACAGGGTCTGCTTGGAGCAGCCGGCATGCTGGGCCACTGCGTCCATGCTCATCTGCATGCCCTGCTCGGCCAGCAGTCTGCGCACGGCATCGAACACGCGCTCATCGCGCGCGTCGAGGGCAACGGGGAGGTAGGCCGGGTTCACGCGGTGGACTATACCGTCCAGTTCAGGATTGTGGAATCGATTCGGCGTCGCCGCGTGTGTCTTCCGGTAACACGCTTTGCCGATCCTGTCGGCAGTGCTGAAGCAGGCGCCAGCTCCATACCGGAGCGAACTGAATAGGCGTCTAAACCGCAGCAAACCCGAATCTGCTTATTCCGTCCTGCAGCAAGGCCTTTTCGTGCGGTAGGGCTACAATTTCATTTTCCCAACTGAGCAAGCGCATCGCTCTGCCATGAAACCGCAAAAAACCGCAGCCAAGACCGTGAAAAACAAGACGAAACCAGCAGAGTCGGAGGTCGCAGTGACCGCTGGTTTCTCCCTGGAGCCGGTGTACACGGCCTTGCGCAAGCGCTACCCCGCGGCCGCACAGGCCGAAGCGGTGGCCTTCGCCACTGACTTCTACAAGCGCATGGAATCGGACGAGTTCCCGCACCACAGCGCTGAAGAGTGGGCCGCGCTCGCGGCTGAGACGCTGGAATTCGCCCGTGCCCGCAAGGCCGGCAAGGCCAACGTCCGCGTGTTCAATCCGACTGCGAAGGCCAACGGTTGGGAATCGCCGCACACCGTGCTGCAGATCGTCAACGACGACATGCCGTTCCTGGTGGATACCGTCACCATGTCGCTGGCTGAGCAGGGCGTGGGTGTCCACGTGCTGGGCCACCCGGTGCTGCGCTTCACCCGCGACAAGGCCGGCAAGCTGGTCAAGGTCGGCGAGGGCGATGCCGAGTCGGTGATGCTGCTGGAGATCGACCGCCAGCCGGCCGACGCCATGGCTGCCATCGAACAGGCCATCAACAAGGCGCTGGACGAAGTGCGTGCGATCGTGCGCGACTGGCAGCCGATGAAGGACAAGGCACTGGCGCTGGCCGACGACCTCGGCAGCCGCCAGCTGCCGGTCGACGACGCATCGCGCAAGGAAGCACAGGAGTTCCTGCGCTGGGCCGCCGACAACCACTTCACCTTCTTCGGCTACCGCGAATACCGCGTCGAGAAGCAGGGCAAGGAAGAGGTGCTGGCGCCGCTGAACGACACCGGCCTGGGCCTGATGCGCGGCAAGGACAAGTCCGCCGCCCGTCCGGTCAAGACCCTGGCGGCGCAGGGCCTGAACACCACGTCCGGTCTGAAGGATGCGCTGATCCTGACCAAGACCAATGCCCGTTCGCGCGTGCATCGCGCTGGCTACATGGATTACATCGGCGTGCTGGAATTCGACGCCAAAGGCAAGATCATCGGCGAGCAGCGCTTCCTCGGCCTGTTCACCTCCAGCGCCTACAACCGCCGCCCGTGGGAAATCCCGCTGGTGCGCCAGCGCCACGAGCACGTGATGAAGCAGTCGGGCCTGGCCCCGGCCAGCCACAGTGGCAAGGCCCTGCGCCACATCCTGGAAACCCTGCCGCGCGAAGAACTGTTCCAGTCCAGCGAGGACGAACTGTTCCGCACCGCGATGGGCGTGCTGGGCCTGCAGGAGCGCGTGCGCAGCCGCCTGTTCCTGCGCCGCGACAAGTACAGCCGTTTCATCTCCGCGCTGGTCTACCTGCCGCGTGAGCGCTTCAACACCGACGTGCGCCTGCGCATCGAAGCGATGCTGAAGGACGCGCTGCACGGCGAGTACGTCGACAGCTCGGTGGTGCTGGGCGAATCGCCGCTGGCCCAGGTGCACCTGATCGTGCGCCCGAAGCCGGGTGAGATGCTCGACGTCGATACCGCCGAACTGGAGCAGAAGCTGGCCCAGGTGCTGCGCAACTGGCAGGACGACCTGCGCGAAGCGCTGGTGGCCCGCCACGGCGAGACCGAAGGCCTGCGCATCGCCGCCCGTATCGGCAAGGCGCTGCCGGCCGGCTACATCGAAGACAACAGCACCGCGGTTGCCGCCAACGATGTCAGCCAGCTCGACGCCCTGACCGGCCCGGACGACCTGCGCCTGAGCCTGCAGGCCGTGCCGCGCGAAAGCGGTGATGGCCTGCGCCTGAAGCTGTATCGCCAGCTGGACGACATTCCGCTGTCGGACGCGCTGCCGATGATGGAAAACATGGGCCTGCGCGTGATCGCCGAGCGTCCGTACCGCCTGTCGGTCGACAACGCCCCGGTGTACGTGCAGGACTTCGAGGTCGAGTCGACCGCCGGCGCGATCGATGCCGCCAGTGTCGATGAAGCCTTCGGCGAGACCTTCGCCCGCGTCTGGCACGGCGATGCCGAGAACGACGGCTTCAACCGCCTGGTGCTGGCTGCCGGCCTGCACTGGCGCCAGGTCGCCATGCTGCGCGGCTACTGCAAGTACCTGCTGCAGACCGGCGTGCCGTTCTCCCAGGCCTACGTGGAAGGCACCTTCGCGCGCTACCCGCTGCTGGCCCGCCTGCTGGTCGAGCTGTTCGAAGCCCGCTTCGATCCGGCCACCGGCCACGAGAGCAAGGACGACATCGCCGCCGGCCAGGCCCAGCTGAAGGCCCACTTCGACGTGCTGGCTGCCGGTGACGATGCCACCCTGAAGGTGCTCAAGACCGTGGTCGACGCCCGCAAGGGTGACCGCGACGCGCAGATGCAGGCCGCGCGCGATGCGCTGCTGAAGCTGATGGACCGCGTGTCCAGCCTGGACGAGGACCGCATCCTGCGCTCGTTCATGGGCGTGATCGACGCGACCCTGCGTACCAGCTACTACCAGACCGATGCCAACGGCCAGCACGGCCATGTCATCAGCTTCAAGTTCGATTCGGCGCTGGTGCCGGACCTGCCGAAGCCGCGCCCGTACCGCGAGATCTTCGTCTACGGCCCGCGCGTGGAAGGTACCCACCTGCGCTTCGGCGCGGTCGCCCGTGGTGGCCTGCGCTGGTCGGACCGTCGCGAAGACTTCCGTACCGAAGTGCTGGGCCTGGTCAAGGCACAGATGGTCAAGAACACCGTCATCGTGCCGGTCGGCGCGAAGGGCGGCTTCTTCGCCAAGACCCCGCCGGTGAACGGCGACCGTGATGCGATCTTCGCCAACGGCGTGGCCTGCTACAAGCTGTTCATCCAGGGCCTGCTGGACATCACCGACAACATCGTCAACAACAAGATCGTGCCGCCGGTGGATGTCGTGCGCCACGACATGGACGATCCGTACCTGGTGGTGGCCGCCGACAAGGGCACTGCGACGTTCTCCGACATCGCCAACGGCCTGGCCATCGCGCACGGCTTCTGGATGGGGGATGCGTTCGCCTCCGGTGGTTCGGTCGGTTACGACCACAAGGGCATGGGCATCACCGCACGCGGTGCGTGGGAGTCGGTCAAGCGCCACTTCCGTGCGCTGGGCCGTGACAGCCAGAGCCAGGACTTCACCGCGGTCGGCGTCGGCGACATGTCCGGCGACGTGTTCGGCAACGGCATGCTGCTGTCGCGCCACATCCGCCTGGTGGCTGCGTTCGATCACCGCCACATCTTCCTGGACCCGAACCCGGACGCGGCCACCACGTTCGTCGAACGTGAGCGCCTGTTCACCGTGCCGCGTTCGAGCTGGGCGGACTACGATGCCAAGCTGATCAGCAAGGGCGGCGGCGTGTACCCGCGCAGCCTGAAGTCGATCGAGATCACCCCGCAGGTGCGTGAAGCGCTGGGCCTGGACGAGAACGTCAAGGCGCTGTCGCCGAACGAGCTGATGAGCGCGATCCTGAAGGCACCGGTCGACCTGCTGTGGAACGGCGGCATCGGTACCTACGTCAAGGCCGCCAGCGAGCAGCACAGCGATGTCGGCGACCGTGCCAACAACGCGCTGCGCGTGAACGGTGGCGAGCTGCGCTGCAAGGTGGTGGGCGAGGGCGGCAACCTGGGCATGACCCAGCTGGGCCGCATCGAAGCCGCGCAGGCCGGCGTGCTGCTCAACACCGACTTCATCGACAACTCGGCCGGTGTCGACACCTCCGACCATGAAGTCAACATCAAGATCCTGCTCAACGATGTGGTGCGGGCCAAGAAGCTGACCGTCGAGCAGCGCAACAAGCTGCTGGCCTCGATGACCGATGAAGTCGCCGAGCTGGTGCTCAACGACAACTACCGCCAGAACCAGGCGCTGAGCCTGATGGAGCGGATGGCGGTCAAGCGCCTGGGTTCCAAGCAGCACTTCATCCGTACCCTGGAACAGCAGGGCCTGCTTGATCGCCAGATCGAGTTCCTGCCGTCCGATGCCGAGCTCTCGCAGCGCAAGGCGCGCGGCCAGGGCCTGACCCGTCCGGAGCTGTCGGTGCTGCTGTCCTACTCCAAGCTGGTGGCGTTCGCCCAGCTGCTGGATTCGGACATCCCGGAAGATCCGTACCTGTCCAAGGAACTGCAGCGCTACTTCCCGACCCCGCTGCAGAAGAAGTATGCCGACGCAATGGAGCGTCACCGCCTGAAGCGCGAAATCATCGCCACGGCCGTGACCAACCAGACCATCAACCGCATGGGCGCCACCTTCCTGATGCGCATGCAGGAAGACACCGGCCGTTCCATCGCCGAGGTCGCCAAGGCCTACACCATCAGCCGTGAAACGCTGGATGCACGCGCGCTGTGGGCGCAGATCGATGCCCTCGACGGCAAGGTGCCGGAGTCGGTGCAGATCGACGCCCTGGAAGTGATCTGGAAGCTGCAGCGCTCGTTCGTGCGCTGGCTGCTGTCGCGCCCCGGCGCGATGCCCGGCATCACCGAAGCGGTCAACCGCTACCAGGGCCCGTTCAACGACATCCGCGTTGCCTCGGGTGTGCTGCCGGATTCGCAGCGTCCGACCTACGAAGCCCTGGTGGCCGAGTGGAAGGAAAAGGGCCTGCCGTCCGCGCTGGCGCAGCAGCTGGCCGAACTGCACTTCCTGGAGCCGGCGTTCGACATCATCGAACTGGCCCGTACCCGCAAGCTGAAGCCGGTGGACGTGTCCAAGGTCCACTTCCGCCTGGGCGATGCCCTGCAGCTGCCGTGGCTGTTCGAGCAGGTCGATGCGCTGGAGGTCAATGGCCGTTGGCACGCGGTGGCACGTGGCGTGCTGCGTGACGAGCTGGCCGCCAACCACCGCAATCTGGCGGGCCAGGTGCTGGGTACCAAGGGCAGCAGTGCCGAAGCAAAGGTGGCGGCCTGGATGGGTCGCGACGACAGCAGCCTGCGCTTCACCCTGGCGATGCTGGCCGAACTGGCCGAGCAGAAGACCCTGGACTACCCGACCGTTTCGGTCGCGGTGCAGCGCCTGGGTCAGCTGGCCGCGCATGGTGCGTAAGCGCATTCGCGCTGACGCCCCACGGTTTGCTCTGCAAACCGTGGGCCCCATGCCAACCATGCTCCCAGACCCCCGCGCCGTTGGCGCGCCCCCCTGACTCAGGGGGGCTCCTGATCTGCAGCAGTTGGAGGAACGGCCCCGCGAAAGCGGGGCCGTTCTGCATTGCCGGGTAGTGCCGGCCGCTGGCCGGCAACCGCATGGACCACAATCGGGTGCAGCTGCCGGCCAGCGGCCGGCACTACCGGGTATGCTCTTGCTGGCACACCCACCCGGATCCACCGATGAGCGACACCCCCCGCATCGCTTTCCTGGCCAGCGCCACCGAACCTGCACAGATGGCCCGCGCCGCGATGGTCTCGCGTTATGGCGATCACGCGCCGGAGCAGGCCGACGTGCTGTGTCCGCTGGGGGGCGACGGCTTCATGCTGCAGACCCTGCATCGGCATGGGCACCTGGGCAAGCCGGTGTTCGGCATGAAGCTGGGCACCGTCGGCTTCCTGATGAACCAGTACCGCGGCGACGACGACGTGCAGGCCCGCATTGCGCGTGCCGAACCGGCCAACCTGCGCCCGCTGGAAATGGTGGCGCTGACCGAGTCGGGCACCAGTACCGGTTCGCTGGCCTACAACGATGTCTCGCTGCTGCGCCAGACCCGGCAGGCCGCGCATATCGGCATCGACCTCAACGGCCAGGAACGCGTGGCCGAGCTGATCGGTGACGGCGTGCTGGTGGCCACCCCGGCGGGCAGCACCGCCTACAACTATTCCGCGCATGGCCCGGTATTGCCGCTGGGCTCGCACACCATCGCGCTGACGCCGTTGGCCCCGTACCGGCCGCGTCGCTGGCGCGGGGCGATCCTCAAGGCCGATACCGAGGTGCGCTTCCGCGTGCTCGATCCGTACAAGCGCCCGGTCAGCGTCACGGCGGATTCGCACGAGACCCGCGACGTGGTCGAGGTGACCATCCGCGAGTCGAAGGACCGCCGCGTGACCCTGCTGTTCGACCCGGAGCACAACCTGGAAGACAGGATCCTGAGCGAACAGTTCGTTTTTTGAGGACAATGGGCGGCCGGCCCCGCCGACCGCTTGAAGGACCCCCACCGATGGGCGACAACTCCCCCCGCTTGCTGACCGTCGCGGTGACCTCGCGCGCGCTGTTCGACCTCGAGGAAAGCCATGCGCTGTTCGAAAGTGATGGCGTGGCGGCCTACGCCGAATTCCAGCGCCAGCACGAGGACGATATCCTCGGCCCCGGCGTGGCCTTCCCGGTGGTGCGCAAGCTGCTGGCGCTGAACCAGGGCGCCAGCCCGGAGAACCCGCGGGTCGAGGTGATCCTGCTGTCGCGCAACTCGGCCGATACCGGCCTGCGCATCTTCAATTCGATCCAGCACTATGGGCTGGGCATCATCCGCGCGACCTTCACCGCCGGCGAGCCGACCTGGCCGTACGTGAAGCCGTTCGGTACCGACCTGTTCCTGTCGGCCAACCCCGAATCGGTGCGCAGCGCGCTGCGTCATGGCATCGCGGCGGCAACCATCCTGCCCAAGCCGCCGGGCGAGACCGCTGCGGCAGCCGCCGACCAGATCGATACTGGTCGCCCGGCCGGCCAGCTGCGCATCGCCTTCGATGGTGACGCGGTGATCTTCGGTGACGAGAGCGAGCGCATCTCGCGCGAGCAGGGCGTGGAAGCGTTTGGCCGCCACGAGCGCGAGCGCGCCCGCGAGCCGCTCAGTGGCGGTCCCTTCCGTGGCTTCCTGTCGGCCCTGCATACGCTGCAGGAAGTGTTCCCGGCCGGCGAGAGCGCGCCGATCCGTACCGCGCTCGTCACCGCGCGTTCGGCACCGGCGCATGAGCGGGTGATCCGCACCCTGCGCGAGTGGGGCGTGCGCCTGGACGAGGCACTGTTCCTGGGCGGCCGTCACAAGGGCCCGTTCCTGCAGGCCTTCGGTGCCGACATCTTCTTCGACGATTCGCAGCACAACATCGACAGCGCCCGCGAGCATGTGGCCGCCGGCCACGTGCCGCACGGCGTCGCCAACGAGGGGTAGGGCGGACTCGACCGGTAGGTGCCAACCGTTGGTTGGCACTGCCTAGGACCCATGCCCACCAAGGTGGGCATCTACCAGAGCCACATGCCCACCAAGGTGGGCATCTACCAGAGCCACATGCCCACCAAGGTGGGCATCTACCAGAGCCACATGCCCACCAAGGTGGGCATCTACCAGAGCCACATGCCCAC